>DATLYX010000104.1:0-10681 GCA_035574295.1 Xanthobacteraceae bacterium
GCATGCCTGCCACGCCCGCCGAACTGTTCGCCTATCTCGACCGCCTCGGCATCCCCCACTCAACCGTCACGCATCCGCCGCTGTTCACCGTCGAGCAGTCGCAGGCGCTGCGCGGCCAAATCCCCGGCGGCCACACCAAGAACCTGTTCCTCAAGGACAAGAAGGGAGCCCTCTATCTGGTCACCGCCCAAGAGGACGCAACCATCGACCTAAAATCGCTGCATCGGCGTCTTGGCGCGAGCGGCCGTTTCTCGTTCGGCTCCGCCGAGCTCTTGCGCGAGACGCTTGGCGTAGAGCCGGGCGCGGTGACGCTGTTCGGCGCGCTCAACGACACCGGCCGGCGCGTGAACGTCGTGCTCGATCAGGCGCTGCTGCGGCACGAGGCGATCAACTGCCACCCGCTGATCAACACCATGACTACCACCGTCCCCCGCGAGGGCCTCCTGAAATTTCTCGCCGCCACGGGCCACCCGCCGCGCATCGAGGCGGTCGCCGAGCCGCCCCCCTGATGGCTGCATTGCATTTGCCGCAACTCTCGCCATTTAATAGCAGAACCTGCATGAGCCCGGAACGAACACGATGACCATGCTTCAGAGCGGCGGGGGAGCCACGGCCCCGGACGGTCTCATCAAGGAGACGACCACCCAGGCCTTCGTCAAGGATGTCATCGAGGAGTCGAAACGCCAGCCTGTGCTGATCGACTTCTGGGCGCCCTGGTGCGGCCCCTGCAAGCAGCTTACCCCGATTCTGGAGAAAGCGGTTAGAGCCGCCAAAGGCAAGGTCAAGCTCGTCAAGATGAACATTGACGAGCATCCGGCGATCTTCCAGCAGATCGCCCAGGCGATGGGCATCCAATCGATCCCGGCGGTGATCGCCTTCATCAACGGCCAGCCGGCCGACGGCTTCCTCGGCGCGATGCCGGAGAGCCAAGTCGTCGCCTTCATCGAGCGCCTGACCAAGCACCGCATCGGCGGCGAGGAGAAGGATGTGCTGCAGGCCGCCGAAGCCGCTCTGGCAAGGAATGATTTTGCCGGCGCCGCCGAACTGTTCGCGCGCGTGTTGGCCCAGGACGGCGCCAACATTCCGGCGCTGGCCGGCCTTGCCCGCTGCTATGTGGGCACCGGCGCGATCGAGCAGGCCAAGCAGACGCTGGCCATGGTGCCGGAAGCCAAACGCAACGACACCGCCGTGGCCGCCGCGCGCGCAGCGGTCGAACTGGCCGAACAGACGAAATCGCTCGGCTCGATTGCCGAGCTTGAGCAGAAAGTCGCCGCCAATCCGACCGACTGGCAGGCGCGTTTTGATCTTGCGCTCGCGCTCAACGCCAAAGGCAAGCGCGCGGCCGCCACCGACCACTTGCTTGAGATCATCAAGCGCGATCGGAAATGGAACGACGACGCCGCGCGCAAGCAGCTCGTGCAACTGTTCGACGTCTGGGGGCCGACCGACGAAGCGACCATCGACGGCCGCAAGCGGCTGTCGTCGGTATTGTTTGCGTGAGTCGGTGTCGGCGCGTGACGGCGGCCTCACGCTGAGGGTGCCGCGCCACGTCCGTCTCGAAGCATGAGGCCGCCTCATCCTTCGCGACGCGACCCTTGAACCGCCGCTCAGAATGAGGCGGGGGCAGCAGATGCCCATGAACGTGATCTATCGCGGACCTGCCGATTTGCCGGACATCATTCCGGTGTTCCCGCTCGTCGGTGCGCTGCTCTTGCCGCGCGGCCAGATGCCGCTCAACATTTTCGAGCCGCGCTATCTTGCGATGGTTGACGACGCCTTGCGCGAAGGCCATCGCCTGATCGGCATGATCCAGCCCGATCCCGCCCATTCCGGCCTCACCCTCAAACCCAAATTGTTCAGCGTCGGCTGCGTCGGCCGTCTCACCCAGTTCGCCGAGTCCGGCGACGGACGCTACCTCATTCAGCTCACCGGCATCTCGCGCTTCCGCGTCGAGAACGAGATCGATACGCCGACCCCCTACCGCAAATGTCGCGTGAGCTACGCTCCGTTCATCGACGATTTCACCGCGCGCAAGGGCGAGGATCTGGTCGATCGCAAGGCGCTGCTCGACGCGCTGAGCGCGTTTCTGAAAGCCAACAACCTGCGCACCGACTGGGAAGGCATCGAGCACGCCCCGAACGAGGCCCTGGTCAACGCGCTCGCCATGATGTCGCCCTATGGTCCCGCCGAAAAGCAGGCCATGCTGGAAGCACCTGATCTGAAAACCCGCGCCGAGATTCTCATCGCGGTCACTCGCATCGAGCTGGCCAAGAAATCCGCCGGCGGCGAGTCCCCGCTGCAATAGCCGCGCGGGCTCACGTCCGGACTTGCCCTTGGCAACGATAGCTTTACTTTAGCAGCGAGAAGTCATGGCCCGCCCGAAGGCCGATTTCGAGGGAGCAAGAATGTCCAACCCGTCCAGCCCGTCCGCCGATCGTCCGGCCGGCAACGTCGATCCCAAGCTGTTGGAAATTTTGGTCTGCCCCGTGACCAAGGGCCCGCTCGAGTACGATGCCGAGAAACAGGAGCTGATCTCGCGCTCCGCCAAGCTTGCCTATCCGATCCGCGACGGCATCCCGATCATGCTGCCGGAGGAGGCGCGCAAGCTGGAGTAGGTACCTCTCCCCGCTTGCGGGGGTAATGCGCACACGTTGCAATGCCGGAGCAAGTCGATGCTGAAGATCTGGGGCCGCAACACCTCGTCCAACGTGCAGAAAGTGATGTGGGCGATCGGCGAGATGAACCTGCCGCACGAGCGCATCGACATCGGCGGCCCGTTCGGCAGGAACCGCGAGCCGGCCTACCTCGCCATGAATCCGAACGGCTTGGTGCCCACGCTGGAAGAAGATGACGGCTGGCTGCTCTGGGAATCGAACTCCATCGTGCGCTATCTCGCCGCCAAATATCAGAGCCGCGTGCTCGAACCCGCCGACCTGCGCAGCCGCGCCCGTGCGCACCAGTGGATGGACTGGCAGCTCACCGTACTTGGCCCGGCGATCCACGGCCTGTTTTGGGGTTTGATCCGCACCCCGCCCGAAAAACGTAACCACGCCGAGATCGCCGAGTCCAAGGAGCGCACCATCAAGGTCATGGCCATCCTCGACGCCCAGCTCGCCAAAACCCGCTACGTGGCGGGCGACGAATTTTCCTACGGCGACATCCCGGTCGGCATCATCACTTATCGCTTCGTCAATCTGGCGCCCGACCGCCCGAAGATGGAAAACCTCGACCGCTGGTACGCCGCAATCTCATCGCGCCAGGCGTTCCAGAACCACGTCGGCGCGATTCCGCTGGTGTGATCTCACAACGCCTCCCCGCGCAAGAGGCGCGGCACCTCTCCGGTCAGACCCGCCGCCTCGCGGATGAAGAAATTCTTCAGCGCCGGCGCCCGCTCCACCAATCCCAGGCCGATGTCGCGCACGAGCCGCAGCGCGTCCGACTCGTTGGAGAACAGCCGGTTGAGCCCGTCGGTCGCGATCCCCATCGCCATGGTGTCGAACCGCCGCCAGCGTTGGTAGCGGTCGAGCACATCGGCACCGCCGATGTCGAGCCCGAGCCGCGCCGCGTCCGCCACCGCCTCCGCCAGCGCCGCCACGTCGCGCAGACCCAGATTCAACCCCTGCCCCGCAATCGGATGGATTACGTGCGCCGCATCGCCGACCAGCGCGATGCGCTCGGCAACAAAACTGCGCGCCACATGGAGCCCGAGCGGAAAGCTGCGCGGCTGCTCCACCACGCGCAGCTCGCCCAGATGCAGGCCGAAGCGTCGCTCGAGCTCGGCATGAAACTCCGCCGCCGGCAGCGCCACGATGCGTTCCGCCGCGCGCGCCTCCTCCGTCCACACGATGGAGCAGCGCCGGCCTTGCAGCGGCAGGATCGCGAACGGCCCCGCCGGCATAAAATGCTCCTCGGCGCGGCCACAATGATCGCGCTCGTGCGCCACCGTGGTCACGATCGCGCTCTGCCCGTAATCCCAGCCGACGGTCTTGATGCCGGCCTGCTCACGCACGCGCGAGCGCGCCCCGTCCGCGGCGACCAGCAATCGGGTCGAAATGCTCGACCCATCGTCACACGTCACATCGATGCGCGAACTGACCCCCGCCGCATGCGCCCCACTTTCAGGAAGCGTGCCGGAATGAGGGGCGTAACTCGGTCGCAGATGTTCGAACGCAATGACCGCATGCGGCAGCAACATAACGCCGTTCTGCTGTGCCTTGTCCTTGAGCGCGGCCTGCAACGGCGTGTTCTCCACCATGTGCGCGAACGGTTCGCCGTCATCGACCTCGCCGGCAAAAGTGAGCAACGTCGGCCGCACGGTGTCGTTCAGCCGCGAATCCGTGATCGCCATGTCGAGGATCGGCTGCGCCGCATCGGACACCTGCTCCCACACCCCGATGCTCTCCAGGAGCCGCCGCGCCGCCGCTGCAATGGCCGAGGCGCGTGCGTCGGGTCGCGCCGCCCGGCCCAACGCCGGATCGGCAACCGTCACTGCAAACGTTTCGCCGAGCCCCTGCCGCAGCGCAATCGCCAGCGCCAGGCCGGCGAAACCCGCGCCGGCGATCAATACATCACAGCGCCCCTCGGTTTGTTTTGTCTTTCGCATGCCGGGTCAGTATACCACTGTTCCATGTCCTCGGCCGTCCAAGACCTGCTCGCCATCCTTGATCTCGAACCGCTCGATTTGAATCTGTTCCGCGGCCGCAGCCCGCAGGTCGGCTGGCAGCGCGTGTTCGGCGGCCAGGTGATCGGGCAGGCGCTGGTCGCCGCCTGCCGCACGGTCGAGACCCGGCCGCCGCATTCCATGCACGCGTATTTCCTTTTGCCCGGCGATCCGAAAGTCCCGATCATCTACGACGTTGACCGCATCCGCGATGGCAAGAGTTTCACCACCCGCCGTGTCATTGCCCGTCAGCACGGCCAGTCCATCTTCGCCATGATGGTGTCCTTTCATGTCGATGAGCCAGGGTTTACCCATCAGGCGACGATGCCGCTCGTGCCGAAGCCCGAGGATCTGCCGAGCGAAAACGAGATCAAAGCGCGCGTCTTGCCGTTGATGCCGGACCCTGTGCGCCGCTATTACGAGCGCGAGCGTCCGATCGAGCTGCGGCCGGTCGAGTTCGAGCGTTACCTCGGCAAGAAATCCGAGAACGGCCGCTTCAACGTCTGGATCCGTGCCACCGGCCACCTGCCCGACGATCCCGCCGTGCATCGCTGCGTGCTGGCCTACGCCTCCGACATGATGCTGCTCGACACCGCGCTCGTGCCGCACGGTCGCACGGTGTTCGAGAAGACCGTCATGGCCGCAAGCCTCGACCATGCGCTTTGGTTCCATCGTCCGTTCCGCGCCGACGACTGGCTGCTCTACGCCCAGGACAGCCCGAACCTGCATGGCAGCCGCGGCTTTGCCCGCGGGCTGATTTTTTCCCGCGATGGAACTCTCGTCGCCTCGGTGGCCCAGGAGGGATTGCTGCGCGAGCGCCGCACGGAGCGTTGATTCCCGCTCGCAACGGGCGTGACTAAAATTTGGGCAATTGCATCTGCCAGAGGCAATAACTTGCGCCGCTCATGGCGCTTTGCCACTTTCATGTGCATATCGAAACGCCTCAACTTCAAGCGAGGCGATGTTTCGTAGTCTATTTCTTTTCCGGGATCCCAGGGGGCCGCCATGAAGCTCATCACCGCAATCATCAAGCCGTTCAAGCTCGAGGAAGTTCGCGACGCCCTCAACCGCATCGGCGTGCACGGCATGACCGTCACCGAGGTCAAGGGCTATGGCCGACAGAAAGGCCACACCGAGATCTACCGCGGCGCCGAGTACGTCGTGAATTTTCTGCCCAAGATGAAGATCGAGGTGGCCGTCGCCGACAACCTTGTCGATCAAGCCGTGCAGGCGATCATCGGGGCGGCCAAGACCGGCCAGATCGGGGATGGCAAGATTTTCGTTTACGACCTTGGTCGCGCCGTGCGCATCCGCACCGGCGAGACCGACAACGACGCGCTCTGAACATTCGCCAGCCTGCAGCCGCGCGGCGGCGTGTGACCGAGCGGCACGCTCAAAAACCAGATGAGGGGGCACACATGATTACCATGGCGTCAGCGCGCCGGAAGGCGCGGAGCTTTTTGCCGAGCGGATTGATCGCCGCCGTTGCCGCGTTGCCGGCAGCGACCGCGTTTGCCGAAACCGCAACGCCTGCACCCAAGATCGACGCCGGCGACACCGCCTGGATGATCGCTGCGACCGCGCTCGTGCTGATGATGAGCATACCGGGACTTGCTTGTTTTTACGCAGGCATGGTGCGCAAGAAGAACGTGCTCGCCACCATGGCACAGACGTTTGCGGCGGTTGCGCTCGGCTCTCTGGTCTGGGTGGTGATCGGCTACAGCCTGGTCTTCGCCGGCGACGGTCCCTGGATCGGCACGCTTGAGCGGTTCTTTCTCGCCGGGATGGCGATGGATGCGATCCATTCGGCGGCCAAGACCATTCCTGAATCGGTCTTCGTCATCTACCAACTGACCTTCGCGGTTATCACCATTGCGCTAGTGGCCGGTTCCGTTGCCGACCGCATGCGCTTTTCCGCCTTCCTGTGGTTCGTCGCCTTGTGGCTTTTGCTCGTCTATGCGCCGATCGCCCACTGGATCTGGGGCGGCGGCTTCCTGCAGACCGCGGGCGTGCTCGACTTCGCCGGGGGGCTGGTCGTGCATCTGAACTGCGGCATTGCGGGCCTCGTCGCCTGCTATGTGGTGGGCGCGCGGCGCGGCTACGGCAGCGAGAACCTCGCGCCGTTCGACCTGTCGCTGGCCGTGATCGGCTGCGGCCTGCTCTGGGTCGGCTGGCTCGGCTTCAACGGCGGCTCGGCGCTCGCCGCCGGCCCGCGCGCAGGTTACGCGATTGCCGCCACCCATCTTGCGGCCTCCGCAGGTGTCCTGTCCTGGATGGCGCTGGAATGGATCGACCGCGGCAAGCCGTCCGTGCTCGGCATGATCTCCGGGGCCATCGCCGGTCTTGGCACCATCACGCCGTGCTCGGGCTTCGTGCTGCCGTGGCACGGCATCCTCATCGGCCTGATCGCCGGAGCGGTCTGTTACTGGGGCTGCACCAAGCTCAAGCAGAAGCTCGGTTATGACGACTCCCTCGATGTGTTCGGCGTGCACGGCATCGGCGGCGCGACCGGCACCATCCTGTGCGGCATCTTCACGGTTCCCGCCGTGGGCGAGGCCGCGGGTCTGTTCTACGGTGGCAACCCCGGTCAGGTACTGGTGCAGCTTTACGGAGTGGTCGTAACCCTGGTCTGGTCCGGTGTGATCACCTTCGTGGTGCTCAAGATCATCAACCTCTTCGTGCCGCTGCGCGTGCGCGAGGAGGAGGAGCGCACCGGCCTCGATCTCTCCCTGCACGGCGAACAACTGCAGTAACGATTCGCCGGGACGCATTGGAAACCGGACGCCGACGCGTCCGGTTTCCGCGCTTTGCTGCTCAGAATTTGAGCAAGCCGTGCCGCCACATCGCCGGTTTGACTATTTCGTTCGCAGATTGCACCGGCGCCTTCGGTAACGTTTTGCGATCGCGGCAAAAACAACAAGCTTACCAAAAGCTTCGCCGCGGTGCGCCGTCTGGCACGGCGCTTGATTCCCTGAAGCCGCAGCCCGCGCCGGCGGCGCGCGGCTCAATGTCAGCCTGGCCGTCGGCGGCCGGGCCCAAGGGGATCGAGCCCATGAAACTAGTCATGGCAATCATCAAGCCGTTCAAGCTCGACGAGGTTCGCGATGCTTTGACGGCGGCCGGCGTGCACGGGATGACCGTCACCGAGGTCAAGGGTTACGGCCGGCAGAAAGGCCACACCGAGATCTATCGCGGCACCGAATATGCGGTGAACTTCCTGCCCAAAATCAAGATCGAAGTCGCCGTTGCGAGCGAGCAGGTCGCCAAGGTCGTCAATGCCATTGCCGCGGCTGCCAAGACCGGCCAGATCGGCGACGGAAAAATTTTTGTCTACGACCTCGATCACGCCGTGCGCATCCGCACCGGCGAAACCGACGCCGCGGCGCTGTGACCTTCGACAAACGTCGCAAATTTGGGAGTTGAACCATGACGCTGAAGACGCTCGTTCGCGCGGGGCTCGCGGCCGGAGCCGCCGTTGCCGTTGCCGCGCTTCTCTTCGAACCGGCGCTCGCCGAGGTCGCCAAGCCCGCGCCCAACAAGGGCGACAACGCCTGGATGATGGCCTCGACCGTGCTCGTTCTGCTCATGACTATTCCCGGGCTTGCGCTGTTCTACGCCGGTCTCGTGCGGCCCAAGAACGCGCTCTCGGTGCTCACCCACGTATTCTATACGGTGTGCATCGTGACGCTGATCTGGGTGATCTACGGTTACAGCTTTGCGTTCACCGGCGGCTCCTCGATCATCGGCGGATTCGACAAGATTTTTCTGCGCGGCGTGACCCCTGAATCCACCGCAGCGACGTTCTCGGTCGGGGTGGTTATCAGCGAGTACGTCTACATCTGCTTTCAGATGACGTTTGCCGCCATCACGCCGGCGCTGATTGCCGGGGCGTTTGCCGAGCGCATGAAATTCTCCGCGGTTGCCCTGTTCGTTCCGCTGTGGGTGACCTTCGTCTATTTCCCCATCGCCCACATGGTCTGGTACTGGGCCGGGCCCGACGCCATCGACGCCGCCGCCAAGGCGGTGGCGGCGGCAACCGACGCCGCGGCCAAGAAAGCGGCCGAAGCCAAGCTGGGCGAGGTCATGGCCGACGCCGGACTGATCTACCAATGGGGTGCCATTGATTTTGCCGGCGGCACCGTGGTGCACATCAACTCCGGCATCGCCGGCCTCGTCGGCGCGCTGGTGGTCGGCAAGCGCATCGGCTTCGGCCGCGATTTGATGCCGCCGCATTCCATGGTGTTCGCTATGGTCGGCGCCTGCCTGTTGTGGGTCGGCTGGTTCGGTTTCAACGCCGGCTCGAACCTGGAGGCGGTCGGCGGCGCGCCGCTCGCCATGATCAATTCGTTCGTCGCCACCGCCGCGGCGGCGTTGTCGTGGCTGTTCGCCGAATGGATGATCAAGGGCAAAGCCTCGCTGCTCGGCGCGCTGTCCGGCTGCATCGCAGGGCTTGTGGCGGTGACGCCCGCCTCCGGCTTTGCCGGTCCCATGGGGGCGCTCGTGCTCGGCCTCATCGCCGGCGTGGTGTGTCTCTATTTTGTATCCACGATCAAGAACCTGTTCGGCTACGATGATGCGCTCGACGTGTTCGGCATTCACTGCATCGGCGGCATTGTCGGCGCGATTCTGACCGGCATCCTGGTGAATCCCGCGCTCGGCGGCGCCGGCGTCATCGACTACGCCACCGGCAAGATCACCGACTACGAATTCGTCACGCAGGTCTGGGCGCAGATCAAAGCTGTGGTGATGACGCTGCTGTGGTCCGGCATCGGCTCGTTCGTGATCTACAAATTTGTGGATTATATCGTCGGCCTGCGGCCCGCCGCGGATCAGGAGCGCGAAGGCCTCGACCTCACCGACCACGGCGAGCGCGCCTACAACATGTGACCAGCGGTCGGGGCGGCATCCCGGCGCCGCCCCAACCCGCTGGAGAGGCCCCGGCTCTACCCCGGGGCCTTGTTGTTTTCAGCGACTACTCCGTCCGCTGCTCGGGCGTGGTGCGGCGTCGGCGTTCGGCCCGGCGCGCCAGCATATTGAGCGCCTCGACCCCGACCGAGAACGCCATCGCCGTGTACACATAGCCGCGCGGCACATGCGCGCCGAACCCGTCGGCAATCAGCGTCATGCCGATCATGATCAAAAACCCGAGCGCCAGCATCACCACGGTAGGGTTGTTATGGATGAAATTAGCAAGCGGATTAACTGCAAGCAGCATCACCACCACCGCCACCACAACCGCAATCACCATGATCGGCACATGCGGCGTCATGCCCACCGCGGTGATGATGCTGTCCACCGAGAACACAATATCGAGCAGGATGATTTGCACCACCACCGACCCGAAGGTCGCCGCCGCCGCCGCCGGCAGACTGTCGAACATGTCCGGCGCATGTTCCGGATCAACCCGATGATGGATCTCCTTCGTCGCCTTCCAGACCAGAAACAGCCCGCCCGCGATCAAAATCAAATCGCGCCACGAGAAGGTCTGACTGAACACAGTGAACAAAGGCTGCGTCAGCTTGACGATGGCAGCGATGGTGCCGAGGAACGCCAGCCGCAACAAAAGGGCAAGGGATATGCCGATGCGACGCGCCTGCTCGCGCTGCCCCGGCGGCAGATTGTTGGTAACGATGGAGATGAAGATGAGGTTATCGATGCCGAGCACCACTTCCATGGCGATCAGCGCAGCAAGCGCCACCCAAGCCAATGGATCGGTGGCAAGCGCAATAAGATTCGCTGGAGCGAAAGCCTCCATGTCGACCTCCTGAGTGTTCACACAAGAGGTCCGACATCGCGCCGGGAGCTTTGCACCGAGGGCATTGCGCCGAGGGCTTCGCGCCCAGAACGCCAGAGGGGCCCGGACCTTGCGCCGAGATAGGCGGCAGGGCAAAAATAGAGTGCGACGCTCTGCCGCACAAGACCCTTTTCCACCCAAGAGTGGTCAGCGGAATTGGCGGGGCGGGGCCGATGGTTAATCGCCCCTTAACCTCACCATACCTATGCTATGAGCGCCCTCGCGCG
>DATLYX010000105.1:0-66912 GCA_035574295.1 Xanthobacteraceae bacterium
CCAGGCGGGGCTGCGCACGGCCTGCATCACCAAGGTCTTTCCGACCCGTTCGCACACGGTTTCCGCTCAGGGCGGGATCGCGGCCGCGCTCGGCAACATGGGCGAGGACGACTGGCGCTGGCACATGTACGACACGGTCAAAGGCGCCGACTGGCTCGGCGACCAGGATGCGATCGAATACATGTGCCGGGAAGCGCCGGCCGCGGTGTATGAGCTTGAACACTGGGGCATGCCGTTTTCGCGCCGCGAGGAGGACGGAAAGATCTATCAGCGCCCGTTCGGCGGCATGACGACGCACTTCGGCAAGGGCACCGCGCAGCGGACATGCGCGGCGGCGGACCGTACCGGGCATGCCATGCTGCACACCATGTACGGCCAGGCGCTGCGGCACCAGGCGGAATTTTTCATCGAGTATTTCGCCATCGACCTGATCACGGACGACGAGGGCCGCTGCCGCGGGGTGGTGGCGCTGTGTCTGGAAGACGGCTCGATCCATCGCTTCCGCGCGCAGATGACGATTCTCGCCACCGGCGGCTACGGACGGGCCTATTTCTCATGCACCTCTGCGCACACCTGCACCGGCGACGGCAATGCCATGGTGCTGCGGGCGGGCTTGCCGCTGCAGGACATGGAATTCGTGCAGTTCCATCCCACCGGCATCTATGGCGCCGGCTGCCTGATCACGGAAGGGGCGCGCGGCGAAGGCGCGTATCTCGTCAATTCCGAGGGCGAGCGTTTCATGGAACGCTACGCCCCATCGGCCAAAGATCTGGCGTCGCGCGACGTGGTCTCGCGCGCCATGACGATCGAAATTCGCGAAGGCCGGGGTGTGGGCAAGAACAAGGACCATATCTACCTGCACCTCGACCATCTCGACCCCGAGGTGCTGCAGGAGCGGCTGCCCGGAATCTCGGAAAGCGCACGGATCTTCGCCGGGGTGGATGTGACGCGCGAGCCGATCCCGGTGCTGCCGACCGTGCACTACAACATGGGCGGCATTCCGACCAACTATCACGGGGAGGCCCTGACCAAGAAGAACGGCAATCCGGACGCCGTGGTGCCGGGCCTCATGGCGCTCGGCGAAGCAGCCTGCGTCTCCGTACACGGCGCCAACCGGCTCGGCTCCAATTCGCTGATCGACCTCGTGGTGTTCGGCCGGGCGGCGGCGCAGCGCTGCGCGGAAATCCTCACCCCGAACGACAAGCAGCCCGAATTGCCCAAGGACGCGGCGGAGCGCGCACTTTCGCGGCTCGATCGATTCCGCAACGCATCGGGCGGCACGCCGACCGCGGAGCTGCGGCTGAGAATGCAAAAAGTCATGCAGAACAATTGCGCGGTGTTCCGCACCGGCGAGGTGCTGCAGGAGGGTCACAAGCTCATTCACGAAACGTTTTCCGGAATAAACGACATCCGGGTGACCGATCGCTCGCTGATCTGGAACTCCGACCTGATCGAGACGCTGGAATTCGACAATCTTATCGCGCAGGCGGTGGTGACGATGGATGCGGCGCTCAACCGCACCGAAAGCCGCGGCGCGCATGCGCGCGAGGATTATCCCGAGCGCGACGACAAGAATTGGATGAAGCACACGCTGACCTGGCTTGACGAACGCGGCACGGTGAAGATCGACTACCGGCCCGTGCACGCCTATACCCTGACCAACGACGTTGCCTATATAAAGCCGCAGGCCAGGGTCTATTGAGCGCGGAAGCCGCGGCACGCCGGCAGAAAAGGATACGCCATGGCTCGCATCGGCAACATCATCACGGCGGCCGCGTTGACGGCCGGCCTGGCGCCGGCTGCGACGGCCGCACCGGAGCATCTTGCGGCCATCGAACGCGAATGCGGCAGGCAGTTGGGCATGGCGGCGGAGGGCTGCCGATGCATGCGCGATCGCGCGGCGAAACTCAACGACGGCCAGCAGGCGTTCGTGGCCGCGGTGGTGCTGAAAGACAAACAGGCACAGGCGATGACGCGGCAGAAGCTCTCGGTTCAGGAGCTGACGGAAGCCGGCACGTTTCTGACCACGGCGTCATCGCAATGCTCCCAGCGATGAGCACATCTCCGTCAATCCGCACGCAACATAGCGGCAAATAGGTCGGCAATGGTCCAGATCAATCTCCCGCGGAATTCGAAAATCGTCGAAGGCAAGTCGTGGCCGCGACCGACCGGCGCGCGCAACATCAAACCGTTCCGAATCTACCGCTGGAACCCGGAGGACGGCGGCAACCCGCGGATTGACACCTATTTCGTCGATCGCGACGACTGCGCGCCGATGGTGCTGGACGCGCTGATCTGGATCAAGAACAAGATCGACCCGACGCTGACCTTCCGTCGCTCCTGCCGCGAGGGCGTCTGCGGCTCCTGCGCGATGAACATCGACGGCGTGAACACGCTCGCGTGCACCAAAAGCATGGACGACGTGAAGGGTACGGTGCGGATCTACCCGCTGCCGCATCTGCACGTGGTCAAGGACCTCGTGCCGGACATGACGAATTTTTATGCGCAATACGCCTCGATCGAGCCGTGGCTGAAAACCAAAACACCGACGCCGGAAAAGGAATGGCGGCAAGGTCATGAGGACCGCCAGAAGCTCGACGGACTGTACGAGTGCATCCTGTGCGCCTGCTGCAGCACGTCGTGTCCGAGTTACTGGTGGAACTCGGACCGGTTTCTCGGCCCGGCGGCGCTGTTGCAGGCGAGCCGTTGGATCTCGGACAGCCGTGACGAGGCCACAGGCGAGCGGCTCGACAATCTGGAAGACCCGTTCCGGCTCTACCGTTGCCACACCATCATGAACTGCGCCAAAGCCTGCCCCAAGGGACTCAACCCGGCCAAGGCCATCGCCGAGATCAAGCGCAAGATGGTGGAGCGGCAGATATAGCGGAAATCCGCCAAGGCCGGGCATCAATCGAGCTGCAGCTTCCGTCGCCGCTGCGCGAGCGTGCGCAGGCGCAGCGCGTTGAGGCGGATGAAGCCGGCGGCGTCGCGGTGATCGTAGGCAGTATTGCCCTCTTCGAAGGTGACCAGATCCTGATCGTAGAGCGTGTATTTGCTCTCGCGGCCGACCACCGCGACGCTGCCCTTGTAGAGCTTGAGCCGGACACGGCCGGTGACGAATTTTTGGCTCAAGTCGATGGCCGCCTGCAGCATCTCGCGCTCGGGCGCAAACCAGAAGCCGTAGTAGATCAGCTCGGCATATTTCGGCATCAGCTCGTCCTTCAGGTGCGCCGCGCCGCGATCGAGCGTGATGCTCTCGATGCCGCGGTGCGCGGCCAGCAGAATGGTGCCGCCGGGCGTCTCGTACATGCCGCGCGACTTCATGCCGACGAACCGATTCTCCACCAGATCGAGGCGGCCGATGCCGTTGGCGCGGCCGAGCTCATTCAGGCGCGCGAGCAGGGCAGCGGGCGACATCGCCTTGCCATCTACTGCTACGGGGTCGCCCCGCTCAAAATCCACCGTGACATAGGTCGGCTTGTCCGGCGCGGCTTCCGGATCGAGGGTGCGCGAATAGACGTAGTCGGGCACCTCCTGGGCGGGGTCTTCGAGCACCTTGCCCTCGGAGGAAGCGTGCAGGAGATTTGCGTCCACGGAGAAAGGCGCCTCGCCGCGGTTGTCCTTGGCGATGGGGATCTGGTGCGCCTCGGCAAAGGCGATCAGCTCCTCGCGGGAGCGGAATTCCCACTCGCGCCAGGGTGCGATCACTTTCACGTCCGGCTTGAGCGCGTAATAAGACAGCTCGAAGCGCACCTGGTCGTTGCCCTTGCCGGTGGCGCCGTGGGCGACCGCGTCCGCGCCCACCATCTCGGCGATCTCGATCTGTTTCTTGGCGATCAGCGGGCGCGCGATGGAGGTGCCCAGCAGGTACTGACCTTCATACAGGGCATTGGCGCGGAACATGGGAAAAACGTAGTCGCGAACGAATTCCTCGCGCAGATCCTCGACAAAGATGTTTTCCGGCTTGATCCCCAGAAGCCGCGCTTTATCGCGCGCCGGCCCGAGTTCCTCGCCCTGGCCGAGATCGGCGGTGAAGGTCACCACCTCGCAGCCGTATGTGGTCTGCAGCCATTTGAGGATGATGGAGGTGTCGAGCCCGCCGGAATAGGCGAGCACCACCTTCTTAACGTCGCCTTTGGGCATGGGCACGCCAATCTTGCGGGTCGCGGATTGGCGCGGACTATAGGCGGAAAGTCCCGCCACGCAAGGGCGGCCCAACGGTCGAGGGCGGATGAAGGGGCAATGCGGCGACTGGGATCGCCGTCAACCTCCGTTCGTTCTCCGCGCGGGAATGAGCGGATACGAGTCGACCGAAGCGCTTTGCCGAGGCGGATGGCCACAAGAAGACGCCTCAAGCCGCATCAAGCTGGTGTCGCGGTCGACAAGGAAGCTCGCGAGGGCGAAAACACCGGGCGCCAGAATCCGGCGCTCCAACCGGCGACGAGCCAATAGGCAAATCCGGCGACGATACCTGCACCTAGGATGATGGTGGGCTCGCTTGAGAGCGGATGGGGTCGGAACACGTCCTGCAGGGTGAGCCACCCGATCAGGCTCGCCAGGGCGCCATTGGCCGTGTGAAAAACCCAGGATCGCAGCGCGAAGGCTTCTGCGATCAGCGCCCCAAAAGTGGCGGGCAGCAGCATGCCCACGACCCCGAACGACAAGGCCATGGCCGCCCGCGGCCCGACGTAAAATATTGCGAAGAGCAGATTGTCGGGCGCTTCGGGGTCGGAGGCCACGATCCTGACGAACTCGCTCCAATGGGCAAAACAGACCACGAAAACGGCCGCCGCGACCGCGAAAGCGCCGCCGAGCGGCACGAGAAGAAAGCGCAGGAGCAGCCGGAGCAGGATCATTCCGTCATCGCCATGGCGCGAAGCGCCAGCCGTTCGCGGGCGGACAATTTTTCCGTCGCGCTCTTGAGCTGGCCACAGGCGGCGAGAATATCGCGACCGCGCGGGGTGCGCACCGGCGAGGCATAACCGGCGTTGAAGATGATCTCAGAAAATTTCTCGATCTGATCCCAGTCCGAGCATTCATATCTGGTGCCGGGCCAGGGATTGAAGGGAATGAGGTTGATCTTGGCCGGAATGCCGGCGAGCAGGCGCACCAGCGCCTTGGCGTCGGCGGCGGAGTCGTTGATGCCCTTGAGCATCACGTATTCGAAGGTGATGCGTCGGGCATTGGACAGGCCGGGATAGTTGCGGCAGGCCTCAAGCACCTGCTCGATGGGATATTTGCGGTTGAGCGGTACGAGCTCGTTGCGCAGATCGTTGCGCGCGGCGTGCAGCGACACCGCGAGCATGGTACCGATCTCGGCGCCGGCGCGCGGGATCATCGGGGCCACGCCGGAGGTGGAGAGCGTGATGCGGCGCTTGGAGATCGACAGCCCGTCGCCGTCGGAGACGATCAGCAACGCATCGCGCACCGCCTCGAAATTGTACAGCGGCTCGCCCATGCCCATCATGACGATGTTGGTGATCAGGCGATCGCCTTCGGTGGGGAGTCCGGGATCCTTGGCACGCTCGGCGCCGGGCCAGTCGCCCAGGCGGTCGCGCGCCAGCATCACTTGGCCGACGATCTCTCCGGCGGTGAGGTTGCGCACGAATCGCTGCGTGCCGGTATGGCAGAAGGTGCAGTTGAGGGTGCAGCCGACCTGACTCGACAGGCACAGCGTGCCGCGGTCGGTTTCGGGGATGTAGACGCACTCGACTTCGTGCGGCAGCGCCGGCGCATCGCCCGGCAGGCGCAGCAGCCACTTGCGGGTGCCGTCGACGGAAATCTGCTCGGCGACGATTTCGGGACGCGCCAGCGTGAAACGGGCGGCGAGCGCTGTGCGCAAATCCTTCGACACGCTGGTCATCTGCTCGAATGCGGTGGCGCCGCGCACGTAGATCCAATGCCAGAGCTGCTGCACGCGCATCCGTTGCTGGGCGGGCGGCACGCCGATGCCCGCCAGGGCATCGGCGAGCGCGGCGCGCGAGAAACCCACGAGCGAGGGTTTTTCCGGCGCGACGTAGCGCGCAAGCGCCTGTTTTTCGATGTCGCCGCCGACGGGGCGGCCGGTGTCAAGCAACGTGGTCATAAAGCGTGGTTATGGAACGTGGTCATGGATCGCCGGGTTCCGACGCAACCTCATGCTATCATAGATAGTCGTGGCGGTTCACCGTTGCATCGGTGACCGTAACGGAAATCCGGGCGGCTTCACTTGCACTCGCGCGCGATGCGGTTGAGCGCTTGCGCCAATCCCTTCATGGAATACACGTCGGTGCTTTGCAAACCGCGGTCGGTGGTGCCTTTGACCACCAGCTCGCCGCCCTTGCGCATGGCTTCAAGCAGCTTGGCCTCGTCGGCGGCGTTCTTCGTCCAGGCGCCGTCCTGATTGGTCAGCATGGCATAGGTTTTCCCGCCGATGGTTGCGGTGGCGTCGGATTTCGACCTGAACGGCGCGCTGGCGATGACCGAAATCTCCTCCTTCACCTTCTCGTGCGGGCGCGAGGCGATGAACAGGTAGGCCGGCTTTCGTCCGCGGTTCGTGCTGGCGCCGTTCGGCCGCGCGGCGGCAAAGCAAATCTTTCGGCCGTCGGGGGCGGCCCAATAAGCGCCCCAATTGTCATACTGCCCGAGCAATACGGGCTGGGAGGTGTGCGGCACGGTGGCGCTTGCAGATGCCGAGGTTTCCGGGGATGTCGGCTTCTGCGCCGGTTTGGCGGCGGGCTGATCCTTCTGTTTCGACGTGGATGCCGGCGCCGGTTTGGCGGGCTGCTGTTTGGTCTGCGCGGGGGAGGCGCTGGCTCCGGGCTTCTGCTGCCCGGTCCGCGTCTGCGCGTATGCCGCCGGCGGGGCGAGCACTAGCGCCACGGCGAGCGTCAGAAGCAACGGCAATGTTCTTCTCGCGTTCATCAAACCCCGTGCGTCTGGAATGGCGCCATTACACGCAAACAGAGCGCAACAATTGGTAAACTTGGCAAGATGGCCGCGCAACAAAAAAGCCGCACCCCAGCACCGATCAGAGCCAAATTATTTTGCCAGAATTGTGACTTGCGGTTTCCGGTTCGTGCGCATGCGACCATTGGTCTTAAACGCCCCGCGCGGCGCTGGCCAAGCGGTCCATGGTCTCGGCGAGCCGGATGTCGAGCTCGGTGACGCCGCCGGCATCGTGGGTGGCAAGGGTGACCTCGACGGTCTTGTACACGTTGAACCATTCCGGATGATGATCGAGCTTCTCGGCCACGAGCGCGGCGCGGGTCATGAAGCCAAAGGCGGCGTTGAAATCCTCAAAGACAAATTTTTTGGTGATGGCGTCGCGGCCAGGAACTTCGCTCCAGCCCTTGAGCTTGCCGAGCGCGGCCGCACGCGCGGCGCCGGTGAGTTTTTGGCGCATCACAAAGCCTCCTGGTCCCGGAACGTTTGCCGCCGAGCTTAGTCCATGGCGGCGGCACACGCCAACGCCGACCGGCCGATCTGCCGTCGCATGAGCGGCTCGCAAAAGGTACGCTCTGATACTATCTAATTGCCCGGAATGCCTTTCCTGGACGTCGAGGTTCTTCATGCGCTGGTCTTTCAACATCGGCTCGATCGCGGGTACTGCGATTCGCATTCACGTCACGTTCGTCCTGTTCCTGGCCTGGATTTTCGTGGCCAGTTACGCCTCGGGCGGCGCGCAGGCGGCGTGGTTCGGCCTGATCTTCCTTGTACTGTTGTTCACCTGCGTGCTGGCGCATGAATTCGGACACATCTTCACCGCCCGCGCGTTCGGGGTGCAAACCCCGGACGTCACCCTGTTACCGATCGGCGGAGTGGCGCGGCTCGAGCGCATCCCGGAGAAGCCGAGCGAGGAATTCTTGATCGCGGTGGCCGGACCGCTGGTCAACGTGGCGATCGCATTCGCGCTGGTCGTCTTCGCCGGCGCGAAACTGGACACCGGAGACCTGTACGCGGTGGAGAACACGAGCCGCTCCATGATCGACCGGCTGGCGGTGGTGAACCTGTTCCTTGCCGTGTTCAACATGATCCCGGCATTTCCCATGGACGGCGGCCGCGTGCTGCGCGCCCTGTTGGGGATCCGGCTTGGGTTTGTGCGCGCGACGGAAATCGCCGCGACGGTCGGGCAGGCGTTCGCGTTCGTCCTCGGTTTCGCGGGGCTGTTCTTCAATCCGCTGCTGATCTTCATCGCCATCTTCGTGTATCTCGCGGCGGCAGGAGAGGCGCAGCTTGTGGCGCTGCGCGCCATGTCGCGCGGCGTGCCGGTCGGAGCGGCGATGATGACGCAGCTTGCGCGATTGTCGCCGCACGCGCATATCGACGAGGCGATCGAGACGCTGTTGCGCACCAGCCAGAGCGAATTTCCGGTGGTCGACGACTCGGGACGGCCGCTCGGGTTGCTCGGGCGCGGCGACCTGATCCGCGCGCTCAAGACACTCGGCCCCGAGGCGCTGGTCTCCGAGGTCATGAGTACCAACATGCCGGCCATCAGCCATCGGAGCTGCCTCGAAGACGCATTCCGCATCCTGCAAGAGAAGTCATCACCCGCGGTCGGCGTCGTGGATGCCAGCGGCCGGCTGGTCGGGCTCGTCACCACGGAAACCGTCGGCGAAATGCTGATGGTGAACGAGGCGATGCCCGGCTACCGGTTCGGTCCGTGGAGCCGGCCGGCCGGAGCCTGAACGACGCGGCTGCGGCGTTCGGTCGGCCGCGACGCGCGGTTGCCATTCGACCCGCCGCAACTATATTGGCGGCCGCATCTCGCGGGCCGGGGAAGGCCCGCGTCGGCTTTTCGGTCACTGCATGAACCTGCGCAACATCGCTATCATCGCCCATGTCGATCACGGCAAGACCACGCTGGTCGACCGGCTGCTGCAGCAATCCGGCGCGGTGCGCGAGAATCAACGCGTGCAGGAGCGGGCGCTCGATTCCAACGAGCTCGAACGCGAGCGCGGCATCACCATCCTCGCCAAGGTCACCTCTATCGTGTGGCAGGACACGCGCATCAACATCGTCGACACCCCTGGCCATGCCGATTTCGGCGGCGAGGTGGAGCGCATCCTCAACATGGTGGACGGCGCGCTGGTGCTGGTCGACGCCGCCGAGGGGCCGCTGCCGCAGACGAAATTCGTGGTATCGAAGGCGCTGAAGATGGGGCTCAGGCCCATCGTGGTGATCAACAAGGTGGACCGCGCCGACGCGCGGCCGTATGAGGTCGTCAACGAGGTGTTCGACCTATTCGCCGCGCTCGACGCTACCGACGAGCAGCTCGATTTTCCTATCCTCTACGGCTCGGCCAAGCACGGCTGGATGGCGGCCAGCCCGGACGGTCCGCCGGATGCGGGCATGCGGCCGCTGTTCGAATTGATCCTGCGCCACGTGCCGCCGCCCACGGTGGAGGAGGGTCCGTTCCGGCTGCTCGGCACTATCTTGGAGGCCAATCCTTATCTCGGCCGCATCGTCACCGGCCGGATCACGTCGGGCGCGGTGCGGCCGAACCAGATCGTCAAGGTGCTGGATCGCGAGGGCCGCCTGGTCGAAGAGGACCGGGTGACCAAAGTGCTGGCGTTTCGCGGACTGGAACGCACGGCGATCGAGGAGGGCCTGGCCGGCGACATCGTGGCGATCGCCGGACTCTCGCTGGCCACCGTCTCCCACACCATCTGTGCGCCGGAGGTGGAGCGGCCGCTGCCCGCGCAGCCGATCGATCCGCCCACCCTCGCCATGACGTTCCGGATCAACGACTCGCCCCTCGCCGGAACGGAAGGCGACAAGGTGCAGAGCCGCGTGATCCGCGAACGGCTGCTGCGCGAAGCGGAAGGCAATGTGGCGCTGCGGGTGACCGAGTCGGCCGAGAAGGACGCCATGGAGGTGGCCGGCCGCGGCGAGCTGCAGCTTGGCATCCTGATCGAGACCATGCGGCGCGAGGGCTTCGAACTGTCGGTGTCGCGGCCGCGGGTGCTGTTCAAACGCGGGGAGAACGGCGATCTGCTGGAGCCGATCGAGGAAGTGGTGATCGATGTCGACGAGCAGTTCACCGGCGTGGTGGTGCAAAAACTCGCCGAACGCAAGGGCGAGATGCTGGAAATGCGCCCCTCGGGCGGCGACCGCGTGCGGCTGATCTTCCGCGCGCCCACGCGCGGCTTGATCGGATACCAAGGCGAGCTGCTCACCGACACGCGCGGCACCGCGGTGATGAACCGCCTGTTTCACGGTTATGCGCCGCACAAGGGCGAGATCGAAGGCCGGCGCAACGGCGTGCTGATCGCGAGCGAGGCGGGAGAGGCGGTCGCCTATGCGCTGTGGAACCTGGAAGCGCGCGGCCCGATGATGATCGAGCCGGGCTGCAAGGTCTATCCGGGCATGATCGTGGGCGAGCACACGCGCGGCAACGACCTCGTAGTGAACGTGCTCAAGGGCAAGAAGCTGACCAACATCCGCACGCACGCCCATGACGACATGATCCGGCTCACGCCACCGATGCGCATGACGCTGGAAAAGGCGCTCGCCTATATCAACGACGACGAATTGGTGGAGGTGACGCCGAAATCGATTCGGCTGCGCAAAAAGCAGCTTGATCCCAACGAACGACGGAAGGAAGAACGGCGCAAGGAGACCGAGCAGGTGTAGCGGCGAGCCGCCGGCGCGGACGCCGATTTCACCCAATCGAAAGTTGCATCGTGCAATGCGCCGTCCGCCGGAAAACGGGCCCTCGACGGCGCCCCGCACCGGCAAATTTTCGTAACTTTTTCGCGCAGCGTGGCGGCGGCGCCACACATCGTTTGAGGGCCGATCCATCGCTCGTTTTGCGATTTTTGCCCGCTCACATCGCAAACGGCGGCGTTTTGCCGTCCACACCGTTAACTTTTGAATCCGCGACACACTTGAAGGCGGACGAAGTGCTTGCTTTGATTGAAGTATGAGCACTGTCCTGATCGAGATTCGCCGCGCCAAGGCGGCCGATGCCGTCGCGGTGGCGGAGACCCATGACGAGGCGTGGCGCGCCGCCTACCAGGGCATCATCCCCGGCGTCGAGCTCGACAAGCTGATCACCCGGCGCGGCCCCGCGTGGTGGGACAGCGCGATCCGCAAAGGCAGCCGCATCTCGATTCTGGCGTTCGGCGACAAGATCGCGGGCTATGCCAATTACGGACGCAATCGCGCGCGCAGCCTGGATTACGACGGCGAAATCTACGAGCTGTACCTGCGACCGCAGTATCAAGGGCTGGGCTTCGGCCGGCGCCTGTTCGCTGCCGCGCGGCGCGATCTTGCACAGAGCGGGATGAAAAGCCTGGTGGTTTGGGCGCTCTCCGACAACGAAGCCGCGGTGCAGTTCTATCGCGCGCTCGGGGGTCGTGCGGTGGCGCGCTCCTCGGAGCGCTTCGGCAACCGCACCCTCGACAAGGTCGCTTTCGCCTGGAACGGGTGACCTGACGCGGTTCGGAAGCGTATCTCCGCCACCGTCAAGGTGCGCGCAGCGCGCAATACAGCAATTCTCTGTCGCTCAAACTTTCCCCTCTCCCGCTTGCGGCAGATTCCCCTCTCCCCCTTGCAGAAGAACTTCCCCTCTCCCGCTTGCGGAAGAGGGTGGCGTGGGCTGAGCGACAGCGATGCCCGCGCCGGGAGAGGGTTCATTGATGTTGTCTCGACGATGTTGTCCTCTCTCGATGTTGTCCTCCGTTGAGGCCGCCCCCTCTCCCGACTCGGACTAGGGAGAGGGAAATGGAATGGGGAGAGGGAATCGAACGGGGGGAGAGGGGAAATTTTCCTGGCGAAGAAAGGAGGGAAACTTTTCTCGCGGGCGGTACGTCACAGCAAGCGTGGCCGTCGACATCAAAACTCCGGCACCGGCACGTTGGCCAGAGCGCAAGCCGCGCGCAGCGTATTGAGCATGAGGCAAGCGATGGTCATGGGACCGACGCCGCCGGGAACCGGCGTGATCGCGCTTGCCACCTGAGCTGCCTCGGCAAACGCCACGTCGCCGACGATACGCGTCTTACCGTCGACGGTGACGCGGTTGATGCCGACGTCGATGACGACCGCACCGGGCTTGACCCAATCGCCGCGGATGGTTTCGGCGCGGCCGATGGCCGCAAACAACAGGTCGGCGCGACGGCAGACCGCCGGCAGATCGCGTGTCCTGGAGTGGGCGATGGTGACGGTGGCATTCTCGCGCAGCAGGAGCTGCACGAGCGGCTTGCCGACGATGTTGGAGCGGCCCACCACCACGGCGTCGAGCCCATCGAGCGCGGGCTGCACGGTCTTGGCCAGCATGATGCAACCGAGCGGCGTGCAGGGGACGAGGGCGGGCAGTCCGGTGGCGAGGCGCCCGGCATTGACCGGGTGAAAACCGTCGACGTCCTTGGCGGGATCGATGGCGGCGAGAACTTTTTGGGCGTCGATGTGCCGGGGCAGCGGCAACTGCACCAGGATGCCGCTGACGACCGGATCGGTGTTGAGGCGGCCGATGAGCTTGAGCAATTCGGCTTCGCTCGTGTGCTCGGGGAGCGTGTGATCGAACGAGCGCATGCCGGCGGCGACCGTCATCTTCTTCTTGGAGCCGACGTAGATCTGGCTCGCGGGGTTGTCGCCCACCAGAACGACGGCAAGGCCGGGCACGATGCCGCGGTCGCGGGCGAGCCGATGCACGGCGTCGGCGACCTTGCCGCGCAGCTCGGCGGCGTACATCTTGCCGTCAATGATTTTTGCAGTCATCGATGTGCTTCCACGTGACGCGCCAACAGAGCGGCGAGCGCCGCGCCGTCGCCGGCGATCTTCAGCCGCTTGAGGCGCGACGTGGCGCCGCCAACGAGCGAAACGTCGCGCGGGGCGATCCGCAGCGTCGCGGCCATGAGCCGAACGAGCGCGGCGTTCGCCTCGCCTTCGCTCGCGGCCGCGCGCACCCGCACCTTCAGCACCGCACTGCCGTCGGCAAGCCGCTCAATCCCGTCGATGGCATCACTTCCGCCCCTGGGGGTCAATCGAACCGCGAGCATGAGGCCGTCGGCAATTCTGGTCCACGGAACTCCGGCAGCCATGCAGCTTCAGATCACGTAAGGATAAATGTAGAGCACAATCACCCGGTCGATGAAAATGATGATGAGGAAAAGAATGATGGGCGAGATGTCGATGCCGCCGAGGTTGGGCAGGAACTGGCGGATGGGCCGCAGCGCCGGCTCGGTGATGCGATAGAGAAACTCGCCGATCATGGAGACGACCTGGTTGCGGGTGTTCACCACGTTGAAGGCGATCAGCCAGGACAGAATGGCGGCGGCGATGACGAGCCACATGTAGAGCTCGAGTGCAATGCGGATCACGTCGAGGAGAGCGCGCATGGAATCGGCCTCGGAAGTGCCGCGAAGGTAGCGGGTTGGTTGCCGGCAAACAAGCCAACTTGCGGCCGCAGCAAGAGAATTTACGCGATATTCTTGACTTCGGCGGAGGGTGGGCCGTAAATGGCCGTCACTCGCTTTAGCTTGCGCGGGGTCTTCCCCCGCGCGCTGTGGCGGGGCCGTAGCTCAGCTGGGAGAGCGCCTCGTTCGCAATGAGGAGGTCAGGGGTTCAAATCCCCTCGGCTCCACCACCTTGCGCCCGACCGAGCATGCTCGGCTCGCTGAAGCGTCCCTTGCTCTGGCAGCAAATCTGGAATGTTTCTGGCGGATGGGGTGGGATTCGAACCCACGAGAGGGTTGCCCCTCTGCCGGTTTTCAAGACCGGTACCTTAAACCACTCGGTCACCCATCCGCGGCCACCATGCGCTAGAATTGGTGGGCAATTGGTAAAAAAGCAAACCCCGGTGCTGATCGAGCGCCAGCGCTGCCGACACCGCTGACTCGATCGTCCCCGGCGGCGCTCGCACCGAACCGCCGCACGGCGATCAAGTCCAGCGCCATACGCCGTAAGCGTGGCCGTTTTGCAATTGCGGCGCCACGTAGTTGGGTTTGCGGTTGCCGATGGCGCCGAGCATGGCGATCCAGTTCAACAGCTCGCCCCCCACGTTGCCCGCTTTCAGCATTTGATGCTCCGTGGACTCCGCGATCAGGCGGTCGATCTTCTGCTGCTCAAGGTATTTTATGACGCGCATGACCCAATCCGGGTCGGGTACGCCATCGGAGCGGCCGGGCGCCATGCGCGGGCCGCCCACTTCGAGCGAGAAACTGCCGGAGCCCATGACGACGACGCGCAGCGGCTCCGGCCAAGCCTCGATGGCGCGCGCCACGGTTTGCCCCAGCGCATAACAGCGCTCCGCCTTGGGCAGCGGCGGCACGTGGCCGCTGATGAAGAAGGGAATCACCGGCACGTGCATCTCGGGCGTGAGAAAATGCAGCGGCACGATCACCGAATGGTCGACCGAATAGTTTTGCGTCATGCCCACGTCGAAGCCGGCGGCAATGGTGGCTGAGCGGATGTGGGCGGCGAGGCCGGCCATGGAGGGCACGACATAATCCGGGACGTCGCGCGGCTCGTCGTTCGGCGCCTTGAAGTTTTTGTCGACGCCCACCGCGAAGATCGGCAGGCTGTCGAGAAAAAACGTGTTCAGGTGGTCGGTGTCGAACATCACGATCAGATCGGGGCGCGCCGCGGCGAGCTGTTCCTTTTGCGCCCGGAACAGCCGGGCGACCTCGCAGTCCGGGCCGTCGCGCTTCGCCAGATGCGGAAAGATCGGCGTGTGCGGGACGCCGAAGCCGGCAACGATCTGCGCCATGCGTTGAGCTCCTGTCGCGGGTGAGGTTTGGGTGGCGGATATTAGCGCGGCAAAGGGTGGAGGGGCCAGAAGGTCATAGAAAACCAATTTTCGATTGCGCGGATCCTTCAGCCGACCGGGCGACCGATCTCGTCCACCTTCACCGCGCGCATGCGCTCGTTGTAGATCGCCTGATTCAGGCCGCAGACCTCGAAGCGTGCAAGGTAGTTCATCAGGAAGGCGTTGACACCCATGCGGTAGAGCGCGCCCACATCGCCGGCGAGCAGGAGCCGGCGCTCCTCGTCGGTTAAGTCGAGCGGTGCCAGCGCCCGCGCCGGGTCGGCTTTCATTGCCGCGCGGAAGGCGTGATTGCGCAGGAGTTCACGGCAGAGATGATTGATGGCGAAGATCGACATGGCCCCTCCAACGACGGAAGGGCCCAATTAGTTGCACGGCGGCGCCGCGCTTGCCAAGCGGCAGGATCGACAGGCGGGTTCAGTCCGCGGCCGCCGCTTGCCGACGGCGAAGCTCGATCCCGCCTGCCGACTTGGCATGCGGAAGGCGGGGGGCGATTGCATCACGATCGCGGCGCTCGGCCGCTTTTGCCTCGCGGCGATACTTGTGCAGGATCGCCTCGGTGTAGCCGTTGGGCTGCGAGCGGCCCGAGAACACTAGCTCGCAAGCGGCCTTGAACGCCGGTCCGTCATAGGCCGGCGTCATGGGGCGATAATTGGGGTCACCCGCGTTCTGACGGTCGACGACGCGGGCCATGCGCTTGAGCGTGTCGAGCACCTGGCCTTCGGTCACGACGCCGTGCAGCAGCCAGTTGGCGATGTGCTGACTCGAGATGCGCAACGTGGCGCGGTCCTCCATGAGCCCGACGTCGTGGATGTCGGGCACCTTGGAGCAGCCGATGCCCTGATCGACCCAGCGCACGACGTAGCCCAAAATGCCCTGCGCATTGTTGTCCAGCTCCTCCCGGATCTCGTCGGCGGTCCAGCCCGTGGCGGCGACGGGGATGGTCAAAATGTCGGCGAGCCTCGCCAACGGCCGCCGAGCGATTTGCTTCTGGCGTTGCGCCACGTCGACCTCGTGGTAGTGGAGCGCATGCAGCGTCGCTGCGGTCGGCGAGGGAACCCAGGCGGTGTTGGCGCCGGCTGCGGGATGAGCGATCTTCTGCTTGAGCATGTCGGCCATGCGGTCGGGCATTGCCCACATGCCCTTGCCGATCTGCGCCTTGCCCGGCAGGCCGCAGAGGAGACCGACGTCAACGTTCCAGTCCTCGTACGCCTTGATCCAGGCGGCGCGCTTCATGTCCGCCTTGCGAAGCATGGGGCCGGCGAACATTGACGTGTGAATTTCGTCTCCGGTGCGGTCGAGGAAGCCGGTGTTGATGAACACCACGCGGTCGGCGGCGGCGCGGATGCAGCCCTTGAGATTGACGGTGGTGCGCCGCTCCTCATCCATGATGCCGATCTTCAACGTGTGGCGCGGAAGATCGAGAATGTCCTCGACCCGCGCAAACAGACGGTCGGTGAATTCGACTTCCGCCGGGCCGTGCAGCTTGGGCTTGACCACATAGAGCGAGCCCGCGGCGCTGTTGACGAAAGCGGCGTTGCCGCGCAGCTCGTGCAGTGAAATCAACGCCGTGACGGCGGCATCGAGAATGCCCTCGGGCACCGGCGCGCCGGAAGCATCGAGCACCGCATCAGTGTCCATGTGCAGGCCGACGTGCCGCACCAGCATCAGGCTGCGGCCGGGCAGGCGCAATTCGCCGCCGTCCGGGGTTCGGTACACCCGATCGGCATTGAGCCGGCGGTGGACGCGCTTGCCGTCCTTCTCGAAACTCGCGGTGAGCTTGCCGGTGACGAGGCCGAGCCAATTCCGATACAGCAAAACCTTGTCCTCGGCATCGACCGCGGCGACGCTGTCCTCCAGATCCATGATCGTGGTGACGGCGGCCTCCAGCACGATATCGGCGATGCCGGCGGGGTCGTCGCGGCCGACGGGATGGTTGCGGTCAATCCTGATGTCCAGATGCAGCCCGTGATGGCGCAACAGAACCGCCGAGGGCGCGGCCGCATGGCCCTGAAAGCCGACGAACTGCTCCGGCTGCGCAAGGCCGGAGCGCGACCCGTCGCGCAGGGCGACGACCAGCCGGCTGCCTTCGACCATGTAAGCGGCGGCCTCGCTGTGGCTGCCTTGGGTCAGGGGCACGAAGCGATCGAGCAGCGTGCGCGCGTAGGCGATCACGCGATCGCCGCGCACCTTGTTGTAGGCGGGGCCGCGCGCGGCGCCGCCATGCTCCGGGATCACGTCGGTACCGTAGAGCGCATCGTACAGGCTGCCCCAGCGGGCATTGGCCGCATTCAGCGCATAGCGAGCGTTCGACAGCGGCACCACGAGCTGCGGACCGGCCACGCGCGCGATCTCGTCGTCGACCTTCTCGGTGCGAATGGAGAAGGGCGCGGGCTCCGGCAGAAGATAGCCGATCTTGCGCAAAAATCGCTCGTAGGCGGCCGGATCGGAGCGGTTGCGATTGGCGCGATGATAGTCATCGATCAACGCCTGCAATTTGTCGCGCACGGCCAAGAGTTCGGCGTTGCGCGGCGCAAATTCGGCGACGAGCTGCGCAAGCCCGCTCCAGAACCGCTCTTTTGTCACGCCGGTACCGGGCAGCACTTCGGTGTCGACAAAGTCGGACAGGGATTTGGCAACCGAAATGCCTTTGAGCTCGATGCGCGCGGTCATGATATTCTCCGGTTTTTTCGGCCACAACAAACGGGGTCTCAGCCGTTCTCCTGCACGATGGTGAAGCGGACCGTGCAGCGCGAACGGTTGCGCTCGGAAATGTCGCGCCAATTGCGTTCGGCTTCGTCGCGCTCGGCGTAAGGCCCGAGCAGCCGCTGGGTGCCGTCGACGATCTCGTCGAAATCGAGCGAGCGGTATTCGCCCCCAACAACCCAAAATCGCGGATTAGGCATCGTTCAGCTCCTTGGCATTTTCTCTGGCGCTCTCTGTGCGCGCGGCGGCGGCCAAAATGTCCTCCGCGCCGACAAACTGGGCGTGCTCGGTCGACTCCTGCATGGCGGTGGTCGACGCCCGGCCGCCGGTGACGGTCATGTTGATGAGATCGAAGTAACCGGTGCCGACCTCGCGCTGATGGCGCGTCGCGGTGTAGCCGTGCGCCTCGGCGGCGAATTCGGCGTCCTGCAGCTCGCAATAGGCCGGCATGCCGCGCTCGGCAAAATCCTTGGCCAGCGTGAACATGCCGTGGTTGAGGCTGTGGAACCCGGCAAGCGTGACGAACTGGAACTTGTAGCCCATGGCGCCAAGCTCGCGCTGGAAGCGGGCGATCGTATCGCGATCGAGATTGGCGCGCCAGTTGAACGAGGGCGAGCAATTGTACGCGAGCAGCTTGCCGGGGAATTTTCGATGGATGGCTTCGGCGAATAGTTGCGCTTCTTTCAGATCCGGGCGCGCGGTCTCCCACCACAGCATGTCGGCGTAACGGGCAAAGGCGAGCCCGCGCTTGATGCAGTGGGCCAAGCCGGTGCCGGATTTCAGGCGATGGAAGCCTTCGGCCGTGCGCTCGCCGGTGATGAATTCGCGATCGCGCTCATCGATGTCGGAGGTGATCAGCCGCGCGCTTTCGGCGTCGGTGCGCGCGATCACGAGGGTGGGCACGCGGCAGACGTCGGCGGCAAGGCGGGCGGCGATCAGGTTGCGCTCGTGGGCGGCGGTGGGAATGAGAACCTTGCCGCCGAGGTGGCCGCATTTCTTTTCCGAGGCGAGCTGGTCCTCGAAGTGGACGCCGGCGGCGCCCGCCTCGATATAGGCCTTCATGATCTCATAGGCGTTGAGCGGCCCGCCGAAGCCGGCTTCGGCGTCGGCCACAATGGGGACGAGCCAGTCGCGCTTTACGCCGCCTTCTGCATGCTCGATCTGGTCGGCGCGCAGGAGCGCGCGATTGATGCGGCGGCACAGCTCGGGGCCGGAGTTCGCGGGATAGAGACTCTGGTCCGGGTAGGTCTGGCCGGCCACGTTGCTGTCGGCGGCAACCTGCCAGCCCGAAAGGTAAATGGCCTTGAGGCCGGCGCGGACCATCTGCACCGCCTGATTGCCGGTCATGGCGCCGAGCGCCGGCAGATAGGGCTCCGACCGCAGCAGTTCCCACAGCCGCGCCGCGCCGCGCTCCGCCAGCGAATGGCGCATCTGGAAGGAGCCGGACAGGCGCTGCACGTCGGCGAGCGAATAGGGGCGCTCGATGCCGGCGAAACGATCGGCGGGGTGGGCGCTCAGATGCGCGAAAAAACGATCGTTAGCCATATCCAACTCATTTTTAACATATTTGACAATCTGCGGCACGCGCCGCTCGCTTGGTTATCTAACGTGTGCGTTTTTGTTTGAGAATATTGCAATGCATGGGTTTAGTGCTAATTTGTAAAACCAATCGCAAACGATCTGTAGGAATGTAAAAGATGTCAATCAAACCGCGCGAAGCCCCGGGCACCAAGCTGTTCATCGGCCCTCGATTTCGGAGAATTCGGCGCCAGCTCGGGCTGTCGCAGACGCAGATGGCCAAGGAGCTCGACATCTCGCCGAGCTACGTCAACCTGATCGAGCAGAACCAGCGGCCGGTCACGGCGCAAATCCTTCTGAAAATGGCAGAGGTCTATGATGTGGACCTGCGCGATCTCGCCGCGGGCGACAAGGATCGGTTCTTTGCCGAGCTGAACGAGGTGTTCAGCGACCCCCTGTTCCGCGATTTTCAATTGCCGAAACAGGAACTGTTGGATCTCGTTGAGGTCTGTCCCGACGTGGCCAATGCGGTGCAACGCCTCTACCGGGCCTACATCGAAGCGCGGCGCGGCGAGAACACCGCCGCATCGCGGCTCGCCGGCCGCGACGGCGCCGACAACCCGGACACCAATCCGGTCGAGCGCGTGCGCGAGCTGATCGAGCTCAACCGCAATCATTTCCCGACGCTTGAAACCGCAGCCGAGCGGCTGCGCGACGAGCTCGACGTGCCGGCCCAGGATTTGTTCCGCGCCCTCTCCGAGCGGCTGCGCGAGCGGCACGGGATCATGGTGCGGGTGCGCTCGGTGGACGTGATGCGCGACTGGCTGCGCCGCTACTCGCCGCACCGCAAGGAGCTGGCGCTCTCAGAGCTGCTCGACGGCCCCGGCCGCGTGTTCCAGACGGCGTTCCAGCTCGCGCGCGCCGAAGCCGGCGCGCTGATCGACGCCATCGTTGCCAAGAGCGGCAAGCTCGACGAGGCGGCAAGCCGGCTGTTTCGCATTTCGCTCGCCAATTATTTCGCCGCGGCGGTGATGATGCCCTATGCGCGCTTTCACGAGACCGCGGAGGATCTCGGTTACGACATCGAGCTGCTCGGGCAGCGGTTCGGCGCAAGCTTCGAGCAGGTGTGCCATCGCCTGACCACCTTGCAGCGGCCGAACGCGCGCGGCGTGCCGTTCTTCATGCTGCGGGTGGACAATGCGGGCAACGTCTCGAAGCGGTTTTCGTCGGGAAGCTTTCCGTTCTCCCGGTTCGGCGGCACCTGCCCGCTGTGGAACGTGCATGCCACCTTCGAGACACCGGACCGCATCGTCACACAAATCGTCGAACTGCCGGACGGGTCGCGATATTTTTCGGTCGCGCAAGCGGTGCGGCGCGGGGTTGCGCCCTACGGCCGGCCGCAGCCGCGCTATGCCATCGGGCTTGGCTGCGAACTGAAATATCTGCCGCGGCTGGTCTATTCCGCCGGACTCGATATCGAGAAAATCGAGCCGACGCCGATCGGCGTGAACTGCCGGCTGTGCGAACGGATCAACTGCGGGCAGCGGGCCGAACCGCCGATCACCCGCACTCTGGTGCTCGACGAATCGATCCGCGGCATTTCGCCCTTCATGTTCGCCACAGAAAGCTGAGCGCGATCACCGGCCGGCTTCCTGCATGACCGCACGCGGCGTCGATTCTCCGGTGCAAGGCGGCGCGGCCGTCTCTTGACGGCCGTCAAAACTCGACCCTACGCTCTTGGTCGATTTTCAGTGAGTAAGATCGCTTGTTCGAGTGCTTTCGCCACGGGGGGTGGCGCATATGCATATCCTCGCGATCGGGACGCAGAAGGGCGGCAGCGGCAAGACCACGATCGCAACCGGGCTTGCAGTCGCCGCGATCGAAGCCGGGCAACGGGTCGGCATGATCGAAACCGACCCGCAGGCGACGCTGTCGAACTGGCGTCGGCGGCGTCAAAATTCGGAACCGCGCGTGCTCACCGCAACTGCAGCCATCGAGATCGAACGCGCGCTGCTGTCGTTGCGGCGTCAAGGCTGCACCGTGGCCATCATCGACACGCCGGCAACGAACAATCTGACCAGCGTGAGCGCGTTCGGCTTGGCGGACATGTGCCTCATTCCGGCGCGGCCGAGCCCGGCGGACATCGAGGCGGCGCTGCCGACGCTGGCCGCCATTCGCAAAATCGGGAAGCCGTTCGCCTTCGTCCTCAATCAGGCACCGCCGCGCAGCTATCGCCTCAGTGAAGCCGCAATGGCGCTCAACAATGTCGGGGTGCTGGCGCTGCCATATATCGTCCAGCGCAACGACCATCAGGATGCGCTGGGAGCGGGACTCGGGGTTACGGAGTTTGCCCCCGAAGGCAAGGCCGCCGAGGAAATCCGCGGGCTTTGGCGCTGGGTCTGGAAAGAGTTGACGGCAAGAGCGGTCGATTATGGACAAGCGCGCATCAGAGCCATCAGTTAGCACGCGGGCGGCGCGGCGACCGCTGACGGAATTCGTTGCACCGCCGGCGAACAGTCCCGTGGTCGAATTGCCGCGGGCGAAGAAGCCGGTCGAACCGCAGGCGGATGCGGAGACGCCGTCGGCGACGCCCGAAGCTGCCGCGGCGAGGGTCGAAACGCGATCCGATGTGCCGAACGAGGCGGCGGCACCAGCAAAACAACCGGTACCGCGCGACCAAGGCACCGCGCCGGCGGATAAGCCGCGCGACCGCTGGCTCGGCGCGGTGAGCACAATGACCTCGGTCGCCGCCAAGGCGGCGGCAGATTATCGGTCCTGGCTGACCGAACACATGAAAAGCACCGTCGGCGGCGCCTTCGGCTATGCGAGCGGGCTCGCGAGCTTGAGTCTGTCTGCGGGTCGGCAGGCTGCCAATCCGTCCGTCGGGACACGCGAGGGTGCGACGACGGCCGGCGCGCCGGGGGACCACCCGGCTGCGGATGCTGCCACGGCCTGCGCACGGGCGTTCGAGGCGATGAGCGCCAATTGGACCGCCGGTCTGGATTATGCCCGGCGCCTTGCCGAAGTGACGTCCCCGGCCGACCTCATCCTTTTGTCGACGAGCCAGGCGCGCAAACAGGTCGATCTTCTGATGGAGCAATCGGCGGCGTTGAACGCGCTGTCGCGCGCGCTTGTCGCCGCGCCCACCGATGCCGCCAAGAACGCGGCCGACAAACGGTAACGACAAAGGCGCGCCGATCCGTGCCCGCGTTCTCGATCGCCCGCTCAGGCGGTCATGAGGCCGCCGCGGGGGCGGCCGAACGTTCGTCCTGCCACTGCCGGAACGTCGAATTCCTCTGTGCAAGGCGCTGCACGAGCGGCGCGGGCTGCCAATAGCGGGCATCGAGCGTGCGCTGGAACTCGATGATGCGGTCGTAAATGTTTTTCAGGCCCACGGTGTCGGCATAAAACATCGGTCCGCCGCGGTGCCGCGGGAATCCGTAGCCCGAGGTGTAAACCACGTCGATGTCGCTTGCGCGCAGCGCGATCCCCTCCTCAAGCACGCGCGCGCCTTCGTTGATCAAGGCGAACAGGCAGCGGTCGCGAATTTCTTCGGCGGACGGCTTGCGCTGCGGCACGCCGAGGCGACGGCCTTCCTGGTGGAAGAGCTCGACCACTTCCGGGTCCGGGATCCGCCGGCCGTTCTCGTAGCGGTAATAGCCGCGGCCGGTCTTCTGGCCGAGCCAGCCGCGCTCGGTGAGCATGGCGGAGGGCCGGTAATAGGTGGGGTCTTTCGCAAAGGCATCGCCCAGCGCGAGGCGGGTGAGGTGCCCGATGTCGACGCCGGCGAGATCGAATACGGCGAGTATCCCCATGGCCATGCCGAAGGATTCGAGCGCGGTATCCACCTGTTCGGGCGTTGCGCCTTCGAGCAGGCAGCGCTCGGCCTCGCGGCCGTAAGGGTCCATCATCCGGTTGCCGATGAAGCCGTAGCAGACCTTGGCCACGACGCCGACCTTGCGGATGGTGCGGGCGATCTCCAATGCGGTGATGAGCACATCGTCGGCGGTGTGGCGCGCGCGGACGATTTCGAGCAGCGGCATCACGTTCGCCGGGCTGAAGAAATGCAGGCCCAGCACGTCCTGCGGGCGGCGCGTCGCCGCGGCGATCTCGTCGATATTGAGGGTCGAGGTGTTGGTGGCAAGGATGGCACCCGGTTTTGCCACCTGATCCAGGCGCGCAAAAGTCTCCTTCTTCAGCGGCATTTTCTCGAACACCGCCTCGATCACGAGATCGACATCGCCGAGCGCGGAAAAATCCAGCGTCGGCGCGATCAATTGCAGACGGGCTTCCAGCTGGTCGGGCTTGAGGCTGCCACGCGAGACCGAGCGCTGATAATTGGTGCGAATCTTGGCCAGGCCGGCGTCCAGCGCGGGCTGGTTGGCGTCGAGAATGGTCACGGGAATGCCGGCGTTGGCGAAGGCCATGGCAATCCCTCCGCCCATGGTACCGGCGCCGACGATGCCGACGCGGCGCACCGGGCGGGGGCGCACCTGCTCGGGGAGGCCGGGAATCTTCCGCGCCTCGCGCTCGGCAAAGAACAGGTGGCGCAGGGCGCGCGATTCCAGCGACTGCTCCAGCTCGGCGCTGATCGTGCGCTCGATCGCGAGCCCTTCCGCGAACGGCTTTTCCGCCGCGGCCTGCAGGGCGTCCAGCAACCGCGCGGGCGAATTGCGGCCGCGCATGGTTTTGGCGATCAGCGCGCGCTTTTCGGCCAGCAGCGATGCGGCGCTTGCAGCGTCGCGAACAGGCAAGTCGCGCGTCTTGCGCGGCCCCCTCCCCTCCGCCACAAGCATCTTGGCGAATGCGATGGCGCCTGCGATGACATCGCCGGAGATGACCTGGTCGAGAAGACCCAAATCCTTGGCCTGACCTGCCGGCAGGGGGCGTCCCGAGAGCATCATGTCGGCGGCGGCGGCAAGCGGGATCAGGCGCGGCAGGCGCTGCGTGCCGCCGGCGCCGGGAATAATGCCGAGTGAAAGCTCGGGCAGCCCGAGACGCGCATCTTCCGCGGCCACACGATAGTGACAGGCGAGCGCGATCTCGGTCCCGGCGCCGAGCGCGGTCCCGTGAATGGCGGCAACCACCGGGACCGGCGAATCCTCGATCAGCCGAAACACCTCATGATAAGTGGGCGGAGCAATGCCGGTGTCGAATTCCCTGATGTCGGCGCCGGCGAAGAAGGTGCGGCCGGCGCAGCCGAGCACGACGGCCCTCACATCGGGCCGCAAACCGAGCTCCGTAAAAGCCCGCTGGAGCTCCGCCCGAACGGTCCGATCGATGGCATTGACCGGCGGCCGGTCCACCGTGACCACGGCAATGCCGTCGCGCCGCGAAACGTTCACCACTTCACCCATGGTCATCCCGCTCCGCCTCGGGCCACAAACTCGCGCAGAAGATCGCGCATAATCCGATAAGGTTCGGCGCCAAGCCTTTCCATCAATCTTGCCTCGTGTTCGGCCGCCAAGGTCTGCGCCCGGCGCAATGTGTCCTGCCCCTTGGCGGTGAGACGAAGCGCGTTGGCACGACCGTCGGCGGACGATTGCTGCCGTCGCATCAGCCCGCGCCGTTCCAGCTTGTGCAAAAGACGAACCAGACGCGCCCGTTGAACCCCCAGGGTACCGGCAAGTGCCGCCTGCGACAGGCCGGGATTGGCGCCGATCAGCAGGAGGGCGGAATATTGCGCCGGGCTCATGTCCAAGGGCTTGAGCGATCGAATGATGTCCTGGAACACCCAGACCTGGACGCGCCGGATGAAATAGCCCAGGTGCGCGTTCAAGGCTCCGAGGTCTACCGCCCGCGGCGGCGGCTGACGGCCCGGCCGCCTTCCGGGGACCGGCTGTACGCGGGCCGCAACGGGCGCCGATATTGCTTCTTTGCGCGCGGAAACTGCCATGTCCCTCATCTCGGCCGCGGCTTGCGACAATGCGGCCTAACATAATGCTGTTGACGAAATTTGTTGTCCAGGTCAACAATATCATCGGGCGGCTGCCGCATGTAAAGCCGCGGGGGATTAAGGCGTCAGCCAGGGAGCCGCTGCGCCGGACGAGGTGTTTTTGGCACCGCGTCTCTGTAAGCTAGATCAATGCAATTCGAACATCGCGCCGCAAGCGGCGGTGCGGTTCGAGAGGGAGGACATCATGACACGCAAATCGTCTGCATTCGCCGGTCGCGTAAGCCGCCGTGAGGTCACGACCGGGCTCGGCGCCACCGCGCTCGTCGCCGGAACTTCGCCCTTCAACATCGTGCGCGCCCAGGGGGCCGCGCTCAAGGTCGGCGTGCTGCTGCCGCGCTCGGGGGCGCAAGCCGGCATCGGCCAAGACTGTCATCGCGGCGTCGAGATCGCCGCGGGAATTCTGAAAGATATGGGCCTGCCAAGCCTGCAGATCATGAACGCGGATACCGAGACCAACGTCGACGTGGCGCGTGCGCGGGCCGAAAAGCTGATCAGCGAGGGGGCGCAGCTCCTGGTGGGCGCGTTCGACTCCGGGCAGACCACCGCGATCGCGCAGGTGGCCGAGCAGAAAGGCGTGCCGCTGGTGATCAACATCGCGGCCGCGCCGCCGATCACGGAACAGGGCTACAAGTTCGTGTTCCGCAACTTCCCCACGGCGCCGATGATCCTGGCCGATGCTTTCGCCAACCAGAAGGAATTGTTCGAGGCGACCGGAGTGGCGCCGAAATCGGTGATCTATCTGCATGTCAACGACACGTTCGGCATGGCGATGAAGGGCGGCATCGGCGTGGTGATGCCCAAGTTCAACATGCCGTACAAGCTGCTGGATACGATCGCCTACGATCCGACGGCGCGCGATTTGTCCATCGAAGTCGCGAAGGCAAAAGCGAGCGGCGCCGAGGCGCTCATGGTCACGAGCCGGCTCAATGACGCCATCCTGTTGACGCGCGAACTGGTCAAGCAGCGGTGGTCACCGATGGCGATCCTGAGCATGGGTCCCGGCTGGTACGAAGACCAGTACCTCAAGACGCTCGGGAGGCTGTCCGACGGGCCGATGAGCTTCGTGCCGTGGTACGACCCGAACAAGAAAATGAGCAAGCAGCTCGAGGCGGCGCTTGCCAAGGCGCATCCCGGCATCAACCTGAACACCAACCATGTCTACACGTTCGAGGCGCTGCTGGTGGCGGCCGATGCCTACAAGCGCGCCGGCTCGGCCGACCCCAAGGCGCTCGCGGACGCAATCCGCAAGACCAACATCACCAACAACGTCAGCCCCGGTCCGGGTATTCTGTTCAACGAGAAGGGCCAGAATGACAAGCTGAAGAATTCGGCGATTCAAAACCGCGGCGGCAAACTGGTGACCATCGCGCCGAAGGTGGCGGCGAATGCCAAACCCGAATTGCCGATGACCGCCTACGACAAGCGCGGCTGAAGCCGCAGCTCGAAACAGGCTCCGGGGGCAGGCCTGTTCGAGATCATGCTGTGAGCTTGCTCCGGCCGCGCGGCGGCCGGAGCCTGCCTCGTGGACGCAAGCGGTGCCGGCCGAAATCTACCTCAATGTCGCCGTCAGCGGAATCCTGACCGGGCTGGTCTACGGCCTGATGGCGCTCGGGCTGTCGGTGATCTTCGGCGTGGTGCGGGTGGTCAATTTCGCGCACGGCGAAATGATGACCATCGCCATGTATATCGCGCTCGTGGTGTTCACGGCGTTCGGCCTCGACCCGCTGATCATGCTGGTGCCGATCACGGCGGTGTTGTTCGCGCTCGGCTACGTCATGCAGGCGGGCATGATCAATCCGTTCGTGACCCGGCCCGAGCACACGCAATTTTTGCTGTTGCTCGGCGTGGCAATCGTCATCGTGAACGGTCTCTTGATCATCTTCGGCCCCGACGCGCAAAGCGTGCGCACGACATATGCTTTTGACAGCTTTCAGTTCGGCAGGCTGATCGTCGATGCGACAAAGCTGTATGCGGCCGCAACCGCGGTGGTGACGGCGGCGGCACTGTTCGCTTTCTTCCGCTTCACGGACGTCGGCACGGCGATCCGCGCCTGCGCCGACAACCACGCCGGCGCGCTCACCGTGGGCCTCAACGTCAACCGCCTCTATGCGCTGACGTTCGGGCTCGGATCGGCCTGCGTGGGAGCGGCCGGCACGCTGTTGGTCCTCATCATCGACATCACGCCGCAAGTCGGGCCGGTCTACACGCTGCTTGCATTCATCATCGTCATCACCGGCGGGATGGGCTCGATGCCGGGCGCGCTGCTGGGGGGGCTTTTGATCGGCGTCACTGAGGCAATGGCGGGATTGATCTTCACCCCCTCCGCCAAAAGCATGTTTGCGTTCGCAATCCTGGTGCTGGTGCTGCTGTTTCGGCCGCAAGGCATTTTGGGCAGGAAAACCTCATGAGCCGGTTTGTGGTGCGGCTGACCGAGGATGTTTCGCGCCGCGCGCTGACTCTGCTTGTGGTCTTTTTTGCAGCGATGGTGATCGCGCCGTTCGCGCTCAACGACTATCTGCTGACGGTACTCATTCTCATTTTCTATTCGGCCTATCTCGGGCTGGCCTGGAACATCCTGATGGGGTTTGCCGGCTATCTTTCGCTCGGGCACGCGCTCTATGTGGGGCTCGGCGGTTATACCGCCGCCGCGCTCTATGTGCATTTCGGGATCGGGCCGTGGATTGGGCTGTTGGTTGCGATCCCGGTGACGATGATTTCGGGCGCGATCATCGGCTTTCTCGCCTTCCGGTTCGGCGTGGCCGGGGTCTATTTTGCCATTCTCACCATCGCATTCGCCGAATTCGCCCGCATCGGCTTCGATCATTTCAACTGGGTCGGCGGTTCGGGCGGATTTTTCCTGCCGGTCAAGCAATACGCGCACAACGACCTGTGGCTGCTGCGCGGATCGCCGGCGATGTTCTATTACGTCATTCTGGCGGCGACCGTGGTCGCCTTCCTCGCCTGCCGCCTCATGCTGCACAGCCGTATCGGCTATTTCTGGCAGGCGATCCGGGAAGACGAAGGGGCGGCGCGCGCGATCGGCGTCGATACGTTCCGCTACAAGATGTATGCGGTCGTGATCTCCGCCGGCATGTCGGCGTTTGCCGGTGTGTTCTATGCCTTCTACTACAACAATCTGTTTCCCGAGCAGGTGTTTCATATCCTCCGGTCGATCGAGCTGATCCTCGGGCCGATGATCGGCGGCATCGGCACGCTGTTCGGCCCGGTGCTCGGCGCGTTCGTGCTCACCAGTCTGGCGGAGGTGCTGCACGCGGTGCTCGCCGTGTTCGGCATCGATGTTCCCGGCGTCAACCGCGTGCTGTACGGCGTCTGCCTCTTGCTCGTGGTCATCTGGGTGCCGCACGGCATCTGGCCGTGGCTTGCGCGTAGGCTGGGATTGACGGAGCCCCGGCCATGAGCGCGCTGTTGTCGATCAGCGGTGTGAGCAAGCGTTTCCGCGGGCTGGTTGCGGTTGACAACGTCAGCTTCGACGTGCCGCAAGGGGTGATCTATGCGGTGATCGGGCCGAACGGCGCGGGCAAGACCACGCTGTTCAACATGATCGCCGGCGAGTTCGTGCCGGACGGCGGCACGATTAGCTTCGATGGTGCGCGCATCGACGGCCATCCGCCGGATGAGGTGTGCCGGCGCGGCATCGGACGGACCTTTCAATTGGTGCGGCCGTTTCCGGCGTTGAGCGTGGCGGAAAACGTGATGATCGGCGCGCTGCTGCACCGGTCGGACGTGGCAGAGGCACGGGCGCGCGCCTATGACGTGCTCAAGCGGCTCGACCTGTTCGACAAGCGCGAGCAGCCGGCCTCGGCATTGACCCTGCCCGACCGCAAGCGGCTGGAAGTCGCGCGCGCGCTCGCCACGGAACCGAAACTGCTGCTGCTCGACGAGGTGATGGCGGGGTTGCGGCCGACCGAAACCGACCGCATCGTGTCGGTGCTGCGCGAGCTCAATCGCGAGACCGGGCTCACCATCCTTTTGATCGAGCACGTGATGCGCGCGGTGATGGCGCTGGCGCAGCGGGTTCTGGTGCTGCATCACGGGGCGGCCATCGCCGAAGGGGCGCCGGAAGAGGTCGTGCGCGAACGGGCGGTGATCGACTCGTATCTGGGCGCGGAGGCGCTCGCCTGATGCTGAAGGTGGAAAACCTCGATGTGTTCCACGGCGATGCGCAGGCGCTCGACGGGGTTTCGCTCGAGGTTCACGAGGGCGAAATCATCGCCGTGGTCGGTGCCAACGGGGCCGGCAAGACGTCGTTGATCCGCACCATTGCCGGGATTCACCGGCCGGCGGCGGGGCGGATCGTGTATCGCGAGCAGGACATCGCGGGTTGGCCGAGTTACCGGGTCTGCAATCTCGGCATCGGCCAGGTCGCCGAGGGACGACAGATTTTCCCTTCGCTCACGGTGGCGGAAAACCTGGCCATGGGGGCGCTGTTGCCGCGGGCGCGGGCTGAGCGCGCGCGCAACCTTGAGCGCGTGTTCGCGTTGTTTCCGACGCTGGCGGAGCGACAGCGGCAATATGCGGGCACGCTGTCCGGCGGCGAGCAGCAGATGCTGGCGATCGGGCGTTGCCTGATGGGCGCCCCCGAGCTGGTGATGTTCGACGAGCCGTCGCTCGGCCTTGCGCCGGCGGTGGTGCAGACGGTGCTGAAGACCGTGCGCGACCTCAACCGCGAGGGATTGACCTGCGTGCTGGTGGAGCAGAATGTGGCGGTGTCGCTGAAGCTCGCCAGCCGCGCCTACGTGCTGGAAAACGGCCGCATCACCCTGTCCGGCACCGGCGAGGCGCTGCTCGCCGACGACCGCGTGCGCAAGGCCTATCTCGGTCTATAAGAGGCGGCGACAGGCGGCAGCACATTCCATCCGGGACGGAAATCGGGGAAAATGCCGGCGGAACCGCGGTTGTCTTCCTTGGCTCACGCTTCTGCGACATTGCGCGACCCGAACATTCCGCAACGGCCGGTTCGGCTCGGCCCGCGCGATGTGGTCATGCGCCGCGGCCAGGACGGCGCCATCTATCTGCGCTCGCCGCACGCGCTCGGACCCTATCCGGCGAAACTGACCGAACGTCTGGTGCACTGGGCGCAGGCGGCGCCGGAGCGAATTTTTCTCGCGCAGCGCGATGCGGCGGGCGCGTGGCGAACGTTCAGCTACAGTGAGGCGCTGGCGCAGGTGCGGCGGATCGGCCAGGCGCTGCTTAAGCGCAATCTTTCCTCCGAACGCCCGATCGTCATCCTCTCGGAGAACGACATCGCGCATGCTTTGCTCGGGCTTGCCGCCAACTACGTGGGCATTCCCTATGCGCCGATCTCCCCCGCCTATTCGCTCGTCTCCACGGATCTGGCGCGGCTCAGACATATTCTGACGTTGCTCACCCCGGGCCTCGTGTTCGCCGCGGACGGCGCGAAGTACCGGCGCGCCATCGAAGCCGTCGTGCCGTTGTCGGTCGAGCTGGCCGTGGTGGGAAATCCTCCGAATCGACCGGCGACGTTGTTCTCGGAGTTGTGTATGGAGGCGCCAAGTGCGGCCGTGGAGGCCGCGCATGCGCAGGTCGGACCCGAAACCGTCGCCAAATTTCTGTTCACCTCCGGATCGACGGGGCATCCGAAGGCCGTCATCAACACGCAACGCATGTGGTGCGCGAACCAGGAGATGATCCGCTCCGTGCTCTGTTACTTCGAAGACGAGCCGCCGGTGCTGGTCGACTGGGCGCCGTGGCATCACACCGCGGGCGGCAACCACGACGTCGGCCTCGTGCTCTATAACGGCGGCACGCTCTACATCGACGAGGGGAAGCCGGCGCCAGGCGCGATCGAGACCACGGTGCGGAATTTGCGCGAGGTGGCGCCGACCTGGTACTTCACGGTGCCGAAAGGCTACGAGGAGCTGTTGCCCTACCTGCGCAACGACGTCGCCCTGTGCAAAAATTTCTTCAGCCGCCTGAAAGTGCTGTGGTTTGCAGGCGCCGGAATCGCCCAGCACGTGTTCGATGAAATCAAGCAGCTGGCGATCAAAACCTGCGGCGAGCGCATCCTGTTTCTCACCGGATTCGGCGCCACGGAGACGGCGCCCTGCGCTCTGGCGCGCACCTGGGAGGCGGAACTCGCCGCCAACATGGGCCTGCCGGTGCCGGGGCTGGAACTGAAGCTCGTGCCGGTCGAAGGCAAGCTCGAGGCGCGGGTCAAAGGGCCGAATGTCACGCCCGGCTATTGGCGGCAACCGGAGCTGAACCCCGCCGCGTTCGACGAGGAAGGGTTTTATCGCCTCGGCGATGCGTTCAAGTTCGCCGATCCCGACGACCCGGCGCAGGGCCTTCTGTTCGACGGGCGAACCGCGGAGGATTTCAAGCTTTCTTCCGGAACCTGGGTCAGCACGGGTCCGCTCCGGCTGCAAGTCATCCGGGCGCTCGCGCCGCTCGCGCAGGACGTGGTGATTTCCGGACCCGATCGCGACGCGATCGGTATTTTGGTTTTTCCCAATCTCGATGCCTGCCGGCGCTTTGCCACAAATCTACGCACCGACGCTCCGGCTGACACGATACTGAACAACAGCGGCGTGCGCGAGGCGATCCGCGAACGGCTGGTGGCGCTCGCCAAGCTGAGCACCGGCGGATCCAACCGCGTGTGCCGCGCCATGCTGCTGATCGAGCCGCCGTCGCTCGACGCGGGCGAGATCACCGACAAGGGTTCGATCAACCAACGGATGGTGCTGCGCCAGCGGGCTGCCCTGGTGGAACGGCTGCATGCCACGCCACCCTCGCCCGAAGTCATCGCGATTGACGACGCCCGGTAAGGCACGAGGTCACGATGACACCCAGTGGCGAAGCTGTTTCGCTGGTGCGGCATCGGCCGTTCGTGTTGTTCTGGCTGGCGCGCACCGCAACCACCGTGGCACTGCAGATGCAGGCGGTGGCGGTGAGCTGGCAAATGTACGAGCTGACCCGCGATCCACTCGACCTCGGCCTGGTCGGGCTCACGCAGTTCGTGCCGGTGGCGCTGTTCGTGTTGGTGGCTGGCCACGCAGCGGACCGCTATGACCGGCGGGCGATCGTAAGGAGCTGCCAGTTTCTCGCCGGCCTGGCCGTGGCCATGCTGGCAGCGGGAACCGCCTACGACTGGCTGTCGCGCAACGCGATCCTGGCGATCGTATTCATGATCGGCGCCGCGCGCGCGTTCGAGGCGACAACGCTGCAGACGCTGCTGCCGGCCATCGTCCCGCCGCCGATGCTTCCGCGCGCGATGGCCGCGTCCTCGTCAGCGACCCAGCTCGCGGTGATCGCCGGACCCGCGGTCGGCGGGCTGGGGTACGCTTTCAGCCCGGTGCTGGTCTATGCGCTGTGCTGCCTGCTGTTCATCTCCGCCGGCGTTCTGGTCAGCCTGATACGGGTTGAGCGCACGGTGCCGACGCGCGAGCCGGTGAGCTTTACCGTGTTGTTTGCAGGCTTCGACTACATTCGCCGCAACAAGATCGTGCTCGGCGCGCTGTCGCTCGACCTGTTCGCGGTGATCCTGGGCGGCGCCACGGCGCTCATGCCGGTGTTTGCCTACGACGTGTTCAACAGCGGGCCGGAGGGACTCGGGTTGATGCGGGCAGCACCGGGCGCGGGCGCGCTGTTCATGGCCATCATCCTGACGCGGTGGCCGCCGGGGCGCCGGATCGGCCGCGTTACCTTCGGCGCGGTTGCGGTGTTCGGCATCGCCACCATTGTTTTTGCCGTTTCGCGCTCGTTCGTGCTGTCGATTGCGGCGCTCGTGGTGCTCGGCGCGGCCGACATGATCAGCGTGGTGATCCGGCAGACGCTGGTGCAGCTCGAAACTCCCGATGCCATGCGCGGCCGGGTGAGCGCGGTGAATTCGCTGTTCGTGCAGGCCTCAAATCAGCTTGGCGAATTCCGCGCCGGCCTGTTGGCCTCGCTCATCGGCAGCATTCCCACGGTGTTGGTCGGCGGACTCGGAACGCTGATCGTCGTGGTCGTCGGCCGGAAACTATTTTCCGAGCTCTATCGCGTCGACACTTTCGGCGCGGGCCGCTCGTGAGCGGGCGGTGTGCGCACGGCGCCGATCTCGCCGAGCTTCAACCAACGTTCGAGGAAGGTGCCAAGCCAGGCGCGGGCAGCGGGATCGTGCAGCAGCCGTCCCTCGAAATGCGCGGCACGGGGTTTGGCGCCCGGCAATTTGAGGCGCTCGTGGCCACGCGTGGTCCAGCGGCACATCATGGCGTGGGTAACGTCGACGTGAAATTGCAGCGCGAAGGCGGCGCCGTTGTAGCGGAACGCCTGCACCGGGAAAATCTCGCCCTCGGCGAGCAACGTCGCGTCGCGTGGCAGATCAAACCCTTCGCGGTGCCACTGATAGACGTGGTCGGGCCACGGCGCGCACAGCTCCTGCCCGGCGTCGGTGGGCCGGATCGGATAGTAACCGATCTCGGCATGGCCTTGCGGATGCAGATAGACGCGGGCGCCCAGTTTGTGGGCCAACATCTGGGCGCCGAGACAAATGCCGAGAAAGGGTTTTTGCTCGCGGAGCGGGACTTCGATCCAGTCGATCTCGCGGCGGATGAATTCGTCGCGGTCGTTGGCGCTCTGCGGCCCGCCGAAGATGACGGCGCCGGAATGCTCGGCGAGCGTCTCGGGCAGCGGATCGCCGTAGCGCGGCCGGCGAATATCCAGCGGATAGCCGAGGCGCTTCAAGTATTGGCCGATGCGGCCGGGCGTGGAATGTTCCTGATGCAGGACAATGAGGACAGGCGGCTTCATCGCGGCGCGGATCGGAATGGCGGCATCAAACTACTATTAATCCCGCCTGCGGTTAACACGCGATTGTCGGCGGCGGTCGCCGCCCCCCTATGTGCGCAGCGCGGGGCTTGGCGTGCGGCGCCGTTGCCGCGCTGCGAGAATCGAGAGGATCACGGGCTTCGGCACGATCCGCGGCAGAAAAGTCACCACCTTGTTGGCCAAGCCGGGCACGACCAGGCGTCGCCCGCGCATCAGGCCGCGGTAGCCTTCTTCCGCGACGCGGGTTGCCGAGACGGTGAGGAGGCTCGGCGGCTCGCGCTCCAGCGCCCCGGCGCGTGCGCCGAACTCGGTCTCCACCGGCCCCGGACACAGGCAGGTGACGCGAATCCCGCGCGGCGCAAGCTCACGGTGCAACGCTTCGCTGAACGACAGGACATAGGCCTTGGTGGCGTAATAGACCGCCATCCCCGGGGCCGGGAAAAACCCGGCAACCGATCCGACATTGAGCAACCCGCCGCGCGTGTGGGCGAGACTGTCGATGAAGGCCAGCGAGAGGTCGGTCAGCACGCGGACGTTGAGATCGATCATGGCAAGCTGCTCGTCGCGATCGAGCGCCGCGGCGGCGCCGAGCAGACCAAAGCCCGCATTGTTGACCACATACTGCGGAACGAAGGCGCGGGCGGCGAGCCCCTCCTGGATGCGCCCCACCGCGTCGGCGCGCGCCAAATCGAGCGGCAACACGAGCGGCGCCGGCCGATCCGCGGGGGCAAGCTCGGCGGCAAGCGCCTTGAGGCGATCGGCCCGGCGCGCGATCAGCACCAGGGCATGGCCATTGCGGGCGAAGACGCGCGCAAGCTCGGCGCCGATTCCGGCCGAAGCGCCGGTGATGATGGCGACCGGGGTCATGTGCGGGCAGACTGCAAGCGCAGCTCCACGGAGAACATGCCGGATTCCGCCGTACTCATCGCGGCACGTGCGCCAGCGCCGATTGCGCCGTCGCCGAAAGCCAAGCTGCAGCTCTCAGATAGGATCAGAGTCCGCAGTTTAGCCTTTACATGGTCGATCAAGCCCTCGGGAGCACGAAAGATGAATTCGGCACCGCGCATTTCCCATGACAGGCTCTTGACGTGATCAGACAGCACCGCGCCTGCAACCTGATGTCCGTTCGGTAACGTAACCTCGAACGGATAGCCTTTAATTTGACCAGTTATCGGGCAGAGAATGCAGAGCCGAGCGATCTCGTTGTATTTCTTCGGAGACAATACGAGTGCAGGCCGGGCGCCCGCTTGTTCGCGTCCGGCCTGCGGATCGATGTTGATCTTGATGATGTCGCCCGCCTCAGGACAATAGGCGCGTCTAGGCAAACTCGTTGCCGACCGCAGAACCCGTTGAAGTCTCGCCATGCCGATTCTCGTCGGTCACACCTGCCAACAATGCGTCGAGGTCATAGACTGGCGCATCGATGGGCGTGACGACCAACTTGCCATCGAGCACCGCGATATTGGCACTCTTGCCCTCCACCACACCCAAATCCTTGGCATAGGCGCTGGGAATCCGCAGAGCGATGCTGTTTCCCCACTTCGCAAATTGCACGACCATGTGCCACCTTTTGCCTGGTCCCAGGCCTGATCCGAAATCGTATCTACAATGAATAGACGTCACACCGAGTCCCCCGTCAAGCGCGCGTTCCCTCCAGCAGGGGAGATAGCTCCCGGAACCCACGCCTGTGGCGGACCCTGGAAACACCGAAATCCGAAACAGCTCCGGATTGCATCGCTGCGCGCTGCACCGCATTCCGTGCCACGCCAACCTGATCACGCTCTATAAAATTAGTTCACGCCCTTGGCCTTGCGCTGCACCTCGGCGAGCAGCTCGAGATTGGCGTTGATGTGGGGATTGTTCGGACTTTTGGCCTTGGCGGCCAACAGGGTCTGCCGCGCGCGGCGATAGTCGCCGCGCAGCATGTATGAGAAGCCCTGGTTGTTCAGCACCTCAGGCGTCGGACCGATGAGCCGGATGACCTGCCGATAGGCGCGGTCGGCCAAATCGAAGCGGCGCAGCCGGTCATAGGCGGCGGCAAGCCCAAGCCAGGCCTCGGCATCGCGCGGCTGCAATTCGACGGCCTTGCGGAAATGCTTTTCGGCAAGGCCGTAACCGCCGCGCCGAAAGTGCTTCTTGGCAAGACTGAGGTCGTCGTTGGGATCGTTGCCGAGCACCTCGGGGGTCGCCTTGGGCGAGGCGTCGCCCGCAGGCGCTGCGCCGCCGACCTCGGGCGCGGGCACGGTCGCCGTGATCTCGGGCGCGGGCAGGGTCTCGGCCACCACGGGCGCGGTGTCGCTCGGCTGCGACTCTGTGGCGGCGGTGAGCGGTCCGGACATATTGGAGGCGGTGACGCAGCCCGCAAGCCACGCCGCGCAAGCGGCCGCGATGAGCACAGGTCGTGGCATTGGTACGCGCATGCACGCTCCCCGGGGAATATCGCAAGCTAGGGGAGGATGGTTAAGATTTTGCTGGCGGCGGGGGCCGAGCGTCTCAAAAGCGCTGTTTTAGCGAGAGAATCGCTTGGCTGCGTGGTTCAGTAATTGCCGAGGTAGAGGCGCACGAAAACCGGCAGCATGATCACCACGAACAAGACCGGAAAGATGCACAGCATCATCGGCAGCGACAGCTTCGCCGGCAGGCTGTAGGCCTTCTCCTCGGCGCGCGAGAGGCGCTTGTGGCGCATGTCGTCGCTGTACACGCGCAACGCGTCGGTGATGCTTGAGCCGAGCTCGGTGGATTGCTGGATCAGGGTGGCAAACGAACGCGCCTCTTCCAGCCCGAGGCGCTCGGCAAAATGCTCAAGCGCATCGCTCATGGTGCGGCCGGCGCGGATCTCCAGATTGGTCATGTGGATGTTGGCGGTGAGCGTCGGATAGCTGTCGGTCAGCTCGCGACCCACGCGGTCGAGCGCCGCCTCCATGCTGAGGCCGGCGTCGGCGCACACCACCAGCAAATCCATGAAATCGGGGAAGCCGGCCTGATATTCATTACGGCGCACCTTGATCAGATGATCGACGTAGAGGCTCGGCGCGATGTAGCCGACGATCCCCCCGACCACGACCAAAAACCACTTCGCCGATTCGTTCTCAAACGCGGGAGCAAACAGGAACACGCCGCCGGCCAGCCCGATCGCCAGCGTGACGCGCGCCACGAAAAAATACCCCACCGCACGCGGATCGAAGATTCCCGCCCTGATCAGGCGGCCGCGCAGGACCTTGGTATCCTCTTCGTTGCTCGAGGCGTAATGCTTGGTGGCGTATTCGATGAGCTTCTGCGCGACCTTGAAACTGGAATGACGCAACGAAGCCTGCCGCGAGGCGGCATCGGCGGAGGTTGCAAGGCTCGCTGCGCGGCGCTTGATCGAACCGCGGATCTGCAGGGCGGCCATGATGCAGAACGCCAGCGTCGCCGCTGCCAGGAACACGAGCACGGCAAGCAGCAGGCTGTCGCCGTCGCCGAAAGTGTCCAGGAGGAAGCCGCCGAAATCCATGTCAGATCCGGAAATTGACCATCTGGTACATGATGAAGTTGCCGAGCGCCATCCATGCGCCGGCGCAGGCGAGGATGATCTTGGTGATGTCCTCGTTCCAGACGCTGCCGTAGAAATTCGGCGCGATGAGCTGCACGATCAAAAACATGATGATCGGCAGCGAGGACAAAATCAGCGCGGAGATGCGGCCTTCGGCGGCGAGCGCGCGAATCTTGCGGCGCATCTTGAAACGCTGGCGGATGACGGAGGACAAATTCTCCAGGATCTCGCCGAGGTTGCCGCCGGTGGTGCCCTGGATCGCCACCGCGGTCACAAACAAAGGCAGATCGTCCTGGCCGACGCGGAAATAGAGATTGCGCATGGCGGACTCAAGGTCGGCACCATAGGTGATCTCGTCGGAAACGATGCCGAATTCGCTGCCGATCGGATCGGACAGCTCGCGCGCCACCATGGTGATGGCGATCGGCACCGGATGGCCGGCGCGCAGACTGCGCACGATAATGTCGAGCGCATCGGGAAATTGCGCACCAAAAGCCTTCTGACGGCGGTTGCGCAGCAAATGCAGCACGAGCAGCGGCAGAATCAGGCCGCAGAACACCGCGGCCAGGAAGGAGTCGAGCAGATTGCCGCGGACGAAGAACGTCCCGCCGAAGGCGAGAACCGCGGCAACTGCCGCAAACAGCGCGACGCGGGACAGGCCGATGGATATGCCCGACTGCACGATCAGGCGATTGAGGGCGATGAGCGGCAGCCGGAAATCGCCGCCCGCGGTCAGGCCGCGTTCGCGCCGAAGCTGGATCAAGAGATTTTCGCGGTTGGGCTCGTCGGCCATCAGGCGCAGGCGCCGATTGACGTTCTTGCGATAGGCGCGGGTGGAAAAGAACAATAAATAGGCGCCTTCGGCGAACAGCGCGGCCGACACACCGACCAAAAGGTAAACCAGGTAGATGCTGTCGAATGCGAACGACATGGCGGCTACAGCGGCTTGCCGGGATCGAAGTAGTTCGCCGGAATCTTGATGCCGCGCGTGGCGAGGTCGTTGAGAAAGCGCGGGCGCACGCCGGTGGCCTGGAAGTGGCCCTCGATCGTGCCGTCCTCGAGCGTGGCGGTGCGCACGAAGCGGAAGATTTCCTGCATCTGCACGACGTCGCCTTCAAGGCCGGTGATTTCGGTGATGCTGGTGACGCGCCGCTTGCCGTCAGACAGCCGCTGTAGCTGCACGATCAGACGGATGGCGGCGGCGATCTGGCCGCGGATGGAGGCGACCGTCATTGGCAGGCCGGCCATGCCGATCATCTGCTCGAGACGGGAGATCGCCTCGCGCGGGTTGTTGGCGTGGATCGTGGCCATGGAGCCTTCGTGGCCGGTGTTCATGGCCTGCAGCATGTCGAAGGCCTCTTCGCCGCGGCACTCGCCGAGGATGATGCGTTCGGGGCGCATGCGCAGGGCGTTCTTGACCAGCTCGCGCTGGCGGATTTCGCCCTTGCCCTCGATGTTCGGCGGCCGCGTCTCCATGCGCGCGACGTGCGGCTGCTGGAGCTGCAGCTCGGCGGCGTCCTCGATGGTGATCAGGCGCTCCTTGTCGGAGATAAAGGCCGACAGCGCATTGAGCATCGTGGTCTTGCCGGAACCGGTGCCGCCGGAAATGATGGTGGTGATGCGCGCCTTCACCGCGGCCGCCAGCAACTCGGCCATCTGCGGACGCAGGGCGCCGACCTCCACCAGCTTGTTGAGGCTGTAGGGTTTCTTGGAGAACTTGCGGATCGAGACCAGCGGACCGTCGACGCCGATGGGCCGCACGGCGACGTTGACGCGCGAACCGTCGAGCAGCCGCGCATCGCACAGCGGGTGCGATTCGTCGACGCGGCGGCCGACCGCGGAGACGATCTTGTTGATGATGCGCAACAGATGCGCCTCGTCCTTGAAGCGGCAGGCCACCGGCTCAAGCAAGCCGTTGCGCTCCACCCAGACCGACTCGTGACCGTTGATCAGGATGTCGTTGATCGTCGGATCCTTGAGCAGCGGTTCGAGCGGCCCGAGCCCGGTCATCTCGTCGAGAATTTCGTTGACGAATTCGTTCAGCTCCTGGGTGTTTAGCGGCAGCCGCTCGGTCATGATGTATTGGGTGACGAACTGGAGGATCTGCTGCCGCATCTCCTCTTCCGGCAGCCGCTCGAGCGCCGAAAGGTTGAGCTCCTCGATCAGGCGGCGGTGCAGGCGCACCTTGGCGTCGAGCAGCTTTTCGCTGAACAACGGGCTCGACGCCTCGGCCGGCGACTCCTTCGGCGGTTCCGGCTCGGGAGGCATCGTCCACGGCGTGGCCGGCGGGGGCACTGCCGCCGTATCGGCCATCGGGAGGGGAACGTCGGGCGCCGAGGTGCGGCGCATGGTGAAGCGACTTGCCATGGGTTACCTGTCAGTTCAGCGCGCCAGTGACGGCACCAGTTTCTTGGCAAGGCCCGCTGATGCCGAAGCCGGCTTTGTGGTTTGCGGGATGATGAGTTTCTTCAGTTCGGCGGTGATCTTGTTGCCCGGTTTGACCACTTCGAGCGGCACGCCGCGATCGATCGCCTCGCGCACAATCCGATAATGATTGGGCACGGCGCAGACGAAATCCTCGCCGAGCGCCTGCCTGATGTCGGCGCGGGTGAGGCCCGAGCCGAACATGCGCTGCTCGAAGCGGTTGACGATGACCTGCGGCTTCGGCTCGTCGCCGAGCCGCTCGCGGATGGCGGAGATGAGCTGCTTGGCCTGACGCAGGCTCGGTACCGTCATCTCACTTACGACATACACCCGGTTGGAGCCGAGCAGAACGTTGTCGGTCCAGGAAAACCAGGTGCGCGGCATGTCGATGACGACGTACTCGAAATTGGACGAGACGAGGTCGAGCAGCCGCGTCACCACCATGGGATCGAACGAGCGCATTTCCGCCGGCCGGTTTGGAGCGGCGATGACCGCAAGACCGGAAGAATGGCGCGAGAGCATTACCTCGAGGAGCTGCTTGTCGAGCCGCTCGGGGCGCGGCTCGATCTCGGTCAAATCGAGGCGCGGCTCAAGATCAAGGTAGTCGGCGCAGGCCCCGTGCTGAAAATCAAGATCGACGAGACAGGTGGATGATTGCCCGCGGGGACCGTGGGCGAGCAGCAGCAGCGCCATCTGAATGGCCAGCGTGGTGACGCCGGCGCCGCCGACGGCAGGCAACAGCGTGGTGATCTGCGCTTCGGTGACGTCCCCAGTCGACGGGCCGGCGGCCGCGCGTGCGCAGGTACGCACCAATTCGACTGGTGAGACAGGCTTAACCAGAAAGTCGGCGACGCGCATCTGCAAAAGGCGCCGCGCGACGTTCTCATCAAAGCCGTCGGTAACCACGACCACCGGCGGCCAGTTGCCGATGCGCGCGATCAGATGGCCGAGCGCCTGAATCTCCTCTTCGCGCGACGCATCGAGGTCGATCACGGCGACCGCCGCATCCTCGACGTCGAACAGGTTTCCGGCACCGGCGATGGTGCCGGAGGTCACGCGCAGGGTGATCTGCGGGCTTGCTCCGAAGGTCGTGCGCGCCGATTGCTCGAACACCGGGTCCGGGGTCAGCATCGCCACGGTTTTGACCGCCGCTGTCGTTGTCCGAGTCATGAGCATGTCCGCACCCGCGGTTGTGGGTTGCCCTCTCCTCATTTGACCGACGGGGCGCCCGGCGACGAGCCGGTTGCGCCCTGCGCGGCCTGCTGCGAATAAGAGGTGCTGGTCAGGGCGTTCACCGGCGGAATGACGCGGCCGGTGCGATAGCGCTCAGAGGCGGCCTGCATCCTCTCGCCGTTGAAGGCGATGTTCTTGTTGGCGCTCGCCCGCGACCAGGGATCGACCGCCTGAGCCATGCTGTTGGCGTACAGGGCGTCTCCAGCGAGCGGCGAGATGGTCTCGCGGCGCTCGGTGTACAGACTGTCCGGTTCCCAAACGGCGCTGCGATAGTGCTCCGAGCATCCGGCGAGCAACACGCCGAGCAATGCGGCGGCCATCGCCGTTCGCAGATCAATTGCGGGAGATCGCCGATACATTGAGGCCTCCATGGGGCAGATCGAGCACGTGGCCCGCGAACTCGCGCGGCTCGACGCCTTCGAGGATGCGCGCAACCGGCCGCGGGACTTCGGTCTTGCCCAGCAGGAACAGATCGATATCGTTGGCCGGCAGCGAAGCGTCGAGCGGCGTGCGCGCCACATCGCCGGGGCGCAACGGCCGAACCAGCCGCGGCGTGACGATGATGGCAAGATCGGTCTCGTTCTTCTGATACTGGGCACTGCGAAACAGGGCGCCGAGCACCGGGATGTCGCCGACCCAGGGCAATTGCATCAGCGCGTTCTGCCCGATGCTCTGCAGCAGGCCGCCGATCACGAAACTTTGGCCGTCGCGCAGCTCGACCGTGGTGGAGGCGCGGCGCACAATCAGCGGCGGAACCGAGATGCCGGCCACCTGAATTTGCCGGCTGGTGTCGAGCTGGCTCACTTCCGGCTCGATCTTGAGATTGATGAGACCGTTGCCGAGCACCGTCGGCGTGAACGCCAGACCGACGCCGTAGCGCTTGTATTCGATCGAGACGGTTCCAAGGCCGCTTGGCACCGGCACCGGATACTCGCCGCCGGCGAGGAAGCTTGCGGTGTCGCCGGACAGCGCCACAAGGTTCGGTTCGGCGAGGCTGCGCGCCAGCCCTTTCTGCTCCAGCGCATTGACGATGGCGTCCACCTGGTAACCGCCGCTGATCATCCGGCCCACCAGAACGCCGAACGGCGCGGTGCCCGAGAGCACGCCGGCCACGTTGACGGCCGAAGCGGACGTCAAGGGAAGCTGCGAGGCCGGTAGCCGATTGCCGACGTTCGCAAGCAACCGGTTGTTGTCGCCGAACACGTTCCACTGAACGCCGAGCTCGCGGCTGGCCTGGCGTGTGGCCTCGATGAAACGCACCTCAAGCAGCACCTGCTGCGGCTGCAGCACTTCCACCGAATTGATCACCTCCGGGCCGAATTGCTTGGCAATCGCCATTGCCTTGTCGACGGTGGGGCCGTCGGGCGAGGTGCCGGTCATCAGAATCTTGCCGTTGATCGACGTGACGCTGAGCCTGGCGTTCGGGAAGCGGCGCTTGAGCTCGGAGGCGAGCATCGAGGTGTCGTAACGCACCTCCACGTCGAACACTCCGATCAGGCGCCTGTTTTCGCCATACACGGACACCCGCGACGTGCCGCTCTTCTTGCCGAGAATGGACAGCGAGCGATCGGTGAGCGGATTGACGTCGGCAACTTCGGGATCGCCCACCGTGATCTCCACAAAACTCGTGTCGGTGCGCACATCCTCCGACTTGCCGATATAGACGGTGACGGTCGCGGTGCGCTTGCCGGCACCGATCTCGATCACACGCTCGGCGAAGGCACCGCCGGCCGACAGAAACAGACCGGCCGCAACGAGCGGCACGACGACCCAAGCAAACCGCGCGAGACTCCATCGATCACGCGCTGAGCGCAGGCCACGTGCCGCCAAGTCAACCACTTTCAACCTGTTCACGATGTCCTCCCCACCCTTCGAATGTGGACATTCCCCAAATTTCAGTTGCCGAGATGCTCCGGCCCCCCGACCGGCCCCCCGACCGCTTCGACAGCCCGCGGCCGGGGATTCTCCGACGGCACGCTGTATTCCTGCCGTGACACTCCTCTCACCACTTCCACCGTGGCGGTGCCCTGGGCGCCGCGGCGCTCGGTGGCGACCGGCGCGCTCGTCGTGGTAAGGTCGGAGATGGTGATGCGGCGCGTGGGCGCCGGCCCCGCTTCCCCCGCCTTGCGCAGCATCAGCGACAGCGCGCCGATGGAGGCCGCGAGCGCGAGCTTCTGCGCGCCGACGGTATCGACTTCCAGCGTCACCGCCTTGACCACCGCCGGCTTGTCGGTGCGTTCGTCGGCGAGCTGATCGATCGCCAGCACGCGCGTGTTCTGCAGCACGACGTCGGTCGTGGCGTTGCCCTTGTCGATCTGCCGGGTGAGCATCACATCGACGCGGTCGCCGGGCAGCACGAAACCGCCGACGCCCTCCACGTCGTTGACACGCACGGTGACGGCGCGAAAGCCGTCGCGGATTACCGCGGACAGCGTGGCGCGCTGGCCCGGCCCGGTGATTTTTGTGGCGAGAATGGGCTCGTTCTGTTCGATCGCGGTGAGCACCACCCGACGGCCTTCGTTCAAAAGCTCGGCAATGCTGGAGAAAGCACCGGAGGGCAGCGCCCCGTCCGGCCAGGCTATTTCACGCAGCGTTTGCTGCGAAAGCTCCATGCCGAAGCGGAGCGGCTTGCTTGCCACGACGATCGTGCGCGTGATGGTCGGCTGTTTTTGCGCCTCAAGACTCTTCATGCGCAGCGCGGCCTGATTGTTGAGCCACGACTGCGCCACGAAGACCGCAAGCAAGCCGAAGACGACCGCAAAGGCGATCATTATGATGGTGCTGCTGCGCACGTGTTCTTCCTAAGATCGGCAACCGTTGTGCAGGGATTGTTACGGCGCACTATCGTGGCCGCTTAGTATTGAATTGGTGAAGCAAGGGTGGCTTCTGCAACTATGCTGAACTTTGATTGAAGCGATAGTGTTTATGAAGCGTGTTCGCGCGCCGTCGGGTTCGATGCAATCTTGAAGCAACCGAGCAAGGAATGATAAAGCTTAATCGGCGGTGCCGAGGGGCAGATGGCGTTGCAAGCTGCCGACGGCGCGAGCAATGAAATATGGGAGTGAGCGAAATGTCCGCAAACAAGCCGTACATCAGCTATGTCGATCCGGCGACGATCAAGGATCCGGCCATGCTCGCCGAGCTGGAACGTTGCCGCACCTACGGCACGCCGCGGCCGGAGAGCCAGGCAATCCGCGCGCATGTGCCCGCGGTGTTCTGGTCGTTTGCCAATTCGTGGCGCGACGTGTTCCACAACGGGGTGGCGGACCACGGGATCAAGGAGCTGTGCCGGCTTTATGTTTCGCGTTCGGTGCTGTGCGAGTTCTGCGGCAATCAGCGCTCGATCAAGGCGCAGAAATCCGGCGACGTGATCGAAGAGCAGACCAAGGATCTGATCAACTTCGAGACCTCGACGCGGTTCAGCGAAAAGCAGAAGGCGGCGCTCGCCTATGCCGAAGCCATCACCTGGGACCTGCCGGTGGACGAAAAATTCTGGGCGCGGTTGCACAAGCACTTCAGCGAGCCAGAGCTGGTGGAGATCGGCTATTTCATCGCGCTGACCATGGGCCAGCAGCGCTGGCTGCGGACGCTGAACATCGAGCACCACCAGGTGCTGCCCGGCAAGGACGGCTCGATGGCGCCGGGCTTCGAGACCGAGGAGGCGCTGAGGCGCTCCAAGGCGGCACCGGACTACTGGGCCAAGAAAAAACCGCAGGCGCAGGCGGCCGAGTAAGGCCTGCGTTACACCTGAGCGAAGCCGCGCGGAAAGGCGTGCAGCGATCGCACGCCGGTCTCGGTGATGACGACGAGCTCGCCGGTCTGCACGCCGGCGGAATGGTCGCGGGTGACCACGTTGGGCTGGATCACCACGGTCTGCCCGGCGGCAAACGGCTCCTCGGGAACGGGCCCGGCGGGGCGGCTGGTCGAGCCGAGGATCGGCGGCAGATAGCCGCCGCCGTAGCCGTGCAGCAGATCGTCGATGATGGTGAAGCCCGCATCCTCGATCACGCGCGAGGCGGCGATGACCTCGGCCGGCGTCGTTCCGGCTTTCAAGACCGCGGCGATCGCATCGAAGGCGGCACTCGCCGCATCGTGCAGCGCGCGATAGAGCGGCGTCGGCTCCTCGCCGACGGTGAAGCTGCGCAGCACCTGGCCGCCGTAATCGAAAAAATGCGCGGTGATTTCCGCCACCACCACGTCGCCCTTCTTCACCAGGCGCGCGGACGGAAACTGCCGCGGCACCGCGAGCTGCGCGTTGTGCATCGAGGTGGTGCCGATGAAATGGATGCCGGTGCCGCCGCCGTCGGCCACATAGGCGCGTTCGACGGCATCGCAGAGCTGCCGCTCGCTTGCGCCGGGTCGGATGGCGTCGCGCAGCGCCGCCATGCCGCGATCGCTGAAATGGGCGCCGATGCGCAGCCAGTCGAGCTCTTCCGCCGACTTGACGCGGCGCAGGCGGACATAGGCGCGGTTGAGATTGATCAATTTGCCGAATTTGGCTTCGAGGGCGGCGTAATGCTCGAAGTGCATGGGCCCGACCACCGCGACGCGGTCGCTGCGCGCGCCACGGCGCTCCAATTCGGCGATGACTTTCCGAATCGAGGATTCGCCGCCCCATTCCACGGTCTCCGCCCGGTCGGCGATGCGGCGGGCGAGCGGGGCGTGGTTGACGTATTGCACATAAAGCGCGTCGGGCTTGCCGGGCGAGAACACGCCGATCGCCTCGGTCGTGACCGGCCATTGGGTGAGCCATTGCACGGCGGAGCCGGTACGGTTGTAGCCGCAGAACACCAGATGCTCAGCCCCGGCTTCGATCAGCGCAGCCTGCATCGCGGCGCGACGGCGCGTCATCTCGGCGTCGGAGAAACGCGGATACTCGGCGGCGATGAGCTGCTGCAGATGTGCGGGAAGCTCGGCCATCAGGGTCCCGTCAAGCCGGTCCTGTCTGCTGCTTTTTCGGCAGCGCGACGATCATGTCGAGCTCGACGCGTGCGCCGGGCGACGAAAGCTGATTGATGCATACCGTGGTGCTCGCCGGCAGCCAGTTGCCGAAATATTCGGCCATGGTCTTGTGCATGGCGTCGGCGTCGCGAAAGTCGGTGAGATACTTCGTCACCTTCACCACGTCGCGCCAGGTGGCTCCCACTTCATCAAGGATCGACTTGATGGCGTTCATCGCATTCCTGGTCTGCGCCTCGATGGAATGGGGATGCACATGCTCGTGATCCTGATGCGGATGGTTGTGATAGAGCGGCGAGGAGGTGGCGCCGGACAAGAACATCAGATCGCAGGCGCCGACGATTCGGATCGCGGGCGCGTAGGGCATCTTGTACGCCTGGCTCGGGTCCGGGTGCACGGGCTCCAACCGGTAAGTCGACTGCGTTTCGGCGGTCATGGTTTTGTCTCCCACAGAAATGACGGGGGACGGTAGCAACCGATGTTTTGCGCAGCAACGTGCTACTCGGCGGCCGCGGGCTTTTCCGCCGTGCGTGCCTGCACGAGCTTGCCCACGGCGACGAGATCGACCTTGCCGGAGCCGAGCAACGGCAGCTTGGGCACCACCATGATTTCGGACGGGACCATGAGGTCGGCGGCGCCGCGCGACTTGGCAAAGGCCGAGAATGCGCTCCGCGTCGCATCCGCCTTCTCGGTCACCAAAACGAGCCGCTCGCCCTTGCGCGCATCCGGCACCGCAACCGCGGCCAAGACCGTCTCGGGCCACAACTCGGCGGCGAGCGCCTCCACGGCTGCAAGCGACACCATCTCGCCGCCGATCTTGGCGAAACGCTTGGCGCGGCCCTTGATGGTGATAAAACCGTCCTTGTCGATGCTCACGATGTCGCCGGTGTCGTGCCAGCCGCCGGGCGGCGGCTCGAGCACGCCGGGATTCTCCACGCGCAGATAGCCGAGCATCACGTTCGGTCCCTTCACCAGCAGGCGACCTCCCTCCTCCACGCCCGGCACTTTTTCAAGCCGCGCCTCCATGCCCGGCAACAGCCGCCCGACGGTGCCGAATTTGTTGAACATGGGTGTGTTGAGCGCAAGCGCCGGCGCGGTTTCAGTCACCCCATAACCTTCGAGAATGCGCAGGCCGAACTTCTCCATGTAAACGCGGCGCGTCGATTCTTTGACCGGCTCGGCGCCGGCGAGGATGTAGCGCAGCGAGCGGAAATCGTACGGGTGCGCCGCGCGTGCATAACCGGCGAGGAAAGTGTCGGTGCCGAACAGAATGGTCGCCTTCACGCCGTAGATGAGCTCGGGCACGGTGCGATAATGCAGCGGCGAGGGATAAAGATAAATGCGGACGCCGGACACGAGCGGCAAAATCAGGCCGACGGTCAGGCCGAAGGAGTGAAACACCGGCAACACGTTGAACACCTTGTCCTGGCGACCGAAGTCGATGCGCGCGGCGGCCTGGGCGGCATTGGCCAACATGTTGCGGTGGGAGAGCACCACGCCCTTGGGCACGCCTTCGGAGCCGGAGGTGAACAGGATCGCCGCCCAGTCGTCGGCGCGGCGGGGCACGAGCGGCTTCTTCGCCTCCAAGAGACCGCGCAGCCGGTCGGCGAAGGTGACGTCGGCGCGGATGTCTTCGAGATAGACGAATTTCACCTCCTGCGAGAGCGCGGCGACGAGAGCCTCGAACTTACCGCGCTCAATGAAGGCGCGCGAGGTCACGATGGTATCGAGCCTGGCTGCCTTGCAGGCGGCGCGGATGTTGGTCGCGCCGGCGCTGAAATTGATCATGGCGGGCACCCGCCCGGCGGACATCAGCGCGATGATGGTGACAGCGGCGCCGTTGGCGTTCGGCAGCATGACGCCGACCGGCTGCCCTTCCGCCGCATATGCCATGAGCTTGCGGCCGAGAACGGCGGCGCCCACGAGCAACCGGCGGTAGGTGAGGCGTCCGCTGACCGGATCCTCCACCGCCACGCGATTGAACCCGTGCGCCCGGCCGGCATCGATCAGCGCCTCCACCACCGTGCGGTCGGTGGAGGTGGTGCGGAACACCAGGTTCGACATGATCTCATACAGCGCCGCACCGGCGGCGCGGCGGCGATGCTTGCCGCGCAGGTTCGGATCGATGGTGAGCTTGACCGGCTCAAGCACGGTCACCGTCACCTTGGGGAACCAACGCCGGCGCACCTGACCGCGCGACAGACGACTGAAGGGCGTCGCCTCAAGGCCCTCGATGCGCACCGGCACAACCTGGGCATTGGCCTTGTCGGCAATCAGCCCGGCACCGTCATACACCTTCATCAGGCTGCCGGTGACGGTGATGCGGCCCTCGGGAAAAATGACCAGCGGCTCGCCGCCGCGCACCACGTTGATGAGCGTGCGCGTCGCCATCGGCTTGGTGGGATCGAGCGGCATGGCGCGGGTCAGCTTCAGGAACGGCCGCACCCACCAGCGCTTGGCGATGCCGGCATCGATGGCAAACACCGGGTCGCGGCCGAGCAGCGACAGCGCAAGCGGAGCATCAAGAAAACTCACGTGGTTGAGTGCGATGATGGGATTCTTGCCGGCATTGAGCAGATGCTCGGCGCCCTTGACTTCGACGCGGTAGAAGGTGCGAAACACGATGGTGAGCAGGTCGCCGAAGGCGCGCGCGGGCATGGTGCGGCCGATCGCAACCGCCACCGCAAAGGTGCAGAGCCCGAGCAGGACGAACAACATCGAGGTGCTCATGCCGAGCGACTGCAAAAAGGCGACGGTCAATGTGCCGCCCACCATGAAGGCGGCGTTGAGCACGTTGACCGCGGCGATCACCCGCGCGCGGCGGTCGGCGCCGGCCCAGGATTGCACGGCGGCGAACACCGGGACGATGTAGAGCCCGCCGCCGACGGCAAGGCCGGCAAGGCCGATGAGGACGCGATAGCCGCGGGCGCTGGAAAACACTTCGCTTAAGCCGGCGGGCGCGGCGGCCGGCGAGCCATAGGTGGCCCAGCCGAGGTCGAGGGCAAAAATCCCGAGCAGCACGGCGCCCAACAGGGTTGGCAGCAGCACGAGCCGGCCGCTGCAGAGCCAGGCGGCAAGAGCGGAGCCGACCGCAACCGCAATCGAGAAGATGGCGAGATAGGCGGTGACGACCTCCTCGGTGCCGCCGACCGCGTTTTTCACCAGCGGCGGCAGCAACGAAAGCACCACGGCGCCCAAGAGCCAGAACCAGCTCGTCACCAGCGCGCCCCACCACAGGCGCGGGTCTTCGCGCAGATAGTTGATGAGGCCCAATGTGGAGCGCGCAATGTTGCGCGAGATGACGAGCTCGGGTGCGGCTTCCCCGGTGCGCGGGATGAACAGGCTGGACACCCAGGAGGCAAACGCCACCACCATCATCAGGCCGGCCAGCGAAGCCGGGTCGCCGCCGCCTCTGGCCGCAAGCCCGCCGGCGATGGTGCCGAGCAGAATGGCCACGAACGTTCCGCCTTCGACAAAGGCGTTGCCGGCCGGCAATTCGGAACGCGCCAGATGGTCGGGCAGAATTCCGTATTTGATCGGACCGAACAGCGCACCGATCACGCCGAACAAAAACAGCGTGATGAACAACACCACGATCGAATGAACGGCAAAACCGATGACCGCGAGAAGGGCAACGCCGATCTCGATCAGCTTGAGCCGCTGGGCGATCAGCGCCTTGTCAAAGCGGTCGGCAATCTCGCCGCCGAGCGCGGATAGAAAAAAATACGGTGCGATGAAGATCGCCGCCGCCAGCGTGATGAGCGACTCGCCGGTCGAGCCCCCGATCCGAAACAGGATCAGAAACACCAGCGCGTTCTTGAGATAATTGTCGCCGAAAGCGGAAAAGAACTGGCACCAGAACAGCGGCGCAAAACGGCGGGACAAGAGCAACGGTTTGGTTCTGTCCATCGGCCTTAAACGGTCGGCACCAGATTGAACGAGGATATCGCGCAACGCCGCGACAAATCCGTCGGGCGAAGCTCCGGGCCAATCCTATACTCCATTTCGCGGAGCAATTCCCGTCAGTTCTCCTGGAATGCGGCCTCCCGCTTGCTTCGGATGGCGGGCAAGGCGACGATCAAAAGCAGCGCCGCCGCGGAGATCAGCAGGCCGAGACTGATCGGCCGCTCGACAAAGATCATCGGGTCGCCGCCGGAGATGCGCATGGCGCGGCGCAGATTGTCCTCCATCAACGGACCGAGGATGAATCCGAGCAACATCGGCGCCGGCTCGCAGCCGAGCCGGATGAAGATGTAGCCCAGCACGCCGAACACCGCGGTCAGGATAACGTCGACCGTGTTGTTGCTGATCGTATAGGTGCCGATGGCGCAGAACAGCAGGATGGCGATGTAGAGCAGCCGATAGGGCACGCGCAAAAGCTGCACCCACATGCCGATCAGCGGCAGATTGATGACGATCAGCATGAGGTTGCCGAGCCACATGCTCGCCACCATGCCCCAGAACAGGTTTGGCCGCTCGGTCATCACCTGCGGCCCCGGCTGAATGCCGTGGATGGTGAGCGCGCCGATCATCAGCGCCATCACCGCATTGCCGGGAAGCCCCAGCGTCAACATGGGGATGAACGAGGTCTGCGCGCCGGCGTTGTTGGCCGACTCCGGCCCGGCGACGCCCTCGATAGCGCCTTTGCCGAAGCGGGACGGATCGCGGGCGACCTTCTTCTCCAGCGCGTAGGCGGCAAACGCGCTCAGCGTCGCTCCGCCGCCGGGCAGCACGCCCAGAATCGAGCCGAGCACCGTGCCGCGCACGGACGCCGGCCAGGCCAGGCGGAACTCCTCGCGCGTCGGCCACAGGCCTTTGATCCGCGCCTGCACGACCGAGCGGCGCTCCGCACCGCCTACCAGATTGGCAATGATCTCTCCCACCCCGAAAACGCCGATGGCGACCGGAACGAACCCGATGCCGTCGGACAGCGTGACAAGGCCGAAGGTGAACCGCTGGCCGCCGGTATGGCCGTCGGTCCCGATGAGACCGAGCAGCAGCCCGAGTATCACCATGGCGATGGCTTTGATCACCGAGCCGTGCGCCAAGACCACCGCCGAAATGAGGCCGAGCGTCATCAGCGAAAAATATTCCGGCGCCCCGAAGGACTGACCGATGCGGGCAAGCGGTGGCGAAAACAGCGCGATCAGCACCGTGGCAAAGCAGCCGGCGAAGAACGAACCCAGCGCGGCGGTGGCGAGCGCGGCGCCAGCGCGGCCGTTCTTGGCCATCTGGTGGCCGTCGATGCAGGTCACCACGGAAGATGTTTCGCCGGGAAGATTGACCAGGATCGCCGTGGTCGAGCCGCCGTACTGGGCGCCATAGAAAATCCCCGCCAGCATGATCAGCCCGGACACCGGTTCGAGGTAGAAGGTAAGCGGCAGCAGCATGGCCACAGTGGCTACCGGGCCGATGCCGGGCAGCACGCCGATCAGCGTGCCGACCATGCAACCGATCAACGCAAATCCGAGGTTGACGGGCGTCAGGGCAACCCCGAAGCCGAGCACCAGGTTGGAGAAGAAATCGCCCACGTCACCACTCCGGCCAGATGCGGATGGTGAGGCCGAGACCCCAAACGAAAACCGCCACGGTAAAGAGAATGAGCACGAGCGCGGTGGCGGCCACTTCGAGCGTGCGCAAGCCGCGGCCGGCAAAGGCGCCAACCGCGACCAGCAATAGCGTCGCGATCACGACGCCGAGCCGTTCGATGGTGAAGGCGAAGATCAGTATCGACAAGGGGACGAAGACGAGCGGACGCCAGCGCGAGGCATCGCCGTCGGTCGACACGGCGCCATTCGCCAGCACGCCTTGCAGGCCGATGACGGCACCGAGGACGACGAGCATCCAGCACAAGAGGCGCGGCATGTAGCCGGTGCCCATGTTGACGGCAGTGCCGACGTGGTAGCCCTGGGACGCCCAGAGACCGAATACGCCGACGCCCATGAACATCAGGCCCGCGAGCACGTCACTGCGCGTAAGAATGCGAAACGCGGCTCGTTGCACCGCTCACCTCCCCGATCCGTCCCTCGTCGCTAGGAGCATGTCCCCTTCCGTTGGAATCGGGACATGCTCTAGCAATCTTGCCTGGCGCATGTCCTTTTCGCAAAAGCGGTCTCCACTTTTCCGGGACCTGCGCTAGTGTGCCGGGATCACCGGCAACAGCAAATAGGATTCGTATTCGCCGCCCGCGTAGACGGTGTTGGTGCCGGTATTGTAGTCGGCGTGATAGTGCATGTAGGAGGCGCTGCCGACGCCGTCGCGGGGCTGAATGTCCAGCCGGATGCGATGACCCTTTTTGAACAGCATCGACGTCGGCCAGATTTCCACATCGACTCTGACGATTTCGCCGGGCTGCAAATAGAGGCGTCGGGTGTGCTTGTGATAGGGGCGATAGGGCAGCGACAGCGCGGGGTCGAGCTCGCGGTGCGAGACGCGCAGCCAACCCTTGGCCACGGGCACCGGCTGTCCCTGCTGTCCGGTTTCGAGAACCTCGTTGCCAGCGGGATCGAAATTGCGCAGCGTCAAGAACAGATCCATGTCCTCGGTTGAGCTCGACACCCAAAAACTCGCGGCGAGCGGGCCGGTGACCTCCGTGTCCTGATCGAGCGGCGGCGTCCACAGCGAGAGCCCCATGTCCGGCTTGATGCCGCCGCCCATGACCTGCGAGGAGGCAGCGGACGTGGAGCCCATTGTGCCGAGCGCGGTCGCCGCATAGGTGCGTGATGCGCTTGCGGCCGGCTTTTCGCGTACGAGCCCGCCGGAGTTCTCGGGCATGCCGGAGGGCGGCGGCGACAGGTCGAAATATAGTTTGGTCCATTTGGTGCGGGCGAGGGGCCATTCGTGCTCGTAGCGCCATTCGATCTCGTCGCGGCCCTTGCGGATAGCGAGTTTCACCGGCGGCTCGTCCATCACGCCGTTGTCGATGCCCTTGAGCCAATAATCGAAGAACCTGAGCTGATCGCGCCGGCCTTCCTCGGTGTAGAACGGATGCACGTGCGAGCCGGTGTGAATGCGCAATTTCTTGTGTTTGGAGGCCGCGCGCATGAAGGCCTCGGTGTTGCCGCGCAGGTGCAGGCCGAAGCCGGTCCAGTTGCCGACCGAATAGAGCGGCACGGTGATCTTGTCCCATTGCGCCTGCGCGCCGCGGAATGCGCCCGAGTCGAGATTGTTGCTGAGCCAGAAGTGTAGCGTGTTCACCATCCAGGCGTTGGGGTTATGCCGGGAAGCGCGGCCAAGCGTATGGTGCAAAAGATGGGCGGTGAACCAGTTGGTCATGAACAGGCTGCAAATGCCGCCGTGATAGAGCGCATCGCGATAGAGGTCGGCAAAACCCTCCCAGGGAATGATCGCCGCGAGCGACGGCGGCTGCAGATTGGCGACGAACCATTGGTTGATGGCGTAATAGGAGATGCCGAGCAGCCCGACCTTGCCGTTGCACCAGGGCTGCGCGGCGGCCCATTCGATGGCGTCGTAGAAATCAACCGCTTCGGCCAGCGACCAAGGCTCACACTGCCCCGGCGATTTGCCCGAGCCGCGGCCGTCGACGCGGACCGCCGCATAGCCTTTCGGCACCCACCATTGCGGGTTCACCGTCTCCCAATTCAGGTAGAGATTCGGTTTCTCCTCGAGGGTCGGCGGCGGGATCCACAGCTTGTCCTTCTGGTACGGACCGAGGTTGAGGATGGCCGGAAATTTTCCTGCATCGTCGGGACGGAATACGTCGGCCTTGAGCCGCGCGCCGTCGCGCATGGGAACGTCCACATCCTTCTCGATCACGATCCCGTAGCCGGCGACGGCCGGAACCCGCTCCATATTCATGAACGGCAACCCTCGGAGATAATGTTCGACCCGCATGCACCGAGGGGCGCGCACGCGCCCCCCGGAAAGCTTGCCATGCGCGGCGGCCAAGCAGATTTACGGCCGCCGCAGCAGAGCGGCGAGCGGCTACTCGACCTGAATCTTCACCTCCTGGGTGATCTTACGCCAGGATGCCAGCTCGGCCTTCAGCCAGGACTGCGCCTCTTCCAGCGAGGCGTTGGGCCTTACGCTCACGAGCTGCTTGGCGAACGCTTCCTTGAGCTGCGGAACCTCGGCCGCCTGGGTGATCGCCTTGAACAGGGTGGCGAGAACCTCCTTCGGCGTGGCGGCTGGCGCGATCATGCTCTGCCAATGCAGCGTGCCGACACCCGGATAGCCGGCTTCCGCGAGCGTCGGGATGTCGGGATATTCGGCCAGGCGCTTTTCCGCCAGCACCGCAATCGGCCTGAGCTTGCCCGCACGCACCATCGACGCTGTGCTTGCGGCATTGATGAAGGCGATCTGCGCGTCGCCGACCACGAGGTCGTTGATCATGCCCGCGGCGCCGGTCTTGTTCGGGATATGGTTCATGGTGACGCCGGCGCGCTTGGCGAACACCTCCATGTCGAAGTGCGGGAAGCTGCCGACGCCGGCGCTGGTGTAGCGCAGCTTGCCCGGATTCTTCTTGGCGTAGTCGATCAGGTCCTTGACGGTCTTGATGTCGAAATTCGCGGTGGTCGTGATCAGGAACGACGGATAAATGGCAAGCCGGGAGACGGAGACCACCTCCTTCTCGTAATTGATAGACATTTTTTTCTGGAACAGGATCGGCGTGATGGCATTGGTGGAGACGTTGCCGACCATCAGGGTGTAGCCGTCAGGTTTCGAACGCGCCATTTCCTCGATAGCGAGAATGCCGCCGGCACCGGGCTTGCTCTCGACCACGAACTGCTGGCCCAGAATGTTCTTGAGCTGCTCGCCGAACAAGCGCGAGGTGATGTCGGTAGCGCCGCCGGGGGCGTAGGGCACGATGATCTTGACCGGCTTGCTCGGATATTTGTCCTGGGCGCCGACCGCCGTCACGCCGAAGGCGATCGCCACCGCGGCCAGCACTGTCATAGTCACACGCATCATCAGTCTCTCCTCTGAGGGCTTGTTTTATGCAGCTTTGATGCCTTGCAATCCGTGCGAGGCATCCTTGACAGTAAAGAACACCACATCGCGGTCGGCGGTCGCTTTCCCGGAATGGATCACGTTGGCCGGGATGTAGATCACCGAACCAGGCCTGGCCTCGAACGGCTGGCCGCCGATCTCGCCTTTAAACGTGCCTTCAAGGATATAGATCCACTGCTCGTTGGGGTGCGAATGCGGCTCGGCGCCGGTGCCGGCCGGCATGCGCATCAGCCCGACGATCATCCGGTCGCCCTCGACGCAGGCGCCGTTGGCGGTGGAATAGTCCGGGCCGCCGAGGATGTGGTTGACCTTGGCGAGATCAAAAACGTGCTCGCCCGGCCCGGCACGCTTGGCGCCGGGGGTGCGGGGGGCTGGTTGGCCGGCCATGCAGTTCCTCCCTGGCCTGTGCGGCGGCTTGTCGCCGTCCCACTGCCAATCTTGCACGGTGGGCAAGGGATTGTCATCTGCGGCGGGCGCGCGGTTCGACTTGCCAACACCGGGATGTTAGCCTGCCGCAAGCCGTCAGGAACGGCGTTCCGCATGTGGGAACCAGCCGTGATCCGCGGCCAAAGTCGCGCATTTTGGCGAAGTGGTCGGCAAGGGGAACCGCCCATGGCGAAGGATGCCGCCGTATCGGAAGAGCTGGCGAAGAAATTCGCGGCGGAAAAGGAGACCCCCTACACCCGCTGGGTGAAGGCGGAAGGTCTCGACATCATCAGCTCGCTTTACGTGCCCAACCTGCACACGGTCGAGCTGAAGCCCTGGCCGCGCCGCGGCGGGTTCGGCGTGTTCATGAATCACGAGGCCTCGCGCACCTCGAACGACTGCTACGTGTGCGAAATTCCGCCCGGCAAGAAGCTTGCCCCGCAACGGCAGCTCTACGAGGAAACGATCATGATTCTCGACGGCCGCGGCTCGACGGCCGTGTGGAACGATGCCGGCGCGCGCGTGACCTTTGAATGGAAGGCAGGCGCCTTGTTCGCGATCCCGCTCAACTGCTGGCACCAGCACTTCAACGGCTCGGGGTTGGAGCCCGCGCGCTTCGTCGCCGTCACCAATGCGCCGGTGGTGATGAACCTTTACGAGGACATCGACTTCATCTTCAACACCAAGTACGACTTCAAGGACCGGTTCAACGGCGAGCCGGATTATTTTTCCGCCAAGGACGAGACCAAAGGCTTTTTGCTCGTCACCAATTTCGTGCCCGACGCCGTGAACCTGCCGCTGATCAGCGCCAGGGAGCGGGGCGCGGGCGGCGGGCACATCCGCTTCAATTTTGCCAAGAGCTCGCTCAACAGCCACATCTCGCAATTTCCGGTCGGCACCTACAAGAAGGCGCACGCGCACGGGCCCGGCGCGCATGTCATCATTCTCTCCGGCGAGGGTTATTCGTTGATGTGGCCGGAGGGCGACGCGCCGCGCCGCTACGACTGGCAGGTGGGCACCATGATCGTGCCGCCGAACATGTGGTTCCACCAGCACTTCAACACCGGCAAGACGCCGGCGCGCTATCTGGCGTTCAAACACGAGGGCGTTGCGATCCGCAACGCGCAAGGCGTGCCCAAAGCATGGATCAGCCGCCGCGCGGGAGGCGATCAGATCGACTATCGCGACGAGAGCCCGGCGATCCGCGAATTGTTCGCGCGCGAGCTGGCCAAGCACGGCATGACGCCGCAGATGGATAAGGCCTACGCGGCCGAGCTTGCCGATGCACCCGCAAAGTCCGCTGCCGAAGAGGAGCGGGAACATGCGTAGCCTGCGCAAGCAGAGCCGCGGATTCCAACCCTCCCCCTTGTGGGGAGGGTCGCGAGCGAAGCGAGTGGGGTACTTCATGCGGCAAGCCCCCTCCCCGAACGCCTTCGCTGCGCTCAGGCGGTCGACCCTCCCCACAAGGGGAAGGGTGAGCAGAATGTGCTGCGCTATTGGAGGCACTCATGCATGACGTACCGGGGCAGGTGCATTGGCATGAGCCCGCAGCCGGGCAGCGCGCGGGCTTCGGCAAATTCGGGCGGCCGAAAACGCCCTACGACATTTTCATGGAGTCGGAAGGCATCCCGGTGTTCCGCGACATCGGCGTGAGCAAGGTGCAGAACCTGCCGCTTGCGCCATGGAAGCGCACCGGCGGCCGCGGCACGTACATCCAGCTCTACGGCACGGAAGGCAAATGGGGCTGCTACGTGATCGAGGTGCCGGGCGCCGGCGCCATCAATGCGGAAAAGCACCTCTACGAGGAGATTTTCCTTGTGGTGGAAGGCCGCGGCACGACGGAAGTCTGGCTCGACGGCGATGCCAAACGCCACGTGTTCGAATGGCAGAAGGGCTCGCTGTTCTCGATCCCGGTCAATGCCTGGCACCGCCTCGTGAACGCAAGCTCGGCGCCGGCGCTGCTACTCGCCGGCACCACCGCGCCGAACCTGATGAACCTGCTCAACAACCTAGGCGCGATCTTCGACTGCCCGTATCAGTTCCGCGACCGCTTCTCCGGCGCCGACGACTTCTACAAATACAAGGACGACATCGAACCCGATCCGGTGCGCGGGCTGGCCATGCGGCGCACCAACTTCATACCCGACATCATCAACTGCGATCTGCCGCTCGACAATCGCCGCTCGCCCGGCTTCCGCCGGGTCGAGCCGTTCATGACCGGCAACGTGTTCTACTTGTGGATCGGCCAGCACGAGAACGGCCGCTATTCCAAGGCGCATGCGCACACCTCGGCGGCGGTGCTGATCTGCATCAAGGGCAAGGGCTACACCTATTCGTGGCCGGAGCGCGACGGCATCACGCCGTGGAAGGACGGCAAGACGGACAACATCAAGCGCGTGGACTATGAGCCGGTGGGCATGGTCTCGGCGGCGCCGGGCGGGGCGCGCTGGTTTCACCAGCACTTCGGCTGCTCGAAGGAGCCGCTGCGGCTCACCGCCTGGTTCGGGCCGCACAATCCCGGCCGCGAACCCGGCCCGCCGGGCGAGCAACATATCGATTACACCGCCATGGACATTCCGGAGGGCGGCACGGCGATCCCCTACTGGATGGAGGATCCCTACATCCGCAAGGAATACGAGGAAACGCTGCGACGCGAGGGCGTCGAGAACCGCATGAAGCCTGAGTATTACGACAAAAACTACAAGGGCGAGCTGCCGAAGGAGTAGCGCCTTCGGTCATTCGAGAATCTTCTTCAGCCGCTCCTTCTGCTCGCTCGGTATAGCGATAATTTCCGCGACGAGTTTTTGCAGCTCTTCGCCGCCGACCGGCTCGATGTCAAAATTCAACTGTTTGGCCTCGGCGAGAAAAGCCGGGTCGCGCACCATGGCATCAAATGCCTGGCGCAAGGCGGCAACCCGTTCGGGCGGCACGCCTGGCGCGGTGAAGATCGGGCGGCCGATCTGCGTCGATGCGGAGAGAATCCGCAGCAGCGTGCGGTCGGCTTCGTTCGCGCCGAGGTCCATCAACAGCGGTACGTCGGGGAGGTCGGGCGCCTTCTTGAAACCGATCTGCACCAGAATGTTGATCTTCTTTTCCGCAATCCATTGCGGCCGCGTGGCCTTCCAGGAGGCCCAACTGTTGGACCCGCGCCCCTCCACCTCGCCGCGTTCCATGGCGAGATTGATGTCGTTGCCGCCGGGATAGCCGAGGATGATCTTGAACTTGGTGCCGAGCAGCGCGTTCATAGCCTTCGGGTATTGCGAGGAGGTGGAGCCGCCGGTCGCGCCCATGGTGACCTCGCGGCGCTTGGCGTCCTCGATCGTCTTGATGCCCGAGGTGTGCCAGGTCACCGTGGTGTTGTTCTCCACGTTCGGGTTGCCGATGTAGATGAATTTTGCGGTGTCGAACTGGATGCGGGCATCGCCCGCGGCCTGTTGCAGCGCGAGCGACTGGTCGGCGGTGGCGAGCACCGTGCCGTCGCGCGGCGCCAGGTTGTAAACCCAGGTGGCCGCGGTGCGCGAACCTGCGCCCGGCATGTTGCGCGGCACGATCAGCGGCTTGCCTGGGATGTGGTGGCCGAGGTGGCGCGCCACGAGGCGGGCGTAGAGATCGTAACTCCCGCCGGGCGAATAGCCGATGATGAGATCGATCTTGCGGCCGCGGTAGAAGTCCTCGACCGACGGCTGCGCGGCAGCGGGGGCCGGCCAACCGGCCGCCAGCAGCAGCGGAAGAAACAGCAAGGCAACGCGCTTCGTGAGTTCAGACCGCATGAGTTTGCCCTTGACCGCGCGGTTCCGTGATGGGTTATGAGGGCCCCAATCGCTCCGCCTGTCAATGCGGGCGGGAAGGACGCGAATGCCCATCGAATACGACGAGCAAGGCGGCCGGATCTTCTTCTCCAGCGCGCGGCGGACGTTGGCCGAGGACGACGAAATCTGCCTGCTCACCGTTGGCGTCGATATCGGCTCGTCCACTTCGCATCTGGTGTTTTCGCGCATCCTGATGGAACGACTCGACGCCCGCTATGTGGTGAGCGCGCGCGAGACGTTCTATCAGTCGGATATCCTGCTCACGCCTTATGCTGCGGAAGAGACCATCGATGCCGCGGCGCTCGGCGCCTTCATCGCGCAGCAGTACAAATACGCGCAGGTGGAGCCGGACGAGATCGACACCGGTGCGCTGATCCTCACCGGCGTCGCCGTGCAGCGGCGCAATGCGCGCGCCATCGGCGAATTGTTCGCGCAGCAGGCGGGCAAGATGGTGGCGGTCAGCGCCGGCGACAGCCTGGAATGCATCATGGCGGCCTACGGTTCGGGCGCCGTGGCGCGTTCGATCCGCGAGCAGGCGACGGTGATGAATGTGGACGTCGGCGGCGGCACGTCGAAGATCGCGGTCTGCGCCGACGGCAAGGTGGTCGCGCTCACCGCGCTCGATGTGGGCGCGCGCCTGATCGTATGCGATGCGCAAGGACGCATTGCGCGGGTGGAGGCGGCCGGGCGGCGGTTCGCGAACGCGCTCGGCATCGACGTTGCGCCCGGGACCGTCCTGAAAGCGGAAGACGCCCGCGCCTTGGCGGCGTGCATGGCGGATCGGCTGTTCGAGGCGGTGCGGGGCGGTGCGCCCGCGGTAGGCGGCGTATCGCTGCTGCGGCTCGATCCGCTCTCCCTGCCCCGCCCCATCGACCAGATCACCTTCTCAGGCGGCGTTGCGGAATTCATCTACGGCCGCGAAGCCGGCACATTTCACGATCTCGGCGCGCTGTTGGCAGCGGAAATCCGGGCGCGGGCGGAGCGTTTGGGGCTGCGCGTGGAAGCTCCGGTCGAGGGCATCCGCGCCACCGTCGTCGGCGCTGCGCAATACACCATCCAACTGAGCGGCAGCACGATCTTTGTCTCGCCGCTCGATGTGCTGCCGTTGCGCAACCTGCCGGTGATCGCGCCGACATTCGCCTTCGACCACGAAGCGATCGATCCGGCGGCGGTGGCGCGGGCGGTGGAAGCCATGCTGCGGCGGCTCGATCTCGGCGGGGGGGAAAGCCCGGTGGCGCTGTTCGTGCCCTGGCGCGGCTCGGCCACGTTCCAGCGGCTCGACGCCTTCTGCCGCGGCGTGGTCGCCGGCATGAAGCCGGTATTGGCGCGCGGACACCCGCTCGTGCTCGCCGGCGACGGCGATGTCGGGGGCCTGGTCGGCATTCATCTGCGCGAGGACATGAAACTTACGAATCCCATCGTCTCGATCGACGGGCTCGAACTGAAGGAATTCGACTACATCGACATCGGCGCCATGCTGGAAAGCTCCGGCGCGGTACCGGTGGTGATCAAGTCGCTGCTCTTTCCTTCCAGCAATCCGGCAACCCGCGTCGCAAGGTCAACCTGATGCCTTGCGCGGTTTGCGCGCTGCGGCAGGGCGCGAGCACGGGAAGGTCAGGCTGACATTTGGGCCGGCCGCGTGCTCTACTAGCGAGAGATTGGGGGCCGTACGGGGGTCGTCATGGGCCGTTTCCTGTCAGCGACGCGGGCGTTTTTCGCGCTCGCCCTGCCTTATTTCCGGTCGGAGGAGCGCTGGCGCGCCTGCGCCCTGCTCCTCGGGGTCATCGCCGCAGAAATCGCGCTGGTCTATCTCGCGGTGGTGACCAACCAGTGGCACCGGCGTTTCTTCAACGCGCTGGAGGCGCGCGACTGGATCACGGTGCGCTTCGAGCTCCTCATTTTCGGGATGATCGTGGTGGGCAATGTGCTGACCGGGATGGGCATGTTCTGGGTCGGCCAACACTTTCAGATCCGCTGGCGGCGGTGGATGACGGAGCAATTCGTCGCCAAGTGGATGGCGGACGGGCGCCACTATCGCGTGCGCTTCGTCGATCCCAATGTCGACAACATTCATTTGCGCATCGCCAACGACATCGGCCTGTTCATCCAGCGCACCTACGAGATCGGCAGCGGGCTGGTCGGCGTCGTCGTCATGTTCACGTCGTTTGCGGTCATCCTGATCGGACTCTCGGCAACCACGCCGATGCCGCTGTTCGGCTTCGACCTGGCGTTTCCGGGATACCTTCTGGTGATCGCGCTGGTCTATGCAAGCCTCGGGACGCTGTTTGCGCATCTCGTCGGCCGGCGGCTCATTCATCTGAATTTCCAGCAGCAGCGGCGCGAGGCGGACCTGCGCTACGCCACCGCGCGGGTCACCGACCATTCCGAGCAAGTGGCGCTGTTGAAGGCGGAAGCGGTGGAGCGCAACGAAATCGGGCGGAGGTTCGGCGCGCTGGTGGGGAACTGGGTGATCTTGGCGGCGGTGCAGTCGCGGCTCACCGGATTCATCTACGGCTACGGGCAAATCTCGACGGTGTTCCCGACGCTCGTGGTGACGCCGGCCTATCTGCTCGGCGCGATCCCGCTCGGCATCCTGATGCAAACCGCCTCGGCGTTCCAACGGGTGGAGAACTCGGTCGCGTTCATCATCAACTATTACGGAAAGATCGCGGAGTGGAAGGCGGCGATGGATCGGGTCTGGCAAATGGACACGGCGCTCAAGCGCGTCGACCGCGCCGACCTCGCCCATGCCGCGCTTGCGGTCGAACTGGAAACGCGGCCGGATGTGACGGTGCGCGACGTGGTGCTGCGCCGCGACGACGGCAAGGCGATCGTTGCGGTGCCCGATCTGACGCTTGCGGCCGGCGACAGACTTCTGGTCAACGGCGCCTCGGGCTCCGGCAAGTCCACGCTGTTCCGGGCCCTGTCCGGCAATTGGCCCTACGGCGAAGGGCAGATTCGGATCCCGAAAGGCGCCCGCGTTCTCACCCTGCCGGCGCGGCCATACTTCCCCCTCGGCACGCTGCGGCAGGCGATGGCGGTGCCGACGCCGGCCGAGGAGATCGCGGACAAGGAGATCCGCGCTGCGATGGAGGCGGTGGGGCTTGCGCACCTGATCCCGCGGCTCGACGAAGAAGCCGAATGGGACACCGCGCTTTCCGCCGGCGAACAGCACCGCGTCGGGTTCGCGCGCGCGCTCATCCACCGGCCGCAAGTTCTGTTGCTCGATGATGCCGACGCCATGGTCGAAGGCGGGCGTGCACGGGAGCTCTATCGATTGCTGATCGAACGGCTGCCGGACACGATCATCATTTCAGCGAGCCGAACCGACGCGCTCGCGGACCTGCATCGCCGGACCATCGAGCTCGGCCCGGCAAAACCCGGGACGCACGGCCAGCAGGCCCTGGTCGCCGCACCGGCATAGGCTTTAGGCGACAAGCAGCAGAACCGCGCCGACCGCGGCAATCACGGCGCCGGCGGCACGCGCAGCTGGGCGCAACCGCGTGCGCGCAGCGAAGCGGCCCACCGCCAAACCTATTCCCACCAGAGCCAGAGCCGCCATGGTGAAGCCCGTGTAGTAGGCGAACAGCGCGCCTTGCGCGGGCGCTGCAAGCGCATGACTGTAGCCGTGGAGCGCAGCGAACAGCGCCACCAGCGGCCCCGCGACGATCATCGCCAGCCGCCGCGCGCCTGCAATCAGCGCGCCCAAGACGAGAACGGAAGCGGCAATCGCCGATTCAATCATGCTGAGCGCAGGACCGCCGATGGCGAGCAACGCGCCAACGATCATCGCGACGGCAAATACGATCGGAAGCAGCCAGCGCGCGGGTCGCTCAAGCTGCGAGGCCAAGAGCCCGACCGCAAGCGCAGCGAGGAGATGGTCGAGACCGGTCAGCGGATGCGCAAGGCCGCCGGTAAAATCCGCGGCATATGGACCGACGTGGGCGAGCGCCGTCGCGCTCGATGCGCTCAACGCGCCGCCGGCAAGCGCGGCAGCGAGCGAAAATTGCATGACGGAAGCGCGCATCGTGTTCCCCATGACAGAACGTCAACGACCTGCAACGATGCCGTTTATCGCCTGCGAGGGGCGGTTTATCAATCCACTTCGATGTAGACCTTTCCGTCCTGCACGATGGTCCGATAGGTCTTGATGGGGATCATGCAGGGCGGGGCGACGACCTCGCCGGTCTTGATGTTGAACTGACCGTTGTGGAAATTGCATTCCACCACGTCGCCGTCGATGAACCCCTCCGACAGCGAACCGGGACCATGGGTGCAGTTGTCGTCGGTCACGTAAAACTCGCCGTCGAGATTGAACACCGCGACGGTGAGACCCGCAGCCTCCACCTTGAGGGCGGAGCCCGCGGCAACATCGTCAACCTTGCAAAGCTCGACGCGCGTAGGCACTGGCTTCTCTTGCTGAATGACGGCACGGGCGGCTACCATGCACCGGAACGCCGTTCCGCATGGAAGAACTTTTCCGGGTTCTTCATAGACCACGGGCTTTGCGCCGGGTCAACGCCGGCCGAGTGAAGGCTTGAGCAGGATTTTGCGACGACGTTACATATCGAGGGACGATCCGGGAGCGACGGATATGCTCAGGAAGGAACAAAACGATCTTCTCACCCAGACCGGTCCAGGCACGCCGATGGGACAGTTGTTCCGGCGCTACTGGCTGCCCGCGCTGCTGGCCGAAGAGCTGCCGGAGAACGAATGCCCGCCGGTGCGCGTAAAACTTCTGTCGGAGCGGCTCTTGGCCTGGCGCGACACGCAGGGGCGGCTCTCGCTCATGGACGAATTCTGCGCGCACCGCGGGGTGTCGCTGTGGTTCGGTCGCAACGAGGAGAACGGGCTGCGCTGCCCCTACCACGGTTGGAAATACGACCACACCGGACAGTGCATCGAGGTGCCATCGGAGCCGGAGGAAAGCGGCTTCTGCAAGAAGATCAAGCTGAAATCCTATCCGCTGGTGGAACGGGGCGGGATCCTATGGACCTATATGGGCCCGCCGGAGCTCAAGCCGCCGCTGCCGGAGTGGGAATTCGCCCTGGTGCCCGAAGACCGGCGCTTCGTCTCCAAGCGGTTGCAGGAATGCAACTGGCTGCAGGCGCTGGAAGGCGGCATCGATTCCAGCCACGTGTCGTTTTTGCATTCCGGCGAGCTCAACAAGGATCCGCTGTTCAAAGGTTCGAAGGGCAACCAGTACAATCTTTCCGACCGAAAACCGGTGTTCGAAGTGGTGGAAAGCCCGGGCGGGCTCTATATCGGCGCGCGGCGCAACGCCGAGAACGGCAACTACTACTGGCGCATCACCCAATGGGTGATGCCGTGCTTCACCATGATCCCGCCGCGTGCGGACCACCCGGTGCACGGGCACTTCTGGGTTCCGATCGACGACGAGAACTGCTGGGCCTGGAGCTTCGACTACAAGGTGATGCGGCCGCTCACCCACGAAGAAGTGCAGGCGATGCGCGACGGCCAGGGCATCCACGTCAAGTACGTCCCCGGCACCTATCGCCCGCTCGCCAACAAGGACAACGACTATCTGATGGATCGCGCGGCGCAGAAGCGCGGCGACACCTACAGCGGCGTCGAGGGCATCGCGATGCAGGACGCCTCGTTGCAGGAAAGCATGGGGCCGATCGTCGATCGCACCAAGGAGAATCTGGTGTCCACCGACAACGGCATCATCATGATGCGGCACCGGCTGCTGCGGACGCTGAAGGCGATGGAAAAGGGCGAGACGCCGCCGGGCCTCGATCTTGCACATCAACGCGTGCGATCGGCGGCGATCGTGCTGCCGCCGGACCAGCCGTACAAGGACGCGGCGAGGGAAGCGCTCATGGTGCAGCCCGGCAAGGCGCACGTGTCAGTGTGACGGACCTGTCAGCGGCGTCGTTGCAAAATCCGCAGGCGTAATTCTGCGTCGGCTGCAGGCTGGGATGCCGAGCGAGACAAAGGAAGGGCAGGCTCCAATGCAGACGGAAAGCGCCCGCATGAGCAGCGCCAAGGAGGCGCGATTCCGCATCGATGCGCCGAACTCGCTGCAGCGCGCAACCAAGGTGATTGCACTCGATGCGCCGAGCGAGCACGTGGTCAAACGGTTGGCGACGAGGCCTTGGAACGGCGCGGCGTTCTTTACCGCCACGGCGTTCGGCGCCGCGCCGAGCAGGGGCGCGAGCTTGAGGGGTTGGCTCAGCGACCTTGCTGGCCGCACCAAGAGTCTGGTGGACGAGGTCAATTCCGCCGATCTCGTGGTAATGGTGGCGACCGCTGGCGAAAACGTTCCTGCCGCCTCGTTGATTGGGGAGGCCTGCAGCCTCAAACGCGTGACGACCACGGCGCTCATCGCGGGTTCAGCCGGCAAGTCTGACGACGTGTTGGCAAAAACGCTGTCGCAATTGCGGCCATGGGCGCTGATGCTGGTAATCGCCAACAGCGACGATTACATCGAGGACATGCTTCGGGCGTTGCGGGCGTAAGGTGTCTTTCTGCCCCGCCGTCGGGCGGCGCTACGGCCCGAATTTGCCCGTCAGGCCGCGGGGCCGGGTCGGTGGATCGCGTTCAATTCGTCGGTGTCAGGTTGATGGCCTTGGCCAGTTTGATGGTCGAGGCGATATCGTCGTGGCAGAATTTGGCGAATTCCTCCACTGACAACGGCTTGGCCTGCACCCCCTGCTTGGCGAGGTTTTCAATGACGGAGGGGGTGGCCAGCGCCTTTTGAATCTCGCCGTGCAGTTTGTCGATGATGGCCCGCGGGGTCTTGGCCGGGGCGACCACACCGCCCCAGAACAAATAGGTTGCATCGGGAAAGCCGGCCTCGATGATGGTCGGAACGTCCGGCAGTTGCGGGGCGCGTTGCGGCGTGCTGACGGCCAGTGCAACGAGTTTGCCGGCTTTGATGTTGGGAAGGGCCGGCGCGATCGGCAGATAATAGTAATCGATGTTGCCCGCCAAGAGCTGCGCGAAAGCCTCTTGCGGTCCGCGGAAGGGAATATGCTGGACGTCGATCTTGGCGGCGAGGCGGAATTTTTCTGCCGCCATATGCGACGCCGCGCCGATGCCGGCGGAGGCAAAATTCAACGCCCCGGGTTTCGCCTTGGCGGCGTTCACAAGGTCGGCAACGCTCTTGAAGCCTTTGGCAGGCGTCGTCACCAGCACGCTCGGCTGAATGCCGAACAGGGAGATCGGTGCAAAATCCTTCACCGGATCATAAGGCAGCGACTTGTGCAGCACGACCTGCGAACTCAGCGTCGAAGAGTTCAACAGCAGGGTGTAACCATCGGGTTCGGCCTTGGCGACGGCGTTGACGCCGATGGTGCCTCCGGCACCAGGACGATTTTCCAACACCCACGAAGCATTCATTTGACGGAATGCCTGATCCAGCACGATGCGGGCCACAATGTCGTTGGCGTTGCCGGCAGAAAACATGCTGATGATGGTGACGGTTCGCGTCGGCCACTGCTGGGCGGCTGCAGACGAAACAGCCGCGGCGACGATCAAGGCGACGAGTGTGCCCAACTTGTAGGCGAGAGATAACATCGGTTTCTCCCTTGGGATTTGATCGATAGCAGTGTTGTTTTTGGCCGTTTCGGACGGTGTTCGGGCCGCCCGAAGTCGGCAGCGCAAGGATGACGGCATTTCCGTGGCCTGGCAATGGACAGTTGGTCGCCGCGATGACGCGTCGCAACCTTGAAGCGGCGCAGCTAAAGCGTGATGCGATGAGGTTGGCATGTCCCGGATGCGGTGCAGCGTGAGCGCGAAGCGCGAACGGTGCACCGCTGGTCCGGGACCGCCAAGGGCGACGTATGAAAAAACGACGTATGATAGACGACGTATGAAAGGG
>DATLYX010000106.1:0-65169 GCA_035574295.1 Xanthobacteraceae bacterium
TCGGATGGCGACAATCCCTGGAAAGAGAAATTGCGCGCCACATTGGCCCGGTCGGAATCCGCCAGCACATCCCGAAGCGCAAAAAAATCGAAGGCGAGAGCGGCAAAATTCCCGCCATTCGTTGCGCCGCAGCTTGCCACCCTGGTGGAAACTGCTCCGGCCGGCTCCGAATGGCTGCATGAAATCAAGTACGACGGCTATCGCGCGCTCGCGGCGGTTGCGGACCAGAAAGTTCTCATCCGCACCCGCAGCGGCCTCGACTGGACGGAAAAATTCGCGCCGCTCGTGCCCGCGCTGTCGCGACTGCAATGCAAGTCCGCGCTCTTTGATGGCGAGATCGCGGTCGCTGACGCGCTAGGACACACCGATTTCGGCGCGCTGCAGGATGCGCTCGCCTCCGGCCGCAGCGGCTTCAACTATTATGTGTTCGATCTTCTGTACCTCGACGGCAAAGATTTGCGCGCGCGGCCCCTGCGCGAACGCAAACGCTTGTTGCAGAATTTGCTGAAAACCGCATCGAAAAGCAGCCCGCTAATCTATTCCGACCACGTCCAAGGCAACGGCGAGGAGGTTTTCAAGCGCGCCTGCGAGCTGAAGCTCGAGGGCATCATCTCCAAACGCGCCGACGATCCCTATCGCTCCGGCCGAACCACGAGCTGGCTCAAGATCAAATGCGGCATGGAGCAGGAATTCGTCATCATCGGCTGGCGGCCGTCGAAAAAGGCGGGCCGTCCGTTCTCGTCGATTCTGCTCGCCGCGCGCGATCGCGGTGCTTTACGCTATTGCGGCCGCGTGGGCACTGGCTATTCCGGCACCCGCCTCGACGAACTCGCCGCAGCATTCAAAAAATACGCACGCCGCACGCCCCCAGTCAAAGAGATTCCCCCGGAGATCGCGCGCGACGCCCGCTTCGTGGAGCCGGTGCTGGTCGCGGAAATCGAGTTCCGCGGCTGGACTCGCGACAACATGATCCGCCAGGGCAGTTTTAAAGGATTGCGTGCGGACAAGCCCGCTCGTACCGTCGTCAGGGAGCGCCCCATGCCCACCGCCAAAGCGGCTGCAAATCCCCCGGAGCGAAACCGCAATGATGATGGCGAAATCGCGGGTGTGCGCGTCACTCATCCGGATCGCGTCCTGTTCGAGGAGCGCGGCATCACCAAGCGACAGCTCATCGACTATTACCGCGTCGTGGCTGATGTGATGCTGCCGTACATCGTCGGCCGGCCACTCGCCCTGGTGCGCTGTCCCGACGGCAGCGCGGGCGAACGCTTCTTCCAAAAGCATGCCACAGCCGGCTGGCCGCAGGAATTCAAGCGCATCCGCATCAGAGAAAAATCCGGCAGCGACGAATATCTCTATATCGAGGACGAGCGCGGGCTTATCGCCGCCGCCCAGATGAGCGTGCTGGAGTTGCACATCTGGGGCGCGCGCATTGACCGCATCGAACAGCCGGACCGCATGGTGTTCGATCTTGATCCGGACGAAGATTTGCCTTTCACCGCAGTGGTAGCTGCCGCCCGCGACTTGAAGCAGCGTCTGGAACGGCTGGGGCTAAAGTCGTTTCCCATGGTCACAGGAGGAAAGGGCATTCACGTGGTCGTGCCGCTCGCGCGCCGGCATGATTGGGATATGCACCGCCATTTCGCCGAGGCGCTCGCCCGCGTCATGGCCGAGGATTCGCCGGACCGGTACGTGGCCAACATGTCGAAGATCAAACGGCGGGGCAAAATTTTTATCGATTATCTGCGCAACCAGCGCGGCGCGACTGCGATTGCGCCATATTCGTCCCGCGCGCGGCGCCAAGGTTTTGTGGCTTGGCCGGTCTCATGGCACGGTCTTGGCAGGCTCGACAGCGCCCATCCGGAGAGTGTGGCGACGGCCGCCGAACATGTGGCCCACCGTCACGATCCATGGGCCGGTTACGCGGACGTGCGCCAAGCCTTGCCGATGAAAGAACTCAGCCGTCGTCTCTAAGCGGCGGATATTCAATCCGGAATCTTTCAGTTGGTGTCGCCACCTCCGCCTCGCCATGCCCAGCAATCCCCACGGCCGATCGCGCCTTGTTGAAAGGCCAAAATGCCCTTGCGGAAGGGACAAGGCATCTATAGAACATAACATGAACATTCGATCTCCCGGCCCTGCTTGTGGGTAAGCCCAAATAGAACTTGTTGGGCCTGGGACCAGGGCTAGGGTGCCTCTCAAAGGGAGCGACGACATGGCAGGCAGCGTCAACAAGGTCATTCTCATCGGCAATCTCGGAGCGGACCCGGAAATCCGTCGCACCCAGGATGGCCGCCCCATCGCGCACCTGCGGGTCGCCACCACCGAGACCTGGCGCGACAAGGCCACCGGCGAGCGCCGCGAGCGCACCGAATGGCACCGCGTCGTTATCTTCAACGAGAACCTCGCCAAGATCGCCGAGCAGTATTTGAAGAAGGGCTCGAAGGTGTATCTCGAAGGCCAATTGCAGACCCGCAAGTGGACCGACAAGGACAACGTCGAGCGTTATACGACTGAAGTCGTGCTTCAGTTCAATGGCCAGCTCACCATGCTGGATAGGGCAGGGGACCGCAACGGGAGCGCCGAACTGCCCGACGAGAATGGCTTTGGCGCCCAGGGCGCAACGCGCCGGCCTGCCGTGGCGGCCTCCGGCGGCAAGCGCGACGCGATGGACGACGAGATTCCGTTTTGACGGCTCTTACCACCGCGCAAGCGGGGCAGCCGGTCGAGCGGGCAGTGCGATAAACAACCACCGAAATGGCCCCGCCTACCGCCTCGGCGGAAATTTGCCGCCGATATTCTTCACGAACGTCGTGCCCGGCTTTGGTTGCGCCCATACCGGCGCATTCACGCGATCCGGTTCCCAGAGCTGCGGCGGGTTTGCATTGTTCACCAGATGCAGCGCGCAGTTGTAATTGGTTGCCTGTGAAATCTTTGCTTCCGACTGGTTCGGATAGAGCACGTTCACCGGTACCGTCACCACACCGTCGAAATTGCCGGACGAGGAGACCTGCGCAGTGGTCTCTCCATGAACGATGGGCGTTACGCCTTGTTGCAGCACGCAACGCACGCGCACATGCGTAACGTCGGGCATCAAGTTTGAGACTTTGACCGCCACGCGAAACGTGACTGGCGGCGAGCCGCGCACCATGACTTCGCCTGGCGCCAGCGCCTGCGCGGCTGCTCCGCCGCAGGGCAATGCGATAAATGCAGCCGCCAGGACGACAAGCCTGCACATGGTTTGCATAAAACACTCTCCTTCTCGCGAACCTTATGGCTCGTGCATGCCGCGCATCGACAGCGTGCCGATGGCATAAGTCGCCGCACTCGCCCGACCCGTCATGCGCAAGGTGCCGATCGCGTGGGTCGCATCCCTCGGCGATTTTCCCACCATGCGCAGCGTGCCGATGTCGTAGGTGATGAACGTCGTCTTCGAGGCCGGGTCAAAGGCCAAAGGTTCCGGTACCGAGTTTTTCTTTGCCGGAGTTTGCCTAGGCCCCGCCGGCCGAGGCTCCGCCTGCCTGGGCACTGGCGGCTTTGCTGCCGCGCGCTTGGGCGCCGCCTGCGTGGGTATGTCCTGTTTGGGTCGCGGTATGTCTTGCGGCGCTGCGGCAGCCTGGTCGAATGCCGCCGAAAGCACGCACAGGGCCAACCCAAACGCAAAATACTTGCCGTGCCTCATTTTGCCACGACCGCAGGCAAAAACTCTGAGCGCCGCACGCCGGATTGGATTATAAGGCCGCTGGCGTTGCCAACAACCCCGCACGGCATGCGGCGGCGTGCCGGGGAGACATCGGATGCACACGCTTGCCACCGCGCTCCTCGACGGCCTCAAGCGTCACGGCGCGCACGAGATTTTTGGTCTCCCCGGCGACTTCGTGCTGCCCTTCTTCAAGACAATCGAGGACAGCGCGATCCTGCCGCATTACACGCTGAGCCATGAGCCGTCGGTGGGCTTTGCCGCCGATGCGGCAGCCCGCTACCACGGCGGCCTCGGCGTGGCCGTCGTGACCTACGGGGCAGGAGCCTTCAACCTGGTCAATGCAGTGGCCTGCGCCTACGCAGAGCGCTCGCCGGTGGTGGTTATTTCCGGCGCACCCGGCGCCGGCGAGCGCTCGAGCGGTTATCTTTTGCACCACCAGGCTCGCAGCGTTGACAGCCAGATCGCCGTGTTTCGCGAGCTGACCTGCGATCAGGCGGTGCTGCAAGATCCCGCAACAGCGCCACAAGAGATTGCGCGCGTGCTGCGCAACGCACGCGAGCGGTCGTTGCCGGTGTACATCGAGATCCCGCGCGATCTGGTCGGCGCCGCCTGCGCCGCCGTCCCGGTGCTGCCCCGCCGCCCCGCCGATCCCGGCGCGCTCGCCGAATGCGCCGACGAAATCCTGCACAAGCTTGCCGGCGCCAAATCGCCGGTCGTCATCGTGGATGTGGAGATACGCCGTTATGGCCTCGAGGAGCGCGTGGCCTCGCTCGCCCGCAAGCTCGGGCTGCCGGTGGTGACCACATTCATGGGCCGCGGGCTGCTTGCCGACGCGCCCGATGTGGTGAGCGGCACTTACCTTGGTGCGGCCGGCGACCGTGCGGTTGCCCGGATGGTAGAAGAAGCGGATGCGCTGCTTCTGCTCGGCGTCATACTCTGCGACACCAATTTCGCATTGTCCGACCGACGCCTCGACGCCCGCCATACCATTCTCGCCATCGACCGGCAGGTGCGCGTCGGCCACCACGTCTATCCCGATTTGCCGTTGGAGGATTTGGTTGATGCGCTGAACGCGCGGGCTGCCACGCGCGGCTCCGTGCCCAACGGGCCGCGCGCCGCTACGACCTACCGCCGCGGCCTGCCTGACGACGATGCACCGATCGCGCCGTCCGATATTGCCTGCGCCGTCAACGATCTGTTCGATCGTCACGGCCCCCTGCCGATGGCTTGCGATGTCGGCGACTGCCTGTTCACCGCGCTCGAAATCGAAAATACCGCGCTTGCTGCGCCGGGCTACTACACCGGCATGGGTTTCGGCGTGCCGGCGGGCTTCGGCGTAGCCGTTGCGACCGGCGAGCGGCCGCTAGTCCTTGTCGGCGACGGCGCGTTTCAGATGACCGGCTGGGAACTCGGCAATTGCCGCCGTTACGGCTTCGACCCCATCGTAGTGCTGTTCAACAACTGTAGCTGGGAAATGCTGCGTGCGTTCCAACCCGACGCGCGTTTCAACGATCTCGACGACTGGAATTTTGCCGCGATTGCCCCTTCACTCGGCGGAACCGGCGAGCGTGTCAGAACCCGCCGCGAACTGCGCGCCGCGCTGGAACGCGCCGCGGCATGCCGCGGCCGATTTGCCCTGGTGGAGGTCATGCTGCCGCGAGGAGTGATTTCGGATACGCTCGCGCGCTTCGTCGCCGGGTTCAAAACCGCTCGTAGCCGCCCGGCAACCGAGAGTTGAGTATCGGAGATGCAAAGACGGAATGATTTGGCCGGTTTGAACGTTCGAGGCGAATGGTGCTTTAATGGGTGCAATCCAAGGGAGGGTCTGATGGTTCGTCTGAATTTGGCGGTACTCGTGATTGCGGTGTCGGCTGCAATGGTTTCTCCGGCTGACGCCGAAAGACGCAAGGCGCGCGATCTTGTCACCTTGAACGGTTGCACCCGCTATCAGCCTGTTGCTTGCACCATGTTGGATGCCGGCGGCACGACTTACTACCTGATTGGCCAAGCTGTGCCCACGAAGCAGGGGGTCACCGTGACCGGACGCAAAGCCGGCGACGTCAGCATTTGCTTTGCCCCGGCATTCGAGGTCACCTCCTGGAAGCCGAACAAGAAGCTCAAGTGCCCTTAAAATAGCTCGCAGTGACGAAGCATGGGCGGCGGTCGGCGCCGTCCATGCTCGCTCAGAATGAGAAATAGTCGCTGAAAATTTGCGCTCTTTCGCGTTGCGAAAAATGGATCGCTGCCCGCACAATGAATGCCACATAAGAGATTGATATAACAAAGGAAAATAGTCCACCGCAGGAGGGATTTCGGTTGGCGCAGAGCCCCGAAATCCGCTATGAGAACCAACGCGGGAATCGTTCCCGCCGACAACGGAAACCAAGACCTTGGCCGAGCCCGAACGACCCTCCTCGGAGGGGGCGCCGCCGCCGTCCGACGTGCGTCCCATCACGATCGAAGAGGAGATGAAGCGCTCCTACCTCGATTACGCCATGAGCGTGATCGTCGCGCGCGCGCTGCCCGACGTGCGCGACGGGCTCAAGCCCGTGCATCGGCGCATCCTCTATTCGATGCACGAGCAGGGTCATACCCCGGACAAGAAGTACGTCAAATCCGCCCGCGTGGTCGGCGACGTGATGGGCAAATACCACCCGCACGGCGACCAGGCGATCTACGATGCGCTGGTGCGCATGGCGCAGGATTTTTCCATGCGCCTGCCGCTCATCGACGGCCAGGGCAATTTCGGCTCCATCGACGGCGACCCGCCGGCGGCCATGCGCTACACCGAATGCCGCCTGGCAAAACCGGCGATGTCGCTGCTCGACGACATCGACAAGGACACCGTCGACTTCCAGCCCAACTACGACGGTAACGAGCGCGAACCGCTGGTGCTGCCGGCGCGCTTTCCCAATCTGCTGGTCAATGGCGCTGGCGGCATCGCCGTCGGCATGGCCACCAACATCCCGCCGCACAATCTCGGCGAGGTGGTCGATGCCTGCGTTGCGCTCATCGATGATCCCGGCCTTTCTCTCGACGATCTCCTGGGCATCATTCCCGGGCCTGACTTCCCGACCGGCGGCATCATTCTGGGTCGCAATGGCATCCGCGCCGCTTACGAGACCGGCCGCGGCTCCATCGTGATGCGTGGCAAGGTCGAAGTGGAGACCCTGCGCGGCGACCGCGAGGCCATCATCATCAGCGAGATTCCGTTTCAGGTGAACAAGGCGGCGATGATCGAACGTATCGCCGAGCTCTGGCGCGACAAGAAGATCGACGGCATCGCCGCCCTGCGCGACGAATCCGACCGTCACGGCTATCGGGTGGTGATCGAGCTCAAGCGCGAGGCCACCCCCGATCTCGTGCTCAACCAGCTCTATCGGTTCACCCCGCTGCAATCGACCTTCGGCGCCAACATGGTGGCGCTCGACGGCGGCCGGCCGCTGGTGATGCGTTTGAAGGACATGCTTCAGTCCTTCATCGCGTTCCGCGAGGAGGTCGTCTCCCGCCGCACCAAGCACCTGTTGACCAAGGCTCGCGACCGCGCCCACGTGCTGGTCGGGCTTGCCATTGCGGTTGCCAATATCGATGAGGTGATCCGGCTGATCCGCGGCTCGCAGGACGCCAATGCCGCACGCGAGGCGCTGATGGCGCGCGATTGGCCGGCGCAGGACGTGGCCGCCATGGTCACCCTGATCGACGATCCGCGCCATCGCATCTCCGGCGAGAACACCGTCCGCCTGTCCGCCGAGCAGGCCAAGGCCATCCTCGATCTGCGCCTGCAACGGCTGACCGCGCTCGGCCGTGATGAGATCAAAGCCGAGCTCGACAAGCTCGCCGCCGAGATTGCCGACTATCTCGACATCCTGCGCTCGCGCGCCCGCATCCAGAACATCGTCAAGGACGAATTGCTGGAGATCAAAAAGGATTTTGCCACTCCGCGTCGCACGCTCATCGGCGAGCAAGAAGGCGAGATCGAGGACGAAGACCTCATCGACAATATCGATATGGTGGTCACCGTCTCGCACCTCGGCTACGTCAAGCGCGTGCCGCTGTCCGCCTATCGCGCACAGCGGCGCGGCGGCAAGGGCCGCACCGGCATGCAGACCCGCGAGGAGGATTTCGTCAGCAAGATTTTCTGGGCCAAGAATCTCACGCCGGTCCTGTTCTTCTCCTCGCGCGGTCGGGTCTACAAGGAGAAGGTTTGGCGGCTTCCCGAGGCCACGCCGCAATCGCGCGGCAAGCCGCTCATCAACATTCTGCCGCTCGACCAGGGCGAATTGATCACCACCATCATGCCGCTGCCCGAAGACGAGACCACCTGGGGCAACCTCGACGTGATGTTTTCGACCACGCGCGGCACCGTACGCCGCAACAAGCTCTCGGATTTCGTGGACGTGCGCCGTTCCGGCATCATCGCCATGAAGCTTGCCGAGGGCGAAGCCATCGTGGACGTGCAAATCTGCACCGAGAAAGACGACGTGCTGCTGACCACCGCAAACGGCCAATGCATCCGTTTTCCGGTGACCGACGTGCGCGTGTTTCAGGGCCGCACCTCCATGGGCGTGCGCGGCATCACGCTCGCCGAGGGCGACAAGGTGATCTCCATGTCGATCCTGCGGCATGTGGACGCCACGGCCGAGGAACGCGCAGCCTATCTGCGGCGCGCCAATGCTGTCCGCCGCGGGGAGGCGAACGGCGCGGAAGAAACTCCCACGGACGCCGAGGAGGCGACCGGTCACATCGAGCTCGGCGAGCAGCGTTATGTGGAGTTGTCGGCCGCGGAGCAGTTCGTGCTGACGATCTCGGAGCGCGGCTACGGCAAGCGCACGTCTTCTTATGAATACCGCACCACCGGCCGCGGCGGCAAAGGCATCGTGGCCATGGCGGTGACGCAGAAGACCGGCCGCGTGGTGGCCTCGTTTCCGGTCGAGGAGGCCGACCAGATCATGCTGGTCACCGACGGCGGACACCTGATCCGCTGCCCGGTCAACGGCATCCGCATTGCCGGTCGCGCAACCCAAGGGGTGATTATCTTCAACACCGCCGAGGGCGAGCGCGTTGTCTCCGCCGAACGCCTCTCCGAGGAAGGCGAGGAGGACCGGTAACCGGCATCAGCCGATCCCGCCCTGCCGCACTGCAGACCGACCGTATGACGCCAGCGACGGGCTCCCTTGGCTCCTGGATTGTCTGGTGCCTTGTCAATCCACGCGCGCCTGACCGCTACGGGCAACCCCGCGCCACGTCTCGTGTTCGCGCGATATCGAATAGCTGTCCGAAGCCACGACCTGGTTTCGGCCCGCAAGCTTGGCCTGATACAGCGCCATGTCAGCGCGCCTGAGCAGCCGGTCGATCGTGTCGCCGGCCTCCCATTCGGCGATCCCGCAGCTGCACGTGACGCCGAACACTCCCGAGCCGCCGTCGAAAGACAAGCGGCCGATCGCGGCCCGCAAATCCTCGGCGGTCTCGATCGCATCGAGAAGCGGCTGCGCGGCAAGCACGCAAAATTCCTCGCCGCCGAGCCGTCCCACCATATGGTCCGACGATAACAGCTCCTTGGCGCAACTGCGGATCACCAAGTCGCCGGTCTGATGCCCGTAGGCATCATTGACCTCTTTGAAATGGTCGATGTCGAGCATGATCGCCGAAAGCGGACTTCCCGCCGCTGCCTGCGCGCACATTTTCTGCGCCCGCTCGAAGAAGGCGCGTCGGTTGAAGGCGCCGGTGAGATAATCCGTGGTCGCATGTTTGATCAGCTCGCGCTGCATCAGCGTGACGCGATCTGCCGCCCTGAGCCGCGCCCGCAACTCCTCCGCAACGGGAGGTTTGTGGATGAAATCGTCCGCTCCGCTGTCCAGCGCCTTGACCAGGATCATGCGCTCGTCGAGCGACGACATGAGCAGGATGTACAGCGGGCGGTCATCGCTGGCGAGCGAGCGAGCGGCTGCACACAGCTCGACGCCGGGCATAGAACCTGGCTCCGAGCTGGTAATGAGCGCACGGACCTCGGGATCGGTCTTGATATAGTCCAGCGCCACGCGGCCGTCGGTGAACGGTTTAACATCGTGATGGTCCGGCTCCACCAGCCTGGTGACGATGCGGTGAACGGTACGACTCGGATCGACCAGAACGATGCGCATGGGCAGCCCCCGGAACTACTTCTGGTAGCAAGCCCGCATTAACAATATTTAAAAGATCGGAATTCGGCGGATTTTCACGGCCGAGTCGGGCCGGGAAGGCATCCGCCGGCTTGATGGCACGCCCGAGCTTCTACAAGTCGAGCGTGCTCGCAGCAAAAACCTCCTCAAGCCCGACACGCCGCGGCGCGAGCCCCTGCTCATGCACATACTGCGCGATCGTCTCCAGCACTTTGCGCGCGGCTTTAACGCCGTAGGCCATCGGGTCATTCGCCAAAATGCGCTTGGTCTCCGGCGGCAACAGACCGGTTGCGAAATAGGGGGCGAGCATGGTCTGCCCGCCGGCCATCACCTTGGCGCGCGCGTTCACGAAAGCGGAATAGAGATTGAGCGCAATCCACGGGTGCTTTTCGTACAGCGCGCGCCGCACCACCACGGTATGGTTGATCGGATAGAGACCGGTTTTGGCGAAATAGCGCGCGCCTTCCTTGTCAGCGTCGAACAGCGGGCTGATGCGCGGGTCGTCGGTATAGTCGGTGCGGCTGCGGTCAACGAGATTGCGGCGGCCGAGATAAAGCAGCGTGGCATCGAGCTTTCCCTCGATCAGCATTTCGCCGATGTCGGTGGTGGGCGGGATGTATTGCAGCCGGATGCCTTCCGGCGGAGCAAATCCGGTAGCACCGCCGTGACTCTTGTCCGGATTGCGCTCCATGAACCATTCGATCTCGCGTGCATCCACGCCGAATTCGTGCTGCAGAATGCCGCGCGACCAGATCGCTGCCGTCTGCTGATATTCCGGCACGCCGACCCGCTTGCCGCGCAAATCCTCAGGTTTCGAGATCCCGGCACCGGCGCGCACGCGAATCCAGTTCTGGAAAAAGAAGCGCGTGGTAAATACCGGTAGCGCCACCCACGGCGTCGGCCCGCGCGCCGTTGCGATCAGCAACGACGACATCGACATTTCGGACACGTCGAACTCGCCGAATTTAAGTTGCCGCCAGAACATCTCGGATGGATGCACGGCCGTCGGGATGAGGCGAACACCCTCGGGCTGAATCGCACCCTCGAGCAGCGGTCGGGTGTTCTCGTTGTCGGAAAGCGCGATACTGAGTTCAAGCTTCGGCGCGGTCATTGAGCATCCTGCGCATGTTTGTAATGGCGCCGCGCCGGTGTGCGGCATGTGTTCGACGGTTGTTCACTTCGCGCCGGCGGCTTCCAGAATGCGCGCCATTTCCGAATAGCCGCGCTGCCGCGCGTGCTGCAACGGTGTAATCCCCTGCCGATCCGGGATGTTGACATCGGCACCGGCCTCCACCAGCGCCCGCAGGGTTGCGGTGTGGTTCGCGCCGCCGCTGCCGAGCACGATGGACTCCATCAACGCCGTCCAGCCGAGATTGTTCACATGGTTGAGCGGCGCCTTGGCCGCGATCAGAAGCTTCACCACTTCCGCATGGCCGAGATGCGCCGCCGCGATCAGCGCCGTGCCGTCGTAGCGGCTCGTCACATTGCGCGCGCTGGCGCCGCCTGCGAGCAGGATTTTTACCATCTCCACGTCGTTTGCGACCGCCGCGATCGTGAGCGGATCGTAGCGTTGGTATTCGAGCGCATTGGGATTGGCGCCCGCTTTCAGCAGCGCCCGCACCGCGTCGTATTTTTTGAAAAAAACCGCCACATGCAGCGGCGTGCGGCTGCGCGAATCCTGAATGTTGGGCTTCTCGCCCGCCGCGATCAGCCGCTCGATCTCCGCCGCATCGCCCTTGGCAGCCGCCTCGTGCAGACCGGCATAGATTTTCAACTCTTCGGGCGAAGGCGGGGTCTGCGCCGGCGCAGGGTCGACGCCTAAGGTCACGGCGAGCGTCGCGATTGCAATGGGCCTGCCGATCATTTGCCTCACCTACGGGTATTGACTGCCTGTCATGATATACGCCGCACCCTGCCGAACAAGCGGATGATGGGCAACGGAATCGTGGGCGGGCAGCGCATATTGCATGTTCGGCATTCTCAGCGCGTAAAACTTGCGCGGCCGAGATTTCCGGCCGACAATGCATCGACCAAACGGAGGACCGCCATGGCAATGCAGCGGGTCAAGATCGCACCCAAGGGCATGGGGCTCAACGATTTTGTCGCCTATCAGGAGGGCTTTTTTGCCGCCGAGGGGCTCGACGTCGAATTTGATTGGAAAACGTTCAAGGGCACTCAGTCGAGCTGGAAAGGCATGGATTACTTCCAGCGTCCTCAGGACAAGCCATATACCGAAACCAAAGAGGACGTGATCCAGGGCGCCTGTGTGTGGGGCACGATCTGCAATGCCTCCGCCGGCATGGGCAAGGTGGTGGCCGACGCCTATGGCGACTCGCCGTGGGCGATTTTTGTGCGGCCGGATTCCAAAATTCGCAAGCCAGAAGATCTGAAGGATGTGCCGATCTCCGTAGGCTTGCGCGCCGGCAGCCACTTTAATGTGCCGTACCGATTGGAAAAATATCTGCCGCTCGAAAACATCAAGGTCGTCAACACCGGCGGCTTTGGCGCGCGGCTGAAGGCCTTGCTCGAGGGCGAAGTGGAGGCGGCAAGCCTCTTGCCGCCGCAGATCGCCATGGCCGAGCAACTCGGCCTGCGAAAAATCATCGAAGACCGCTTTCATACGCTGTGGTGGGTGCCGGCGAATGCCTCACCGCAGGTGGTCCGCGCCTATCTGAATGCGCTGCAGCGTGCTGAACAGGCGCTGGACCGGAATTTGCAACGTTATTTGCCGCTGTGGGAGCTATCGGTACCGGCCGAATTTACCGACTACCATCCTTGGGATTTCACCAAGTTCGGCCGCGGCGAACGCTTCGTCTACGAGCGCATCCCGCAAGCCGAGTTCGACGCGACGCTGGAGCAGGTCAAGCGCTGGGGCCTCGACCAGTTCCTCAAGGAACGCGATTTCGAGAAGCTGACTGCGCGTACCGCGGCCTGACCGCTACCAGCGACCGGTCGTAACGACCCGCGGGATGCGACCCTGCGCCTCCAAGGGCCGCAGATCGCGCACGCAGCGCGCCTCGTAATAGGGCCAAGGCCGCTGCGAGCACTGCGGGCCGATCGGCCTGCGATCCGCCGCCGCGCTCTCCTGCGAACCCGCCGTCACCTGCTGGGTTGCGGTCAGGATGGTGATGAGGCCGGCGATCAGCGCCGACGTAAAAATCGCCAACAAGGCCCCAACCAAGGTTGAGCGGTCGGGACTCTTTTTTGCGGCCGTGATGCGCACTCTCCGAGGCGCCGGGCGCGCACCAATGCAAACGGGCGCAGCAAACGCCCGCAGCGCCGCTGTCAACATCATCATGACGCGGGCAGACAGGGCGCGGGCAGACAAGGTTGCGGCAATTTTTGGAGAACGTGTTCTTGGCCTCATGGGTTTCGCGGCCTTTTGCAGACAATGGCGGAATTACCGTGCCTTCGTCACCGGCAGCTTCAAGCAACCGCTAAACTTTTTGCGATCCTAGAACCGCGGCCGGCCGGCGCAAAAGTTGGGTTAATCCCCGCTGAATTTCGCAGCGACCCTTGCCCGCTGAGGATTTTCCGGGTTAGACCCGCCCCATGCCGCGCACCGCGCTTTATGCCGGGTCGTTCGATCCGGTCACCAATGGACATCTCGACGTGGTCCGCCGTGCCGTGCGTCTGTTCGACCGGCTGGTGCTGGCGATCGGCGTCCACCCCGGCAAGGCGCCGTTATTCTCAGCCGAAGAGCGCATCGCCATGCTCAAGGCCACCTGCACGCCACTCGCACGGCAGGCGCGCTGCAAGCTCGATTTCATCACGTTCAACGATCTTGTCGTGGACACCGCGCGCCGTGTCGGCGCAACGGTACTGATCCGCGGCCTGCGCGACGGCACCGACCTCGATTATGAGATGCAGATGGCCGGCATGAACGAGGCCATGGCCCCGGCAATCCAAACCGTGTTCATACCGGCATCGCCACCGGTGCGCCCCATCACGGCCACTTTGGTGCGTCAGATTGCCGGCATGGGCGGCGATGTGTCTAGCTTCGTGCCGCCCTCGGTCGCCGCGCGCCTGAGGAAGAAATTTTCCGGGCGTCGCGCCTGACCCGCGGCAATCCGTCTGACTTAGGGAGTACCATGAACGTACATCGGATTTTTCTTGTGCTCGCGTTTGCACTGCCGCTTGGCGCGGCAACGGCCGCTGCACAGAGCAACGCGCAGAGTAAGTTGAGCGATCCCGCCGCGCTCAACGAACAGGCGCCTAACAACTACAAGGTCCGCTTCGAGACCAGCAAGGGCGCTTTCGTCATCGAGGTGCGCCGCGACGCAGCGCCGAACGGCGCCGATCGTTTTTATAATCTGGTGAAGCACGGCTACTATGATGATGCACGGTTTTTCCGCGTGGTGAGCGGGTTTGTGGTGCAGTTCGGTATCAATGGCGATCCCGCAATCAACGCCCGATGGATCACCGCGACCATCAAGGACGATGCGGTAAAGACCAGCAACCAGCGCGGCTTTCTGACCTTCGCCACCGCCGGGCCGGATTCCCGCACGACCCAGGTTTTCATCAATCTCACGGACAATGGTCGCCTGGATCGCTTGGGCTTTTCGCCGTTTGGCCGCGTGATTTCCGGCATGGAAGTGGTGGACAAGTTTTATGCCGAATACGGCGACGGCCCGCCGCGCGGCAACGGCCCCGACCAGAGCCGCATTCAGCGCGAGGGCAACGCCTACCTGAAAAAGGAATTTCCCAGGCTCGACTACATCAGGAAAGCCACCATCATGCCGTGATGCCAGGAGCGGACATCATGCGCCGATCTCTGCTCGCCGGAATGACGCTCGCCTCAGTGTGCGGATTGGCGCCCGCGCTCGCCGACGCCGTATCCATGCCACCTTGGCTGATCGAGAGCGTACCGCGCAGCGAAGGTCGGACGCCGCCGCGCGAATTGCATACGCTCAAGGACATCTATGCCGCATTGCGCCGCTGTTACCAGCCGCCTCCGATCGAGCAGGCCAAACCTGGAATGCGCATTACCGTGCAGTTTGCTTTCACCCGCGACGGCGAAATTTTCGGCAAGCCGCGCATTCTGTATGAGTCGCCCGACGCCACGCCCGGGCAGCAGTCGGCCTATCGCATGGCGGTAGCCGCCGCCCTTGCGCGCTGCTCGCCCTTGCCGTTCAGTAAATCCCTAGGCAACGCCGTGGCCGGCCGGGTGCTGGCCATCCAATTTGTCGACGAACGCAATCTGAGAGGGGCGTGACACCGGCCGCAGGCCGTGACGGCCCGGCGCAACATGAGGAGAAGTCTATGGCCATCACGGAGAACACATTGATCCTGGAGACCACAAAAGGGCGGATCACCATCGAAATGCGGCCCGATCTTGCGCCCGGCCACGTGGCGCGGATCAAGGAACTGGTGCGCCAGGGCTTTTACGACGGCGTCGCGTTCCATCGGGTGATCGACGGTTTTATGGCGCAGACCGGCTGTCCGCACGGCACCGGCACCGGCGGCTCGGGCAAGAAGCTGAAGGCGGAATTCAACCGGGAGCCGCACGTGCGCGGCACCGTGTCCATGGCCCGTACCAGCGACCCCGACTCCGGCGACAGCCAATTCTTTATCTGCTTCGACGACGCCACCTTCCTCGACGGCAAGTACACCGTCTGGGGCAGGGTGACCGAGGGCATGGAGAACGTGGACAAGATCAAGCGCGGGGAGCCGGTGCGCGATCCGGACCGCATTTTGAAGGCCACCATGGCTGCCGACGCGGGCCGGTAGGGTACGCAAAGGGTCGGCGCTTTCGCGCCGACCCTTTCCGGCCTATGGGATATCCTGTCGAGATCTGCTGGTCAGTTCAGATAGACAGGGGCATAGGCCGTTAGTCCGGTCGCATGAGGCCTTTGACCAATCGGCGTCAGAGGCGACCGTTAAAAATATATAACAGACGATCCCGCAAACAAGTTCTATGAGTTTCGGATCTGCGAAACCCTTGTCGTGGACCCTGATTGCGGCCCCATGCGGCCGAAGACGCCCGAATGCGGACCGAACTTTTTGATTTCGACCTTCCGCCCGACCGAATCGCACTGCGGCCCGTCTCACCCCGCGATGCCGCGCGGCTTTTGGTCGTGCGACCCGCCGCCACCCCGGAACTGGAAGACCGCGTCATCCGCGACCTACCCGACCTGCTGCATCCCGGCGATGCGCTCGTGGTCAATGATACCAAGGTGATCGCGGCGCGATTGACAGGCCGGCGGCTTGGCCGCGGCCTTAAGCCGCGGATCGAGGCCACGCTGATCCAGCGTCTCGACGACTCGCGCTGGCGCGCCTTCGTGCGTCCCGCAAAAAGGCTCGCGCCCGGCGACGTCATTCGTTTCGGCGGCGAGGGCAGGGTCTGCGCCCTCGAGGAGCTCGACGCCACGGTTGAAGACAGACACGGAGGCGAGGTGACCCTGTCGTTCAGCTTTTCCGGCCCGGTCCTCGACCAGGCCATCGCCGAGCGCGGGGATATGCCTCTGCCTCCCTACATTGCCTCGCGGCGGCCTCCTGACGATCGCGATCGCAGCGACTATCAGACCTTGTTCGCCCGGCATGAGGGGTCAGTGGCCGCGCCCACAGCCGGCCTGCATTTCACCGACGAGCTGCTCGAACGATTGAGAGCAAAGAGCATATCGGTCCACCGGGTGACACTCCATGTCGGGCCTGGCACTTTTCTTCCGGTACACGCAAAGGACACCCAAGAGCACAAGATGCATCCGGAATTTGGAAGCATCAGCAATGAGATCGCCGAATGTCTTAACGTTGCGCGCGAAAATGGAGGACGCATCGTGGCCGTTGGCTCCACCGCGCTGCGGCTGCTTGAGACCGCGGCCACGGAGGACGGAACCGTCAGGCCGTATTCCGGTGAAACGGACCTGTTCGTGACCCCGGGCTACCGCTTCCGCGCCGTGGACATCCTGATGACCAACTTTCACCTTCCGCGCTCAACACTCTTCATGCTGGTCGCCGCCTTTTCCGGGCTTGACACCATGCGGCGCGCCTATGCCCATGCCATCGCGGCAGGCTATCGCTTCTACTCTTATGGCGACGCCTGCCTTCTGTTTCGCGCATGACCGCAACGTCCGCCTTTTCGTTTCGGCTGTTGGCGACCGACGGCGGCGCACGCCTGGGGGAAATAACTACCCCGCACGGTGTGGTGCACACGCCGGCCTTCATGCCCGTCGGCACACAGGCCGCAATCAAAGGTGTGCCTCCCGACGAGGTGCAGCGCACCGGCGCGGAAATCGTGCTCGCCAACACCTATCACCTGATGCTGCGCCCGGGTGCGGAGCGCATCGCGCAGCTCGGCGGACTGCACAAATTTATGAACTGGCCTGGCCCCATTCTCACCGACTCAGGCGGCTTTCAGGTCATGTCGCTGTCTGCGCTGCGCAAAGTGGACGAGAACGGCGTTGTCTTCCGCTCTCACGTCGACGGGGCAATGGTCACGCTTTCGCCCGAGCGCGCCATCGAAATTCAAATCATGCTCGGCGCCGATATCGCTATGCAGCTCGACGAATGCATCGCGCTTCCCAAGCCGCGCGACGAGCTCGAACGCGCCATGCGGCTGTCGCTGCGCTGGGCGGAACGTTGCAAGCGCGCCTTCGCGGCCGCGTCGCCGGGTCGCGCGCTTTTCGGCATCGCCCAGGGTGGCGACGACAACGCTTTGCGCGCGCAAAGCGCCCGTGCGCTCGTTGACATCGGCTTCGACGGTTATGCGGTCGGCGGGCTGGCTGTAGGGGAGCCGCAGGCGGTGATGCTCAGGATCGTCGAGGAGATTGCTCCGATGTTGCCCGCCGACCGCCCGCGCTATCTCATGGGCGTCGGCACGCCCGAGGATGTGCTGGAGGCGGTGGCCCGCGGCATGGACATGTTCGATTGCGTGCTGCCCACGCGCAACGGTCGGCACGGCGCGGTGTTCACCCGGTTCGGCCCGATCAATCTGAAGAATGCGCGCCATGCCGCCGACCCGCGCCCGCTCGACGGGGAAAATCGATATGCGCCCGCTCGCAACTATTCCCGCGCCTACCTGCATCATCTGGTGCGCGCGAACGAACTGCTCGGCGCCATGCTGCTGTCGGCCATCAATCTGTCGTATTATCAGGATCTGATGACCGGCATCCGGGCTGCGATCGAGGAGGGGCGGTTCGCGGATTTCTGCGCCAAGACTCGGGAAGGGTGGGCCAAGGGCGACCTTCCGGCACTGAGTTGAGAAGGGCGTATAGGGCCCTCGACGGCCGCCATCCTCCGACGCAAAATAGCACGCATGACGACCGGGGGTGCCCGGCGAGCAGCCCCTGGGGGAGGGAGGCGCCCGCACCATGGCCATCAATCTGAGGGTCAACGGCCAGATTCGCCGCACCAACGCCAAACCGGAGACGCCACTGCTTTATGTTTTGCGCAACGACTTCGCGCTCACCGGCGCGAAGTTCGGCTGCGGCACTTCGGATTGTGGTGCGTGCACGGTCCTGCTTGATGGCGAGGCTGTGCGCGCGTGCGCGGTTACGGTGGGCGAAATCGGCAACGCTGAAATCACCACCGTCGAGGGTCTTGGGACGCCCGACAAGCTGCACCCGTTGCAACAAGCCTTCATCGATCTGCAGGCTGCGCAGTGCGGCTATTGCACCAGCGGCATGATCATGGCCGCGCGAAACCTGCTGCGCCACACGCCGCGCCCCACGGAGAAGGATGTACGCGAGGCGCTCGCCGGCAATCTCTGCCGCTGCGGCGTGCATAATCGCGTGGTGCGCGCGATCCTGCGTGCGGTCGAATTGTCGGGGAGGTCGTGAACATGCGCGCTCCGATGCTCACCCGCCGCCGCTTCTCGAAGGGTCTCGGCGGGCTCGTGCTCACATTTTCGCTCGCGCCGTCGAGCTTGCGTGCACAAGGCGCGCTCCTTCCGGGCGGCCTCAACAACAACCGCACGCTCGACGCCTGGATCCGCATTGGATTGAACGGCTATGCCACGGTCTTTACCGGCAAAGTCGAGTTGGGTCAGGGCATCCTCACCGCGCTGGCGCAGATTGCCGCCGAGGAGCTCGACCTGCCGCTCGCGCGTGTGCGCATGGTCTCCGGCGATACCGCTCAGACGCCGAACGAAGGATTTACGGCGGGTAGTCTTTCCGTCGAGACCAGCGGTGCCGCGATCCGCCAGGCCGCGGCCGAGGTGCGGGCGATCCTCATCGAGCTTGCCGCCAAACGCCTGAACGCCGAGCCGAGGACGCTGACCGTCCGCGACGGCGTTGTCACTGCTCCCGACGGACAGACGCTCACCTATGGCGCGCTCGTGGCGGGCGTCAACCTCCGGCGCGAGGCGAGCGGCCATGTGTCGCCGAAATCTCAGGCTCACTACCAGATTGTCGGCCGATCAGCGCCGCGGCGCGATCTGCCAGCCAAAGTGACGGGCGCGGCCGCATTCGTGCACGACATGCGGCTGCCTGGCATGTTGCATGGCCGGGTGATCCGACCGCCGCGTTACGGCTCGACACTGGAGAGCATCGACGAAGCAGCCGCAAAATCCATTCCCGGCGTGGTTGCGGTCGTGCGCGATGGTTCGTTCCTCGGCGTTGTCGCCGAGCGCGAGGAGACGGCTGTCGCCGCGCGCGATGCCTTAAGCAGAACCGCAAGGTGGAAACTCGGTCCTCGGCTGCCGGACCCCGGCGGCATCTTCGAGCATCTGAAGTCGTTGTCCAGCATCGATGAAGTCATCGGCGTGAAAGAATCTCCGGTTCTCGCCGGCGGCCGCATGTTTAGGGCCACCTACACGAAGCCCTACACGGCCCACGCGTCGATTGGCCCCTCTTGCGCGTTGGCCGAGTTTCGCGATGGCCGGTTGACCGTGTGGACACATTCACAAGGCGTGTTCGCATTACGCCAGGAGCTCGCCAAAGCCCTGCGCATGCCGATGACCGCGATCCGCTGCATCCATGCCGAAGGCGCCGGCTGCTTCGGCCACAACGGCGCCGACGACGCAGCCCTCGATGCCGCCTTGCTTGCCCGCGCGCTGCCTGGCCGGCCGGTACGGCTGCAATGGATGCGCGACGACGAATTCGCCTGGGAGCCCTATGGCCCGGCGGTGGTCATGCAGTTGCAGGCCGCGCTCGACCCCGAAGGCCGCATCTACAATTGGCAATACGAATTGTGGAGCAACACCCACTCCACGCGGCCGCAGTCCACTGCGGGCAACAGCCTGCTCGGCGCCTGGTACATGTCCGAGCCGCAGAACTTAGCTCCGCCGCAGCTTGCAGGCGGGGGCGTGCGCAACGCAATCCCGCTCTATGATTTTGCCAACCAGCGCATCTTGCATCACTTTATTCCCGAAATGCCGATCCGCGTTTCGGCGCTGCGCACGCTCGGCGCCTATGCAAACGTGTTCGCCATCGAGTCGTTCATGGACGAGCTTTCCTACGCCATCGGCGCCGACCCCATCGCGTTTCGTCTGGCGCACTTGAAGGATCCGCGGGCGCGCGCCGTGATCGAGAGCGTCGCCGCTCTTGCGCGATGGCGGCCCGGCCAGCGCGGAGACGGAATCAACGGCCGCGGCCTCGGCTTTGCCCGCTACAAGAATTCGCAGACCTACGTCGCCGTGGTGGCGCGCATCGAGGTTGACCGGCCGAGCGGCCTGTTGCGCATTCCCGAAATGTGGGCGGCCGTTGACGCCGGCCTCATCATCAATCCTGACGGACTCGTCAATCAGATCGAGGGCGGGATCGTCCAATCCGCAAGCTGGACGCTTTACGAGGAGGTCCGCTTCGACCAGGAGGGAATCCGATCGCGCGACTGGCTGAGCTATCCGGTCATGCCCATGACTGAGGTGCCCAAAATCACCGTTGAATTGATCAACCGCCCCCACGAGCAGCCGCTCGGGGCGGGCGAGGCTTCGCTCGGCCCTGCGGCCGCCGCGATCGCCAATGCCTTCGCCCATGCGACCGGCCGCCGCATCCGTTCGCTGCCCATGACCGCCGAGCGGGTCAAGACTGCATTGGGCTAAACTCGGGTCCTTTCAGCGCAGAGCGGACATGCGCTCCGGCCAGGGGTTGGACGCAGGCAGGCGGCTTATTCTTGCCGCCCCGACCGCCAGCGGGCCGTTCGCATCTGCTCGACAGGTCCGGGCGCGCGCGGTACATCAGCGTAAAACAAGGAGACATCAAACAGATGAAGAAGAATATTGCAGAACGGCTGAAGGCAATTTGTCTTGTGCTGGTGGCAGCACCGTTGATTGCCTCGCTTGCCTCTGCTGAGGCGCGGGCGCAAGCCTATCCGAGCAAACCGGTCCGCATTATCGTGCCGTTCGGGCCGGGCGGCGTGGCGGACGTGACCACGCGTCTTGTGGCCGACAAGCTCGGCGACAAATTGGGCCAGCGATTTGTGGTCGAGAACGTACCGGGCGCTGGCGGCATCGCCGCAGCTCGCGCCGCCACCTCCGGCGGCAACGACGGATATACATTGACGTTGTTGACGAACGGCACCGCAATCAGCGTGCCGCTGTTCAAGAAACTGCCTTTCGATCCGCTGAAGGATTTCACTCCCATATCGAGCATCGGCTATTTCGATACGCTGTTCGTGGTGAATGCCGATGCACAATACAAGACGCTGCAGGACTTCATCAAAACCGCCAAGGACAATCCCGGCAAACTGAACGTGGGCACCATCAATCCCGGCAGCACGCAGCACCTGACCTCCGAGCTGTTCAAATCCTCCGCCGGCTTGAATTTTGTCAACGTCACCTTTCGCACCTCGGGCGAGGCCGTGCTGGCGCTGCTGCGCAACGACATCCAGTTGATGATCGATTTCTATGCCGCTCTCAGGCCCGCCCTCAGCGACAAGAAGATTCGCCCCCTTGCCTGGAGCGGCCCGACACCGTCGCCGGCGCTTCCGGACATCCCCACTGTGGCGCAGAGCGGGGTGCCCGGATTCGACGTAGTGTCGTGGAATGCGCTCTATGCGCCGGCCGGAACGCCACCGGCTGTCATCAGCACGCTCAACGGCGCACTGCGGGCGGTATTGGCGGACCCGGAGCTCAAGAAGCGGGCGCTGGAGATGGGCATCGACACGCGTCCCAGTTCGCCGGCAGAAATCGACGCGCGCATGCGCGCCGATATCCAGAAATGGGGACAGCTGATCGAACGTGCCGGAATCCCCCGGCAGTGACCTCCGGCGTCGGCCACGCGCAGCGAGGGCCGTGGATCGCGGTCCTCGACCTCGCTTATTGGCGCACCTGGCCGCGGATTTCGCCTGCGGGGTGAGCCGCAGTGTGCAGGTTAATGTACCATCGGCCGGCGAGCAGGTCGGCCGCCTGAGCCGGCGAAAGGATCGTCGATCCTTCGAAAGCAGGCGGCAGAGCGCCCGCCGATATCAGGAGCGCGATACCCGCATTGCGGCCCTCTAGGGCAGGTCCATGGAAATGGGCCGCTGTGACCGGCCCCGTAAGCCCGGAGTAGCTGCCTTTCCACGACAGCTTTCGTCCCGCGGGGTCATAGGTCAACGTAAGGCTGCCCGTTCCCGTGCTCTTGTTGGGCGGGACCTGGTTGCTGCCTCTTAACTCCGCCCTAAGCTCAATGGTCTGGGCCGCAGCGAGCGGACCGGCCATGAGGTGAGCAGCCACGATCAAGCTGGCAAGAAGCCCTCGCAATGCCATCGGCATTCGCGAATCCTCTTTTCGGTAAAGAGCATGTGCCGAACACCAAAGATCAAGCTTTAATTCCAGGCTGCTCCCCTCTCTAGACCCCGCGCCTCATTGCCGCGCCGGGCGGGATGCGCTCGGCCGCAGTGCCGGCATTTCCACCGAAGTGCGGAATGCATGCCCGCAACCTTCGCAGACCCAAGTATGGCGGATTCGACCCTCTCCGGCGAACGCTGCCTCCTGGGGCAGGAACGGCTCATCGCCGCATTGGGGGCACTTCGGCGGCTCAAATCGACGGACTACGGACTCGGCTCGGAACATCACGTCATGCACGATCATGACGATCCTCCTCTGCGTTGTCGTGCCTCCCCTTCGCGTCCGTCCCCATGCATCCTCACTGGTCGTGTCAGAACGTAACAGGAGCTTCATGGCGATCGAGCGACCAATTCGTGAATCTTCTGCGAAATTTTCGCGGACAATACGATGCATCACGCCGTCAAGTATACTTTTGGACAACGTAACGTTCCCGCTTGGCGGCAAAGGTTAACGTCGCAGGCCGATGAGCAAGCGTTGTGCGTCGGTTTTGTGATACGCGGAACACACTCGCCGCGATTCACGCGCGCCTTTTCATGGAATGCTTGTGCCGCGGATCGAGGCCATGCGATATACGGCGCAAAGCGTCGCGTCGGAAGGACTTCGTCGTAATGAGTATTGGTACGGTGGTGATTCTCGCCGTTTTTTCGGCGTTATGGATTCATGGCCTGATCGGCCAATTGCACTCGGAAGTTTCCATCATCCGTTACCTGTTGTTTTCGCTGGGGCTTGTGGCCTTCGGCGCGTACCGCTTTACGCGCCGCAAGAAGGACTGACCGAATCCCCGCAGCGCATGTGCGACACCGCGCGGCGTGCGTTTTGCCGTCCTGCCGAAGCACTCTAAAGCCGAGAAATGCGTCCTTTGGTGAGCCCGGCTGGGATCGAACCAGCGACCTACTGATTAAAAGTCAGTTGCTCTACCGCTGAGCTACGGGCCCTATGCGGGCGTGTGTAGGGATGCCCTGTTGCCCGGTCAATAGGGCACGGCGCCATCGCTGTCACAACCAGCGTTCCGCATATATAGTGCTGTTTTCAGGAGCCAACGATGCCGATCATCAACCGCATCGCCGACCTGCACCCGGAAATTACCGCTTGGCGGCGTGATATTCATGCCCATCCCGAGCTGTTGTTCGACGTGCACCGCACCGCCGGCTTCGTGGCCGAGAAGCTCAAAAGCTTCGGCTGCGACGAGGTGATCCAAGGCCTTGGCAAGACCGGCGTGGTCGGCGTGATCCGCGGCCGCAAGGGCCCGAGCACCCGCACCATCGGGCTGCGGGCCGACATGGACGCCCTGCCGATCGAGGAGGCCAACGACCTTCCCTACAAGTCGACCGTTCCCGGCAAGATGCACGCCTGCGGCCATGACGGCCACACCGCCATGCTGCTCGGAGCCGCCAAATATCTCGCCGAGACCCGCAACTTCGCCGGCACCGCGATCGTCATCTTCCAGCCGGCGGAGGAGGGCGGCGGCGGCGCGCGCGAAATGGTCAAGGACGGCCTGATGGAACGCTTCGCCATCGAAGAGGTCTATGGCATGCACAATTATCCCGGCCTTCCCGTCGGCAAATTCGCCCTGCGTGCCGGGCCGTTGATGGCGGCCGCCGACCGCATCCAGATCGAGATCGAAGGGGTGGGCGGCCACGCCGCGCGGCCGCATTTTGCCGTCGACACCATTCTCGTCGGTGCGCAGATGATCAACCAGATGCAGTCGATCGTCTCGCGCAATGTCGATCCGCTGGAGTCCGCGGTGATCTCCATCACCATGTTTCAGGCCGGCAACACCGACAATGTCATCCCGCAGACCGCGCTGTTGCGCGGCACTGCGCGCAGCCTCATTCCCGAGGTTCAAGACCTCTTGGAAAAGCGATTGTACGAAGTCGTGGAGGGCACCGCACGGTTGCACGGTGCCAAGGCCAAGCTCACCTACCGCCGCGACTATCCCGTCACCAGCAACCACGAGCGGCAGGCCGCCTTTGCCGCGCAGGTGGCGGCCGAGATCGTCGGCAAAGAGCATGTGGATGACAAAGTTGCACCGGTCATGGGCGCCGAAGATTTCTCTTTCATGCTCAACGCCCGGCCCGGCGCCTTCATCTTCGTGGGCAACGGCGACAGCGCCGGACTGCATCACCCGCGTTACAACTTCAATGACGAGGTGATCCCCATTGGGACATCATACTGGGTGAAGCTGGTGGAGACGGCGCTGCGCGCTTAAGCCGCCTGCCGATCCGTGCATCCTACTGCGCGGTTTCGATCTTCTTGTCCGCCACGGCGGCCTTTGCCACAGACGCACGCCGCGGCAACAGTTCCGCAAGCCTGGTCTCCAGCGCGCGCCAAGTGGCAAAATCGTTCAGCGGCGAGCCTTCCAGCACCGCGAGCGCGGCCGAAGCGAGGAACGGCAGCGCCTGCAGCACCAGCACCAGCGCGAACAGATTGATCTCGCGGACGAGCTCGTAGTTCGTTGCATAGAGATAGACGGCGCTGCCGATGAGCAGCGTTCCGATGACGGCCTCCCAGAACGCCGGGAAGTCGCCGCTCCTGCGCGCCCATCCGCCTTTGGCGGTGCGCAAGAACGGCAGGCGGTTTTTGATCAGGCTGGCGCCGACCGCTCGCGCCACCGTCCACTGCACTGACATGGCGGCGAACAACGCGCCGAGCGCCTGACCCGCCGGAATCGCCACGCGCAGACGATAGAGCGCCAGGAAATGCGCAAGCGACACTACGAACGCGGCGATGATCGGAAGCGTCAACACCTTATCGGGAATGGCAATGCCGAGCAGCGCAACGAACGGGACCCAGATCAGGTTCATGAGCGCGACCAGCACGCCAAGGCTCTCCGCGCCGAGCCAGTTCAGCCACCCCATGGCGAACTCGCGTTTCTGCTCCCGTGCCAGCTGGCTTGCGCCCGGCAGGAAGCGGCGCCAGTGCTTTTTCACGATCTGGCAGCCGCCGTAGGCCCAGCGATAACGCTGGCGCTTGAACTGATGATAGTTGTCCGGCAACAGTCCGTGGCCGTAGCGGCGGTTGGTGTAGTGTGCGGTCCAGCCATGTTCGAGGAGGCAGAGGCCAAGGTCGGTATCCTCGCAGATGGTGTCGCTCGACCAGCCTCCCGCTGCCTCCAGCGCCGCACGCCGGATCAGGCACATGGTGCCGTGCACAATGATGGCGTTGGCCTCGTTCCGCTGCACCATGCCGATGTCGAAGAAGCCGGCGTATTCGCCGTTCAGCGCATGGTGCATGACGCTGCGCGCATCGTCGCGGTGATCCTGCGGCGCCTGCACCAGCCCCACCTTGGGATCGACAAACAACGGCACGAGATCCTTGAGCCAGTTCTCGTGCACCACATAGTCCGCATCGATCACGCCGATGATTTCCGCATCGCTCGCGGTATGCGCCAGCGCCAGCCGCAGCGCGCCCGCCTTGTAGCCAGCAAGATGATCCTCGCGCACGAATTTGAAACGCTCGCCAAGCGCGCGGCAATGCTCCTCGATCGGCCGCCAAAACGCCGGATCAGGCGTATTGTTGATCACCACCACGCATTCGAGATTCGGATAATCGAGCCGCGCCACCGAATCGAGCGTCGCCTTCAGCATCTGCGGCGGCTCGAAATACGCCGGCACGTGAATGGAAACCTTCGGCGCATAGGGCTCCGGGACGAGCGGCGGGGCGCTGATCAACCGCGCCGGCTTGCGCCCGAAGGCGACCGCGGCGATCTCCTCGATCCGCGACAGCGCGATGATGATCAGCGGCACCAACAGGATAAGGCCGAGCGTGAGGGCGAATGCCGCGCCCCACACGAAATAATGTCCCTGCCAATAGGCGAATACCGTTGCCGCCCAGGCGCCGATCACCTGCGCCGCGCCGGCCCGCACCAACACCTGACCCAGCGTAATGCGCGGGAAGGCCAACAACGGCAGCGACAGCAGCACGCCGATAAGCACCGCGAGCGCGGCGAGCTTCCAGTGGTCCGCATTGGTGATGACGTCGGTCCAACTGAATTTCGGCCGGCGGTCGGCGTCGAACAGGCCCCAATACGGACCGACGCCGCCTTCGAACGTCTTCCACGGCTGATCGAAGGCTTCGATGATGTTGTAGTCGATGCCTTGCGCCTCTGCGCGGGTGACGAATTCGCGGATCACGCTCGCCTGGGCGTTGCGGCTGGGGAACGCATCGCGGCGGTTGTATCCGGCGCTCGGCCAGCCGAATTCGGCGATCACCACGCGCTTTCCGGGATACATCTGCCGCAGCAGGTTGTAGATGCGGATCACCTCGTCGACCGCCACCTTTTCCGACTGGCCTTCCCAGTACGGCAGCACATGGGCGGCGATGTAGTCGACCGATGACGCCAGCTCGGGATGGTCGCGCCACACGCTCCAGATTTCGCCGGTGGTCACCGGGACATGCGGCACCTCGCGCTTGACCCGCTGGATCACCCGGATCAACCGCGCCACGTTCACGCGCTCGAGCAGCTTCTTTTCTTCTTCGGCGTTGCGCGCCTGCGCGATCACCTGCCGCTCTTCCGGCGTAAGGGCTTTGTACCCGCCCTCGGGTGAGCGGGGCTTCAGATCGTCTTCCGGGAAGAAGCGCTTATCGTCGAGGAAGATCGACTCGCCGCGGTACACGGTCTCGTTGCCGATCACGATGCCGTCGACGTTGCGGTGCCGCCGCGCAAGCTCGATCACCCGGTGCAGCTCGCAGGCGTTCTTGCTCAAGCCGCGCCGCCGGCAGCCTTCGTCGTGCTTGAACTCCTTCGGTTCCGTCCCCACCCAGGCGCCGACCGTGACCCTGAGCCCGAACTCGTTGGCAATGGCCGGGATGAGCTCGCCGCCGAGGGTGGACGAATAAGTGCGAACCGAGCGCGTGTAAGGCGCCAGCGTCTTCAGGTCGGCCCGGATTTCCGTCGCGGTCGGAGGAGGCGAGTAGTCGGGCAGGCTCTTACCCCGGTACGGGGAGTAGGAGAGGCTTGCCAGTTGGCCATTGAAAGTCGGGGCGTAGCCCTGGTCCCGCATCAGGACCCAAAGGCCGAGATGGACGCAGGACACCAGCGCAACAACGGATGCAACGACGCGGATCAAGGGAACCAAGCGGGGTTGTAGTTTGTCGCTGCCTTCCCATGCCCTGGGTCGGCACATGCTTAACGCACCTCGGGCGAGGTCGTTCCGCATCTAGTTACAGCTCGTGGCCTTTTGAAGGCGCACTGAACCGCCTCTTGGCTTTCGGTTACCGCGTCGCCGACGTTGATCCGGTAGGTCCGATGGCTGCAGCCGCCGGTTGTGCCGGCGCCGAGGGGCTCATCCAGCAAGCGTGTACGCGTGCGTGGAGGGTATCCGGAGCCTTTGGATCGATGCTGCCCTGCCGGACCACGCAACGGAAAGCCTGTTGCAGGTGGGGGGCTGGACAGCCGAATCGGTCGTAAAGGTCGAGATGGCGGAAGGCGGTATCGAGGTCGTCGCGCCAAAGCAGGCTGACGACCCGCCGTCCAAGCCACACGCATTCCGGATTGCCCGCCGGGCCGGGAATTTGCCGGCTGGCTTCTGCAAATTCATCGATCCGCCGCTGCCCGCTTTTCCCTGCCTCAGCCGCCCCCGGCGCCGCCTTTGCGTCGCTGGTCTGGGCGGAAACCGGAGTGACCGTGAAAGGGAGGAGGACGGCGCACAGCGCGATCAGGAGGGCACGCAATGTTTGGTTACGCATATGGGCTTCGTCTCGCCGCTTTGGTTTATTTGCCGCGATCAAACGCCTTACAAACATGCAATTGGGTCAGCATAGTGACAGCGACAGCCGCTCTTGTCTTATGGTGACTTTACTTTGCATGTTTGTCCAGCGCGCCGCCTGTAAATCGTTAAGGTGCGTCATCTTTGCAATAGATGACAAGCGCAGAGCCGACAGCATGCGGACGATCTGTCGATGTGGAAGTCTGTCAATTTGTTCATCCTGACAGCAGCCGCCGTGGTCCTCGCCTGGTGGTGGCTTGGCGCTCCGGTGTCGATGCCGCCATCGCCGCTTGGCTCCGGAGAAAAGCTGTATTGCGTCTCATACGCCCCGTTCCACGGCAGGCAAACGCCGCTCGATCCCACCACCCGCATTCCGCCTGCGCAAATCGAGGAGGATCTCGCGCAGCTATCGCACATCACCGACTGCGTTCGCACCTATTCTGTGCACCTCGGTCTCGACCATGTGCCGCAAGCAGCGCGCAAGCACGGCATGCAGGTGATGCTGGGCCTTTGGCTGTCGAGTCACGCCGACCGCAACGAGTTTCAGATCGCGCGCGGGATCGAGCTTGTCAGGGAATTTCCCGACGTCATTCGCGCGGTCATCGTCGGCAACGAAGCGTTGCTGCGCGGCGAGATCTCTCCCGCCGCGCTCGCGGAGACTTTGCGCCGGGTGAAGGCGCAGGTGGACAAGCCTGTGACCTATGCCGACGTATGGGAATTTTGGCTGCGGCATCGCGATCTCAGCCCGGCGGTCGATTTTGTCACCATCCATATTCTGCCCTATTGGGAGGACGATCCGATCCCGGCGCAAAGTGCCGCCGATCATGTTGCAGCCATCCGTCGCCGCGCCGTGGCCGAATTCCCCGGCAAGGAAATCGTGATCGGCGAAACCGGCTGGCCCAGCGCGGGCCGCATGCGCGAGGGGGCGCTGCCGTCACCCGCCAACCAGGCGCGCGTGCTGCACGACATTTTGGCGCGCGGCAAGCGTGACAATTTTCATGTCAATTTGATCGAAGCCTACGACCAACCCTGGAAGCGTTACCTCGAAGGAACGGTCGGCGGCCATTGGGGCCTGTTCGATGACGCCCGGCGCGCCGCGAAATTTTCGTGGGGTAAGCCCGTATCCAATCACCCGCATTGGCCATGGCAGGCCGCGGGCGGCGTCGCGCTCGCCGCGTTTGTTTTTGCATTCGGCCTCCGCCCGCAGCGCCGTGCAACACCTCCGGTCTCGGCGCCCCGCAGCCTCCCGGCGATCGTTCTCATTGCATTGACCGGCGGCGTGCTTGTCGGCTGGACCGTGGAGAACGCGCTCCTGGAGGGTTTTGGTATCGGCGGACAGCTTCGTTCGGCGGCGCTGGTGACGCTTGCCGTTGCTTCGCCCTTGCTTTGCGCCGCCGCACTGGCGGCGAATGCCCCGCTGCCGAGCTTCGATCGCATTCTGGCCGCACGCGAGGAGCGCGAGCGTGATCCGCTTTTGCTTGCGCTCGGCCTCGTGCAGATGCTCGCGTGCGTTCTGGCGGTCCAGGCTGCGCTTCTGTTGGTGTTCGACCCGCGCTATCGCGACTTCGCCTTTGCGCCGCTGACCGCTGCGGCGGTGCCCTTTCTGCTGCTGCGATTGACCGGCCCGCACGCAGCAGGACCGCGCGCGCCGGCGGAAACCGTAGCCGCAGTGGTGTTGTTGCTTTGCGCCGGCTACATTGTGTTCAACGAGACGATCGCCAACTGGCAGGCGCTCTGGCTTTGTGCGGCGCTCTTTGCGCTTGCGGTCAGTCTGGCTCGGGCGCGGGCCGCGCCAGGCTGAGGATGAGGATCGCCAGCGCCAGCGCCGCGAGCGCGCCGTTGTAGAGCACCAACCCCGCGCCGCCCGCCAACAGCCCCAAGGTGAGCAGCACGACCGACGGACGCATCAGATTGAGCACGGCAGCAACCAATGCAATGATGCCGAAGGCGGAATTGTTGAACATCGCAGTGGCGGCCCGCCGTATTCCGCATCTCCAGTCCTGGGAACCGGCATCGCAGGCAAGCCCCACCACGCTCGCTTCAATGATCTGGTAGCGGACGTAGAGCGCACTGCCGAGCGCCACGCCAGTCACCGCCGCGAGCCAGTAGATTTGCGCTTTGCTGGGCCGATAGAGTTTTCGCGCCATTAGCGCATGTTCCGGAAAAGTGGGAACCGGTTTTCCGACAAGGACATGCGCCACGTAAAATTGCTAGCGCAGGGCCAACCGTTGACCGTCGAACACGGCCGGCTGGCAGACCGCGCCTGCGGCAGTGATAACCGCGCAAAGCCGCGTCGCCAGCGCGGCGTTGGCAAGCGGACCGGCCACGAGGCGCAGTTCCACACTGCCGGGCCGACCCTTCTCGCGGATGGTGATGAGCGGCCGCAGGCCGTCGAGCAGCGCGCCATGCCGGCCCTTGACGGCGGACCATAGCGTGCGGAGACCTTCGATCGTTTGTGCGCTACCCAGATCCACGCCGAACTCGACCTTCGGCATGGTGGGCGGTTCTGGCGACGCGACTTCCTGCAGCGGCGCAAGCGGCGGCAATGCCACTTGCGGTTGATTGCTGCCGGTCGCGGCAATTGGGCTGCCGGTTGCGCTGCCGGCGGGCGTCGCAACCGCAGTCGTGATCGTGCCTGTTGTCACCGGCGCGGTCTCGGTCGGTTGAGCCGGCGCCTGCACGCGATTGAGGGAGCCGGTGATATCGCCAAGGTGCTTTTCGATTGCCTCGAGCCGTTCGAGCAGGCGGTTCCGATCAATGTTGATTTCCTTCAGGCTCTCGGCCAGCCGCTGCATCTCCGCCGTAGCTTGGATGCTTTCGCGCGACGGTATCTCCCGCGGTGGCGGCACCCCCTGCAGGGACGCAAGAGACTGCGCCAGCCGCTTGAGCCCGGTTTCCGTGCTACCGACCCAGACGGCGATTGCCACCGCCAAGCCCGCCGCGAAGCTCCACCACCCAAGCCGCATGAATGCCGCCCCGTCTACGCGCCTCGTTTGCGTCAAGGACGCACGAGCCTCTGCTCCGGCCACCGCCGCATCTCCCGGTCGCGAATCACTTGCTTGAAAACACTAGCTGATTCGCATCAGCCCCGCTGCGTTCAGCATGGCCTCAGAAGAACCGTCGCTCTTTCCCGCGCGGTCGCGCTCGGCTATGACGGCGCCCGACCGGAGCGCCCGATGGGAACCTGCCTGGCGATTGTCCTTGCCGCCGGCGAAGGCACGCGCATGCTTTCGCCGCAGCCGAAAGTCCTGCATCAGCTCGGCGGCCGATCGCTGCTCGCCCATGTGCTCGGCGCCTTGCGCGCCGCAGGGCCGACCCGCACGGCCATTGTGGTGGCGCCGAATCACGCTGCAGTCGAAGCCGAGGCGCGGCGTGTGATCCCCGATGCGGAGATTTACGTGCAGGCCGAGCGCCGTGGCACGGCACACGCGGTGTTGGCTGCCCGGCCCGCAATCGAACGCGGCGCCGACCACATTCTGATCATCTTCGGGGACACCCCGCTCATCTTGCCGCAAACCTTGCGCAAGCTCCGCGACGCGCTCACCGATGCAACCGCGGTGGCGGTGCTCGCCTTCCCCGCCGCCGACCCCACAGGCTACGGCCGCCTCGTCATGTCGGGCGGCGAGCTTCTCGCCATCCGCGAACAGGACGATGCCGACGAGAGCGAACGCGCCATCGGCCTGTGCAATGGCGGCCTGATGGCGCTTTCAGGTAAACATGCGCTTGCGATTTTGTCCGCCATCGGCTGCAACAACCGCAAGCGGGAATTCTATCTGACCGATGCGGTCGCCGTGGCACGCCGGATGAATCTGCGGGCGGCGGCAATCGAAGTCGCGGAGGACGAAGTGATGGGGATCAATACCAAGACCCAGCTTTCGCAGGCGGAGGCCGCATTACAGAAACGCCTGCGCGCGGCGGTGCTCGAGGCGGGCGTCACCCTGATCGCGTCCGACACGGTGTATTTGTCCGCCGACACCAAGTTCGGCAAGGACGTTGTGATCGAGCCTTTCGTGGTATTCAAACCGGGGGTCGTGGTCGAGGATGGAGCCGTGATCCGGTCGTTCTCCCATCTCGAAGGCGTCCGGATCGGCAAAGGGGCGACCGTAGGCCCATTTGCTCGGTTGCGGGCCGGCTAGCCACGCGGTGGCAGCCGGGCGGTGAAGTAGGCCACGTAAGCTGCGCAGGGCGGGCAAGCGGGCAAGTGGATAGCAGGCAACAAGACGCCGCAATCCTGGGGTTTGAAGGCACCCGCCGTAACCATGCTTACAGGAAAGCGTGCTAGAGTATGATTTACGCGCATATTTTTCCATTAACCTGCGGTGACTTGCGGCAATGAGCTGAAGGGCGCCGTCAACCGCCTGAGGCACCGCGGCGCAAGGGGCGCATGGAGTGTGAATGGAGTGTGAGACGTGTGCGGGATCGTGGGAATACTGGGTCGGGAGCCCGTTGCCGGACAGCTCGTGGACGCCCTCAAGCGGCTTGAGTATCGCGGTTACGACTCCGCCGGGGTTGCGACTCTGGAGCAGGGGCGGCTCGCCCGCCGCCGCGCCGAGGGCAAGCTGCGCAACCTTGAGCAACGGCTTTCCCGCGAGCCGCTGTTCGGCACGAGCGGCATCGGGCATACCCGTTGGGCCACCCACGGCAAGCCGACCGAGAACAACGCTCATCCGCACGCCACCGAAAAGCTTGCGGTCGTGCACAACGGCATCATCGAGAATTTTCGCGAGCTGCGCGAGGAGCTCGAGCACAACGGCGCGCACTTCGGCAGCGACACCGATACCGAAGTGATTGCTCATCTGGTGACTCAGGAAATGAAAAACGGCCGCTCGCCGGTCGAGGCGGTGAAAGCCGCGCTGCCGCGGCTGCGCGGCGCCTTCGCGCTCGCCTTCCTGTTCGCCGGTGAGGACGATTTATTGATCGGCGCGCGCAAGGGTTCGCCGCTCGCGGTGGGCTACGGCGACGGGGAGATGTATCTCGGCTCCGACGCCATTGCGCTCGCGCCCTTCACCGACACCATCAGTTATCTCGAAGACGGCGATTGGGTCGTGGTCACCCGCCGCGGCGTCAGGATTCACGACGCGGCCGGCCGCGCCGTGGAACGCCCGGTGCTCAAATCCAGCGCGTCCGCGTTTCTTGTCGACAAGGGCAACCACAAGCACTTCATGGCTAAGGAGATCCACGAGCAGCCCGAAGTGGTCGGCCACACCCTTGCCCATTATCTCGACATGACGGCAGAGCGGGTACGGCTGCCGGCCGAATTGCCCTTCGACTTCCGCCGCGTCAGCCGCGTCTCGATCTCCGCCTGCGGCACCGCCTATTACGCCGGCCTTGTCGGCAAATACTGGTTCGAGCGTTTTGCCCGCCTGCCGGTCGAAATCGACATCGCCTCGGAGTTCCGTTATCGGGAAATCCCCATGACTGCGGGCGACGTCGCCATGTTTGTCTCGCAATCAGGCGAGACCGCCGACACGCTCGCAAGCCTGCGCTATGCGCGCGACCACGGCCAGCATGTGGTCTCCATCGTCAATGTGCCGACCTCCACCATTGCCCGCGAAAGCGAAGTGGTGCTGCCCACGCTCGCCGGCCCCGAGATCGGTGTGGCTTCGACCAAGGCGTTCACCTGCCAGCTTGCGACGCTCGCCTGCCTTGCGATTGCGGCCGGCCGCAGCCGCGGCACCCTGTCGGATGCGGACGAACGCACGCTGGTCCGTTCGCTGATCGAGGTGCCCCGGCACATCTCCGAAGCGCTGGCGCTCGAGCCGCAGATCGAGGCGCTGGCCCGCGAGCTCGCCAAGAGCCGCGACGTGCTTTACCTCGGCCGCGGCACATCCTACCCGATCGCGCTGGAAGGCGCGCTGAAGCTCAAGGAAATCTCCTATATCCATGCCGAGGGTTATGCCGCCGGCGAGCTCAAGCACGGCCCGATTGCGCTGATCGACGAGACCGTGCCCGTGATCGTCATCGCCCCGTCGGACGGCGTGTTCGAGAAAACGGTGTCCAACATGCAGGAGGTGGCCGCGCGCGGCGGCCGCATCATTCTGGTCACGGATCGCAAGGGGGCGGACGAGAACGCGACATCGCTGTTGGCAACGCTCGCCTTGCCGGAAATGGCGGCTTCGTTCACGCCGCTCGTTTATGCCGTTCCGGTGCAGCTCATCGCCTACCATACCGCGGTCGTCATGGGTACGGATGTCGATCAGCCGCGCAATCTGGCCAAATCGGTCACGGTGGAGTAATCGGTCTGCTATGAGTGCGAGTGAGAACAATTCGCTGCCGGCGCAGTCGCCCGAAACGGCCCCGCCGGCGTCGCCTGTGCACCACGGTTTTGGCAGCCGCATCCGGAATTATTTTCTGACCGGCCTCGTTCTCGTCGGCCCGATCTACATCACGGTCAGCCTCACGTGGTGGTTCATCAACTGGGTCGATGATCTGGCGCGGCCGCTAATTCCGCTATCGTTCCGCACCGAGACCTACATTTCGGTGCACATCCCGGGTCTGGGATTGATCATCGCGTTTTGCCTGCTCACGCTGCTTGGCTTCCTCACCGCCAATCTGGTCGGCCGGCGGCTCGTGGCCTTCGGGGAAGATATTCTTCATCGCATGCCGATCGTGCGTCCGATCTACCGGACCATGAAACAGATCTTCGAGACCGTGTTCACCAAATCCGGTTCCAGCTTCCGCCGGGTGGCGCTGGTGGAGTTCCCCGGTCCGGGCATGTGGTCGCTGGTGTTTCTGTCGCAGGCGCCGGGCCGCGAGGTGGCCGCGCGGCTGCCGGGTCCCGATCATGTCTCCGTCTTCATGCCGTGCACGCCCAACCCGACCACCGGCTTCTTCTTCTTCGTGCCGCGCAAGGACATCATCGAGCTCGACATCACCGTCGAGGCCGCCATGGCGCTCATCATGTCCGCCGGCATGGTGCAGCCCAATGGGGAAGGGCAGAAGAGGCTCGCAGCTCTCGCCGAGACCGCACGCGCTGCGCGTGCGGCGCGGGCAAAACCGCCGGCGGAAACCGCTCCGGCCAAATAGCTCACCCGGCCCGCAACAGCCGGATCGCCGCATCCCGCTCGAACAGGTAGAGCAATTGCCGCAGCGCCTGCCCACGCGGGGAGCGCAAATCTGGGTCGCGCTTGAGCACGAGCACCGCATCGTCGCGCGCGGGCGCCAACAGATGCCCGTGCACTTCGATGCGCGCCACCTTGAAATCCGGTATTCCGCTCTGCCGCGTGCCCAGCACGTCGCCTTCGCCGCGCAGCCGCAAATCCTCCTCGGCGATGCGGAAGCCGTCGTCCGTCTCCCGCAGGATTTCGAGGCGCGCCTTCGCCGCCTCGCCGAGCGGTGGCTTGTACAGCAACAGGCAGGTGGAACGCCCCGCACCGCGACCGATCCTCCCCCGCAACTGATGCAGTTGCGCAAGACCGAACCGCTCCGCGTGCTCGATCACCATCACGGTCGCTTCCGGTACATCCACGCCCACCTCGATCACGGTGGTCGCAACCAACAGCCGTGCTTCGCCGTGGGCGAAGCGTTCCATGGCGCGGTCCTTGTCGCTTGCGCGCATGCGGCCGTGCACCAGATCCACCCGCTCCCCAAACTCTTTCTTCAGGGCAACGTAGCGTTCCTCGACTGCCGCAAGGTCGCTCCTTTCCGACTCCTGCACCAGCGGGCAGACCCAGTAGACGCGCTGCCCTTGAGCCAGCGCCCGCCCGACTGCGGCCACCACCTCGTCGAGCCGCGACAGCGCAACAGCGCGCGTATCCACCGGCTGCCTGCCGGCCGGCTTCTCGCGCAGCGTGGACACCTCCATGTCGCCGAAATAGGTGAGCACCAGCGTGCGCGGGATCGGCGTTGCGGTCAGCACCAAGAGGTCCACCGCTTCGCCCTTGCGCGCGAGCGCCAGGCGCTGATGCACGCCGAAGCGGTGCTGTTCATCGACGATGGCAAGTGCAAGATCGTGGAACGCCACCCCCTCCTGAAACAGAGCGTGCGTCCCGACCAGAAGGTCGATGTCGCCGGTCGCGAGCCGCGCCAGGATTTCCTCGCGCTCCTTGCCGCGTTCGCGGCCGGTAAGGATCGCGACCCGCAAGCCGGCGGCCTGCGCCAAGGGAGCGATCGTCTGCAGATGCTGCCGCGCCAAAATTTCGGTGGGCGCCATGAGCGCCGCCTGCCGCCCGGCTTCGATCACCGTTGCGGCCGCGAGCAGCGCCACCACGGTCTTCCCCGAGCCGACGTCGCCTTGCAGCAGCCGTACCATGCGGTGCGGCCGCGCGAGATCAGCGACGATTTCGTCAACGGCCTGCCGCTGGGAGAACGTGAGCGAATAGGGGAGAGCAGCGACGATCCGCTGGCGCAGGCGCCCCTCGCTCGAGCTGCCGCGTCCCGGCAGCCTGCGCTGATAGGCGCGCAACAGCGCAAGCGCAAGCTGACCGGCAAGAAACTCGTCATAGGCGAGCCGCGACCAGGCCGGACCTTCCGGCCGCGCATCCTCCGGCTCCGCCGGCCGGTGCAGCATCCTCAGAGCATCGAAAAATGAGGGAAACTTTTCCCGCCGGAGAAACGCCTTGTCCTGCCACTCGGGCAGCGCCGGCACCTTTGCGAGCGCCGCCTCCACCGCCTTGCGTACCTGGTTCAGCGTCAAGCCTTCGGTGAGTGGATACACCGGTTCGACCAGAGGCAGTTGCGCCAGATCCTGCTCGGCGACCACACGGTCCGGATGCACCATCTGCAGCATGCCGTCGTAAAGCGCGGCGGTGCCTGAGACGTACCGCACCGTACCCACCGGAAACAGGTTTTGCAGATAATCCTTCCGGGCATTGAAGTAGGTGAGCACGACGTCGCCGGTCTCATCGCTGGCGTAGATCTGATAGGGGGCGCGCAGCCGATTGGGCGGGGCAGGGCGGTGCCGATCGATCCTCACCGCCACCGTGACCACGGTGCCCGGCACCACGTCGCGCAATTTCGGCCGCGCCCGTCGGTCGATGGTGTTTGTCGGCAGGTGGAACAGGAGATCGAGAACGCGCGGCGGCGTCTCCTCGCGCCCGAGCAGGCGAGCGTAGAGTTTTTCCACCTTTGGCCCGATTCCGGGAAGGCTCCGGACCGGGGCGAAATAGGGAGCAAGGATATCGGGCCGCATCGACTGTCCGACGTCTCCGTGGCGGCAAATGACCGCCGAATGCCAGCGTTTGCCTTCATGCTTTGAATGCAACCGCGCACCAATAAGGCGCGCGATCGGAGAACCGGATGTTGCGAAAGCCCGCCTGCGTCAACATGGTTTCGATCTCGCCGCGCGTGAATCGCTTCTCCAGCGGCGTGCAAAATCGGTCGTGCGCATCCGTACGCATCACGTAAAACGATCGCTCGGCGTAGGCTGACAGCGGCCAGGAGTCGGTTGGCAGCCCCATGCGTGCGAGCAGCGCGGCGCTCCGCGCGAGCGGCCAATAGATGGTGGCTGCAATGCACGCCGTGAGCGCGCGTTGTACCCCCGGAGAGCTGCGCGAAATGCTCCGCCGCAACAGATCGCTCAGGCGCCAGAGCCCGCGGTACCATGTGGGCCGATTGTCGAACGCGTAATAGAGGTAAACCAGAAACGGCGCGCCCGCCTTGAGCTTACGGGCCACGCTTTGGATCGCCGCCACGGTATCCGGGACGTGATGCAACACGCCGAGCGCATAGGCAAAATCGAGCGAGCGGTCACTCACCGGCAGGTCGGCCACCGACGCCAAGTGAAACGTCACGTTGTCGTGCGCGGCCAAATTCCTTTGCGCAACATCGAGCGCCTCCGGACTCGGGTCCACCAGGTGCAAATGGCCCACGCGCGGAGCGACCAGCATCGCCCACCGTCCGCTGCCGCATCCGATATCCATCCCCACGCTATCCGAGGGCAGTGCGTGCCACGGAAATAGCGCGAAATAGGCCTCAAATATCGTCAGATGATCTGAGGGCGGCAATTCCGCCCCTTGCGGAAACCGCGCCCACTCCCGGCCGAAACCCGCGACCGTTTGCAGATCGACATTCCTCATGTCGCCGGCTGCCATGCGCGGCCTCGCGGGTGCTGCTGAAGGTTCAGATTGTTTTAGCGCAGGGTCTAGTCGAAATAAATCGCGACGGTCCCCGCCACGCCTGCTGACTTCGGACGCCGCCGCGCTTATATATCGCGCGCCCGGCCCGTCCGGGCTTTTGGTGTTGGGAAGCATATGAGAAGCATATGACAGGAAGCGCACGATCAACCGACGGTCTGGACGTTCGCCGCCGCCGGCTGTTGTACCGCTCCTGGCACCGGGGCACCCGCGAAATGGATTTGATTCTCGGCCGCTTTGCCGACGCGCATATTGCCGACCTCGCCGAACAGGAGTTGGACGACTACGAGCGGCTTCTGGAAGTCCCGGATGCTGAGCTCTTCAACTGGCTCACCGGCGCAAGCCCCGTGACGCAGCAATGCGACACCGCTTTGTTCCGCCGCCTGCGCGAATTCTCCCACCGAACCAAGTGATGCCGACATCGCCCGCAGAAAAACTCGTTCCCGGCCGGCCGTTGACGCTGGCGAGCGTTGCCGATGGCGCCGAGGGATTGGTGGTGGCCGACCTCGCCCGCGCTGTTGCCGCACGCCTTAAGGCGCCGGCCACGAGCCTTGCGGTGATTTGCCGGGAAGGCCCCCGCATGGCGGCGCTTGCGCGCGCGCTTGCGTTTTTTGCCCCCGATCTCGACGTGCTGGAATTTCCCGCCTGGGACTGCCTGCCCTACGATCGCGTATCGCCGCATGCCGCGGTTGTGGCCCAGCGCATGGCCACGCTCTCGCGGCTTGCGCGGGCCAAGGGCCGCGCGCGGCCGGCCGTGCTTCTCACCACCGTCAACGCCGCGCTCCAGCGCGTGCCGCCCGAGGAGCTTGTGGCGGCCGAGGTGCTGTCCGCCGCCCCCGGCCAAATGCTCGCCATGGATGGCATCATCCGCTGGCTTGAGCTCAACGGCTTTTCGCGCGCGCCCACCGTGCGCGAGCCGGGGGATTATGCGGTGCGCGGCGGCATCATCGACCTCTACGCGCCGGGCATGGACATGCCGGTCCGACTCGACTTCTTCGGCGATACGCTCGAGACCATCCGCACCTTCGATGCGGAGACCCAACGTTCAGTGTCCGATCTGCGCAGCTTAGACCTCGTTCCTGTCGCAGAGTTCCGGCTCACCGCGGAGACCATCCGGAAATTCCGCACCGGTTACGTGGCGGCCTTTGGTGCCCCCTCGCCCGACGATCTCCTGTATCAAGCCGTGAGCGAGGGCCGCCGCCACCCCGGCATGGAGCATTGGCTGCCGCTGTTTCATGAGCGGCTTGATACGTTGTTCGATTATCTGCCCGGCACGCCGATCGTTCTTGAGCAGCTCGACGAGGAGGCTGCGAACGAGCGGCTGACGCAAATCGCTGACTATTACGAGGCGCGTCGTCAGGCGCGCGGCCAGGAGGGCGGCCCGCTGTACCTGCCGCTGCCGCCCGACCGTCTGTACCTCAGCAGGTCCGAATGGGAAGAGCGCCTCGGCCGCGCTGCGCTTGCGCGGCTCACGCCGTTTGCCACCCCGGGCGAGGGCGCAATCGACATCGGCGCGCGTCAAAGCCGCAACTTCGCCGCAGAGCGCGCCGACTCCAACGTCAACGTTTTCGAGGCCGTCGCAAAACACGTGCTGGCGCTGCAAGGCGCCGGCAAGCGCGTATTGGTCGCGCTGTGGAGCGAGGGCTCGCGCGAACGCATGCGTCATGTGCTTGCCGACCATGGTCTTGCCAATCTGTCCCTGGTTGCTTCGTGGACCGAGGTTTTGGCGCTGCCGAAGCCGCAAGTGGCGCTCGGCGTGCTCGGCCTCGAATCCGGCTTTGAGACCGCGGACGTTGCGGTCATCAGCGAGCAGGACATTTTGGGCGACCGCTTGGTGCGGCCGCGCCGCGCCGCCAGGCGTGCGGAAAATTTTATCGCCGAAGCGACGAGCCTCTCCACCGGCGATCTCGTGGTCCACGTGGATCACGGCATCGGCCGGTTCGTCGGCTTAAAAACCATCGAGGCCGCGGGCGCCCCGCACGACTGCCTGGAAATCCACTATGCCGGCGGCGACAAGCTGTTTTTGCCGGTGGAGAACGTCGAGCTTCTGTCGCGTTACGGCTCCGAGGAAACCGGCGTGGAGCTCGATCGGCTCGGCGGCGCTGCTTGGCAGACGCGCAAGGCGCGCCTGAAAAGCCGCATCCGCGAAATGGCCCATGAGCTGATCAAGATTGCGGCCGAGCGCAAGCTGCGGCCCGCGCCGCGTCTTGCGGTCGGTGCAGGCCTTTACGACGAATTCTGTGCCGGCTTTCCCTACGAAGAGACCGAGGACCAGGCGGCAGCCATTCAGGCGACCCTGGATGACCTTGCTGCCGGTCGGCCGATGGATCGGCTCATTTGCGGCGACGTCGGCTTCGGCAAGACGGAAGTGGCGTTGCGCGCGGCTTTCGTGGCCGTGATGAACGGCAAACAGGTGGCGGTGGTGGTGCCGACCACGCTGCTGGCGCGGCAGCACTTCAAGACCTTTACCGAGCGCTTCCGCGGCCTTCCCGTCCATATTGCCCAGGCATCGCGACTGATCTCCGCCGCCGAGCTGCGGCGCGTGAAAGCCGGCATCTCCGACGGCCAGATCGACATCGTCATCGGCACCCATGCGCTGTTGGGCAAGACCATCAGGTTCAAGGACCTCGGCCTGTTGGTGGTGGACGAGGAGCAGCACTTCGGCGTCGCCCACAAGGAGCGGCTCAAGCAGTTGCGCGCCGAGGTGCACGTGCTGACGCTGACCGCAACCCCGATCCCGCGCACCCTGCAACTGGCGCTGACCGGCGTGCGCGATCTTTCCATCATCGCCTCTCCGCCGGTGGATCGACTAGCGGTGCGCACCTTCGTATCGCCGTTCGATCCGGTGGTGGTGCGGGAGGCGCTGCTGCGCGAGCGGTACCGAGGCGGCCAGTCGTTCTACGTGTGTCCGCGCATCGAAGACATTCCGACCGCCAAGGAATTTTTGGACAAAGAAGTGCCCGAGGTGCGCGTGGCCGTGGCGCACGGCCAAATACCCGCAGGCGTGCTCGAAGACATCATGGCCGCGTTCTACGACGGCAAATACGACGTGCTGTTGTCCACTTCGATCATCGAGTCCGGCCTCGACATTCCCACCGCCAATACGCTCATCGTGCACCGCGCCGACATGTTCGGCCTTGCCCAGCTCTATCAGCTGCGCGGCCGCGTCGGACGTTCCAAGTTGCGCGCCTATGCGCTCTTCACCCTGCCGGAGGGGCGCAAGATTACGCCGCAGGCCGAACGCCGACTGAAAGTGCTGCAGTCGCTCGACACGCTCGGCGCCGGATTTCAGCTTGCCTCCCACGACCTCGACATCCGCGGCGCGGGCAATTTGCTCGGCGAGGAGCAGTCGGGTCACATCAAGGAAGTGGGCTTCGAGCTGTACCAAGAGATGCTGGAGGAGGCGGTGGCAAGCCTGCGCGCCGGCATTACCGAGCCGTTGCCAGACCGTTGGTCGCCGCAGATTTCCATCGGCACGCCGGTGATGATCCCCGAGGATTACGTCGCCGATTTGTCCGTGCGCCTGGCACTGTATCGCCGCCTTGCCGAAATCGAGGACGAGCAGGAGATCGAGGCCTTCGGCGCCGAGTTGGTCGACCGCTTCGGCCCCTTGCCGGAGGAGGTCGAGCATCTGTTGAAGATCGTCGCCATCAAATCGCTGTGCCGCCGCGCCAATGTGGAGCGGGTGGAGTCCGGTCCGAAGGGCGCGGTATTGTCGTTCCGCGACAATGTGTTCGCAAACCCCGAAGGCCTCATCGCCTTCATCCGGGAGCAGGGGAGGGCGGCGCGTGTACGTCCGGACCAGAAGGTGGTGCTGTTCGAGAACTGGGAGCGGCCCGAGGACCGCCTCAAAGGTACTGCGGCGGTGCTGCGTCAGCTCGTGCGCATCGCCGAGCAGGCCAAGGCGGCGTGAGGTTACGCGGTCAGCGTGCCTCTTGAGGGGCCATCGTGATATTCTACTTGCCGGCCACGGCTCTCAGGATCGGGGTGAGGCGCGCGATTTCGCTCGACACCAGAGCTGCAAGCGGTTTCGGCCCGCGCCGGTTCTTGTCCGCGACCGTGGCGCCAAGGTCGGTCAGCCGCTTGCGCACCGCCTCATCGTCGAGGCCCTTGTCGAGCGCCGCCGCCAACTTTTCGACGATCGGCTGCGGCGTGCCTTTGGGCGCGAACACGCCGAAGAACACAGTGATGTTGAATTGCGGCAGCCCGCCCTCCGCGGATGTCGGCAGGTCCGGCAGAGCCGGGTGCCGCTTCTCGCTCGTGATCGCGAGCGCCTTCATCGTTCCTGCGCGCAGATGCGGGAGCGGGCCCAGGATCGGATCGCAGACGTAATCCACTTGGCCCGCAAGCAGCGCGTTCATCACCGGTGCGGTGCCGGTGAACGGCACCATCGTCGGCTTGATGCCGATGGCGTGATTCAACAACAGGCATCCGGTATAGGACACCGAGCCCACGCCCGCGTGCGCCATGTTGAGCCTGCTTTCGTTGGCCTTGGCATAGGCGACAAATTCCTTGAGCGTATTGGGCGGCAGGTCTTTTCGCACCACCAAGACTTCCGGTTGTTCGGCCACCATGCCGATCGGCTCAAAATCGGTCTGCGGGTTGTACGGCAGGTTCGGATTGAGCGCGACCGACGCCGCATGGGTGCCGAGATGCCCAAGCAGCAGGGTGTAGCCGTCCGGCGCTGCCTTGGCCGCACGATTGGCGCCCGTAGCCCCGCCCGCTCCGCCCACGTTCTCGACCACGAACTGCTGCCCGAGCTGGCGCGACAGCACGTCAGCCGCGATCCGGCCAGTGATGTCTGCCGGTCCGCCGGCGGCGAAAGGCACAATGATGGTCACCGCGCGCGAGGGATAGGTTTGCGCCTCTGCCAACGTGGCGGTCGTTGCAAGAAGCGCCGCTGCAACCCAAGAAAGCTTCATGCCGTCCTCCCCGTGCTTGTGAACTGCGCCGGCTGCAAGCGTAGCGCAGGGCCGGGTCGCATTTCGCGATATCGCGATATAATGCCGGCCATGAAGGACCGAGTCATCCCAATTGTGGCGCTGCTTGCGGTCATGCCTGCCATGCCTGCGAGCGCCCACACCGGCAGCTTGGCGGGCGGCTTTCTCGGGGGGCTTGCCCATCCGGTGTTGGGCCCGGACCACGTCCTCGCCATGGTGGCAGTGGGATTGTGGGGCGCATTCCTCGGTGCCCCGGCGATTTATCTGTTACCCATCGTCTTCCCCTTGGTGATGGCGGTGGGCGGGGTGATGGGGATTGCCGGCGTGCCTTTGCCCGGCACCGAGATCGGGATCGCGTTGTCCGCAATCGTGCTCGGGCTGATGGTGATGCTTGCTGCGGGCCCGCCGCTTTGGGTTGCAACCCTCGTGGTCGGGGCATTTGCCATCTTCCACGGCTATGCCCATGGTGCCGAACTTCCTCCCGGTGCCGACGCGCTCGCCTATTCGGCCGGATTCGTGATAGCCACCGGCTTGCTTCATTTGGCCGGCATTGCTTTCGGCCTGTTATCGCGCTGGCCCACCGGAGCGACCGCCGTCCGCACCGCTGGCGCGCTCATCGCCGCTGCCGGCGCCTTCTTTCTGTTCAGGCTTGCGTGAGCGCCGCTGTGCGCTCCTCGCTGGTTCTCGCGCTGCTCGTTGTTCCCGATGCTGCACTTGCTCATCCGGCGTTGCCCGGCATAGGCGGGTTTTGGGGCGGGTTGCTGCATCCGTTCGTCGTACCGGCGCATGCGCTCGCGATCGTAGCCGCAGGCCTGCTCGTCGGGCAGGTGATTAAGGGCGTGCCGGAGTCCGCGCGTTGGAACGGCCCGGCCGCTTTTGCCGCGGGATTGGTTGCCGGCTCGATCGCCATCGCCTGCGCCTTTGTTCCGGTCCACGCCAACGAAGCCCTGCTCGGCCTCGCGGCGCTCAGCGGAATTTGGATCGCCGCAGGTCGCATCCCTCTGCACCTGACCCCTCTGCTGATCGCAGGTCTGACCGGCCTCGTGGTGGCCCTGGATTCTCCGCCCGACGCCACCCTTCTGCGCGAGGCACTCCTCATGCAGATCGGGACCTTCTGCGGCGCGCTCGCGCTGTTCACCGCGCTGCAGGAAATTGCCTCCCGCCTCAGGCGCGGCTGGCAGCACGTGGGCGTGCGGATCCTGGGCTCCTGGACCGCCGCGAGCGCCATTCTGGTGCTCGCGCTTCGGTTTGCCAAATGAATAGAACCGCTATCGAGCCTCCGTCTCGATGGCGTTGGAAACCTGCTCGATCGCGCTGGCCAACACCTCCGGGGGGTGGGCGCCGCTGATGGCGGCAACGCCGCCGAAGATGAAAGTCGGAACGCCGTCGATGCCGGCCTCCTTCGCCGCGTTGGCTTGGCGGGTGATCTGCTCGACATCCTGCTCGCTCGCGAGCTGCGCGCGAATTTCGTCCGCGTCGAGCCCGCAGTCGGCCGCCGCCTGTACCAAAACCTCGCGGTCGGAGAGGTCGCCGCCCTCGGAGAAATAAAGATCCATCAGCCGCTGTTTCATGCGCGCGGCCGCCGCATTGCCGCCGCTCTGCCGGGCCCACAGAATGAGCCGGTGCGCGTCGGTCGTGTTGGGCTGCCGGTTCATCTTGTCGGCCGCATAGGTGAGCCCTTCCGAGGCCGCTGCCGCCGCAACGCGCCCTGCGATGCCCTGGTAGCGTTCGACCGAACCGAATTTTGTTGTCAGGTACTCCTCCCGGCTCATGCCCTCGCGCGGAACCCATGGATTGAGAAAATAGGGGTGGTATCGCACCTCCACCGGAATCTCCGGCTTCAGCGCCAACGCCTTCTCCAGGCGTCGTTTCCCGATAAAACACCAAGGGCAGACCACGTCCGAGACGACATCGATCTGCAGCGGTTTTCTGGTCGGCATATCGGACGACATCCGGGGCTCCTCTGGTTGGCCTGCAGACCAGATGTACGCCTTCGTTCACTCCGCGGCAACCGTGCGCGGCGTAATGCGCGCCAAAAGCGAGAGCGCCGTATCGCTCGGCTTGAGCGTCGCCAGAGTTATGCTCGGCGCAACCTGGCGGTCGCGCGCGCCGTGCAACATGGCCTCCTTGAGCAGACTGGCCAGCCGTCGCGCCACCACGTGCGCCGCACGCAGATCGGTCCCGGTGAACACCGCAAGGATCGAGCCGTCGTCCTGCCGGCAGGCGAAATCCACCTTGCGCATGAGCCGCGCCACCACGCGCGCAGCGTCGAAGCTCGCGCGGCGATCAAGCGCATCGTCAAACGAAAACCGGGCGATGGAAAGGCCGTGCCCTTGCTCGTTCGCTGCATCGACTGCTCGCGCGAGATCCTGCGCAAATGCCTCTTCGCGCAGGAGTCCGGTTTCCGGATCGAGCATTCCGCTCGCATCCAGCGACTTCAGCATTCGCTCAAGCCGCGCATTGAAAGAGTGCTGTCGGACCATGGGCAAGACGCGCTCGACGAGCCGTTCCGGATCGCTTTCGCGCAGCAAGTTCGGCATTTGCTCGGGGCAATAGCCGTCGCCGAGCGCCGCGACCGGCAGGTCGCGGAACCGGCCGTCCTCCGCGAGCACGACCAGAAAGGCGTCGATGATCTTTGGGCTGAAGCCGTCGCCGATGACGACGCCGTTGATTTCCCGCGCTGCAAGACGACGGCCGGCAGCTTCGATGCTGAGCGCACCGATCACACCGACCCGCTCGCCCACCGCAACGCTCAGCGTCGGGTAGCTGCGGCCGCGGCCGAGCACGAGCACGCTGGCATCGTCGAGCGGATCGCTCTGCGCCAACGCCGAAACCGTCGCGGGTGATTCGGCCAGCGTCTTGATCCGTCGCAAGACCGTTGCATGCAGCTCCCGCACCCGCATCGCCGCAGCGAGCCGTGCGATCAGCCGCTCGCTCGACCATTCCGCTGCAATCGGCAGAGCGGCCGCGCAGGGCAGGGGAGCGTCGCGCGGCAACAGGGCGATCACCGGCACGTATGGTTCTGCGCTCAAGACCCGCCGCTCGAATTCTTCGGCAATCTTGCGCTCTACATGGCCTGCACCGACGATTACGACGGCGGACGGTTGCACCGACGCAACGGCTGTCGCGGCATCGACCCAACGCGTCTCGACGATCGGGAACGCCCCCGCATCGCCGAGCCGTGCAACCAGCTTTTCGGACGGAGTTTCGGATACGACTACAAGCGGGCCTTGCAACGCCATCGGAACACGCAACTCTGAAGAAGCGGACTCTGACCCTAAGCATACGCTGTTAATGGCACGTCAACGGGCAATTATGCGGCGATTTTCGTGTCCTTACGCGTCCTTTCCAGCTCCCGCAAAGCAGCGACGCCGAAGCGGGGTTACACACTGGACAACGCTCCTGCTAAACTGTCAGATGCGGAGGGGGCGCATTTATCCAGCCGGGGGATCCCATGGCATGCCAATGGTTTGCCCAAGCCGCCCGTTGTTTACGCGATAGGCGGCCGCAAGGAACGACTCTGCTTCCCATCACCCCGCTGTCGATCAGCGCGCTGTCGATCATCGCGCTGTTTGCGGCCCTCACGGTCGTCACGATGCCGGCGCACGCGCAATTGGCTCCACAGTGGGCCTACTGCACGGGCGGCTCCGACATCGATTGGAATACCCAGATCAGGAACTGCACGACCCTCATCCAGTCACCGCGCGAGTCGCGCAAGAACCGATCGATCGCCTATATCAACCGTGGCCTGGCCTACTACACCCTGCGAAACTTTGACCAGGCGATCAGCGATTATACCGAGGCGATCAGCCTCGACCCGAACAGCGCCATTGCCTATCACAACCGCGGCCTCGCCTACAAAAACTCCGGCGCGCTTGATCCCGCCTTAAGCGACTATACCGAAGCGATTCGGCTCGATCCGCGTTACGCCAGCGCGTTTGTCGCGCGCGGCAACGTATTTGTCATCAAGGGCGACAACGACCGCGCCATCGCCGACTACAACGAGGCGATCAGGATCAGCCCGGACGTGCTCGCCTTCTACAATCGCGGCCTGGCCTACTACAACAAGAAGAATCTCGATCAGGCGATCTCCGATTACAGCTCCGCGCTGCGTTTCAATCCGCGCTATGCCCTGGCCTACGCCAACCGCGGTCTCGCCTACTATGACAAGGCCGAATACGAACGCGCGCTTGCCGATTACAACGAGGCGCTGCGGCTCGACCCGGATCAGGCCATCACCTACAGCAACCGCGGCCTCATCTTTGCGGTTCGGAAGGAGTACGACCGCGCCATCACTGACTACAATCAGGCGATCCGGCTCGACCCGCGCTATGCCATCGCCTTCTACAACCGCGGTCTTGCCTACGCCAACAAGGATGATCTCGACCGCGCCATCGCCGATTACAGCCAAGCGGTCGCCTTCGATCCGCAGTTGTACGAGGCGTATTTCAACCGCGGCAACGCCTATTACAACAAGGACGACTACGACCGCGCCATCGCCGATTACACGCGGACGATCGATCTCAACCCGGATTACGCGCTGGCCTACAACAACCGCGCTCTGTGCCACTTTCAGAAGAAAAACTACGAGGCCGCGCTTGGTGATTACGCGGCCGCCCTGCGCATCAATCCGCAATACGCCGCGGCCTATGACAATCGCGGCGACGTGTACTTTGCCAAGGGCGACTACGACCGGGCCATTACCGAGTACGGCGAAGCGATCCGGATCAGTCCGCTGACCGCGCAATATTATTTCAGCCGTGCCCGCGCATATTACGCCAAACGCGACTACGACCGCGCCATCGCCGATTACACTGAGATCCTCAGGATCAATCCGCAGGACGCCGCTGCGCTCAACAATCGCGGCGACGCCTATGCCGCCAAGCGGGACTACGACCGCGCCCTTGCCGACTTTTCCGAGGCTATCCGAATAAATCCGAACGTCGCGCTCTACCACGCCGACCGAGGGCTCGCCTACTACAACAAGGGAGAATACGACCGCGCGATTGCCGATTACACCGAGGCGATCCGGATCAACCCCCGTTACGCCTCCGCCTACGACAACCGTGGCAATGCTTATCTCCGCAAAGGCGAATATGATCGGGCCCTCGCCGATTACGAGGAGGCGCTCAGGATCAATCCGAAGAGCGCCATCGCCAACAACAATCGCGGCGTGGCTTATTTCAACAAGGAGGAGCTCGACAAGGCGATCGAGTCCTACACCGCCGCGATCAAACTAAATCCCGACTACGCCACCGCCTATGACAATCGCGGCGACGTCTATGCCACGCGCGGCGAATTCGACCAGGCGATCGCCGACTACAGCGAAGCGATCCGCATCAACAAGCGCGCCAGCTATTACGTGCGCCGCGGCAGCGCCTATCTTGCCAAGCAGGACCTCGAGCGCGCGCTCGCCGATTACAACGAGGCGATCAAGCTCGAACCCAAGTCCGACTGGGCTTATCTGCATCGCGGCCTGCTCAATCTCTACAACGGCCAGCCGCCCAAGGCGCTGGTTGACATCACCCACGCCGCCGAGCTCGACAAGAAGGACGCCTTCAACGCGCTGTGGCTGGACATCGTCGGCCAGCGCAGCGGCCTGCCGAGCCGCCTGGCGGACGCCGCAAAGGAACTCAACATGACCGCGTGGCCGGCACCGGTCTTGCGCCTTTATCTCGGTCAGTTCACGCCTGCGGCCGTGCTCGCCGCAGCCGAAGACGGCTCGGGCCGGGTGAAGAAACGTCAAATCTGCCAAGCCAATTTTTACAGCGGCCTTTGGGCGCTGCGGCAGAATGCAAAGGACGATGCCAAACGCCTGCTCAAGCTCGCGGCCGAGGAGTGTTACAAGGCGGAGCTTGAATGGCGCGCCGCGGTCGCCGAGCTGAAGATGCTCGAAGCGACCTCCCCCCCTGCACAAGCTGAGCCGCCGAACGCGCCCGCAGGCGAAACCGCGGAAAAGGACAAGCGGCCGGAAAAGGCAGAGCCACCCCAGGAACCGGACAAGGACAAGTAGTCGGGCCGGTCGTTTACGCCGCGCGCGGTCTGCGCCGCTCGCGGAATGCCGACACCATCAGGGCATTGGCCCCGCGCTGAGCCAAGGCCGCCTGCGCCGCACGTCTGTCGTCGGCGCTGCCGACGATCCGGTAGCTCAACAGCGGGTCCGGCACTGCCGCCAGCGCCGCACTCCCCCCTATCGGATCCAGCACCGACTGCAGATCGCGCTGCACGAAACGATAGCTGCCCACGTTGACCATGCCGGCCGGCGGCCCGCTGATCGTGACCACCCCCGTCCGTCCGTCCACGCGGCACGGATAGCCCGTGTCCACAAAACCCGCAGCGTCTGCCGCAAGCACGGCGCTGCCTAATCCCCGCTCGGCAAAGGGTCGAACCGGAACCATTGGCCCGCGCACGGCCATTGTGCCGCCGCGCGTGCGCATGATCTCGCTCACCGCAGCAGCGCCCGCGCCCATCGCCGGCCCGATTGTAAAGTCAGCCACCGTGCCGTCCTTGCGTTGCACCGGCAAAAGTCCGATCTCGCCGAAGGCAAACACATCGATAAACTTGGCATAGGCGTCCCGCCAGCGCGGGCTTGCCGCTGCGCGCTCCGGCGCCTGCCAAACCCCCAGCACGCAACACGGTCGCGCGGGCAGCAGGCCCTCCGCCGCGATCTGCGGGGCCATGGGCGCAGGCATCGCAAGAACATCGCAGCCGTATTCGTTGTATTGCTCGGTCAATGCCTGCGCATCGAGGCCGTGATGCAGCAGCAGCGTGCCGCCGCACAACAGCCAGGGGATTACACTGGTTGCGATGCCGGCGCACGACGCAAGGCCGAGCGACGTCAGGATTTTTGCGTCCTGCGCAAGTTCTGTTTCCAGCGCCACGGCGCTGCCGGCGGCTAACAATTGGGTGTCGCTGCGTGCCATGGCAACTCGGCCGTGCGGCGTGATCTCCCAGGTCACAATCGCGACCTCGGCCGCCGGATTGTCCCGCTCATTCGGCCATGGCGCGGGGTCGAGGCGGTCGGTTGTGAACAATTCGTCGAAGGAAACCACTCCGTCCGGCAGCTCCTCGCCAAAACCGCACACATAGCGGATTGAAAACACCTCGACCGCCGTTGCCAGCGCCACATCGCAGAGGGCCTCGCCGGCGACGCGGCCAGCAGCGATGATCGCCTTGGCGCCGAGGCAACCTAATGTCTCCGCCACGTCCGATCGGCGCCAGAGCAGGGGAAGCGGCGCGGCGATCAGTCCGGCGCGCCATATGCCGAGCAAAGCCAGCACGCCTTCGACGATGTTCGGACAATGCAGGCCCACAATCGACTGTCGGGGCAGACCGAAATGATGCAGCCGCCGCGCGATGGCCTCGATCACGCGGTCCGCAGCAGCGTAGGTGATATGGCGCGGTGGTCCGTCTGCGAACGTGCGACGATGCGGCGGGTCCACCAACGCGACCTTTGCCGGGTTGCCCAGCGCCGCGCGCCGAAACAAGGTGTCGAGCGTCGCTCCCTGTGCGGCCTCGATCAACTTCGCGGTGTCGTTCGCAGGTTTCACGAAAACCTCAGCGTTCAGCGTATTGCCGGCTGCCGCCACCAAGTCTCGGGCAGGAAGCCATAGAGTGACGTCTTGCGCGGATGCTGCACGCCGCTCCACCGCGCCACCCACTGTTCGGGTGCATGGAACAGCGGCACGATGTAGAAGCCGGACATCAACACGCGGTCGAGCGCCCGCACGGCCGAGACGAAATCCTCGCGCTCCTTCGCCTCGAGCAGGGCCGCGATCATGGCGTCGATCGCCGGGCTTTTGACGCCCATGTAGTTTCGGCTTCCGTCCTGGTCCGCCGCGGCCGAGCCCCAATAGAACGCCTGCTCGTTGCCGGGCGAGAGCGACTGTTCCCAGCGATATTCGATCATGTCGAAATCGAAATTGATCTTGCGGTGTTCGAACTGCACCGCATCGACCATGCGGGTGATCGCGTTGATTCCCGCACGCTTGAGCTGGTTCGCATAGGCAAGCGCGAGCCGCTCCTGATCTCGGTTGGTGACCAGGATCTCGAACTGGAACAGGCTGCCGTCCTTGCGCGAACGCAGCTCCGTCCCGCGCAGCGTATAGCCGGCATCGTTGAGCAGAGCGAGCGCCCGCCGCAGCGTCGAGCGATCCCTGCCGGAGCCGTCGGTCACCGGCGGCGACCAACTGCCCTCCAGCACATCGGGCCGCACCGCGCCCGGATACCGCGCAAGCAGACTGCGCTCCCGCGCATCGGCGGGCCGTCCGCGCGCCGACAGCTCGGAACCCTCGAAATAGCTTGCGGTCCGCCGATAACGGCCGAAGTAGAGGTTTTGATTGACCCACTCGAAATCGAACAGCAATAGAAGCGCCTCACGCACACGAACATCCGCAAAGATCGGTCTCCGGGTATTGAACACAAGTCCCATCGGTCCCTTGGGCAGGCCGTTTGCAAATGTCTCCTTGAGGATGCGACCGTCGCGCACCGCCGGCACGTCGTACTGGGAGACCCAGCGGCCCGGATCGAACTCAACCCGCACATCGTAGAGACCCTTCTTGAACGCCTCGAAATGCACGTTGGCATCGCGGAAGAAGTCGTAGCGAATCTCGTCAAAATTCCACAGCCCGCGATTGATCGGAAGATCGCGCCCCCAGTAGTTCGGGTTGCGCCTGAGCGTGATGCTGCGGCCTGGATCCACGGCGGCGATCACGTAGGGACCGGTGCCGATCAGCGGTTCAAGCGTGGTATCTTCGAACGTCGCCGGGTTGGTCGCATGTTTGGGGATGATCGGCATCAGACCCAGAATCAGCGGCAACTCCCGATCATTCGCGCCGGTAAGATCAAACCGGACGCTGCGCGGCCCCACCACCTCGACCTTGGTTACCTTGGAGTAATAGGTGCGGTAGTTCGGCCGTCCCTTGTCGCGCAACAGCTCCCAGGAAAAGATGACGTCCTCGACCTTCACCGGTGTCCCGTCGGAAAACCGCCCTTGCGGGTTGAGCGTGAAGGTGACGTAACTCCGATCCGCATCGGTCTCGACCGACTCGGCCAAGAGCCCGTACAGCGTGAACGGCTCATCGTAGTTGCGTGCCAAGAGACTTTCGATCACGTAGCCGCGGATCGATCCGAGCGTCAGTCCCTTGACGATCATGGGATTGAGGCTGTCGAAGGTGCCGATCACCCCTTGCACCAGGCGCCCCCCCTTTGGCGCATCCGGATTGACGTACCGCAAGGAACGGAAACCCGGTGGCAATGCAGGCTCCCCGTGCATCGCGATCCCATGCCGCGGCTGGGCCGCGGCGGACTCCCCCAAGACGGCCGATGCCGGAAACAGGGCGGCCCATAGGCATACGGCTGCCATGCAATGCCGAGGGGCGGTTCTCATGTCCCCGTGACCGTCTGCGACGAATCCACGCATAATCTGCATCCGCCATGTATCATACTCGGATGAGCTCGCTTTGCCTCGCCTCGGGATGGCGGGGTTCCCACAGCGGAACGGTTGGGCGGCGCTTCCCGGAGAGTCCCAGCAAGGCTTTGATCGGGAATCGGAATTCGGCTATTCAGTGTTCGATTGCGCGTCATGCTGTTGCCTTGATTGGTATCGACACAGGCGGCGGATGCCCAGGGCGCGCCAGATGCGGTGCCGACCGGGAATGAGGAAACACGATGCTTCAGCTTGACAGAACAGCACGAGCGCGAATTTGGGGTCGCAGGTGCGCCGCCGTCCTGGCCGCTGCGATGATCTCCGCCGTCGCATTGCCGGACGCGACGGCGCAAACGGCTCCCGGAACGCCCCCTGGCAAACAGCCGGCCACCCAACAGAAGAAGCCGCCGCCCAAGCCGGCGCAGCAGACGCAGCCGCCGACCGCACCGCAGCAGCAACAGGCGGCGCAACAGCAGCAGCTTCCGCTGCTCGTGCCTCCATTGGTCTATCGGCGTTGGACCAAGGTCTGCCCGCCCAAGGAGGCGGCCGCAGCCGCTCCTCCCGGCACCAAGCAGCCTTGCTTCATCTTCATGGAGGGCCGCGACGATGGCGGAATGCTTGTGGTCCGCGGCACGATCATGGAGGTCGAAGGCGAACCGAAGAAGACTCTGATCGTGTCGTTTCTCTACGGCGTCGATCTGTTGCGCGGCACCCGAATCGTCGTTGACCAGGGCCCGCTCGACGCCACCGCGCCCTATATCGTGTGCGTGCCGCCGAACGCGCCCCCGCCGTTTTTCGGCTGCGTCTCGCAATACGAGATCACCAACGAAATGATCAACGGCATGAAGAAGGGCAAGTTCCTGACCCTACAAACCGTCTTCAACGCCCAGACTCTGAGCCCACAACTGCCACTTGCTGATTTTGCCAAGGCCTATGACGGACCGCCCACAGATCTGAAGGCGGAGGCCGAGGCTGAATTGAAGCTGCAGGAAGAACTGCGCAAGCGCGCCAAGCAAAAGGAAGAAGAGCTCGCCAAGAAGAGCGGGGCGGCACCGCGGTAACGCCCAACATCTGCACCAACGCAGCCCAGCGGCATCCCGGCAAGTGCAGTCAATTCAGGACTGTGCTGCGCGGCCGATAGTGTCCATCCGCATCCAACTCGAACATCGCCGCCACTTGCGGATGTCGCACCGGCTCGCCGGACGTATCCGGCAACAGATTTTGCTCCGAGACATACGCGACGTATTCGGTCTCTGCGTTCTCGGCAAACAGATGATAGAACGGCTGGTCCTTGTGCGGCCGGATTTCCGCAGGGATCGAGAGCCACCATTCCTCGGTGTTGTTGAACACCGGGTCGATGTCGAAGATCACGCCGCGGAACGGAAACAGCCGGTGGCGCACCACCTCGCCGATCTTGAACTTTGCCGTTCGCATCTTGCCCATATTTCAAGTTTAACCGCGGACGATTTCAAATCGCAAGCAAGTATTGGCCGTTAACCGACGTGGCAAAGGATGGCCGCGGCCTGATTACAGCAACAACATGGGTTGCAACTCTTGGCGATTTGCCCCTGACGGGGTTCGGAGAACTGTCAAAGTCCCTTACGCCGGCCGGTGCCGGGCAGTAACCGCCAGTCTAGTTGCAGAATAAGCTGATATTGCTGTTGGCCTCGGCCATCGTCTTGTTCAGGTTCGTGGTCAGATTTGTTCTCTGCTCTTCGGTCAGACACTTGGCGTCGATCAGGCGCGTCAAGGCCACGATGTGGTCGCGCAGGGTCTGCGACGCCGCACACGCCGCCTGACTGTGCCGCGGGATCTGCGGCAAGTTCAGGATCGGCGCGGCCTCACGATGCATTGCGCCCTTGAGCGCCGCAGTCTTGGCGATCGCCGCCTGCAGGTCTGCGCACGCATCCGCATAGGCCGGCGACACCAGTGTGGCCAGCAGGCAGAGGCCCAGCACATATCGAGTTCTCGCCATTTACGCGCCCCGAGAACCCACCCGCATCTTGCTTCTAATTACAGTCGATAGCGGGCCCTCATGTCCAGATCTTTGGCTGCGACGAGCCGAGCCAGATCGATCAAAACCTTTGCCTGTTTCCATGTTGCATCATCCTGCATCTTGCCGTCCACCATGGCGGCACCGCTGCCGGTCGGCATGGCGGCCACGATTCTCTGCGCGGCTTCGACCTCGGCCGGATCGGGCGAGAACACCCGCTTGGCGATGCCGATCTGCGACGGATGCAGGGTCCATGCGCCGACGCAACCCAGAATGTAGGCGTTGCGGAATTGCGCCTCGCACCCCGCGGGATCGGAAAAATCGCCGAACGGGCCGTAGAACGGTTTGATCCCGGCGCTCGCGCAGGCATCGACCATGCGCGCGAGCGTATAGTGCCACAAATCTTGCTGCGTGCGGCTGCGTTCCCGGCCCTCGACAGCATCGCCAAGCACCGCGTAGTTGGGATGCCCGCCGCCGACCCGGGTAGTCTTCATGCCGCGGGAGGCCGCCAGATCCGCGGGTCCGAGGCTGATGCCATGCATACGAGGGGAGGCGGCCGCAATGGCCTCCACGTTGCTCACCCCGCGCGCGGTTTCCAAAATCGCGTGAATCAAGATCGGCTTCTTGAGGCCATATTTGGCCTCCAGTTGCGCGAGAAGCTGATCCAGGTAGTGGATATCCCAGGGTCCTTCCGCCTTGGGCAGCATGAGCACATCGAGCTTGTCGCCCACCGCGCCGACGACCTGAACAATATCGTCGAACGCCCAGGGTGAGCCGAGCGCATTGATGCGCACCCATAATCCTGTTGCGCCGAAATCCACCGGCTTTGCCATTGCAATGAATCCGGCACGGGCTGCATCCTTGGCATCGATCGGAATTCCGTCTTCGAGGTTTCCCAGGATGACATCGACCTCGCGCACAAGGTCCGGCACTCTCGCGGTGATCTTTTCAAGGTGCGGCGGAATGAAGTGGATCATACGCTCGAGCCGCACCGGCAACTCGCGCAGCGGCTCAGGCGCGCCGATGGCAAGCGGTCGATAGAATTCGCGCGGGTGTTTCACGTCTGCTCCTCGTCACCGGCTTACAGCCGCTCTCCCCGCATCAGCCTCGGTTGGAATGCGGCCGGCTGAATGCCCTCCCGCATCAGCGCGCGCCGCAGCGGACCGACCCGGTCGATCAAATAGAGGCCGATGCCGCGCGCTCCCTGCAGCGGCAAAAAATCGGAAAGCAGCGTTCGGTTCAACACATCGATGGCAAACGACCGGCTCCCCACGTCGGCGCGACGTGCTGCGTCATAACGCTGCAAAAGCTCCATTCCGCCGAGATCGGCGCCGGCGCGCTGCGCGGCAACCACGAGCTCGGCAATGGTGGCTGCATCGCGCAGCCCGAGGTTGAGACCCTGTGCCCCGATCGGCGGAACGAGGTGCGCAGCTTCGCCGATCAACGCCACACGGTTGCGGGCGAATTGCCGGGCCGTCGCGGCCGCGAGCGGAAAAAAGCTGCGTCCGTCCTCGATCTCGAACCGGCCAAGGATGGAGTGAGCCTTCCGCTCGGCGTCTTCCGCAAGGCTGACATCGTCCAACTCGGAAAGTCGCGCCGCAGCAGCGCCGTCCAATACCCAGACCACGCTCGAGCGGTTTCCGGGCAGCGGCACGAGCGTGAACGGACCGGTTGCGCGGTGGAACTCCGTGGACGTATCGCCGTGCGGCCGCGTGTGCCGCACCGTGAAGGTGAGGGCGGCCTGCGGATATTTGCGCTCATGCACATCGATACCGGCAGCGGCACGGCAGAGCGACCGCCTGCCATCGGCACCGACGGCAAGCGAAGCTGAAACAGCGCCGCCATCACAGTCGATATCCACGCGCCGCACGCCGATCCTGACCTCTCGTGCGTCCCCTTCGATGCGAAGCAGCGCCGGCAGCTCCCGGGCCCGCGCCTCAAGCGCCGCGACGAGATGCCGGTTCTCGATGCAGTGCCCGAACGCTTCGAGCCCGATCTCGGATGCATCGAATTTGACTTCCGGCGCCCGGATCAGCCGGTCCGTATCGTCGATGATGCGCAAGCGGCGCAGCGGCGCGGCGTGCGCCCGGCATGCGGCCCAGGCATCGAGGGCTTCGAGCGCGGCGACCGAGCCCGCGAGCAGAGCTGTGCTCCGGTGATCCTCCGCCGCACGTCGGCCGACCAGTGCAGTTGCAACCTTGGCGGATGCCAAGGCTATGGCCGCGGTAAGCCCGGCGAGACCCGCGCCCACCACCGCCACGTCCACGTGGGTATGTCCATTGACAGCCATCGGAGCAAAATTTAGGCCCAACGCCGCGCCAGGACGATGCGGGCTCGGCGCCGGCAACCATGTTGAGCGAGCCCGATTTCGTCCATGCGATCAATGCGCTATCTGTAGGATGTGAACGACATCGTCAACCAGCGGGCCTTTCCTCATTTGACCGGGCTGCAATCCCGCGCGGCCCGCCTCGCTGCCCGCCCAAAGCCTCTGGCCGTCGTCAGCATCGTGTCCCTGGTCGCACTCGGCTGGCTCGCCTGCGGCCTGATGTCGGCCAACCCCATCGATCTATGGGCCGCGCTCTGCCGACCTGCAACGGCCTTTTCTTGGAGCGGGGCGTACGCGGCCGCGCTCTTCGGCATGTGGGCCGCCATGGCCTTGGCCATGATGCTGCCGACCGCAAGCCCCATGATCCTCACCTACGCCGAGCTTGCCGACACTGCCGGCCGCGTCGGCGAGTACGTGGTCTCGCCGCTCATCCTCATCGCCGGCTATGTGGCGGTGTGGCTTGCCTTCGCTGTCCTGGCCACAGGCGCGCAAATGCTTTGGGGCGGCTGGATCCTGCGCCAAACCGGAACCGTCCCGCCCGGTCTTGCGGGCGCGTTGATTATCGCGGGGGGCGCGTATCAATTTTCCTCGCTCAAGCACGCCTGCCTGCATCGCTGTCAGCGGCCGTTTCCGTTCTTCTTCGCCAATTGGACCGACAGGGCGTCCGGCGTATTCAAGCTCGGCTTGCGCCAAGGATTGTATTGCCTCGGCTGCTGCTGGGTGCTCATGCTGGTGATGTTCGCCATCGGCATTATGAACGTCGTTTGGATGGCCGTGCTCGGCGCGCTCATGACCATTGAGAAGATGACGACGACCGGCCGCGTCGCCCGTGCGCTCGGCGTTTGCCTCATGGCGGCCGGCGCCGTCCTGGCTGGCTCGGAGTTGCTCTGATGCCCTCGCGCTGGGACATCGAAGTCCGCGCCGCCGAACCCTGGTCGATCAAGGGCGAGCTGGCGCTGTCCTGCAATTGCACGGTCTTCTGTCCATGCGTGCTGTCGCTCGGCCAGCACGAGCCGACCGAGGGCTATTGTCAGACCTGGGCCGCGGTCCGCATCGACCAGGGTCATTTCGGCAAGGTCGATCTTTCCGGTATCAAGTACGGTTTCATGGCGGACATTCCCGGCCCGCTCGCGCGCGGCAACTGGACCATGGCGCTGTTCGTGGACGAGCAGGCTTCGGCGCAGGCGGTGAAGGCGCTCACCTGGATCATGACCGGCCGCGCCGGCGGCTCGACCGCGCTCTTGAAAATCTTGGGCGGCAGCTTCCTCGGCCTGCGCCAGGTCCCCATCACCTACGAGATTGCCGGCGAGACCCGCCTCATCAAGATCGAAAAGATCGTCGATGGCGCCATCACGCCGATCAAAGGCAAAGGGCAGGGGAACGTGGTGATCCGCAACAGCGAGTATTGGATCGCACCCGACGTCACGGTTGCGCGCGCGGAACGCTCCCGCTTCCGTCTGTTCGGCCGCAATTGGAACTTCGCCGGCCGCTCCGCCGAAATTTGCCAGATCGATTGGGGCAATCGGAAATAGCGGCGCACGGCTCGCGCCGCCCGTCTGAGGAACAGCCGCGTGCGCGCCTTGGCTTTCTCTGTTCACATTCTGACCGCCTGCGGCGCCGCGCTGGCACTGATCGCGCTGATTGCGGCCGCGCGCGGCGATTGGGCGGCGATGTTTCTTGCCCTTGGCCTTGCCCTGATCGTGGATGCAGTGGACGGCCCGCTGGCGCGCCGACTCAATGTGGCCCACAGGCTGCCCCGCTGGTCCGGCGAAACCCTCGATCTGGTGGTGGACTTTGCGACCTATGTCTTTGTGCCCGCCTATGCCATCGCCGTCAGCGGGCTGATACCCGCCGATTTTGCCGTACTCGTGGGCGCGGTCATCGCGATCGCCGGCGCCCTCTATTTTGCCGACCGCGAGATGAAGACCCCGGACAACTATTTCCGCGGTTTTCCCGGTGTGTGGAACCTTGTCGCCTTCTATCTTCTGCTGTTGCAGCCAGCGCAATGGATCGCCCTTGCCATAATTGCTTTGTTCGTGATCCTCACTTTCCTGCCGATCCGCTTCGTGCATCCGTTCCGCGTGGCATTCATGCGACCGCTCACGCTGGCGCTGTTGGTCCTGTGGGCCGCTCTCGCGCTGCTCGCGGTGCTCGATGGGCTCAAACCCACGTGGTGGGTGACCGCCGCACTGTGCGCGATCGGCGTCTATTTTCTAACGGTGGGTTGCATTCCGCAGCGCCGCTAGTCGCTCTTGCCTCCGCTGTTGTCCTCCCTATGATCGCCCAACGACGGCGGACGTCCTCAGGAAAAGCGGGAGAGTGCAATGGTTGCAGCAGTGCGGGTCCACAAGCATGGCGGCCCGGAGGTTTTGACATACGAACAGATCGAAGTCGGGGAGCCGGGCCCGGGTCAGATCAAGCTCAAGCAATACGCCTGCGGCGTAAATTACATCGACACCTATTTCCGCATGGGCATGTATCCGTCGCCTGTGGGCCTGCCGTTCGTGGCCGGGAACGAAGGCGCCGGCGAAGTGATCGCGGTCGGTCCCGGCGTGACCGACATCAAGGTCGGCGACCGCGTGGGTTACGTCGCCCCGCTCGGCGGTTATGCAGCGGAACGGCTGCTGCCGGCCGACCGCGCGGTGAAGCTGCCGGACAAGCTGTCCTACGAGCAGGCCGCGGCCATCATGCTCAAGGGCATGACCGCGCAATATCTCCTGCGCCGGACCTTCAAGGTGGAGAAGGGACACACCATACTGGTGCACGCGGCCGCGGGCGGGGTGGGTCTGCTGCTGTGCCAGTGGGCGAACGCGCTCGGCGCCACCGTCATCGGCACGGTCGGCAGCGAAGAGAAGGCGGCGCTTGCGAAAGCCAACGGCGCGCATCACACGATCCTCTACCGCAAGGAGAACTTCGTCGAAAAAGTGAAGGAGATCACCGGCGGCAAGCTCTGCGACGTGGTCTATGACGGCATCGGAAAGGATACGTTCCCGGCGTCCCTCGACTGCATCCGGCCCATAGGTATGTTCGTCAGCTACGGCAGCGCCTCCGGTCCGATCGAGGCTTTCAACATCAACCTGCTGCAGACCAAAGGGTCGCTGTTTGCGACCCGCCCCACGCTGAACACCTACGCGGCCAAACGCGCCGACCTTCTGGCCATCGCCCAGGACACCTTTGACGTCGTGCTCAGCGGCAAGGTGAAGATCCCGATCAACCAGAAATACCCGCTCAAGGATGCGGCGAAAGCTCACCGCGAACTGGAGGGCCGGCAGACCACGGGGGCCTCGATCCTGCTCCCGTAATTGACCGGCCAACTGCGGTCCGCAGTCGGGCCGAACCCACAGCGAGAGGCCCAACGTCGTGGACGCGCGCGCCCCCGCTTATGGATATGGCCCGCCGTGGGGTTATCTGGCGACGCTTGCCTGGGTGGTGTTGGCCTTTTTGCTCAGCGCCATCGCCGCCTATTTCGGCTACGCGGTACTCTACGGCGGCAACCTCCAGCGCGCCATGCAAGGCAGCTACGACGGCGTGCTGGTGGCGATCAGCACGCTGATCGCCACGCCGGTTCAGGTCGCGCTGCTCGTGCTGGCGGTCTATCTTCGGCGATGGCCCGTCGCACGCTATTTGGGGCTTGTGCTCCCGAGCAAGCGCGAGACCATCGCCGCCGTCGGGATTCTCGCCGGCCTGACCATTCTGCTCGAGGGAAGTCTGTTGGTTTTCGGTCAGGACCTCGTGCCGCCGTTTCAGCGTGAAATCTACCCCAGCGCCAAGGCAGCCGGCTGGCTGCCGGCGCTGCTCGTCGCCATCATCTTGTTCGGGCCGGTCGCGGAGGAAATCATTTTTCGCGGTTTCATGTATCGCGGCTTTGTCCGCGCGCCCGGTCATGAACCCTATGCCATCCTGGTCTTGACCCTCGCCTTCACGGCTCTGCACGCGGCTCAGTACGACTGGGTCGGGCTGCTCCAGGTTTTCGTCCTCGGCCTCTTTCTCGGCTGGGTGCGCTGGTCCACCGGCTCCACGCTGCTCACAATTCTGCTTCACGTGCTGGTCAATCTCGAAGCCATGGTCGTGACCGCCCTGCGCGTCGAATGGCGCGGCGCATGATCTAGCGTAAAACTTGAAACATATATGATAATCTATTGAATTTGCGATAGTATTTTATCGACATGCGCGGGATCGAGGCCGTTGCCCCGCCGCATCAGGGGAAACAAAGGGACCCCTTCCGCAAAACGCGACAGACAGTCGAGGGTGTCCGCCATCGTGACGGTCGCGGCAGGCGTCTCACTGACGATCAGCGCGCAGATCGGCAACCCGCGCCGCTGCAAGACGTCGAGACAGGTCAGCGTGTGGCTGATGCTCCCGAGGTAGCTGCCGGTCACCACGATCAACGGCAGCCGCAGAGCGACCATCCAATCGAGTACCGTGCGGTGTCCGTCGAGGGGCACCATGATGCCACCAATCCCCTCGATCAGCAGCGTGCCGCGGCACTCCCGCAACGCCGTGCGCGAAAACCTGACCAGCGCGTCGAAATCCACCGTGCGACCTTCGCGCCGCGCCGCAAGATCAGGGGCCAGCGGCGCAGCGAACCGCCACGGTGAGATCCGCGCAATCTCCTCGGCCGTGACCGGCCGCCCGAGCGCTTCCAGCAGGCGGCCGGAATCGCTGGTCTCCGCCTCGGCCGGCTCAAATCCCGTGATCACGGGCTTAAGCGCATCGACGAAGTGTCCGCGCGCGCGCAAATGGCGGATCAAGCCGCACGCCACATGCGTCTTGCCGATTTCCGTTCCGGTTGCGGTGATGAACAGGCCCGCCATGCTATTTCGCCAAGATTTTGTCCCGTACCACGTCCGCAAGCCGGACGATGTCGGCCCGATCGTGGGCCGCCGTGAAGGTGAGCCGCAGCCGTGCCGTGCCCTCCGGCACCGTGGGCGGCCGGATCGCCACCACGAGAAATCCCTCGTTCTCCAGCAGCTCCGAAGCCCGCAGGGCGCGGTCAGCCGAGCCGACGATCACCGGAACGATGGCACTTTGCGCTTCCGGCAGGCCAGCGCGGCCGGTGAACGTCCGCGCGTTGGCGAGCGGACGCGCCACGTATTCCGGCTCGGCCGCGATCAATTTAAGCGCCGCGATCGCCGCAGCCACCGTTGCCGGCGGCAGGCCCGTGGCATACACCAGCGTGCGCGCGCGATTATGGATGAGCGCAATCACATTGTGTGACGCGCACAGGAACCCGCCATAGCCGCCGATTGCCTTGGACAGCGTGCCGATCTGCAGCACGTTTGCAGCGTTGCCTGCCAACAGCGATCCACGCCCACCGTTGATCACGCCGATCGCATGGGCGTCATCCACCAGAAGCCAGGCGTCGGCCGCAGCAGCGACGCGCGTCAGCGCGTCAAGCGGCGCGCAATCGCCGTCCATGGAAAACACCCCCTCGGTGACGATCAGCGCGCGACGATGCTGCCCGCGATGGGCCTCCAGCAAGGCCTCGACATTGCGCGCGTCGTTGTGAATGAAGCTCACCACTTTTGCGCGCGACAGCCGCGCGCCCGTCCAAAGACTCGCGTGCGCCAATTCGTCGATCAGCACGAGATCTTGGGCCCCGACCAGCGCCGGAATGACGCCGGCGTTGGCCAGATACCCGGACCCGAACACAACCGCCGCCTCGGTGCCTTTCAGCCGCGCCAGCAACCCTTCCAGCTCCGCAAACAGCGGATGATTGCCGGTGACCAGCCGCGAGGCGCCAGCGCCCACGCCGTAGCGCGCGATCGCTGCAATCGCCGCCTCCTTCAGCGCCGGATGGTGCGTGAGGTTGAGATAATCGTTGCAGCAGAAGGAGACGAGCCGCCGCCCGCGCCGTTCCGCGTGCACAGCGTCCGTGCGTGCCGTCTCCACGAGCGCGCGCCGCAGCGACGCCTGTTCGAGCGCCGCCAATTTTGCTCTGGCAAATTCCTCCAGCGAGCCCGCCATTTTTTGCTCCCCCGCTCATTTAGTCCATAGAGCCGCAAAGATCATGCGCAAACCAAGATGACCGGGCCGACGTTCAAAGGCAAAATGCGGCGCCATGAACGACAAGTTGAAGGATTCAACGTTCAATCAGCCGGCCTGGTACCGGAGCGGCCTCGCGCACGTCTGGCTGCCCTACGCGCAGATGAAAACCATGCGTCCGCCGCTCGCCGTGGCGCGCACCGAAGGCTGCCGCATCGTGCTCGCCGACGGCCGCGCGCTGATCGACGGCATCGCCTCCTGGTGGACCGCCTGCCACGGCTACAACCATCCGCACATTCGCGCCGCCGTCGAACGCCAACTGGCTACCATGCCGCATGTGATGTTCGGCGGCCTCGTGCACGAGCAGGCCTTGTCGCTCGCGCAGCGGCTGGCCGCGTTGCTGCCGGGCGATCTCGACCGCGTGTTCTTTTGCGAATCCGGTTCCGTCGCGGTCGAGATTGCTTTGAAAATGGCGGTGCAATATTGGCGCAATCGCGGCATTCACAGCCGGAAAAAATTTGTCGCTTTCCGCGGCGGCTACCACGGCGACACCGCCGCGGCCATGGCCGTGAGCGACCCCGACACCGGCTTCCACGACATGTTCCGCGGCCACCTGCCGGAACATTTTATGTTCGACTTGCCGCGCGACGATGCAAGCGCCGCAGCCCTGGCAGCAGGCCTGGAGCAGCACGCCGAGGAGCTGGCCGCTCTCATCGTGGAACCGTTGGCGCAGGGCGCAGGCGGCATGCGTTTCCATGACACAGACGTCTTGCGCCGTCTGCGCGCACTCGCCGACCGCTACGAGCTGCTCTTGATTTTCGACGAAATCTTCACCGGTTTCGGCCGCACCGGCACCATGTTCGCCTGCGAGGCTGCTTCCGTTGTTCCCGACATCATCACCTTGTCGAAGGCACTCACCGGCGGCACCTTGCCGCTCGCCGCCACGGTGGCGCGCCGCAAGGTGTTCGACGCCTTCTGGTCGGACGATCCCGGGCAGGCGCTCATGCATGGTCCGACTTACATGGGCAATGCGCTCGCCTGCGCTGCCGCCAACGCCTCCCTCGACCTGTTCGCGCGCGAACCGCGTTTGCAGCAGGTCAGCGCGATCTCGAAGCAGATGGCGCGCGAGCTTGCCGCGGTGCGCGGCCTGCCGGCCGTCAAGGACGTCCGCGTCCGCGGCGCAATCGGCGCGGTCGAATTGGAGCGCATCGAAGATTTGAACAGCCTGCGCGCCCGTTTCATTGCCGAGGGAGTGTTTATTCGCCCGTTCGGCAATGTGGTTTACCTGACCCCGCCGTTCACCATCAGCACGGAGGAATTGGCGGCGTTGACCGGTGCAATTCGAAGAGTCCTGGGTTCAAGAAGCTGAAGCCGGGAATTCCTCCACCCCCTTCAGTGTTCACCACATGCACGACCGCGGCCATTTGCGGCTCGCAAGTGGAAGGAAAGCCCATGCAAAAGATTCGTCTCGTTGCCCTGCTGGTAGCGCCTGCGCTTGCGGCCGGCGCCAGTCTCGCCCTTGCGCAACTGCCTGTGGTTCCGCCCGCGCCCCCGCCGCCGTTCATCGACTGGGACAAGATCCAGATTCGGACCATCGACCTGGGCAACCGCACCTACATGCTGATGGGGCAGGGGGGTAACATCACCGTCGCGGTCGGCTCGGAAGGAGTCATGATGGTGGATAGCCAGTTCCCGGAACTGTCCGACCGGATCAAAGCCGCGATTAAGCAGATTTCTCCGCTGCCCATCAAATATCTGGTCAACACCCATTTCCACCGTGACCATACCGGTGGCAATGAAAATTTCGCCAAGGACGGCGCGGTGGTGGTGGCGCATGACAACATCCGCGTCCGCCTGGCGGCCGGCACCATCTCGATGATGACCGGCGCCCGCGCCGCGCCGCGTCCGGTCGAGGCTTTACCCAAGCTGACCTATTACGGCGGGTCCTTCACGCTCGACATCGGCGGCCGCAAGCCGCAGCTCACCCATGTTGCCAATGCGCATACCGACGGCGACACCTTCAACAATCTGAGGCGCTACCAGAATATCGACTACGCCAATGGCGGCGATGTGCGCGGCATGATCCGCGCGCTCGATGCCTACCTGAAAGTGGCCAACGACAACACCAAGATCGTGCCCGGCCACGGCCC
>DATLYX010000107.1:0-3144 GCA_035574295.1 Xanthobacteraceae bacterium
TGATGCGGCGCGCGGCTGAGAACCGCAAACGGTCGCGGAGCCAGCACAACGGCGGCCGGCGCAACGACCGCCGCAACGTCGGCGGAGGGCAACGTGCCGCCACAACCCAATCCCGGAACGAGGCAGTGCAGATCGCAGGATGTCGGCGCGGGAGCCGCAGGCGAAGTTCCATCGGACTGCGAACTGCACACGAGGCTGGTCGGCACTCGCGCGGCATGCGCCGTCAGGATTGCGGCCGACAGAAACGCCTGCAACACGAAGGCGTAGGCGCAAAGCAGCGCAACAAATCGTGATCCGAGGCGACGGCGGTTCATTGCAAATCTGCTTACCACAGCTTAACGCCCGCGTCAGCACGGCGCGATAATTTCAGCGCCACGGCTGGCAATATGGTATAAAGCTTCGCATTCATGGATCGCAACAAGGCGGCAGAGCAACCCCACGAGCAAGCCGCGCGCGTGCTCAAATTTAAGCCGCGCGGGGCGCTGTACGCGCGCCCGGTGCCGCAGTTGTCCCCGGTCGAAGACCTGCGCAAATACGAGACCGACGCCGAGCCGGACGATTTCCGGCATCGCATGATCATGAATCTTGCGGGATTCGCCGCCACGATCGTGCTCATCGTCATCGGCGTGTGGCTCGCCGAGAGCATGGCGCAACTGCGCAAGGATCAGGACTGCGTGCTCGCCGGCCGGCGCGACTGCGCCACGCTGCGAACCGCGATTCCGCCGCGGCGGGATTTTTAGCCGGACTTCGATCCGGTCGAGCGTCGTGCTTTCTCCTGCCGATCATCAACCGCGAAAGCGGGCGATCTGACCTCACGGCTCCCGGCGCGCGGCAATGCTGTCAAAAGGCACGTGCGATGAGGCGCTCGTCGCGGCGGGGGTTGAGCGCCCGCAACGTCACGGTGGTCAGTCCGTCGAACTTGAGCGCGCGGGCGCCGGCGGGAGTGAGGTCGATGATGCGGCCCTTGATAAAGGGCCCGCGGTCGTTGATGCGCACCACGATGGAGCGGCCGTTCTTGTGATTGGTCACCTCCACCAGCGTGCCGAACGGCAGCGTCTTGTGCGCCGCGGTGAGAATGAACGGGCGCGCGCGCTCGCCGCTCGCGGTGCGGCCGTTGCGGAAGCAATAGACCGACGCAATGCCGGTTTCCACGGCCGGCGCCGGCGCGGCCGCGGTCCTCTTGGACGCGGGCGCCGCAACAGCCGACCCGCACCATACAAGACTTGCGGCGCCCAGCAGCGTCATCAATCTGCGCAAAATTGTATCCCCACCCAAGAAGGCTCCTCGTCCGCGGCGATGCTTGGCCGGCAATTGCGGCTCCGGTTTGGCAGCTTTGTGTCAGCGGTCACGCCCAGGTAGCAAAGCTCAAGCCCGTGCCCGTGCCGGCCGGCGTGCGATAGCCGGGCACGTATTCGAACCAGGTCAGATCGAGCGGCTCGAGCGCGCCGGCGAGCGCAACCCAGTTGAGGATTTCGGACGAGCCGGCGTGGAGCTTGTTCCACGGCAAGTTTTGCAGAAAGTGGGTGTCCTTGTCGGCGAGCGCCTTGAGAATCGCGCGGTCAAGATCCTCGTCCACGAGGAAGTGACTCAAGCCGCCGGAGGCCAGCACTCCGATGCGCTCCTGACCGGGAAAGTTCTCGATCGCGGCGCGGATCGCCTGGCCGAGCCGATAGCAGCGCCTGGGCGACGGCCGGTTGGGCTCGTAATAGGTGTTGAGGAACACCGGCACCACGGGCACCGGCCGCTGCGGATCGAGCACATGACGGTGCACGTAGGCCATGGCATGGCCTTCGCCCTCCCCTTCGCGCAGGCATTTAGAGGCGGCAATGTCGAACTCGGCGTCGTTGAGCGCGCGGATCAGATGCTCGGCAAGCTGCGCATGCACCGGATAGTCGCGCGGCTTGCCCTGCTCGAAGAAGCCCGAGCGGTTCTTGATGTACCATTCGGGCAGATGCGAATAGGTCGCGTGCTGCACGTTCGAATTACGAATGGTCGGACCGTAATAGACGGCGAACATGGGTCGGCAGTCTTCGAGATAGCTTTCGTTCTGATCGTCGCCGAGCACGATCAAGGCATCGAGATTGGCCGCAGCCACGGCCTTGCGCAGATGACGTGCGGCCTCGCGCGCCACGTTCTGCCGCGCCACAAGGTGTTCGGGCGCCACCATGTCGGCGAGCTTGGGGTCGGCCTTCTCCAACAAATCGCCGTAAGTGACCGGACGACCCTCCTTGTCGCGGTGCTTGATGTTCTGGTCGGTTTCGACAAAGCGCGGCAAGACGTCGTCGGATGCGAGCAGCATGGGCGTATGCGAGGTGCCTGCGCCGAATACGATCCTGGCCATGTTCGTTTCTCCGTCGTTTGTCGGTCCTCAGATATTAGCACGCGCTCCACGATTTGCCGCAATCCTGGTGCGGCGCAGCGCCACCACGGCGCTTCGCTTCATGCGGCTACGACTTTCGCCTGCGATGTGAATTGCAGCGGACGCGCCCCAGATGCGGTGCAGCGCGCAGCGCCGAAGGCGCGGAGCGGTGCACCGCTGATCCGGGACCGTTGCGGATTCGGAGCTTGTAACGGTCCCGGGTCTGCAGCGCACCGCTCCGCTTCGCTCCGCGCTGCGCTGCGCCCGGGACACGAGTGGGGTGCACAACGTTGCATTCAACCGCACGTCCAACCGTACGTCCCGGATGCGGTGCAGCGCGTAGCGCGAAGCGCGGAACGCTGCACCGCTGATCCGGGACCGTTGCGGACTCGGAGCTTGTAACGGTCCCGGGTCTGCAGCGCACCGCTCCGCTTCGCTCCGCGCTGCGCTGCGCCCGGGACACGAGTGGGGTGCACAGCGTTGCATTCAACCGCACGTCCAACCGTACGTCCCGGATGCGGTGCAGCGCGTAGCGCGAAGCGCGGAGCGGTGCACCGCTGATCCGGGACCGCCAAACACAATGCCTCGTTTTCCCGAATGCAATGCACCGCTGATCCGGGACCGTTGCGGATTCGGAGTTTGTAACGGTCCCGGGTCTGCAGCGCACCGCTCCGCTTCGCTCCGCGCTGCGCTGCGCCCGGGACACGTGAGCGATAGAACTCGGCATTCGACAGCGCAAAATTCCACCCCACAGCGCAAAGCTCCCTCCCACAATGCAAGCTCCA
>DATLYX010000108.1:0-7496 GCA_035574295.1 Xanthobacteraceae bacterium
ACCGCCGTCCGCCCCTGAGCCGCCGCCTGCGCCTCCGTCCGCACCCGCGTCACCGCCGCCCGTGGCGGCCCCTCTCCCGGCTCCCGAACCGCCGCCCGCCCCGCCGCCGAATTCGCCCGGGGTATTGACGCTCACCTCGTCGCGGAACGGCTTTCTCGAAGGTACGACGGTGAGCGCCCGCGTCACTGACGCGGACGGCGTGGGATCGGTCACTTACCAGTGGCAGAAGCGGAGCGCCGGCGGCTCATGGCAGAACCTGGCGGCCAGCGGTCCGAACTATACGATCGGCTTCAACGACGGCGGCGCCGATCTGCGCGTCCTTGCCAGCTACACCGATGGCCAGGGTCATGGCGAAGCATTGCAGTTCGCGTTCCGGGCGGCCGACGTTGATCGGCCGGGCGAGGTAACGGTCACCTCATCGTCCGCGCAGGGCTTTGTCGTCGGCGCAATCGTCACCGCCCATGTGAGCGATCCCGACGGCGTCGGCACCGTGAGCTATCAATGGGCGTCGAAAACCGCAGCCGGGCCTTGGCAGAACATTCCCGGCGCAACGAGCCAGAGCTACACCCTGACCGCCAACGACGGCGGCAAGGAGCTCAACGTCACCGCAACCTATTTCGACCTTCAGGGGCACGATTCGACCGTAACCGACCCCTTCGTTGTGGCAGCGCCACCACCGTCGCCGCCACCCGCTCCTCCGCCGGCAACAGAGCCCCCGCCCACGTCCGGCACCTCGCAGCCGGATCTGTTGCTCGGGGTCAACCTCGCCGGCGGCGAATTCGGCAACGCACGGCCGGGCAAGTATGGAGTGGACTACATTTTCCCCAGCACCGGCGACATCGATTATTACGCCAGCAAGGGCGTTGAGGTGATTCGGGTGCCGTTTCTGTGGGAGCGCATCCAGCCCACCCAGTTCGGGCCGCTCAATTCCGCCGATCTGGCGCGCATCGACAGTCTTGTCGATTATGCACGCTCCAAGGGCATGATGGTGGTGCTGGACGTGCACAATTACGGCAAGGGGCACGGCGGTGCGTTGATCGGCAGCGCCCAGGTTCCGAACTCCGCCTTCGCCGATCTCTGGGGCAAGCTCGCAACCTACTTCAAGAACGATCCGAACGTGATGTTCGGCCTCATGAACGAGCCGCACCAGCAAAGCGCCACGCAATGGTTGCAGTCCGCCAACGCCGCCATCGACGCCATCCGCGATGCTGGCGCCACCCAGAAAATTCTCGTTCCCGGAACTTATTGGGACGGCGCATGGACCTGGGTCTCCTCCGACAATGACACGGTGGTCGGCGCCGGCGTCGTCGATCCGCTTAACAACTATGCGTTTGAAGTGCACCAGTACCTCGACAGCGACGGCAGCGGCACGAGCCCGAACGTGGTTTCCGCAAATGTCGGCGTGCAGCGGCTGACCGCCGTCACCGAATGGGCGAAGGCGACCGGCAACATGCTGTTCCTGGGCGAGTTCGGCGTCTCGAAGAACTCGACCAGCCTGCAGGCGCTCGACAACATGCTCAATTATATGCACCAGCATCAGGACGTATGGCTGGGCGCAACTTATTGGGCCGGCGGGCCGTGGTGGGGCAACTACATGTTCTCCATCGAGGTGGCGAACGGCGTTGATAAGCCGCAAATGGACGTGCTCGAAAAATATCTTTGAAGTGCTCGCGGAAAGGCGGCGCCGGCCGTTTGCGCGCCGGAACGGCAAATCACGGCCGTTTTAACCAAAACCGCCTGAGACGCCATTCAACTGTCGAGGGCTGGGCTCCTCCCGCCCTCGACCGTGACGGAATCGGCCGCTACAATTTCGCCCTTGCCCGGCCGTAGGCGGCCGGGCGCGGGGGAAGGCGGATGGCATTTCTTTCGCCGCATTTCGAATACGACGTTTTCGTCAGCTACTCGCATGGAAATCCCAATCCGCGCGCGGGCGACGATCTGCCGTTGAAGACCTGGACCAACGAGCTGATCCGCGATCTGGAGGAAGACAGCCGGACCATCGACCCGGAATTCCGCGACCTGCACATCTGGTGCGACGAGCAGATCGACCCCACCATGCAGCTCTCCGACGAGCTGCGGCGCAAGGTGACGAATTCCTGCGTTCTGATGATCGTGATGTCGCCGTGGTACTTGCGGTCGAACTGGTGCCGCGACGAATTGGAGTGGTTCCGGCAACAGGTGCAGGACCGCGCGCGGGAGCAAGGCCGCATCTTCGTGGTGCGCGCCATGCCCACCGACGAGAAGACTTGGCCGGATTTTTTGTGCGACGACCGCGGGCATCCCCTGGTTGGTTTTCCCTTCCACGATCCGCAGGAGCCCACGCCATACGGTTGGCGCGGCACGCGCGAGAACAACGAGGCCTATGTCCGGCAGTTGCGCCGGCTGCAGGTCTCGCTCACCAAGCGCCTGCGCGAGCTTCGCGATCTGACCGAACGGCGGGCGGAGGCGCAATCCGCCGCGACCGACAAGCCGGCAACCGGACCCAAGAAGGTCTGGCTGCACGCCCGCGCCGAGCACCGGCCTGTCTGCGAGCAGGTCAAGCAGGCGTTGTCGCAGGACGGCATCGCCCCGCTCAGCACCATTGCCGATCCGGGCCGCGATATTTTGGACTGGAGGAAGGAGAGTCGCGCCCGCATCGAGACCGCCAAGCATTGTGATGCGCTCGCGCTGGTGCGCGCCGACACCGACGAGCGCTTCCTCGGCGATCTTCTGGAGATCGGCGTCGACGAGCGCGAGCGCATCCAATCCGACCGCGGCAAGCCGCTGCCCTGCGCCGTGCTCGACCATTCCGGCGAGAAGTTGCCCATCGACGTGTCGCCGTTCGGCATCGAGCGGTTCGACCTCAAGACCGAGGACTGGCGCAACAGGTTCCGCAGTTGGCTGGACAGCAGCCGCGCAAGTGCAGCTTTCGCGCCGTGAGCAAGGACGCATTGTCCGGTTCCGACCTAGTCACGGCCGCACGGCCAAAGCATCCCTATCCGGGTCTGCGGCCGTTCGAGCATAACGAGTGGTCGATCTTCTTCGGCCGCGAGCAGATGATCGACGACGTGATCGAGCGGCTTGCCGCCCATCACCTCGTGCTGATCCACGGCTCCTCCGGTTCCGGAAAATCCTCGCTGGTACGCGCAGGCGTGCTGCCGAAGCTTGCGCGTCAGCACCTGCGTGCCGGCGCGCCCTGGCTCACCTGCAGCATTCGCCCCTCCGGCGGTCCATTGTGGAACCTCGCCAAGGAATTCGCGCGCCTCGAAGGCGCCGCCGGCGACGTCCGCCGCGTCGGCGAGATCATGGGCGAATTCAGCCGCCGCGGCGCCACCCTGGCCTCGGTTGCGGGCGCGCTGAAGAACGTGCGGGGGCGGCGGTTGTGTTTGCTCGTCGATCAGTTCGAGGAGCTGTTCCGCTACGAGAAGACGAGCCGCGAGGAGGCCGAGCTGTTCGTCGATTTGTTGGTCGGCGTCGATCGCGCAGCCTCCGGGGCCTCGCAGAGGGAAGCGGAGGCCGAAGAGGGGGCGACCGCCGTGCATGTGGTTGTCACCATGCGTTCGGAGTTCCTCGGCGAATGCACGCGCTTCCAGGGCCTCGCCGAGGCCATCAACCGCACCCAGTATCTCGTTCCCGGCATGGATCACGACGCGCTGTTGCGCGCGATTCGCCGTCCGGCGCTGCTCTACGGCGGCGAGGTGAGCTTGCGCCTTGCCGAGCGGATGATCGCGGACGTTGCCGGCCGCGAGGACGCGCTGCCGCTGATCCAGCATGGCCTGATGTACCTGTGGAATGCGGCCACCGGCACGCTCGAGCGCGGCGAGAAACTGGTGCTGGACGTCGGGCAGCTCGAATCCGCCGGCAGCCTGGTGAACCTGCTGTCCAGCCACGCCGATTCCGTAGTCAGCCGCGCCGCACCTGACGACGAGCGGCGCCGCGTGGTGGAGGACATGTTTCGCGCGCTCACCGACCTGAACGTGGAGGGCCGCGCCATCCGCCGCCCGCAGGCGTTCCGCGATCTCGTGGCTGTGACCGCCGCCAAGCAGGACACGCTGCTTGCCATCATCGACGCCCTGCGCGCCGACGGCGTTTCCTTTCTCACCCCGTTCGGCGAGGAGCCGATCGCCGAGACCACGCCCATCGACATCAGCCACGAGGCGCTGATCCGATGCTGGCGACGCCTTGCCGATCCCAAGGAGGGTTGGCTCAAGCAGGAGTTCGACGACGGCCTGATCTGGCGCTCGCTGGTCGTGGAGGCCAAGGCGTTTGAAGCCAACCCGCAGCACGCGCTCACCCCCGCGACCACGGACGAGCGCTCCAAATGGTGGCAGAAGCGTCGGCCGAACGAGCACTGGGCCGCGCGCTACGACGACAACTTCGATCTGGTCGGCAAACTGCTCGAGGCAAGCCGCGGCGCCGCCGAGCGCCTGCGCCGCGAGGCCGAGGAGCGGGAGCGGGCGCAATTCCGCGCGCGGCTGCACTGGCGTCTGCAGCTTGCCGGCATCGGCGTGTTTCTCGTTATGCTCGGCGTCGCGGGCTATGCCCTGTCGCAGCGCTACTTCGCGGCCGAATTGCGCGAAAAGGTCGCCACTCTGGAGCGCGATTTTGCGATGTGGGAGGCGCGCACCGCGCACGAGGAACGCGAACGGGCGATGAAGGACCGCGCGGAGGCGATGGAACAGCGCCGTCGCGCGGTCACCAACCTCACCCGCTACGTGGCGCGGCTGTCTAACGAGACCACCGACCGGGGCGATGCCGGCAGCGGCATGCTGCTTGCCCTGGAGCCGGGCCCCTATCAGCCGGAGACCGAGGACGCGCTCAGCTACGCCTATCAGCGGCTCCAGGAAATCGCGATGCTGCGCGGCCACGAGAACGGCGTGACCGGCATCGCTTTTCATCCTGACGGCAGGCGCGTTGCCACCGCATCGCTGGATCGGACCGTGCGGCTGTGGGATGCGACGACCGGCGCGGAAATCCGCGTCATGCGCGGGCACGAGAGCAACGTGCGCAGCGTCGCGTTCAGCCCTCCCGACGGCCGGCTGATTCTCACCGCCTCCGACGACCGCACCGCGCGGCTCTGGGATACCGCGACCGGCCGGGAGCTTCGCGTGTTCCGGGGGCATTTTGGCGCCGTCCGCAACGCCATCTTCAGCCCTGACGGCACGCGCATCGCCACCATTTCGAATGACAAGACGGGGCGTGTCTGGGACGTGGCGAGCGGGAAGGAGATCGCCGTCCTGCGCGGGCACGATCAGGACATCTGGGGCGTCGCGTTCCACCCCAACGGCAAGCAGCTTCTGACCGCTTCCGACGACAAGACCGCACAGCTTTGGAATCTTGAAGAAGGCGGCAAGCCGACGCTGTTTCTGAAGGACGAAGAGAAATACTTCAACGGCATTGCCTTCAGTCCGGACGGCAAGCGCGTCGCCACCGTGTTTACCGACTCTTTGCCGCGCCTGTGGGACGTGAATGGCCAGTTCATCCGCGCGTTTCGGGGTCACGAAGGCGTGGTTCTGAGCGTCGCGTTTCACGGCAACCTGCTGCTGACCACCTCCGAGGACAAGAGCGTGCGGCTGTGGGATGCCACGACCGGCGAGCCGCTGATTGTGCTGCGCGGCCACGACGGCGAAGTGCAGAGCGCCGACATCAGTCCGGACGGCCGGATTCTCGCCACCGCCTCGCTCGATGGAACCGCGCGCCTGTGGGACCTCCGCGCCCCGCGCGGCATTACGATTCTGAGCGGGTTCGCCGCCAAGGTCTGGAGCTCCGCCTTCAGTACCGACGGCAAGCTGGTGCTGGCCGCTTCCGCCGACCGGACCGCGCGGCTCTGGGACGCCGACAGCGGCCGCGAAATCCGCGTATTGCGCGGCCACCAGGGCGCCGTGTTCGGCGCCGCGTTTGCGCCCGACGGCACGCGCGTGGCGACCGCGAGCGGCGACAACACCGCGGCGATTTGGGACGTTGCCACCGGCCAGCAGCTCACCGTGCTGCGCGGCCATACCGCGCTCGTAATCAGCGCCGAATTCGATCCGGAAGGGAAATACGTGGTGACCGCATCCTACGACCGGACAGCGCGTGTCTGGGAGGCGGCCACCGGCCGGCAGATCCGGGTTTTCAGCGGCCATGAGCAGCCTGTGATCCATGCCGCCTTCAGCCCGGACGGCAAACGCGTGGTCACCGCGTCCGACGACCGCACCGCGCGCATATGGAGCACGGAGAGCGGCGACGAAATCCTCGTGCTGCGCGGCCACAAGGACCGCATCTGGTATGCCGCCTTCAGCCCCGACGGCCGGCAGGTCGTCACCGGATCGCTCGACAAGACCGCCCAGCTCTGGGATGCGCAGAGCGGCGAGCGTCTGCGCAGCTTCGAGGGGCACCAGGGCTCGGTGTACAGCGCCGCCTTCAGCCCCGACGGCCGCCGGCTGCTCACCGCCTCCCTCGACAAGACCGCCCGCATCTGGGACGTCGCGACCGGCAGGCTGATCGGAACCCTGCGCGGCCACACCGATGCCGTGGCGCACGCCATATTCAGCGCCGACGGCCGCCGCATCGTCACCTCCTCGCAGGACGCAACCGCACGGCTGTGGCGCGTGTTCCCCTCAATGGAGGAGCTGACCACGGCTGCGGCATCCGCGATTCCGCGCTGTCTCACCCGCGCACAGCGCGTCGTGGCATTCCTCGACCCGGCGCCCCCGGACTGGTGCATCGAACAGGGCAAGTGGCCCTACCATACCCAGGCCTGGAAGGACTGGCTGAAGTACCGGCAGCAGGATCCCGACCTTCCGCTGCCCGACCAGCCGGAATGGTACGACGCGGCGATTCGGATGGCGCCCGACAATCCCGCCGCCTATTTCGACCGCGGCAACCAGTTCTTCGAGAAGCGAGACTACGACCGCGCCATCGCCGATTTCAGCACCGCGCTGCGGCTCGACTCCACGAAGAAGATTTATGCGACGCGCAGTGCGGAAGCTTATTATCGACGGGGCGAGGTTTTCTTCGAGAAGCTGGACTACGACCGCGCCATCGTCGATTACGTCGAGGCGATCCGTCTCGACCCGGAAAACCGCAACTACCGCACGCGCAATGCGGACGCCTACCATCGGCGCGGCAATGCCTTCTTCGGCCGGCAGGACTACGAGCGCGCTCTTGCCGATTACGCCGCGGCGCTTCAGCTCGATCCCGCCAATCCCGCCTACCGCTCCAAACGCGACAACACGCGGACCATCGTCGACAGCAACGAGGCGATCCGCCGCAACCCGAACGACGCTGCGGCCTTCGGCAGGCGCGCCGCCGCCTATCTGGCCGAGCGGGACTACGAGCGCGCGATCGCCGATTACACCGCCGCCGTCAAGCTCGACTCCGCCGCTACGGATCACCGCGCCGGCCTGGCCAGGGCCTATTACGAGCGCGGCCATACGCTTTATGATCGGCGCGATTATCACAACGCCATCGCCGACTACTCGGAAGCGATCCGGCTCGAGCCCACCGCGCAGCGTTTCAACAGCCACTGCTGGTCG
>DATLYX010000109.1:0-32798 GCA_035574295.1 Xanthobacteraceae bacterium
CCCGCCGCTCCAGCCGCCGGATCGCCGCCCCGAGCGCCGGCACCGGCGATGCCGCGCCCGCGAGCGCCTCATGCGCGTCGCGCAGGTCCGCGGCCACTTTCTCCGCCTGCATCATCGCGGCGCGCCGCTCCGCCAGCGCCTGCTCCTCGCCCGGCTCCGGCGCCAGCTTGTTCAACTCCTCGACCGCGTGGCGCAGCCAGTCGGCCTCCCGCGCCGCGCGTTCGACGTCAGCGCGATGCGCCGCAACCGCCGCCTCCGCCGCCCGCCGTTCACGCCACAGCCGCTCGACTGCCGCGGCCTCGGCTTCCAGCCGGCCGAAGGCATCGAGCAGCCGGCGGTGCGTCGCCGCATCGACCAGCGCCCGCGCGTCGTGCTGTCCGTGGATCTCGACCAGCGCCGCGCCCACGGCCTGCAGCGTCTGCACGCTCACCGGCTGGTCGTTGACGAAGGCGCGCGTGCGGCCGTCGGCGAATTGCACGCGCCGCAGGATCAAAGTGTCGTCGACGGCCACCGCACAGTCGGCGAGCAGCGCCCGTGCCGGGTGATCCGATGCAATCTCGAAGGCTGCCGCGACCTGGCCCTGTTCTGCCCCATTGCGCACGAGCGTTGCGTCCCCGCGCGCGCCGAGCGCAAGGGCGAACGCATCGAGCAGGATCGACTTGCCGGCGCCGGTTTCCCCGGTCAGCACCGACAATCCCGGCCCGACATCCATGTCGAGCCGGTCGATCAGCACGATGTCGCGGATGGAGAGCCGCACCAGCATGCGCCGTCCTTGATCATGCCGCGAGGCACCGCCAACGGTCGGCGCAACGCATCGCCTCGCGAATCCAAAACGATTCAGGAGAATACCGGATGCCGTCCCCGTCGCGGCAAATGCCGGGCGCGCTGTGGATGGCGGTCAGGGCCCGCCCAGGCCGCCGATTCGCTTGAACGCTCGGCTGATCCAGGACTCCTTGTTTTCCCGCGGCTCCACGCCGCCGCTTCTCACAAGCTTGTAGGCGTCCTGATACCAGCTACTGTCAGGAAAGTTGTGGCCGAGCACTGCGGCTGCCGTCTGCGCTTCCGGCACGATACCGAGCGCCATATAGGCTTCGGTGAGCCGCATCAGCGCCTCTTCGACGTGGCGGGTGGTCTGATACTGCGTGACCACGATTTTGAAGCGGTTGATGGCGCCCGTAAAATCCTTTTTCTCCATGTAGTAGCGCCCGACCGCCATCTCCCGACCGGCGAGCTGATCGCGCGCAATGTCGATCTTTCGTTTGGCGCTCACCGCATATTCGGTGTTCGGATATTTGCGCACCACCTCTTCGAGCGCTTCTATGGCTTTCTCGGTGCGCGCCTGATCGCGCGTGACATCAGGAATTTGTTCGAAATACGCCGAGCCGATGATGAACTGCGCATAGGCGGCGTCCGGGCTGCCCGGGTGCAGGGTGACATAGCGCTTGGCCGCGGCGATCGCCTCCTCGTATTCCCGCGCCTGGTAGTTGCTGAACGCAGCCATGATGAGCGCCTTGCGCGCCCAATCCGAATACGGATGCTGTCGCTCGACTTCCTCGAATTTCTTGGTGGCGCCCCTGTAATCCGTCTTTTCGTTCAGCAGATAGAGGCCCTCGTTGTAGAGCTTGTCGGCGGGCTCGTCGGGGGGGAGCGTATCCTTTTCGCCGCCAAAGAGATTCGCGCATGCCGCGAGCGGAATCGCGATGAGACAGACGGCGCAGAAACGCGCGAGCGACCAGCCCCGATCCGCCGCCGCGCCATTGGCCTTACCGAGACGCCGGATCATCGCCACGACGATCCCCGCATTGCGGCGCGTTCCGGAGACATGCGCATCTTGCTCGGCTCTTGTCGAAAAATACCCGCGAGGCCAGCCGTCTAAGCGGAACATTCGGCCGGGAATAAGGCGCGCGCCGCGCCCCTAGGACACGTCGGGTCCGAAGGCCGGCGCCAGCATCCCGGCGGTGATATCCGCATGCCCGCGCACGCGACGCCCCTCCGGCCGCTCGACGATGGCCCAGGCGGAAGGATCGGACAGCAGCGCGTGGACTACGGCGTAATTGAGCTTGTGCCCGCCGCGCACCGACCGATAGGCGCCAAGAAGCGGCCCGCCGGCGAGCGCGAGATCCCCCACCGCGTCGAGCGCCTTATGGCGGACGAATTCGTCCGGATAGCGCAGCCCATCCGGGTTGAGCACCCGCGTGTCGCTGACAACCAGCGTATTTTCGAACGACGCCCCGAGCGCAAAGCCCGAGTTCCACAATTTCGAGACATCGCGGATGAAGCCGAAGGTGCGCGCCCGGGCCAGTTCGGAGCGGAAGCTCGCCGGATTCACATCGAGCGCCAGAGCCTGCCGACCGATCAGCGGGGTGTCGAATTCGATGTCCACTTCCAGACGGAATCCCTCAGCATAGGGCCGCAGCTCGCCATAGGCATCGTCCAGGGTGACCCGTACCGGCTTGAGCACCTGGACGTACCGCCGCGGCGCCGACAGGGTCACGATCCCTGCCTGCTCGATCGCCTCAACGAAAGGCGCGGCACTTCCGTCCATGATGGGGACTTCAGGACCGTCAATTTCGACAACTGCGTTGTCGACGCCGAGGCCGGACAAGGCGGCGAGCACATGTTCCGCAGTGGCACACAGCGGCCCTGAAGCGTCCCCGAGCACGGTCCGCAGTTCGGTGGCGGTAACAGCGCGGATGTCGGCGCGGATTTCCCGTTCCGATCGCACGTCCTTGTCGGTACGCACAAATACGATGCCGGTGTTGGCATCGGCCGGCGAAATTGTGAGGGTTGCCGGCAACCCTGTATGCACCCCAATACCGCTGACAGCGGCGTGATCTTGAAGTGTAGTCTGCCGTCCGGCTTTCATATGCACTCCGCGGGCTCCATCGCGCCGGACGCAGAAATACGCCTGCGCTCCGAGGCGAGCGGGGTCTCGGTCATGCCACATTTTGACGTCGGAGGAAGATGCCCCACGGATCTAACCGTCCCCTCCGCCGTTCCCCAGGCGGAAACCCCTATTGCGCGAACATCTTAACCGCAGTGTCTCATGCGGCCAACTCACGCTTTCTTACCGATTGTTACCTCTGCCGCGCCGCCAGAACCGTGCCCCGTCTCGTCCGATAAACGAGATTGTGCGCAAACCGAGACGTAGCCTGCGTTTGCCGACGGGCGGCCGAAGACCCGGCACGTTGAACGCTTCTATAGCCCTCCTTACGAATACGAGCGATAAACGAGAAAAGTATTTTAGTATTAATGATTTATATATTGCCGGTGGTAGTCGGATCGGGCTTTCGGCGGCCCCGGCTACGGGCCGGGGCCGCCGCATTGAGCTAGTTGGCCTGCCGCCGCAGGAAGGCCGGGATTTCCAACTGGTCGTCGTCCACCGGCTTTGGGACGGCCGTCGGCCGGCCATGGATGTCGAGCCCTTGGGGCGCCGGCCGCTTGGCATAGTCGGACACCGGATCGACACGCGATTCCGGTGGCCGCGGCTGCGGCCGCGGTGGCTGCGGCACCGCCTGCGGCATCGGCCGTACCGGGGCCGGCGGCGTCTTGTCCTCGCTTTCGCGCCGCCCGAGACCGACCGCGGCCAGCCGCTGCAGGAGGCTCATGTGCCGCTTTTCCGGCTGCTCCTCGGGCAGCTCCCCGCGCTGCGCGCGGATCGCGTTCTGCGCCGGGATCGGCAGCTCATCGATGCGTGGCATGCGCGGCGTCCGCACCTCCGGCCGCTCCGGCTCCGGCGGAATGAACACGGGCGGGGTGTCCGGTTGCTGCGGCGCAGGCGCCGCAACCGGCTCCACGAACAGCGACGGTTTCGGCGGAATTGGCTTGATCGTCACCTCCTCGATCGCGCTTGGCGGCAGTACGGCTGCGGCGACCGCTGCCGTGGCCGCCTGCTCGACGCTCGGCTGCACGGACTTCGCTGCAGGAGCCGGCGCCATGCGTGTCGTCGCCTCGATGCGTTCGATACGCTCCGCGGTTCGCTGGCTCTCCACTTTCAGCCGGTTGGTGAGCTCCGCAAGCCGCGACTCCGTCGCGGTCGGGCGCGCCGAGGTCGCAACCGCATCGATGCCGGTGGCGACCACGGAAACCCGGATGCACCCCTCAAGGCTCTCGTCGAAGGTCGCGCCGACGATGATATTGGCGTCGGCATCGACCTCCTCGCGGATCCTGGTCGCCGCCTCGTCCACCTCGTACAACGTAAGATCGCGGCCGCCGGTGATGGAAATGAGCAGACCGCGCGCGCCCTTCATCGACACGTCGTCGATCAGCGGATTGGAGATGGCCGCCTCCGCTGCGCGCAGCGCGCGTTTTTCGCCGTTGGCTTCGCCTGTCCCCATCATCGCCTTGCCCATTTCGCGCATCACCGCGCGCACGTCGGCGAAGTCGAGGTTGATCAGTCCCTCCTTCACCATCAGGTCGGTGATGCAGGCCACCCCCGAATAGAGCACCTGGTCCGCCATGGCGAAGGCGTCTGCGAACGTCGTCTTCTCGTTCGCCACCCGGAACAGGTTCTGGTTGGGGATGATGATCTGGGTGTCCACGCACTTCTGCAGTTCGGCGATGCCCGCTTCGGCGAAGCGCATACGCCGCTGCCCCTCGAAATGGAACGGCTTGGTGACCACACCCACGGTGAGGATTCCGAGCTCGCGCGCCACCTTGGCGACCACCGGCGCGGCGCCAGTTCCGGTGCCGCCGCCCATGCCAGCGGTGACGAACACCATATGCGCGCCACTCAAATGGTCGCGGATTTCGTCGATCACTTCCTCGGCGGCGGCGCGGCCGACCTCGGGCTGCGATCCGGCGCCGAGACCCTCGGTCACCTGCACGCCCATCTGGATGATGCGCTCGGCCTTCGACATGGTGAGCGCCTGGGCATCGGTGTTGGCGACCACGAAGTCGACGCCCTGCAGGCCGGCGGTGATCATGTTGTTCACGGCGTTGCCCCCGGCCCCGCCGACGCCGAACACCGTGATCCGCGGCTTCAGTTCGCGGATGTCAGGAATCTTCAGGTTGATGCTCATGTTTGCCTCTTGCTTGGGCGGACGTTGCCAACGCCGCCAGGTAGCGCCGGTCCGCTACCGGCTGGTGAGTGAAGCGGGTAGAGCCGTGTCGAGGTCATCCGAAGCCCTCGCGAAGCCATCGTCCGACCCGAGCGAAGTAGCCTGTCCCTGTCATGAGGTGCCGCGTTCGCCGCGGTTCGAAATGTTCCAGATGCGCGGTCTGCGGATAGACCAGGAGTCCGGCCGCGACAGCGAACGCCGGCCCCTTGGCGGCATCCGGCAAGCCCGAGATGCCGAGCGGCCGGCCGATGCGCACCGGCCGACCGAGGATGCGGCCCGCGAGCTCCGCCAGACCGTTGAGCTGGCTTGCGCCGCCCGTGAGCACGACCTGGGCGCGCGGCTCGGCTGCGAACGGCGAGGCGGCGAGCCGGTCGCGCACCATTTCCAGGATTTCCTCGACGCGCGGCTTGATGATGCGCACGAGCCGCGCCCGCGAGATGAACTGCGGCGGCTCGTGTTGATCTTCGCTGACCGGTGGCACGGCGATCATGTCGCGCTCGTCGGAACCGCCGGAGAGCACGCTGCCGTACAGCGTCTTGATGCGTTCGGCATGCGCGATGCGCGTGTTCAGCCCGCGCGCAAGGTCCATGGTCACATGGTGTCCGCCGACCGCAAAGCTGTCGGCATGAATGAACCGTCCGCCCGAGAAGATCGCCGTGGTGGTCGTGCCCGCGCCCATGTCGATGACGGCGGCGCCGAGATCGGCCTCGTCGTCGGCGAGCACCGCAAGACCCGCCACATAGGGCGCCGCCACCATGGTCTCCACCGCCAGATGGCAGCGTTCCACCGCCAGCATCAGGTTGCGCATGGCAGCGGCATCCGCGGTGACCGCGTGCATATCGACCGCAAACTGCTTGGCCAGCATGCCGCGCGGCTCGCCGATGCCGCGCACGCCGTCGATCGCATAGCCGATCGGCAGCGAATGCAGCACCACGCGGCCGTCGCGCACCGAATGGCGGCTGCCGGCCGCAAGCACCCGGGAGATGTCGCCGTCGGTGATGGTCGAGCCGAGAATGTTGATGCTGGCGGTATATAGCTCGCTCGCCAGCCGCCCGGCGGAAACCGCAAGCACCACGGAGTCGAGCTGCACCGAGGCCGCGCGTTCGGCGAGATCCACCGCATGCCGCACCGCCTCTTCCGCCTCGCTGAGATTGACCACCGTGCCGCTCTTGACGCCGAACGAGCCGGTGTGGCCCAGGCCGAGGATTTCGATGCCGTGGCTGCGCCGGCGCAGCACGTTCTGCGGCGGATGCGGTTTGAGCCGCGCGATCACGCACACGATCTTGCGCGTGCCGATGTCGAGCGCCGCAACGATCGCCGCCCGGCGCGGTGATACCGGCTTCATCTTCGGCGTGAGCCCGTAATGGAGGCTCATGCGTGACCTCCGGGGCGTCTTGGTTTCTTGCCGAGATCTTTGAGGCGCTCGCGCATCGCCTCTTCGCGCGCCAGCGCCGCGCCTTCCGAAAGCTTCACCGTCACTCGGTCCGCTAGCCGCAGATCGACGGCAACGATGTCGCGCGACAGCAACTTCTTGTCGCGATCGAGCATCGCGAGCGTCTGCAACGCGGACTCCACGCCGTTTTCCGGAAGGCGCACGTCGATGCCGTTCTTCAGTTTCAGATTCCAGCGCCGCTCCGCGACCAGCACGGAGGCATAGACCTGCGCCCGCAGCGCCGGGAACTTATCGAGAATGGCCAGAAAATCCTTCGCTTTCCGGTCGGCGCCCCGGCCTACCACCAGCGGCAGAGAGGCAAACTGCATCGGCACAACCGTTTCCAGCACGATCCCATCGGCATCGATCACCGCGACCTTGCCGTCCCGCTGCCAGAGCGCGAACGGCTCGCGCTCGGTGACGGCGATGTGCAGCCGTCCGGGATAGAGCTTCAGCACCGTGGCGTCGGCGATCCAAGCTTTGGCCAAGAGCTCCGCGCGCGCCGCAGCGGCGTCGAGAAACAGCAGCGAGCTGCGAGGCGTGACGCCTGCTGCGGCCAGGATTTCCGCTTCGGTGAGCTGATACTGGCCGGTGATGGTGATCGCCTCGATGCGGAAGCCGAACGCATTTGCCGTGGCATCGCGAAAATTTCTCAACTCCTGCAGCAACGTCGGCACGTGTCCGCCGCACGCCGCCCCGTAGACCGCCGTTCCCAGGAAAAACAGCGCGGTCGCCGCCGTACCCACGCCGCGCGGCGGCTCAAGCTCGACCAGCGGCTTCGACCAGCGCCGCATCGCGCGCTGCCATTCGCCCCACAGCTCGCTGGCATGACGTCCGGCGCGCACCAATCCGTCGATCAGCGATTCAGCGATGCGTCCTCGACCATCCATTGCACCAGCTCGTCGAATGACATGCCCGCATGCGCTGCGAGCTCCGGCACGAGCGATGTTTCCGTCATGCCGGGTTGCGTATTGACCTCGAGACAGAACAACCCTTCCGTCCCCGCGCGTCGGTCGTCGTATCGGAAATCGGCTCTGCTGACGCCACGGCAGCCGAGCGCTCGATGCGCGGCCAGCGCCAGTCTGCGGACCTCTTGGTAAACAAATGGTGAAATTGGCGCCGGCAGGAGGTGCTGGGACCCCCCCGGCGCGTATTTGGCCTCATAGTCGTAGAAGCGCACTTTTGGCACGATTTCGATGACGTCGAGCGCTCGCTCCCCCATCACCGCGCAGGTAAGTTCTTTCCCCGGGATGTAGCTCTCGACCAGCACTCGCTCGCCGAAAGGCCAATCCGCGCGGGTCAATTCCTGCGGCGGATGCGCATGGTCTTCGGTGACGATGAACACCCCGACGCTGGACCCCTCGGCGAGCGGCTTGATCACGTAGGGCCTGGGCAGCGCATGAGCGCGCGCCGCCTCGGCGCGCGATACCACTTTGCCCGCCGGCACCGGCACGCCGGCCGCCGCCATGACCACTTTGGCCAAGTCCTTCTGCATGGCGAGCGCCGAGGCGAGCACCCCGGAATGCGTGTACGGGATCCCCGCAATTTCGAGGATGCCTTGCAGGGTGCCGTCCTCCCCCGGCCGCCCGTGCAGCACATTGAGCACAACATCGGGCTTGAGCAGCGAAAGCACGCTCGCGATATCTCGCCCGACATCGACCCGGCTCACCCGGTAGCCTCGGTGTTCGAGAGCGTTCGCGCAGGCGCGACCGGAGCGCAGCGAGATTTCCCGCTCGGCCGACCAGCCCCCCATGAGCACCGCGACATGCTTGCTCATGCCGCCTCCGAACGCCGCTCAGGCAAGCGGAATCCGTCGTAAAGCCAGGCGAGACACTCGAACATCTGCCGCTCGTCGCGGCCTGCCCACGCCTCGCGCGCCACTTCACGTTCGATGCCGCCGAGGTGATAGAAATTGTCCCAAAGATAGCGGGATTCGAATTGCACGCGCGCGGTGCGCAGGTAGCGCGCGTTTTCGTATTGACGGAACGCGCGCGCAAAATCGCCGCCGGCAAGCTCGATACATTCGGCAAGGCAGACAGCATCTTCGATCGCCATGCACGCACCTTGCGCGAGCGTCTGCAACGCCGGATGCGCGGCGTCGCCGAGCAGCGTGACACGCCCCCTGCTCCAATGTCGGATCGGATCGCGGTCGGATGAAACCCAGCCGCGGCGCGTCAGGTCCATCATCGACCAGAGCTTTCGCATGGTTGGATGCGAGTCGCGATAGACGTGCGCAAGGTCGGGATGCGGGCTCTCAGTATCGCTCGGCTGTGCATTCAAGGTCTTGAAAACGGTCACGACGTTGAACAGCGTATAGTTGCGCAGCGGGTAGTGCACGATGTGGAAGCCGTGGCCGGACCACAGCACCACGTCGTCGCGATCGACCTCGAAGGTCACGTCGGACATGGGCACGATCGTGCGGTGCGCGACATAGCCGATCGTGCGCGGCTCGCCCTCGGTCAGCATCTGCTGGCGCACGGTCGAGCGAAGGCCGTCCGCGCCGACCAGCGCCGCGCCTTCGAACGTGCGGTTATCCCTGGTCCGCACGCGCACGCAGCCGCCCGCGTCTTCGAAATACTCGGCTTCCGTCTGCGGCAGCAGTTCCACGTTCGTCAGCGCCCGGCAGGCGTCCAGCAGCACGCCGTGCAGATCGACGCGATGGATCACGACATAGGGCCACTTGAAGCGATTGACGAACGAGTCGCCCGTCGGGATCCGCGCGATCACGCCGCCATCGACCGAATCGACCATCAGGATGGCATTGGGGCGCAGAGCGTGCGCCATCACCGCTTGCGTCACCCCGAGCCGCTCGAACATCGGGAACACGTTCGGCCCGAGCTGGATGCCGTAGCCGATCACGCCGAATTCCGCCGCCTGCTCCAGCACGCGCACGAAGAGCCCCTTGCGCGCCAGCGCAAGGGCGGCGGCCGCACCGCCAAGACCGCCGCCGACCACCAGAACCGAATCCTTGGCAGCCAAAATTTCCCTCCGCGAATCAGGGGCCAAGCTAACGCGCCCGCGCGGGAAGGTGAATCCGCCAAGGTTTCGTATGCAGTCGCTTGATTCAAAACGCCGCGGGAGCGTGACAAAAATGACTCAGAAACCGGCGCCCCACCATCAGCCTGCGGGAATCCCGATCCGCTTGATCTCCCACTCAAGCTCGACGCCTGAACTCTCCTTGACCCGCTGCCGCACCGTTTCGCCCAGCGTCTCGATCTCGGTCGCCGTGGCGCCGCCGAGATTGATCAGGAAATTGCAGTGCATTTCCGAGACCTGGGCATTGCCCACCCTTAAGCCCCGGCAGCCCGCCGCATCGATCAATTCCCACGCCTTGCGGCCCTCCGGGTTCTTGAACGTCGAGCCGCCGGTGCGGCTCTTGATCGGCTGCGTGGCCTCGCGCGACTCGGTGATCTTGTCCATCTCGGCCGCGATCGCGGCGGGATCGCCCGGCGTGCCCGCGAATGTCGCCTGGGTGAAGATGAAATCCTCCGGCGCGCCGCAGTGGCGATAGCGGAAGCCCATCCCTGCGTTGCTCAGCACGTGAATGTTGCCGCGGCGGTCGACCGCACGCGCGGCGACGAGCGCATCCTTGGTTTCGCGCCCATAGGCGCCGGCGTTCATGCGCAGCGCGCCGCCAATCGCCCCCGGAATCCCGCGCAGGAACGCAAGACCCGCAAGACCCGCCTCCTGCGCCGCTCGCGCCACCTTCACGTCGGGCACCGCACAGCCGGCAATGATCGACGTCCCCTCCACCCTGATTTCGTTGAACCCGCGGCCGAGCCGCACCACCACGCCCGGCACCCCGCCGTCGCGCACGATCAGGTTGGACCCGAGCCCGATCACGGTGACCGGGATCTCGGCCGGCAACGCGGCGAGGAAATACGCAAGGTCCGCCTCGTCCTCCGGCATGAACAACACCTGCGCCGGCCCGCCCACGCGAAACCAGGTGAGCTCCGCGAGCGGCTGGTTCGCCAACAGCCGGCCGCGCAACTTCGGCGCCTGCGCCCGCAACTGCGCAACGATGTCGGGAAAACTCATCACGCCCTCAGAAAATCCGCCCCCAGCAAGCGCAGGGGCATGTGCGCGACGCGACACAAGAGCATCACCCCAGCGCCTTGAGCTCGCCCGGCAGGGCGTAGGCCCATTGCGTGATGTTGCCGGCGCCCAGGCACACCACGTAGTCGCCGGGCTTGGCCAGCCGTCGAACCATGGCCGCGAGTTCCTGCGGCCCGGTCAGCGGCACGACCTGACGATGCCCGCGCGCCCGTACCGCTGCCACGAGTGAATCGCGATCCGCGCCTTTGATCGGCGCCTCGCCCGCCGGATAGACGTCGGCGACGATCACCGCGTCGGCGTCGTTGAAGCAGGTGGAGAATTGCTCGAACAATGTGGACAGGCGCGTGTAGCGATGCGGCTGCACCACCGCGATCACCTTGCCCTTGGCCGTCTCGCGCGCAGCACGCAGCACCGCGGCGATTTCCACCGGATGGTGGCCGTAGTCGTCGATGATGGCGACGCCGTTCCATTCGCCGACGCGCGTAAAGCGCCGCCGAACCCCCCCGAAATTCGCCAGCGCCTTGCGGATCAAATCGTCGCTCACCTTCAGTTCGTGCGCCACCGCGATCGCGGCGGTGGCGTTGAGCGCGTTATGCCGGCCCGGCATTGGCAGCGCCAATTTGTCGATGACGTGGTGTTCCGCGCCGCTGCGGTCGCGGAACACCACGGAGAATTGCGATCCACCGTTGCCATGCGAAAGACCGACGAGCCGCACGTCCGCCTGTGGATTCTCGCCGTAGGTGATGACGCGACGGTCCTCGATCCGCCCCACGATCTGCTGCACGATCGGATGATCAATGCACATGACGGCAAAGCCGTAGAACGGCACGTTCTCGACGAAGGCGCAGAACGCCTCCTGCACCGCGTCGAAGGTTTTGAAGTGATCGAGATGCTCGGCATCGACATTGGTGACGACGGCGATGTCGGCCGGAAGTTTCAGAAACGTGCCGTCGGATTCATCCGCCTCCACCACCATCCAGTCGCCGGCGCCGAGCCGCGCGTTGGTGCCGTAGGCATTGATGATGCCGCCATTGATCACGGTGGGATCGAGATGGCCGGCGTCAAGCAGCGCCGCAACCAGCGAGGTGGTGGTGGTCTTGCCGTGCGTGCCGGCGACCGCGATGCAGCTTTTCAGCCGCATCAGCTCCGCGAGCATTTCGGCGCGCCGCACCACCGGCAGCCGCTTGGCACGCGCCGCCACAAGCTCCGGATTGTCGCGCTTGATCGCCGACGACACCACCACCACTGCCACGCCGTCAATCAGCCTGGCGTCGTGGCCGATCGTGATCCTGGCGCCCTTTTCGCGCAGCCGTCTGACATTGGCGTTGTCCGCGGTGTCGGAGCCCTGCACCGTATAGCCGAGGTTGATCAGCACCTCGGCAATGCCGCTCATGCCGATGCCACCGATGCCCACGAAATGGATCGGACCGATTTTGGGCGGCAGTTTCATGGATCCGACATGCTCCGCTTCCCGGGCGCAGCGCAGCACGGAGCGAAGCGGAGTGGTGCGCTGCAGACCCGAGACCGTAACAAATTCCGAGTGTCATACGGTCCCGGATCCGCGGCGCACCGTTCCGCTTCGCTGCACTCTGCGCCGCATCCGGGGCACAAACGGGTTCAATCAGCTACCACACCCGCGACAGTTAATACCAGATCGGCCAGCCGCTCGGCGGCATCGAGCGTACCGGCGGCCTTGGCCGCCGCCGCCATGCGCGCAAGCCGGCCGGGCTCATCGATAAACGCTTTGACTTGCGCCGCCAACGAGTCCGGCACGAAATCGGCCTGATCGATGCGGATCGCGCCGCCCGCTTGCTCCAGCACGCCCGCGTTTGCGCGCTGGTCCTGGTCGAGCGCGTGCGGCAGCGGCACCAGGATGGCCGGCCGCCCGATCGCGGCGAGCTCGGCCACCGTGGAGGCGCCCGAGCGGGAAATCACGAGCTGCGCCGCTGCAATCCGCCCCGGCAGGTCGGTGAAAAAAGGTGCCACCTCGGCGGCAATCCCCGCCTGCCGATAGGTCTGCTGCACGCGCTCGATGTCCTCCGCGCGCGCCTGTTGCACGACGCGCAGTCGCGCCCGGAGCAGTGAGTCGAGCCGCGCCAGCGCCTCCGGCACCACGTCGGCCATGATCCGCGCGCCCTGGCTGCCGCCGAACACGACGATGTTGAGCGGCCCGCCGGCACCGGGCGGCGCATAGGGCGTGGCCGCAGCCGCAACGACGGCAGGTCGCACCGGATTGCCGGTATGGGTCGCCTTGGCCGCAAGCTCGGGATTTGCGTCGAGGATGCCCGGAAAGCCCGTGGCAATGGCGCGCACGCGCGAGCTCAGGAAACGATTGGCGCGCCCCATGACGCCGTTCTGTTCGTGGATCAGGGTGGGAATGCCGCGCAGGCTCGCTGCCAGCACCGGCGGAATGCTCGGATAGCCGCCGAAGCCGACCACCGCCACAGGCCGCAAGCGGCCGAGCAGCAGCCACGCCTTGATGATGCCGAATCCCAGCACCGCACCCGTGCGCGCGAGCGAGATCGGGTCGCGTCCGCGCACCGTCGCGCTCGGGATGATGTGGGTCGCGCGCGCGGGAAAGGCCATCCCGTAGTGCGTGGCCCGCTCATCGGTGGCCAGATCGACGATGGCGCCGCGCTTGGCGAGCGCGACGCTCAAAGCCTCGGCCGGAAACAGATGCCCGCCCGTTCCGCCGGCCGCGACCACCACGAGCGGCGCGCCGCCGTCCGCCATCAGGCCGCGCCTCCCGCGAACGCGCTGCGGCTGGCCAGAAGCTCCGCGCGCGGGCGCTCGCGGGTGAGCGCCAGCAGCATGCCCATGGCGTAGGCGAGCGAAATCATCGACGAGCCGCCGTAGGAGATGAACGGCAAAGTCATGCCCTTGGCCGGCAACAGATGCAGGTTGACCGCCATGTTGATCGCCGCCTGTGCACCGAACAGCACCGCAAGTCCCGCCGCGGCAAAGCGCGCGAACGGATCCTCGTTGCTGAACGCATGGCGCAGCGCGCGCAGCACAACGAATGCGAACAGCGCCACCAGGATGAGGCACACCACGATGCCGAATTCCTCCGCCACCACCGCGAACACGAAGTCGGTGTGGCTCTCCGGCAGAATGCGCTTGACCGTGCCCTCGCCCGGTCCCTGCCCGAACCATCCGCCGCGCGCGAAGGATTCGAGCGCAATCCCGACGTTGAACGTATCTGCGGAAGCAGGATCGATGAACGCCTTGATCCGCCGCGTCACATAAGGAACGGTGAGATACGCCGCCGCAAGTCCGGCGATCGCCGTTCCCGCAAGCCCCGCGACCCACACCAGCCGCACCCCCGCCATGAAGAACAGCGCGCCCCACACCGCGAGGATCAACAGCGTCTGTCCGAAATCCGGCTGCAACACGATCAGTGCCACCACCACCAACAGCAGCCCGAGCGCTGCGGAATTTGCCGGCATTTCCGGTCGCCGCGTCGATTCCGCGAACAGCCAGGCGACCAGGATCACGAACGCGGGCTTGAGAAATTCGGAGGGTTGCAGGCTCACGCCGAAGACCACGATCCAGCGCCGCGCGCCTTTCACCTCCGCGCCGTAGAGCACGGTGGCCGCCACCAGGCAGATGCTGAGCGCGAACACCAGCGCCGCGAGTTTGCGGATCTGGCGCGGCGACAGCATCGAGGTGACGAGCAAGATCAATACTGACGGGATGAGGAACAGCACCTGCCGGTTTACGAAGAAGAACGGATCGCGCCCCATGCGCACCGCGACCGGCGGGCTTGCCGCAAGCGAGAACACGAGCCCGCCCAGCATGAGCACGGCCAGGGCTCCGAGCAGCATGCGGTCGACCGTCCGCCACCAGTCGTTCAACGGCGCATACTCGGTCCGCGGCCGCATGCTAGGCTCCCTCCCTCACCGGCTCGACGCCCCCGAGCCTCAGCACGAGCTCGCGGAACGCCGAGCCCCGCACCTCGAAATTGGGATACTGGTCGAACGAGGCGCAGGCCGGCGACAAGAGAACCACCGGTTCCTTAACATTTGATTCTTGCGCATCGCGGGCGGCCATCGCGACGGCGCGGTCGAGCGTGCCGGCAATCGCGTAGGCCGCTTTGCCGTCGAGCGTGGCGGCGAATTCCGCAGCCGCCTCGCCGATCAGGTAGGCCTTGGCGATGCGGGGAAAGAAAGGCGCCAGCGCCGTGATGCCGCCGCTCTTGGGCCGGCCGCCGGCGATCCAAAAAATATCGGTGAAACAAGCCAGCGCCTGCGCGGCGGAGTCCGCGTTGGTGGCTTTGGAGTCGTTGACGAACAGCACTTTGCCCTTGCGGCCGACCTGCTCCATGCGGTGCGCAAGGCCGGGAAAGGAACGCAGCCCGCGCTGAACGGCCTCCTCCGACAGGCCGAGCTTGAGCGCTGCGGCCGCCGCACAGGCCGCGTTCTGCGCGTTGTGCAGCCCGCGCAGCGAGCCGATCCCGTGGAGGTGGGCGATCCGCCGGCCGGCGCCGCCCGTTGCCTGAAAAATTTCCCCGCCTTCGACATAAATGCCCTCCGCGAGCCGCCGGCGCACCGAGACGCGCACCACCGCCACCCCGTGCCGCTCGACCCGGTCGGCCGCCGCCTGACACCAGGGGTCGTCCACGCCGATGATGGCCGCGCCCTGCGGCTGCACGCCCGCCACCAGCCGCTCCTTGATCGCCGCATAGTTCGCCAAGGTGCCGTGCCGGTCGAGATGATCCTCGCTGATGTTGAGTAGTACGCCGATGCGCGGGTCGAGCGAGGGCGCAAGATCGATTTGATAAGACGAGCACTCGACCACGTGCGCGTGGTCGGGTCGCGGCGGCGCCAGCGTCAGGATCGCGGTGCCGATGTTGCCGCCGGATTCCGCAGAACGCCCGGCCGCCGTCAAAAGATGCGCGATCAGCGCGGTGGTGGTGGACTTGCCGTTGGTGCCGGTAACCGCGACGAAGGGAGAGCCCGGCGCGAGCTTGCGGCGCTCCCGGCAGTAGAGCTCGATGTCGCCGATCACTTCGACCGCAGCGCTGCGCGCCAAGCCGACCACCCAGTGCGGCGCCGGATGGGTGAGCGGCACGCCCGGCGCCAGCACCAGCGCCACGATCTTCGACCAGTCCAGCGTGCGAAAATCCGCGGTGGCAATCCCGCTCGTCGCGGCCTTTGCCACGGTCTCGGCATTGTCGTCGGAGGCCACCACTTCGGCGCCGCCGCTGCTCAACGCCCGCGCGCTTGCCACCCCCGAACCGCCGAGACCGAACACGGCCACGCGCTTCCCGGCAAAGGTGGTGACAGGGATCATCGCAATTTGAGGGTCGACAGCCCGATCAACGCCAGCACGATGGAGATGATCCAGAACCGGATCACGATCTGCGGCTCGGTCCAGCCGAGCTGTTCGAAATGGTGATGGATCGGCGCCATCTTGAACACGCGCCGGCCGGTGAGCTTGAACGACACCACCTGCACGATCACCGACACCGCTTCCAGCACGAACAGCCCGCCCACGATCGCGAGCACGATCTCGTGCTTGGTGGCCACCGCCACCGCGCCGAGCAGGCCGCCGAGCGCAAGCGAGCCCGTGTCACCCATGAAGATCGAGGCCGGCGGCGCATTGAACCATAAGAATCCGAGGCCTGCGCCGAGCACCGCCCCGCACAGCACCGCCAGCTCGCCGGTGCCGGCAACGTAATGGATTTGCAGATAGTCGGCATAGGTCACGCTGCCGACGAAATAGGAGATGAAGCCGAAGCTCAGCGCCGTGGTCATCACCGGCCCGATCGCCAGTCCGTCGAGCCCGTCGGTCAGATTCACCGCGTTGCCGGAGCCGACGATGATGAAGGCGCCGAAGATGACGAAAAACCAACCCAGATCGATGACCAATTCCTTGATCACCGGGAACGTGAGCGAGCTGGCGAACGGCGGCCGCCCGAGGTTCATGATCGCGATGCACGCGACCGCCGCGATGGCCGCCTCGATCACGAGCCGCATCCGGCCGGAGAAACCGCCGTGCGTCTGCCGCGTAACCTTCAGATAGTCGTCATAGAATCCGACCGCGCCGAACCCGACCGTCACCCCGAGCACGATCCACACATAGGGGTTGAGCGGATTGGCCCACAGCACCGTGGCCACCACGATTCCGGACAGGATCATCAGCCCGCCCATGGTCGGCGTGCCCTTCTTGGTGAGCAGGTGGGAGGCGGGACCGTCCTCCCGGATCGGCTGACCCTTGCCCTGGCGTAGGCGCAAAAGATCGATGATCTTCGGCCCGAACAGAAACACGAAGAGAAGCGCGGTCATGATCGCGCCGCCGGTCCGCACCGTCAGGTAGCGGAACACGTTGAGGACGCCGATCTGTCCGGAGAATTCGGTCAGCCAGTAGAGCATTGCATCAACCTTGGGCCGGCGCCGCGGCCTGCGCGCGCGAAAATTGGCGCACCAGCGCCTTGACGATCGGGCCCATCTTGGAGCCCAGCGAGCCTTTCACCATGATTGCATCCCCCGCCCGGACGGCCGCGAGCACGCTCGACTCGAGCCCCGCCGAAGTTTCCGCATAGCCGCCCCGGCGCTCCGAGGGAAGGGCCCGCCACAGCTCGGCCATCAACGGACCTGCGCAAAATACGAGATCAACCGCATTGTCCAGGATCGGTTGCGCCAGCAACCGGTGCAGTTCGCCGCCGCGCGGGCCGAGCTCCAGCATGTCGCCGAGCACGGCGATGCGCCGCCCCTGCGGCCCGATCGGCGCCTGCCCGAGCAGCGCCAGCGCCGCGCGCATCGACGCCGGATTGGCGTTGTAGCTCTCGTCGATCAGGAGCGCCGTCCCGCCGGGCAGATCGAGCGCGATGCGCGTGCCGCGGCCGGCCGCCGGCGCAAACTGCGCGAGCGCAATCGCGGCCCGGGCAAGGTCGGCGCCGGCGAGCACCGCCGCAGCCAGCACCGCAAGCGAGTTGAGCACGAGATGCCGTCCCGGCGCGCCGATTTTGTAGGTGACGTCCGCGCCCAGGATGCGCGCCTCGACGGTCGAGACGTCGGCTTGCAAGGCGCATTTGACGAGCCGCGCTTCGGCCTGCGCGTGCTCGCCGAACCCGACCACGCGCGCCGCGCCGGCGCGCTGCGCATGCTGCTCCAGCCGGGTGAAATGCGGGTTGTCGCGATTGATGACCGCCGCGCCGCCCGGCTCAAGGCCGAGAAAAATTTCCGCCTTGGCGTCCGCAATCGCCTCGACCGACGGAAAGAATTCCAGATGCACCGGCTCGACCGCGGTGACGATCGCCACATGCGGCCGCACGAGCTTCGTCAGCGGCGCGATCTCGCCCGCGTGGTTCATGCCCATTTCAAAGACGGCGAATTTCGCATCGGCCGGGCATCGCGCGAGCGACAAAGGCACACCCCAGTGGTTGTTATAGGAAGCAACCGAGGCATGGGTGTCTCCCTGTGCGCCAAGGGCCAGCCGCAGCGCCTCCTTGGTGGAGGTCTTGCCCACCGAGCCGGTGACGCCGATCACGCGCGCTTTGGTCCGCGCCCGCGCCGCGCGCGCCAAATGGCGCAAAGCTTCGAGCACGTCCGGAACCACCAAGAGCGGCCCGACCGGCACATGCGCGCGCTTCTCCGCTGCGACCACTGCAAGCCCGGCGCCGGCCTTGAATGCCGCCTCGACGAACTCATGTCCGTCGCGCGCATCGCCCTTGATCGCGAAAAAAGCCTCGCCGGGGGCGAGCGTGCGGCTGTCGATGGAAATTCCCGGCACCGAAGCGGGCAACATTCCGACTCTCTGCGCGCGCATGGCCTCGGCCATGACGGCAACGGTCCAAAGCGGCGAGGAACTCACGCGACTTTCTCCTTCAGGGCCGCCGCAACCGCCTCATGATCGCTGAATGGCAGCGTCCTGTTTCCGATGATCTGGCCGGTTTCATGGCCTTTCCCGGCGATGAGCAGCACGTCGCCCGCCCGCAATCCGCCCACCGCCACACGGATCGCCTCCGCGCGATCCCCGATCTCGATGGCGCAGGGCGCCGCGGCGAGAATGGCGGCGCGGATGGCGGCCGGGTTCTCGCTGCGCGGATTATCGTCGGTCACGATCACGACGTCCGCATGACGCGCCGCGATGGCGCCCATCAGCGGCCGCTTGCCCTGGTCGCGGTCGCCACCGGCGCCGAACACCACCACGAGCTTGCGTTTTACATAGGGTCGCAGCGCCAAAAGCGCCTTCTCCAGCGCGTCCGGCTTGTGCGCATAGTCGACGAAGATCGGCGCGCCGTCCTTGCTGCCGACGAGATCGAGCCGGCCCTTTGCGCCTTTCAGGCTTTCCAGGGCGGAAAAAACCCGCGCCGGCGCGTCCCCCGTCGCGATGGCAAGCCCGGCGGCCACAAGCGCATTCTCCACCTGGAACGCTCCCACCAGCGGCAGTCGCACGGAAAATTCTTTGCCCGCATGCGCGATTTTCAGCCGTTGCGCAAAACCGTCGATATCGCTCGTGAGCAGGCGAAGTTCGTCGCCGTTGCGTCCGACCGTGATGACGTTGAGCCGTCGCGCCTTGGCCGTTGCGACCACCTTGTCCGCCCGCTCATGGTCGACATCGACGACAGCCGCGCCACCCTCCACCACCAGCGCCTCGAACAGCCGCAGCTTGGCGGCAAAATACGCCTCGAGACTCGGATGATAATCGAGATGATCGCGCGTGATATTGGTGAACCCCGCCGCGGCCACGCGCACGCCGTCGAGACGATGCTGGTCGAGGCCGTGCGAGGAGGCTTCCATCGCCAGATGGGTCACCCCCTCGTCCGCCAATTGCTCGAGCGTGCGATGCAGCGCGATCGGATCCGGCGTGGTGAGCGAACCGTAGGTCTCGCGTTGGGCCGTGACCACGCCGATGGTGCCGATGCTGGCGGCTTCATGCCCGAGCGCCGCCCAGATCTGGCGCGTGAACGCCGCGACCGAAGTCTTGCCGCTCGTTCCGGTGACTGCCGCGATTACCTGCGGCTGCCGCGGATGCAGCCGCGCGGCCGCCAGTGCGAGCGCGCGCCTTGCGTTTGCCACCCGCACGAAGGGAATCCCGGCGGGCAGCGGTACCGACGGCGGGCGCTCGCCAACGACGGCCGCAGCACCGGCCCGCACCGCATCCGCCGCAAAGGCAAGCCCATCGGCCTTGCTTCCCGGCACGGCAATGAACGCATCCCCCGGCTTGACCGCGCGGCTGTCGGCGGCAAGCCCGCGGATTTGCAGCGCTGCATTGCGCGGTTCCACCGCGGCGGAGTCGGCGAAAAGCTCACCAAGCGTCATGGTTTGCCATGGTAGCCTGACCGGCACCGCGAAGTCATCGCCAGCCTTAACGGGAACCTCTGGCCAAAATCAACCGTTCGGCAGCCGGCAGGTCGTAGCGCGGATCAAGGCCGAGCATCGGCCCGATGCGAGCGATCACCTTGGCGGCGGTCGGCGCCGCGTTGACCCCCGCCGTGGCCATGCCGTTGCTGTCGGGCGTGGGCTGCGGCTCATCCAGCATGATCAAGAGCACATAGCGCGGCTGGTCGGCCGGCAACACCGCGGTGAACGTGTTGAGGACCTTGTGCTTGGAGTAATGTCCGTCCACCACCTTTTCCGACGTCCCGGTCTTGCCGCCGATGTAGTAGCCCTTGACGTCCGCACGCGTCGCGGTGCCTTTCTCGACGTTGAGCCGCATCAGGTAGCGCATGGCCGCGCTGGTCTCCGGTTTGATCACCCGCACGGCGAGTGCGCGCGCCTGCGCCTCGTTGCGTTTGAGGAACGTCGGCGGGATCAGGTAGCCGCCGTTGACCAGCGCGTTGATCGCCATCACCGCCTGCAGCGGCGTGACCGAAAGGCCGTGTCCGAACGCGATCGTTGCGGTATTGATCTCCGCCCAATGTTTGGGAAACAACGGCTCCGCGCTCTCGGGGAGCTCGGTTTGCAGCCGGTCGAGCTGTCCCATTTTGCGCAGGAACGCCTTGTGGTGTTCGATGCCGAGCGCCAGCGCCATTTTGGCCGTGCCGATGTTCGACGAATACGTGAAAATTTCCGGCACGCTGAGAACGCGCCGCTGTGCGTGGAAATCGTCGATGGTGAAGCGCCCGTAGGTGAGCGGCTGGCGTGCGTCGAATGTGGAACCGAGCGTCACGCGGCCGGAGTCCAGCCCCATCGCCACGGTGAGCGCCTTGTAAGTCGAGCCGAGCTCGAACACCCCGAGCGACATGCGGTTGAGCCGTCCCGGCTCGATCGCCTGGCGCGGATGGTTCGGATCGTAGTCCGGCAGCGACACCATCGCAAGGATCTCGCCGGTGCGCACATCCGCCAGAATGGCGCCGGCGGCGATGGCGCGGTATTTTTCCGCCGCCGCGATCAGCTCGCTGCGCAGCGCGTGTTGCAGCCGCAGGTCGATGGCAAGTTCCACCGGCGTCTGCAGCCGGTCGGTGGCGAATCCGGCGAAATGCAGCGCCGCCAGTCCGCGCGCATCGAGCCATTTCTCGATGCCCGCCTGCCCGCGGTTGTCGATATTGACGTAGCCGAGCACATGCGAAACTTCCGCATGGTTCGGATACACCCGGCGGTTTTCTGCAAGGAAGCCGACGCCCGGAACCCCGAACCTGCGGATTTCCTGCATCTGCTGGGTGGTGATCTCGCGTTTGAGCCAGACGAAACGCCGCTTTGACGTCAAACGGTCGCGCAGCTCGTTGGCGTCGAGGTCGGGCAGCACCGCGGTGAGCACTTCCACCGCTTCGTCCAGATCGAGGATCCGATGCGGCTCGGCGTACAGCGAGGGCGCGTTGATGTCGGTAGCGAGCAGATGGCCGTTGCGATCCAGAATATCGGGGCGCGTCGCCGACATTCGGTCCTGCGTCGCGTTGCGACGCGTGATGTGGTGCTCCGGCGTCATCGCCAGCATGGTCAGCCTTCCGGCGATCACGCCGAAGATCGCGACGAACAGCGCAATGACGAGCGCAATCCGCGCCTTTGATTTGCGCGCCCCGTCGAGCTTCGGCTGCGCCTGTTCCTGCGGCGCCGCCGTGCTGTGCGGGTCGGTCGGGCTCATCTCGCCCTCGCGGGATTGCCCTGGGGCGCGGCGGCATCGCTGCCCAGCGATGCCGTCGCCTCGTCGGCAGCCGACCGAGCGCGATCGAGCGGACGCTCCGGTAGATCGTCAAGCGAATCGAGCTGCCACAACTCCGCCGGCCGCAACGACAGGTGCCGGCGCGCCAGCGCCTCCAGGCGGCTCGGATTTTCCAGCCGCGCCCATTCCGCCCGCAACGCGGCAATCGCGTCGCGCTCCCGCCGCACCTCCTTGCGCATCTCGGCCACCCGGGTCGCCCGCAGCGTTGCGTCGAATTTGATCTCGTACACGTAGGCGGTGGCCAGCACGAGCACGATCACCAGACAGAAATTGAGCAGGCGCACCGGCTCACCTCACCTTGATGACATCGGCAAGCGCGGGCAGGCGCGGCAGCGGCAACGGCGCCGCCGGGTCGCGCGGCTCGACGTCGGTCCGTTCGGCGGCGCGCAGCTTGGCTGAACGCGCCCGCGGGTTTTCGGTGATCTCGGCCGTATCCGGCCCCATCGGACGCTTGGTGAGAAGTCGGAACGTCGGCGCGGGTGCGCCCGCAGGCCGATGGCGCGATCCGCCGCCGGCCCTGCTGCGCTCCGCAAGAAATGACTTCACGATGCGGTCTTCCAGCGAATGAAAGGAGACCACGACCAGGCGGCCCAAAGGCGCGAGCAGCCGCTCGGCGGCAAAGAGCGCGGCGGCGAGTTCCTTAAGCTCGTCGTTGACGAAGATCCGCAGCGCCTGAAATGTCCGCGTTGCCGGATGGATGCGGCCCGGTCGCGCCCGCACCGCGCGCGTCACGATGTCCGCGAGCGCCGCCGTGGTCGCAATCGGCGCCTGTCTGCGCGCCGCAACGATGGCACGCGCCACCGCGCGCGCCTGACGTTCTTCGCCCAGGATGGCGATGATGGTAGCAAGATCCCGCTCCGAGGCATGCGCCACCACATCGGCCGCCGTGGGTCCTTCGCACTCCATGCGCATATCGAGCGGGCCTTCGCGTCGAAACGAGAAACCGCGCTCTGCAGCATCAAGCTGCAACGAGGAGACGCCGAGATCGAGCACGATCCCGTCCACGCTTCGATGGCCGAACCGCTGGGCGATGTCCGCCATTTGTGAGAAGCGCGCTTCCACCAGCGTCAGCCGTCCGTCGGCCCATTGCACCAGCTCGGCGCCGCGTGCGATCGCCTCGCGGTCGCGATCGATGCCGATGACGCGCGCCGCCCCGGCCTCGAGGATCGCGCGCGTATACCCGCCGGCGCCGAACGTGCCGTCGATGTAGACGCCGCCGGGACGTATGTTGAGGAACTGCAGCGCTGGCCGGAGCAGCACAGGAACGTGACGGGCCGGTCCGCCAGCGACAGCCGAGCTGTCGCGGCCCGTCATCGTTCCCGCGCTCCGAGGGTGCTTGCCGCACTTCCCGAACCCAGCCGCGCGCGCAGCGTGCGAACCGTCTTGGACGCCTCCGCCAGCTCGGCGCGGAACCGGCGCGGCGCCCACATCTGAAACTTGTGCCCGAGCCCGACGAATGCGACCGCGTCGGTGATCCCCGCGTGCGTCTTGAGCGCCTCGGTCAGCATCACCCGGCCTTCGCTGTCGATCTTCAATGTCTCGCTGGTGCCGTAGAGCGCGGTGGCGAATTGCTCGCGCTCCTCCGAGTAGGGCGCAAAGCGCCCGATCAGCGCTTCGATCTCCGCCATGAGCGCATTCCCCCCGGCGTCGATCGCCGGCCGGTCCAGCGCCGGATAGCAATACAGACCCTCGAACCCGTCCTGCGCGAGCACGGCGCGAAACGGCGCCGGGATCGAAACCCGCCCCTTGGCGTCGAGTCGCAGGGTCACGTTCGACACAAAACGGTCCATGTCCCTGACGCCTCAACGACTTAGACCAACTCTCTGGGATGATTTGGGATATCATGGTCCAATATGGGCGTCAACGCGGGGGCACCGGGTCCGCACGCGCCCGGCAACCATCGATTAAGGGTGCTCCGCGTTAAGGAATCGTTTGCAATCAGCCCCCGGGCCGTTTCCTGCGCCGCCGCCTGCGAGCAACCGTGCCTGCCGGAGACCGTCGCGGGATGCTTCCAGCGACCCCTGCAACCGGCGACGCCCGTGCTGGGATTGCGAAAACGGCTTTCAATTCGCACGAAAATTGCGGAACAGGCGCAAGCCTTGGCGCGTTGGGTTTTGCGATGGGGGAGCTTGCATTCGGTGTTTGAGAGGAATGGAGGCTCACATGTGGAAGAAACTTCTCGTCACGACAGCGTTGTTCGGCACGATGATTGGGTCCGCAGCAGCGCAGCAAGGTGCGGCGCCCGGCGGAGGCCCGCCCGCACCACCGGCCGCGCAACAGCCCGCGCCCAAGGCGGGCCAACCCGCAACCTCGGCGCAGTTCATCACCGCGCAGCAGCCGGACCAGTATTTGATGTCGCGCTTTAAGGGCACCGACGTTGTCGGCGCGGACAATAAGAACATCGGCAACGTCACCGACATCCTGTTCGACAAGACCGGCGCCATCAAAGCCTACATCGTCAGCGTCGGCGGCTTTTTGGGCATCGGATCGAAGGACGTTGCAGTCGCCCCGCAGGCGTTCGAGGTTATGCCAGGCGACCGATCCAGGAACGAAAGCGACAAGCTGAAGTTGTCGCTGAATGCCGAGCAGCTCAAGCAGGCTGCGGCGTTCCAGCCCTACAATCCGCCGCGCGCCACCACGGGCGCAGGCAGCCCCGGCAGTCCCCGTCCGACGGGTCCGTCCGGCGCCAGATAAGTGGGGTGCATGCTTCGCGTGCACCTGCGTCATCGGCCCGGGTCGAAGCACCGTCCCGGGTCGATCTATTTGCTCCCCTGCGGCAGTGGCCTATTGTCGGGCCATGGCTTCATTTCCTGCAGATTCCCCGCTGGTCCGGCGCATCGTGCCCTCGCCCAACTGCGGCGAACGTCGGGCCGGCGCGCGCATCGATATTCTGCTTCTGCACTACACCGGGATGCTCAGCGGCAGGGCGGCGCTCGATCGTCTGTGCGACCGCGAAGCCAAGGTGTCGTCGCACTATTTTGTGTTCGACAGCGGCGAGGTGGTGCAGATGGTGCCGGAGGCCCTGCGCGCCCAGCACGCCGGTGAATCCCTGTGGCAGGGGCAGGACGACGTCAATTCGCGCTCGATCGGCATCGAGATCGAAAACCCCGGCCACGACTACGGCTACCCGGATTTTCCCGATCGGCAGATCGAAGCCGTGATCGCGCTCTGCCGCGACATCGTCGCACGACGAAATATTCCGGCACAAAATGTGCTCGCCCATTCGGACGTGGCGCCGACGCGCAAACAGGACCCCGGTGAAAAATTCCCCTGGCAGCGCCTCTACGAGCACGGCGTCGGTCTTTGGGTGCCGCCTGCCCCGATCAGCACCGACGGCGCGGCTTCGTTGCAGCTCGGCGATCGGGGCGCCGCGGTATCCGAGTTGCAGAGACAGCTCGCCGCTTACGGCTATGGCCTTCCCGAAACCGGCATCTACGACGCGCTCACCAAGGCGGTGGTGACCGCGTTCCAATTGCACTTCCGCCCCGCCCGCGTCGACGGCATCGCCGATGCATCCACCCGCGAGACCCTGCGCGCCCTGCTCGCCGCCCGCGCCGGCCGGTGAGCGCCTTAATCAGCCGCCGGCGCAGACTGATAGCGTTTGCTGTAAGCGGGACGAGTTTAAGATTGAAACGCGCTTCGCGCTTACGCTGCACCGCATCCGGGGCATGCCGACTTGATCGCATCTCGCTTTAGCTAGTCGTCTTGTCCGATCGCCTTCTTGACCCGTGCGATCATCTCCGGCGAGGCGGCGGCGAGCTTGTTGGCGAGTGCGTGCGGGTAGTCCGCCGGTCGCGGATCGATGTCGAGCCTGCGCTTGGCCGCATCGGCCAGGAACGCAGGATCCTTCATCACCGCGTCGAACGCCTTGCGCAGCGCGTCCACGCGATCCTTCGGCACGCCCGGGCCCACCGCCATGGCACGGCCGAACGGCGTTCCCGCGGTGACGAATTCGACGACGTCCTTCTTGTCGGGCGGCGTGAGCTCAAGCAGCGTCGGCACGTTCGGAATCTGCTTCTTGCGCTCGAGCGTGAACGACACGAGTATCGACACCTTCTTCTCCGCCAGCCACTGCGGCCTGGTTCCTGCCAGATTCTCCCATGACGCTGCCCAGCCGTGCACCTCGCCGCGCTCAAGCGCCAGGTTGAGATCGCTGCCGCTGCGATACCCGGTAGTGATCTGATAGTTCGTGCCGAGTACATATTTCATCAGCGCCGGGAACTGATAGGTTAGATGACTTCTCGCGAACGATCCGATGATGAGCGGTTTGGTTTTCAGGGCATCGATCGTGTTGACCTGCGACGCATGCCAGATCGCCATTGTATGCGCGATGGCGTCGAAGGTGCCGAGCCACTGGAACTTGGCGGATTCGAAGCGCACGCCCGTCGGCGTCAGCTTCTCGGCAAGGGGTATGGAATGCGACAGCAGGATTTTGGTGCCATCCTGCGGTCCCGTACCGTAGATGTAGTTGCCGGCGATCACCCCGCCGGCACCCGGCATATGCTCCATGATGATGGTGGGATTGCCGGGAATGTAGCGCGAAAGATGCTCGCCGATGACGCGGCCGTACAGATCGTAGCTGCCGCCCGGGTTGGTGCCCATCACGATGGCGATCGTCTTGCCCTTGTAGAATTCGGCGACGCTTTGCCCCGCGGCGGACGTGGCGATCGCGAACGTGCCCGCGAGAACGACCGATGCGCAAAGGATGACGCGGCCTGGCTGCATGTTGGCTCCTCCCTGTTGGTGCGGCATTGGCTGCCGGCGTTTTGCATCAGCGTTCCACAACCGCAGCCTGGGTTCAAGCAATCCGGCGTACGGGCTATCGGGAGCCGCAATAACTTCCGCAATCGCTTGACAGAGCGGACTGTCAGCCGCATTGGCCGACGCGCAGCGGCACCGCCATCTGCGGCCCCCTTGACCTTCCCGCTGCAAGACCCCATCCCTTAGAGTGTCAGTCGGCCGGACGGCCGCTCCGGCGCGGACCGAAAGGTCGCCGGGGAGGAAAGTCCGGGCTCCATGGACATGCGGTGCCGGATAGCGTCCGGCGGGGGCAACCCCAGGGAAAGTGCCACAGAGAACAGACCGCCCGCCCAAGTCCGCAAGGGCTGCGGCAGGCAAGGGTGAAACGGTGCGGTAAGAGCGCACCGCGCCTCCGGCAACGGAGGCGGCACGGCAAACCCCACCGGGAGCAAGACCGAATAGGGACGGCGCGCCGCGCAAGCGGCGAGATCCATGTCCGGATCGCCGTCCGGGTAGGTTGCATCAGGCGCCGCGTGAGCGGCGTCGCAGAGGAATGGCCGTCACGCGCAGAGTTTTCGCTTTGCGCCACACAGAACCCGGCTTATAGGCCGGCTGATACTGCGCCGGCCCCTAAAACCGGAAAGCGGCTGTCGGTTTCCGGAAAGGCTATGCGCAAACAGAGAGGGCTCGGCGGACACCCGCCGGGCCCTCGCCAGTGTTTGGCTCGACCAGAGCCACTTGCGGACGCGGCGCAATTAATCTAGCTTACAAGCTAGCTTATTGGAGAATGCCGTGCATACGATTGGCCTGTTCGACGCCAAGAACAAGCTCTCCGCCCTGATCGACCGCGTTGCGCGCGGCGAGGAAGTGCTCATTACCCGCCGCGGCCGCCCGGTGGCGAAACTGGTCCCAGTCAAGGCCGACCACGACGTCGAACGCGCCCGCGCAGCCATGCGGCGCATCCGTGAGCGCGCAGAAAAATTTGGCGGTCCCTTCAACTGGGAGGAATGGAAGCGATATCGTGACGAAGGACGAGAATGAGCTTCGTCCTCGACAGTTCCATCGCGCTGGCCTGGATCTATCAGGATGAACTGACGCCGGCTGCATTGCAGATTGCGGAAAGGGTCAGCCAATCCGGCGCGTGGGTGCCCATGATCTGGCGCTTGGAGGTCGCCAACAGCCTGCAGAACAGCATCCGCCGAGGCCGGATCGACGTCGCGTTTCGCGACCAGGCTTTGGCGGACCTGTCGGCATTGAACATTACGACCGACAGCGAGACTAACGCATTGGCGTGGACGGATACGCTGCGCCTCGCCGACCGGCTGCAGTTGACCCTGTACGACGCCTGTTATCTCGAACTCGCCCACAGGCGCGCGCTGCCGGTCGCAAGCCTTGACAGGGACCTGCGCGCGGCCGCGCGCAAGCTGAAAATTCCTCTGCTTTGAGCGACCCATGGCGAATGCGGAAATCAGGCTGCTGAGCACCACCGCCATGAAGACCGCGATCGACGCGCTCGTTAGCGCATTCGAGCACGCGAGCGGCCGGAGACTGATCGCGGCCTACGCGCCATCCACCCAGATCGCCAAGCGCGTCGCGGAAGGCGAGCCTGCCGATGTCGCGCTCACCACCCGCGAACGCCTTGACGAGCTGGTGCGCGACGGCCGCATTGATGGCGGAACGTGCGCCGATATCGCGCGTTCATCCATCGGCGTCGCCGTGCCGCGCGGCGCGCCGCGGCCCGACACCTCGTCCGTCGATTCTTTCGTGCGCGCGCTGCTTGCGGCGAAATCCATCGCCATGAGCAATCCGGTCGGCGGCGGCGCGAGCGGCGCGCACATGTGGAGCGCGTTCGAGCGCCTCGGCATAGCCGAACAACTCAGACCCAGGATAATTTTCGGTCCCGGTGGCCCGGCCGGCCTGATCGGCTTCTATCTTTTGCGCGGCCAAGCCGAGATCGGCCTGCAGCAGATGCCGGAACTGCTGGCGGTCTCCGGTATCGACGTGATCGGCCCGGTGCCGGCGGAGTTGCAACTGGTCAGCGTGTTCGCCGCCGGCAGCTGCAGCGGCGCCAATGATCCTGCGGCAGCACAGGCGCTGATCGACTTCCTCCGCTCCGCCGAATCCGCTGCCGTGATCAGGTCCAAAGGCATGCAGCCGGCCTGAGCGGCAAGGCAGCCGCCCCCTGAGCGCCCGTTGCGCCGGATTTTTGGCGACGTCGCGCCGCATTATTGCGGGGCTGAGCCTGCTCCGATAATTTGTACAAAAGTCCGGAGCATCGCATGGCCGAATGGTTCGTCGCAAAAGCATCCGAATTTCCTGACGGCGAGCGCCGCATCGTGCGCGCTGGCCCGCGCGAAATCGGCGTCTTCCATAAGGACGGCACCTATTACGCCTACAGCAATGTCTGCCTGCATCAGGGTGGACCGGCCTGCGAAGGCATCATGCTCAACAATGTCGTTGACGTGTTTGCACCCGACCGCACCTACCAGGGCCAGACCTTCGGCGACGAGATCCGTTTCGTCTGCCCCTGGCATGGCTACGAATACGATCTGAAGACCGGCGAATTGATCGGCGACCGCAAGCAGAAGCTGCGCCGATTCGAGGTGATCCGGCGCGGTGACGACATCTACGTTGTCGCCTGATTGTTTGAATCGAGGAGAACGCCCATGGATATGCCGCGCAGTGAGGTTCGCCCGGTCGATCTCGACATCTACTCGACGCCGAAACATCTCGAACACGCCACCGAACAGGCGCGCGCCCGCAACTACCAGGATTTCCTGATCGTCGATGTGGACTCCCACCATTTCGAGAACGAGCACTACCACGAGGTCTTCCAATACATCGAAAGCCCGGTGATCCGCCGCGAGGCCTTCGAGGGTGCCAGCCGCCGCACCGGCCTGCTCAACACCCAGGTCGGCTATCAGAACACCGGCGGCCGCATTCACCGCCAGAAATTCCGCGGCAAGGAGAAAACCAAGCCCGGCCGCCATCCCGACATCGTGCTCACCCTCGACTGGATGGACGCCATGGGCGTGGATTATTGCTGCCTGTTCCCGACGCCCATGCTGTTCCTCGGCCTGCATCCGCAGGTCGAAGTGGAGACCGCGCTTGCGCGTGCCTATAACGCCTGGCTCTGCGAACGCATCCTGGCCGAGGAGCCGCGCATCATCTCCATGCTCTACTTGCCGTTCAACGATCCGGAGGCGGCCTACAAGACGGTCAAGGATTTCGCCGACAAGAAGGGCGTGGCCGGCTTCATGGTGACCTCCCCGCGCTACCGGCCGGTGCACGACAACGCCTACGTCAAGACCTATGCGCTGCTCGAGGAGATCGGCAAGCCGCTGTCATTCCACGCCGCCTATTCCTGGGACGACCGCGCGCTGCAGATGACCAACCGGTTTCTCTCCGTGCATGCGCTCGGGTTCATGTGGTTCAACATGATCCACATGACCAACTGGGTGATCAACGGTCTGCCCGTGCGGTTTCCGAAGCTGAAGGTGCTGTGGATCGAGAGCGGGCTCACCTGGGCCTATTCGCTGATGCAGCGCCTCGATCACTCCTACATGATGCGCACCTGCGACGCGCCGGCACTGAAGGAGAAGCCGAGCCATTACATGCGGCAGATGTATTATTCATCGCAGCCTATGGAAATTCCCGAAGACATGTCGATCATGCAGGCGACCTTCAAGCAGATTAACGCCGAGACGCAGCTTGTGTGGTCGTCCGACTATCCGCACTGGGATTTCGATCTGCCGAGCACGATCTACGACCTGCCGTTCCTGAGCGAGCAGGCCAAGCGCAACATTCTCGGCGGCAATGCCGCACGCCTGTTCGGACTCGATCTCAAGCCGGTGAAGAAGCTTCCCTGAGAAGCAGCGCGCAATGAACGCCGTGGCTGCCGGTCGCAGTATCCTGGCCAGCGGGAGGGTTAATACCGGCGCCGCCTCCGCATGCCACACGAGCTACGGAAAATGCTCCGCGTGCCAGTCCGCTTCCAGGTCGCGATTGATCTTGCCGTCGATGATGAAGACGCCGTTTGCCCCCTCCCGCACCCACGCGCGCAACGCCGTCAGGTCGTCCAGCCGGCGCACCGTCGCCGCCCGCGCCCCGTAGCCGCGGGCAATGGCGGCAAAATCGGTATCAGGAAACTGCACGATGTCGATCGAATAGCCTTTACGGCGGAAGTAATGCACTTCGGCCGCATAGGAACTGTCGTTGTAGATCAGGATGCACAGACGCAGATTCAGCCGCAGCGCGGTCTCCAGGTCCGCGATCGACATCAGGAAACCGCCGTCGCCCGTCCCGAGCACCGCGAGCTTGCCCGGATTGGCCACCGCAAGCCCGATGGCCGAGGCCAGGCCGAGCCCCACCGACTGGAATGAATGGCTCAGGCAGGACGCCCGCGCGTTCGGCACCCGCAGGTAGCGCGGCACCCATCCGCAGAAGTGTCCGGAGTCGGAGGCGACCACGCGATCCTTCGGCAGAATTTCGTCGACTGCCTTGCTCAGCGTCCGCGGGTCGATGAACTGGCCGGTCGAGACATCGCGATACGGGCTATTATGATTGTCGCCCGCACGGATGCGCGCGCGCGTAGCGTCGCTGCGCCGGCCCGTCGGCTTCACGCCCGCCCGGTTGAGTTCGGCCAGGAGCGCTTCTGCAGTGGCGCTCGCATCGCCCAGCACCGCATGCTGCACCGGCGTATGCCAGCCGAGTTTTCCCGCGTCGATGTCGATTTGCGCGATTGTCGCATCGGGCGCGATTAGCTTGCCTTTTTTGGTCGTCCAGGCGGTCAGGCTGGCGCCGAACGCCAGGATCAGGTCGCTTTCCGAGATCAGTTCGTCTGCAATCGGCGACGAAAATCCGCCGCTGATGCCGAGCGACCAGGGATTATTGGCAAACAGGCCGTGCCCGCACACCGAGGTCGCAAGCAGCGCGCCGATCCGCTCGGCCAGCGTCGTCAACGCGGCTTCCGCGTCCGACACCACGGCCCCGCGCCCGGCCAGCACCAACGGACGCTTCGCGCACGCGATCAGTTCGGCCAGCATGCGCACCGCGTCAGGATCGGGATAAAGCCGTCCCGGCGCCGGAGGCAGCCGCAGCGGAGGACAATCGGACGGTACGGGCGCGTCTTGCACGTCGGTCGGCAGACTCAACACCACCGTCTGCCGCTCACGCAAGGCGCACGTTGCCGCCCGCAGCGTGTCCGCGCGCGCGCTTTGGGGCGTGTGAACACGTTCTGCGACCGCGCCGACCGCACGCACCATCTCCGCCTGCTCGATGTGGAAATTCGAGCGCACGTTGCCGGTGGCAACGTCGCCGGCGAGCACAAGAAGGGGTGTGCGGCTTTTCGCCGCTTCGCAAATGCCGGTCAGCGCATTGGTGAGGCCGGGTCCGGAATGCACGCTGCACAGCGTCAGCTCGCCGGTCGCCTTGGCGTAGGCATCGGCCATGCTTGCGGCATTGCCCTCGTGCCGCGCCGAGATCAGCTCGACGCCGGCCTGCACCAACGCATGCGTAATCTTGAAGTTGGCGGTACCGAGCAGCGCAAAGCACTTGCGCGCCCCGTAGGACGCAAGGTCCCGGGCGATCACCGACGCGACTGTGGGATTCGTCGTCATCCGATCAGCAGGTTCGGCAGCCAGGTCGCGATCTGCGGCACAAACAACAGCAAGCCGAGCAGCAAGAGGCTCATGATCACATACGGCACCACCGCCTGAAAGATATGCGCGAAGGTCACCTCCGGCGGCGCGACTCCGCGCATGGTCATCAGCAGGAGCCCGTGCGGCGGCAGCAACAACCCGAGCTGCATGCAGATCAGGAACAGAACCCCGAACCAAATCGGGTCGATGCCGAGCTTGGCGACCAGCGGCATGAACACCGGCAGCGTGATCAGCATCATGCTCACCTGGTCGATGAAGATGCCGAGAAAGATCAGCACCAGCATCATCAGCGCCACCACCGCCAGTATCGACAGCCCCTGGCCGAGGATCGCCGACACCAACCCATCCGTGGCGCCGGAGAAGCTGAGGATCTGCGAAAATGTCGTCGCACCCAGAATGATGAACAGGATCATTCCGGTGATTGCCACTGTTCCCCTGAGCGCGCGCATGAGTGCATCGAGCCTCAGCGCACCGTACGCCCCCGCCAGCGCCATGGTGGCGATAGCGCCGAGCGCCGCCGATTCGGTCGGCGTGGCGATGCCGCCCGACATCGCCCCGATCACCACCGCGAAGATCAGCACCAGCGGCAGCACATAGAGCAGGAGCAGACGCCAGGTCTCCCATCCGCGCCACTTCTCGATCGGCGTCGGTGGCGCGAGCGCGGGCGTGATCCATACCCGCAGCATGATATAGGCGACGAACGCCGCCGAAAGGATCAGTCCCGGCACCACGCCGCCGATCAGG
>DATLYX010000110.1:0-12964 GCA_035574295.1 Xanthobacteraceae bacterium
GGTGTTCGACATGTCCGCCGGCGCCGAGCGCATCTGGCGCGCCTCCGGCGAGGCGATTCTCGCCGCCACGCTGCTCGTGTTCCTGTTCGCCTATCTCAATCTTGCGCGCTGGCACGTGCGCTACATGCACGTGACGCTCGCTTGGCTTGCGGTGCTGGCCGCGCTGGTGGCGCTGGCGCTGTTTGATCCTGCCGTGGCCTCCGGCATTGCGCGTCTGTCGCTCGCCGGCGTGGCCTTCGTTGGATTCGGGCTCGTCATCTATCTTTCCACCCACGGTTTCGATCGCGCCGTGCTGCTGATTCCGACCTGGTTCCTGCTGGTCGCCTGGACGGTCGCCGCCGGCATGACCGTGCTCGGCATCATCACCAACGATATTGTCGGCCCGGCGCTGCTGGGCGGCTTGGTGCTGATCGTGATGCTGATCGGCTTCACCGTGATGCAGCATGCCTTCGCCGGCGGCATCACCCACGGCATCGTCTCCGACGTGGAGCGTCGCGCGCTCGCGCTCACCGGCGCCGGCGACATGATTTGGGACTGGGATGTGACCGCCGACCGGGTCTTCACCAGCCCGGAGACCGAGCACCTGTTAGGGCTGAAACGCGGCGCGCTCGAGGGCCCGGCCTCGCGCTGGCTTGAGGTGCTGCACCCGCTCGACCGCGACCGCTTCCGCGCTTCGCTCGACGGCGTGCTGGAGCAGCGCCGCGGCCGTCTGGTGCAGGACTTCCGCCTGCGCACCGTGGACGGCAACTACGTCTGGCTGTCGCTGAAGGCGCGGCCGCTGGTCGGCTCCGACGGCGAGGTGGTGCGTCTGGTCGGCACCCTCACCGACGTGACCGAGTTCAAGACCGCCGAGGAACGGCTCCTGCACGATGCCGTCCACGACAACCTGACCGGCCTGCCCAATCGCCAGTTGTTCCTCGACCGCCTCGAGGCGGTGCTCGGCATCGCCCGTTCCGATGCCTCCATTCGTCCGACTGTCATGGTCATCGACCTCGACCGCTTCAAGCAGGTCAACGATTCGGTGGGCGTTGCGGTCGGCGACTCGATCCTGCTCACGCTGGCCCGCCGCCTTGGGCGGCTGCTCAAGCCGCAGGATACGCTGGCGCGACTGACCGGCGACCAGTTCGGTCTGCTGCTGGTATCGGAGAAGGATCCCGGCCGTATCATCGAATTCGCCGAGAACATCCGTCGCACCTTGCGCGCGCCGATCACCTTCAACGACCGCGAAATCTTCCTCACCGGCTCGATCGGCTTTGCCCTTTCCGACGGCCAGACGCATCGCACCGACGAATTGCTGAAAGACGCCGAGCTCGCCATGTATCACGCCAAGCGCATTGGCGGCGATTGCATCGAGGTGTTCAAGCCCGCTATGCGCGCACGCAAGACTGATCGGCTGGCGCTCGAATCCGAATTGCGCCGTGCGCTCGAACGCGAGGAGATCACCATCCTCTACCAGCCCATCGTGCGGCTGGAGGACCGCGCCATCGCCGGCTTCGAGGCGCTCGCGCGCTGGGACCACCCCAAGATGGGCCGCATGTCACCCTCCGAATTCATCAACATCGCCGAGGAGATCGGGCTCATCGTCGACCTCGGCCTGTTCGTGCTGGAGCGCGCCGCGCGCCAGCTCGCCACCTGGCAGCGCGGCGTGCGCGCCCGCGATCCGATCTTTGTCAGCGTCAACGTCTCATCGCGCCAGCTCTTGCGCCACGACCTGATCCACGATCTGCGCACCGTGCTTTCGCGCACCGGCCTCGTGCGCGGCTCGCTCAAGCTGGAGCTGACCGAGTCGCTGGTGATGGAAAATCCGGAGCACGCCGCCCAACTGCTCACCCGCATCCGCGAGCTGGGCGCCGGCCTCGCGCTCGACGATTTCGGCACCGGCCATTCCTCGCTCGCCTATCTGCAGCAGCTTCCCTTCGACACCATCAAGATCGACCAGTCGTTCGTGCGCATGACCGCCAAGGGCACGCGGCCGGTCATCCTGCGTTCGATCATTTCGCTCGCCCACGACCTCGGCATGGACGTGGTCGCGGAAGGGGCCGAAACCGACTCGGATGCAGTGGAGCTGTATCAGCTCGGTTGCGAGTATGCGCAAGGTTTTGCCTTCGGCGAGCCGATGACCGCGGAAGCCGCCAACGAGCTCCTGCTCAACAGTCAGCTCGAACCCGCGCGGTGAATCGCCCAAGCTCAATCGACCCATTCTCTCGGCCGCAGTAAGCGAACATCGGGGGCCTCGATCCCGGAGCGCTTCCATCCGCGCTCGAATGCTTCTAGCATTCCGCGTAAGCCCGGGGGTTTTCGAGCAGCCCGGGCCAAAGAGAACGCCGGCAACGGCGCCCTTGGCGAAAAAATCGCGCAGGGCGGACACGCAACTGTCGGCGCTCAGGGAGGAATTGCCATGTCGATTGCATTGAAACGCGCATTTGCCCTTGCGATGGGGCTTGCCATTGCAACTCTTGCCGCCATTGAGCTTACGCCTCAGGCCTCAAGCCAGAGCGGTCCCGGCTGGATCTCGCTGTTCGACGGCAAGACCATCGGCAACGAATGGGACCGCGTCGGCGAGACCAACTGGCGGGTCGAGGACGGCGCCATCGTCGCCGACAAGCGAACGAGCCAGACGCCCGCGCATCTGGTCACCAAGGCCAAATACAAGGATTTCCAGATGTACGTCGAGTTCTGGGCGAGCGACGATGCCAACAGCGGCATTTTCCTCCGCTGCCAGGATCCCCAGAAGATCACCGACCGCTCCTGCTACGAAGTAAATATTTTCGACCGGCGTAAAGACCCGACTTACGGCACCGGCGCGATCGTGCATTTCGTCGAAGTGAATCCGATGCCCAAGGCCGGGGGCAAATGGAACACTTTTGAGATCACCGCCAAGGGTCGACAGATCACCGTGATTCTCAACGGCAAGAAGACCGCTGAGCTGCACAACGGACTGTTCGTCGAGGGACCGATCACGCTGCAGCACGGCGAAGGCGTTATCAAGTTCCGCAAGGTGGCGATACGGCCGCTGTAGCCGCGGCCGGTCCGGCAGGAATAGGCGAACGAGGCGCCGCGCAAGGCAATGCGCATCGCGCGGCGTCTGTAGCCGCGCGATGCAACCAGTAACGAGTCGTTCGGGTAAATTTCGCCAGCTATGCGTGGCCGGCGTCGCTCGACAGCCGTCCCGGCTCGATGCCGATCTTGCGTAGCGCGCGGGTGTATTTTGTCTCGATGTCCGGACCGAAGATCAGGTCCGGGTCAGGCGGGCAATGCAGCCACCCATTGTGCTGGATTTCCGCCTCGAGCTGGCCTGGCGCCCATCCGGCATAGCCGAGCGCCAGCACTGCGCTCTGCGGACCCGTGCCGCGCGCGATCGCCTTCAGAATGTCGAGCGTGGCGGTGAGGCAGATATCGTCCTTGATCGGCAGGGTGGAATTCTCGATTACGAAATCCCCCGAGTGCAGGACAAACCCGCGCCCGGTCTCCACCGGACCGCCGCGCAGCACGGTCACCGCGCCGGCCCGCGGCGGAAGCTGGATCAGCTCCGAGGCTGGGATCACGTTGAGCTGCACCAGGAGGTCCGGGAACTTGATGTGCAGGGCGGGCTGGTTGACCACGATCCCCATCGCCCCTTCCGGGGAATGCGCGCACATATAGATGACGCTGCGCGCGAACCGCTCGTCCATCATGGCCGGCGACGCGATCAGCATCTGGCCCTCGAGGTAACCCCGATTAGGGCTATTTTCCAAAGACTTGCGTGCGAGCTTCATGATTCGAAGGTTACCGCGATTACCGCGGGTTGGGAATGCCAAAGTTAACGCGCATCAAGACATCGTTCACGAGCATTTCAATAGGATATGATAGGTGATTCAGGTACATGCCACCCATGCACCAGGGACAGGGGATTCGGTGGTTTTCGGCGTTTGTGGCCGCGGTGGGTGTAATCACGCTCGCGGCGGGGACTGCCGCGGCCGCCAGTTCCTCGCCTTGGGATGTTGACAGCCGCTCCGCAGTGCGCCTCGTCGCCGCGCGTCCGGTCGTGGAGTCAGGCGTCAAGTTCCTACGCGCCGGTTTGGAAATACGGCTGCAGCCCGGGTGGAAGACCTACTGGCGTTATCCCGGCGACTCGGGCGTGCCACCTTCGTTCAATATCGGCGGCTCCGAAAACATCAAATCGATCACGGTGCTGTGGCCCGCCCCCGAGCGCTTTTCCGACGGGATCGGTTATTCCATCGGCTACCGCAATGGCGTGCTGCTGCCGCTGCGTATCCTCCCGCGTGACGAACGCAAGCCGGTGATTCTGCGCCTGAAGCTCGATTATGGCGTTTGCGATACGCTGTGCGTTCCGGCCAAGGCCAACCTCGAGCTGCAACTGAGCGACGGAGACGGCGCTTTTGAATCCATCGTTGCCGCGGCCGAGGCGCGGGTACCGAAGCCGGCCGCCGTCGGCTCCGGTCAATCGCTGGTGATTCGCTCCATCAATCGCCTTCTGGGCATGTTCGGCAATCGCCTTCTGGTTGATGTGGCCTCGGTGGCCCCCAACCGGGTGGATCTGTTCGCCGAGGGGCCCGAGAAATGGGCGCTGCCGCTGCCCAAGCCGCTTCCGGCACCGCAGGGCGGCCTGCGTCGTTTCGACCTGGAGCTCGACGGCGTGCCGCCCAACACCAGGATCGACGGCGCCACGCTGAAATTCACCGCCGTCGGCGGCAACCAGGCGATCGAGGTCGAATACCGGCTTGAGTAGATCGCTGGACGCGTTACCTTAGCGTCCCACAAGCTTGCATAACCCACGCGAGAGGAACCCATGCCGATCAAGGTAGGCGATCGCCTTCCCAATGCGACATTCATGGTGATGACGCCGGAAGGCCCCAAGCCCAGGACCACCGACGAGATTTTCAAGGGCAAGAAGGTCGTGCTGTTTGCGGTTCCCGGCGCCTTCACGCCCACCTGCCACAAAAACCATCTGCCGGGCTTTGTGAAGAACGCGAGCGCCATCAAGGCCAAGGGCGTTGACACGATTGCGGTCACCGGCGTCAACGACGTGTTCGTCATGGACGCCTGGAAGAAGGCGTCGGGCGGCGACTCGATCGAATTTCTCGCCGACGGCAGCGCCAAGTTCGCAAGCGCGATCGGGCTGACCGCCGATCTCACCGAGCGCGGCCTCGGCATCCGTTCGCAGCGTTACGCGATGCTGGTCGAGGACGGCGTCGTCAAGACGCTGAATATCGAGGATGCGCCCGGCAAGGCGGAGATTTCGAGCGCCGAGAACCTGCTGAAGTCGCTGTAAGACGGCGGCTGCGCGGCGAGCGTACAACCATGGCCGACGCACAGCCATAGAGGGGAGGACTGCATGAAGCACATGTTGCTTGTGCTGGCGCTGGTTTTCGCCATGTTGGCGGTTTCCGCGCCCGAGGCGTCCGCGTGGTTCTGCCGCGCCGAGAGCAGTTGGGGCAGTTGGGGGTGGGGTCGCAGCGCGAGCCTGCGCAACGCGCGCAGCCGCGCGCTGTGGGAGTGTGCGCGCCGCACGCCGCGCAACCGCGTCTGCTACATCGTCTACTGCCGTCGCTGACCCTCGCCTGCGCCGCCTTCGGCATCTCCCGCGCGCGCCTTCGCAATGGCGGCGCGCGCGAGCTGATCGGCCCGTTCGTTCATGGCGTGGCCGACGTGCCCGCGCACCCAGCGCCAGTCCACCTCATGGCGTGCAAGCGCAGCGTCGAGCCGCTGCCACAGATCGGCGTTCTTCACCGGCTTGCGGTCGGCGGTGCGCCAGCCGTTGCGCTTCCACTGCTTGATCCAGGTGGAGATGCCTTTTTGCAGATACTCGCTGTCGGTGTGCAGCTCCACCTTGCACGGCTTCTTGAGCGCCTCCAGCGCCGCGATCGCCGCCATCAGCTCCATGCGGTTGTTGGTGGTGTGCGGCTCGCTGCCCGAGATTTCCTTCTCGTGGTCGCCGAAGGTGAGGATTGCGCCCCAGCCGCCCGGCCCGGGATTTCCCGAGCAGGCGCCGTCGGTATAGATGATGACCCGGCGTTCTCTCACGCCGTTGACCTTTCCACCGCGAAGCCGTAGTCGCGCACGCTTCCCGCCTTCTGGTGGAACCGCAGCTTGCGCAGATATTCGATCGGATTTTTCGGCCGTACCAGCGCGCCCGGCGGCACCTCCAGCCAGTCCACCAGCCGCGTGAGCAGGAAACGTAAGGCTGCGCCGCGCGCCAGCGTCGGCATGGCCTCGAGTTCCGCCGTCGAAAGTTTACGCGTCTTGTCGTAGGCTTTCAGCAGCTCGCGTCCCTTGGTGACGTTGTAGGCGTGATCGGGCTCGAAGCACCAGGCATTGAGGCAGATCGCCACGTCATAGGCGAGCGTGTCGGTGCAGGCGAAATAGAAATCGATCAGCCCGGACAGTCTGGTGCCGAGGAAGAACACGTTGTCGGGAAACAGGTCTGCGTGAATCACGCCCTGCGGCAGACCCTGCGGCCAAACCTTTTCCAGGAACGCGATCTCCTTCTCGATGGTGGCGCGCATGTCGCGCTGCACGGTGTCGGCGCGGTCCGCCGCCTTCTGGAACAACGCCCGCCAGCCGGTCAGCGACAGCGCATTCTTGCGCTTGCGCGGGAAATCCGCCCCCGCCAGATGCATTTGCGCCAGCGCCTCCCCCACCGCGGCGCAATGCCGCGGCTCCGGCCGGCGGATCCACATGCCGTCGAGGAAGGTGACGATGGCGGTGGGCCGGCCGCACAGCTTGCCGAGCGTTTCGCCCTTGCGGTTCTTCACCGGCTGCGGGCAGTTGATGCCGCGCGCGTGCAGGTGCTCCATCAGCGCCAAGAAGAACGGCACGTCGCCGGCCGCCACCCGCTTCTCGTACAGCGTCAGGATGAAATGCCCGCGGCTGGTATGCAGGAGGAAATTGGAATTTTCCACGCCCTCGGCGATGCCCTTGTAGGCCAGAAGCTCGCCCAGGTCGTATTCGGAAAGGAACGCGGTCAGCTCTTCGGCGGAAACATCGGTGTAAACGGCCATGCGCCTATAACGGCCCTGCGTCGCCCCGTCCCGTCAAGTTGAAAGTTTCTCCCAAAAGCAGGGGATCGCACATGCGCGACACGGCGAAGCCGCCACTCTTGCGGCCCCGGACCAGCGGTGCGGTGCAGACCCCGGACCGCCGGGGCAGCTTCCTTCAGGGGGATCAAAGCATCAATCCGCCGCCGCGTTTTCCCGCAACCCGCGCGGTAGGGGAAAGAACACGTTCTCCTCCGCGGCCGATACGCTATCCACGCTCACGACAAAACGCTTCGCAAAAGCGTCGATGATTTCCTCCACCAGCACCTCCGGCGCCGACGCCCCCGCCGTGATGCCGAGGCTTTTGATCGCGCCGAACCGCGCCCAGTCGATGTCGGCCGCGCGCTCGACCAGCGCCACCGTCCGGCAGCCTGCGCGTTCGGCAACCTCTTTGAGCCGCTGCGAGTTCGACGAATTCGGCGCCCCCACCACGATCATGGCCTCGACCTGCGGCGCCACGCGCTTGACCGCCTCCTGCCGGTTGGTGGTGGCGTAGCAGATGTCCTCCTTGTGCGGCTCCGCGATCGCCGGAAATCGCTTCTTGAGCAGCGCCACGATTTCCGCGGTGTCGTCCACCGACAGCGTGGTCTGCGTCACGTAGGCGAGCTTTTGCGGATCGCGCGGTGTGAACGCCGCGGCGTCCGCAAGCGTCTCGATCAACGCAACCGCGCCTTGCGGCAGTTGTCCCATGGTGCCGACCACTTCGGGGTGGTCGCGATGTCCGATCAGCACGATCTCGCGCCCGCGCTTATGGTGAGCCTCCGCCTCGCGATGCACCTTGGTGACCAGCGGGCAGGTGGCGTCGAGCGCGAGCAGGTTGCGCTTGCGCGCCGCCTCCGGCACCGATTTCGGCACGCCGTGGGCGGAGAAGATCACCGGCGCGTCGGTGTCGGGGATTTCGTCGATCTCCTCGACGAAGACGGCACCCTTCGCCTTCAGGCCCTCTACAACGTAGCGGTTGTGCACGATCTCGTGCCGCACATAGACCGGCGGCCCGTAGCGCTTCAGCGCCTGCTCGACGCAGTCGATGGCGCGCACCACGCCGGCGCAGAAGCCGCGCGGCGAGCACAACAGCACGCGCAGCGGCGGCCGGCCCGATTGGTCGTTGTCGCTGTTCATCGCAGCGCCCATGATACCGAAATGGGACGCACGGTGCGGCCCTGTCAAGCGCGGCTCCCATTGGCAAGGGCAGGGCGGGCACTTATATTTCCGGGCATAATTCCCATCATCGCAAACGGAAGGGCTTCGTCCGAGGGGACGGGTGGAGCGGAAGAGGAGATTTTCATGCAGAATGCGCCCTTGATGCCGAAGGCCACGGCGGTTTGGCTCGTCGAGAACACATCGCTCTCGTTCGAGCAGGTGGCCGACTTCTGCAAGCTGCATCCGCTCGAGGTGGCCGCCATCGCGGACGGCGACGCCGCACAGGGGATCAAGGGTCTTGACCCGATCCTCACTGGCCAGTTGACGCGCGAGGAGATTGAGAAGGGCGAGCGCGATCCCAACTACCGCCTCAAGCTCGCCGAGCCCAAGGTGAAGCTGCCGGAAGCCAAGGTGCGAAAGAAAGGGCCGCGCTACACGCCGGTCTCGCGACGCCAGGACCGGCCCAACGCCATTCTCTGGCTAGTGCGCAACCACCCTGAGCTGAAGGACAGCCAGATCATGCGGCTCGTCGGCACCACGAAATCGACCATCCAGGCGATTCGCGAGCGCACACATTGGAACGCCGCGAGCCTGACGCCCATGGACCCGGTAACGCTCGGCCTGTGCTCGCAGATCGACCTCGATCTGGAGGTGCAGCGCGCCTCCAAGGAGAAACCCGCGCCGGCGGAGAGCGGCGCCACGCTGCTGCCGGCACAGGTGACCACCGCCCCGCGCGAAGAGGAGAAACCCGTGCCGCCGGCCAAGCCCAAGGAAGATCTGGACGTCGATGCCGTGTTTGCCAAGCTCAAGCAGCTTGGCGGCAAAAGCGAGGAGAAGGAGAGCGAGTAGCGGTTTCGGCCGCCTCATGCTGGCGACCGTGCGAAGCAGGCAACTCGACCCATGAGAACGGCGCAAACCTCAATGCGGTGCCTTGATCCGCGGCACAATCCTCACGTTGACACCCGCGAAAACTGGAACGAAACCGCGCCGTAGGTGCTCACCGCGTAAGGCACGGCATAGGTCAAGGCGATCTTGGTCCAGTTGATCGCCGCCGCTGCCCACAGAACATCGCCCTGATTGATCAGATTGAGGATGGTTCCGACGATCAGTGCCACATACAGCGATCGCCGCGGCACGCCATTCGATACGGCACAGCGGTATGCTATTTTCCACTTCGACATGGGAGTCCTCGGGGTCGTCTTTCCGTGAGTTGCTGATGTTGAGCATGCCGCTCGCCCGCCGGCTTTCGCTCAAGCCGGCCGCGTCGCCAGAAGCCAAAGACCGGCGAGCAGGAAGCAAGCCCCGGCCACCCGCGAGATCAAGCGGCCCGCAGGGACGACTTTTTCGATCAGCACGAAAACTGCAATTGCGGCAATCCACAACACATTCATCACCCCGCCGACGAACAACAGTGCCATCAACGTCCAGCAACAGCCGACGCAGTAAGCGCCGTGCCGAATGCCGAGTGCAAACGAACCTGCCGCGTCACCTCGGAATCCCCCATGGTTCTGGATGAACTGCCACGGCGCCTGGCAATGCCCCAGGCACACGTCCTTCAGCGGTGACCATTGATAGAGACCGGCGGCGATAAGGATGATCCCCCCGAAAATGTGGCTCGCACTCTGCATCATAGGCGTGAGTAGAGCCGCGCGGTCGAGCGCCCATTGCGCAATCGTTGCGGCGAGCGCGAAGCCGGTCCAGGCCAGAAGATATCCGGCGGCAAACCACGCGGTGGGCACAAAGGGTTTGTCCTGCGCCGCGGCCTGTCGTCCGACCCGCGCGTAAAGCAGAATCATGGGCGCGGCCGATGGCGTCATCATGCCGATCATCATGACCGTCCACATGATGAACACGAAGCCGGCTTCCACCACTCCCCACGGTTCGATTGCCGGCACCATCAGGTCCAGACCGGGAATCATGCGATAGCCGGTCATGTCCATGCCGCCCATGCGCATGGAGTCCGCAAGCCACACGGTGTAGGCCCAGGCAGTCGAGGCAAGAAGAATGAGAGCGGCGGTCACGACCACGCGATCGCGCCGCAGCACGCGATCAAGAGCGGTCTCGATCATGGCGATCAGCGTACGAGTCCGCTTTGCGTCATGTGCAACTGGGCAAAATGCGCGTGCGAATCTTCGAGCCTGAGCGGAATCGCGCCCGATGTGCTGGCCCAGCCGCGCCCGGCCTCCGCCAACGTATACTCGAATCCCGCCGGAAGATCGATGCGGGCGCGATGTGCGGCTCCGGTCACCGGGTTGAGAATTGGCTCGCCGCGCGCCTCAACTAGCCCCGGCACCTTGAGAGTGGCCTTGCGACCGTCGACGTCGACGCTGAATTCGATTTTGGTGAACACCGGATCGTGGACTTTTTCATATGTTGTAGAAAAGACCTGGAAGAACGTGGCGCCGGGTTCGGTATCCAGACCGCTCATGATCCGAAGCAGGGCGGCGCGCTGCTCGGGCGTGGCGCGCTCATCGACGATCGGGATGATCTGACCCTTGCCTTCGTGAATCGCCCCCGGCCACGCCGCGATGGCTGCGATTTTGAGGCCGTCCAGTCGCGTTGCGCCATGATGGCCCTCCTCGATGTCGATTCCGATCACCGCTTGACAATTGCCATGCGTCGGGCGGGCGTTGAACTGGCAGGGACAGCCGTAGTCGCAGTTGCAATGCACGAATTCGCGCCCCCGAATTGTCCATTTGGTGTCCGTCATGGCATCTTCCTCCCTATGCTGGAGTGTTGAGCGGGGTCGCGCCATTCCATGCCTCCCGTTGGCCGCGGTCAAGACGCAATCTGGGTTCAATCTCGCTGCCCCGGTTGGCCTTGGGCAAGCTTTCAGCCTCACCGTCGCGGCTGCCAGCGCATGCGGTTGACCTGCAGCCCCGACGTCGGGTTCACATCTTCTCCGACATAGCGAAAGCCGTGCTTTTCGTAGAAGCGGATGGCGCGGGCGTTGTCCTTGTTCACCAGAAGGTCAAGGTGCTTGGGCGACAGCCGTTTCGCCTCATCCATTAGCACCCCGGCGATTTCAGTGCCCCAAAGCTCGGGCGCAACCACCAATTGATCAAGATAGCCGGTTTTTTGGTCAACCGTGACGAAGCCGGCCAGCGCCCCCTCATGTATGGCCACTGTGATGGTGGCCGTGGGCACCAGCTCCTGGCGCCAGCGCTCGCGCCACCAGTCCACGCGCTTTGCGAAGTCGATATTCGGATAGGCGACCTGCCACGTGCGCCGCCACAGTTCGATCGCCGCCGCCTCGTCGGCCGGCTGATAGGGACGCAGGACGACCTTGCTCACCGCTCGGTCAGCTTCAGCTCGATGCGCCGGTTGCGCGCGTAGGCCTCCTCGCTCGCGCCGGGATCGATGGGCTGGAACTCGCCGAAGCCGGCCGCCACGAGGCGCTGCGGGGAGATCCCTTTACTGATGAGATATTGCACCACCGAGATCGAGCGCGCCGCCGACAGTTCCCAGTTGGATTTGAAGGTCGCCCCCGACACCGGCCGCACGTCGGTATGGCCGTCCACGCGCAGCACCCAGGCGATTTCCGCCGGGATCTGCTGCTCGAGTTCGCTGACGGCGGTGGCGATCTTGTCGAGCTCGGCGCGGCCTTCCGGTTTGATCACCGCCTGCCCGGTGTCGAAGAACACCTCCGAGGGAAACACGAACCGGTCGCCGACCACGCGGATGTCCGGTCGGTTGCCCAGGATCGCGTTCAGTCGGCCGAAGAAGTCCGACCGGTACCGCTGCAACTCCTGCACCCGTTGCGCCAGCGCGAGATTGAGCCGCGCGCCGAGATCGAGGATGCGCGCCTGCGATTCCTTGTCGCGCGCCTCCGCCGCCTCCAGCGCCTGTTCGAGTGCGGCGAGCTGCCGCCTGAGTGCTGCGACCTGCTGATTCAGCAGCTCCACCTGCGCCAGCGCGCGCAGCGCCTTTTCCGATTCCGCGTCGAGTTGCTTGGCGAGCTCGGTGACCTTGCCCTGGGCGGTGGCCGCCCCGCTTCCCAGCTCCTCGTATAGGCCCTTGTAGCGGTTGCGCTCGCCTTCGGTGGCGGCGAGCGTGGCGCGCAGTTGCGCCATCTGCTCCTCGATCGTGATCTTGGCCGCCTGTTCCATCGACAGCATGTCGGTGAGCTGCGCGATGCGCGCGGTCAGCCGTTGCAATGCGGTATCTTTGCCGGTCACCTCCTGCGAGAGGTAGAACTGCACGATGACGAACACCGTGAGCAGGAAGATGATGGCGAGGATCAGCGTCGACAGCGCGTCGACGAAGCCGGGCCAGTAATCCACGCCGCGTTCGCGGCGTGCGCGCGACAGTGCCATTGCTTCACCTGTGTACGCTCTCACTCATGAGGTGTTCGAGTAGCCTCCGGATCTCGCGATGCTGCTCGGCCTGCGCGTCGGCCCAATCGCGGATCATCTGCTGTTCCGCGCGCATGTGATGCACCAGCCCCTGAATTGCTTCGGCGAGATTGGCCATGGCGTTGGTCGCCCGGTTTGATCCGGCCTCCGCGATCGCCTCGCGCAGCCGCTCGATCGCCACCCGCAGCTCGGCGCCGACGTTCGGTCCGCCGTTCTCGCCGTTGAGCGTGGCGCCGTCGCCGCCGAATTCGCGCACGGTCGTCGCCAGCCAGTCCTCGAGGTCGGTGTGGAATCGGTTCTGCGCTTGGCTGGTCTGCAGGTCGAGGAATCCCAACACCAGTGCGCCGGCCAGGCCGAACAGCGACGACGAGAACGAAATCCCCATGCCGGACAGCGGTGCCGCAAGCCCCTCCTTGAGCGTGTCGAACACCG
>DATLYX010000111.1:0-7149 GCA_035574295.1 Xanthobacteraceae bacterium
CAGCGCATGCATCGCGGCGACCTTCTTGCGGTCGAGCTCGGCGTCGTCGTACTGGTCGAGCAGGAACAGCTTCACGATGCCCGCCGCGAAGCGCGACACTCCCCGGAGCTGTCCTGCATCGACCGGATCGATGATGTGCACGATCTCGGGGGCCGGAATGCGCACCGTCTCGCCCGCGAGCCCCGGATCGGTCACGTCGCCCGGGTGGCGGCGCAGGAAGTGATAGGCGACACGGCGGCCGATGCGGTCGAATTCGATGCCCTGCCGGATCACATTGCCGTTCTGCGCAATTTCGTTACGGATGAGCGGCAACATCTCTGAGGGGAGCATCTGCAGCTGCAGCGGCACCGTGAGCCCGTCCTGCGGCCGGCGTGGGCGAAACCGGAAGAACACTTCGCCGGCGATGAACACTTCGCGCGCCGCGCGGCGCTGCAGCCCGTAGAAATCGGTGAAGCCTTCGGCGTCCGCCTCATCGGTCCAGTCGAGCCAGAGCTTCTGCACTCGCGCCTTCAGATCGGAATCAGTAATCAACGATGACGGCTTGATGCCGGCACCGATCACATTGCCGGCCCAACTCTCGATGGCGTTCGCCGCATAACCGTTGTTGCGCACGAGCCAGCGGGCGCGCGCGGTGATGTCGGATCCCGCCGCCGCGATCAGCGTGTTGAGATGCGCCCGGCTCGGCTGGAACCCCTTGAGGCGCCGATTCGCCAGGCCCGCCTCGAACCAGCCGATGAACGCCCCGACCCGGCGGCGGAAGGCTTTGAGGGCGGCGAGCACTCAAAGACCCTTCGAGGCCGATGTGAGGATGCGGCGCTTGCGGCCACCCTCCTCAACCGCGGCAATCCGGCGCTCCAGATCCGTGATGGCGGCCGCCATCTCGGCGTCGGACGCATAGGTCACGCGGCGCCCGTCGATCTCGACCGTGCGCACGCCGCGATAGCGCGCAGCCAGCAGCGCGTCGCGCTGCGCCGTCATCTCGTCGAGGGTCATTTCCGGAAAGTTCGAACCAGGATCCGCGAAGCGTCCGGGATTTTCCAAGTAACTCAGCGAACAAGACTCCAGATTCGGCCCCCACCGTGATAGGAGTCCGAATCAGCACAGTGGCTCATATCGCCAGCTTCGACGCCTCAGCGCGCCCTTTACGCGCGGGGCGCGTGAGGCGCCTCCGGGGCGATGGGGACCTCCCCCATTTCGGCATATGGAGAAATGGCCATGTGGCCATCATGCCCTGTGCACATGCCGGTTGCCGTGCGTTCTTACGTGCGCTTCCGGTTTGGCAAGTGGGAGCATGTTCGCTCTCACTGTAGGGGGCTGCCGAGCCGTTAGGCTCAACAGCCCCAATGAGTGCCCAACTTGGGGTGGCTTCGGCCACCCCTCCTTTTTTCGAAGCAGGCGCAACACTACGCCGATAGAAAGCTCTGTAAAGAGTCCAAAGCCGGAACGCGCAACCATTTTTCAGACGCATGCTGCGCGACGCAAAATTCCAATGATTTTCAATCTGCCGTCAGAACGCAGCCATCGGCCGACGCCTGCTTCGTTTCGCATTTCAAGCGAGATAGCTCGATCGGAAGACGCGACGACCGCGGCGTTCGGACCGACGCCGGATGATACCGGCAACGCTCTCGGCCTGCAGTTCAGTCGGCTCGTCCGTCCGCACCTCTTCGACGATGCCGACCTGCTGTTCGAGGTCGCGCCACATGGCTTCAGTCCAGCGATCGGCGCCGGCGATCCATACGGCGGCGCGGGCATAGACGCGGCAGTCGAGCGCCTCGTTGCGCTCGCGCAGCTTCTGCCATTCGAGACGGGCAAAGCCGCGCTTGGTCTTGACGGTGACGAGCTGCTCGGCGACGAGCTGCTTCACCCACTCGGCTTCGGCGCCGCGCGGCAGATGGACGTAACCCGCCGGAAAGGTCGCGCCGGCCGCAAGTTCATCGTCGGTCGGTGCCGCAAGGCGCAAGCAACGATAGGTCTCGCTCTTGAAAGTAGCAACCGCGACGGTCCACAGCCGCGCGCCACGGCGCAGCTTCCGACCGCCCTCGGTGACGTCGACATAGCTCGGACCCGTCACGGGTGCCGCGCGATTGAAGCCCTCGACGCCCTTGACGGCCGCCACCTGGGCGGGGCCGTGGGCGCGGGCCCAGGCATAGACCGCCGGTGCCTCGTAGCCGGTGTCGATGCCGAGCTTGGCAAGGCCGAGCCGGGCCCCCAGCGCATGCGGCCAGGTGCGATTGAGGAGCGCCGATAGCCTCGCCCAGGCTTCGGCGCACTCGGGTCCGCCATCAATGACGAGATGGTCGACGAGCCAGCTCTCGAGGCCGCGGCCCCAGGCCCAGACCGAGACCTCGATGCGGTCCTTCTGCACGTCGGCGCCCGCCGTCAGGAACAGTGTGCCGCTCGGCACCGTGCCGATCTGCCAGGACTCGCGGCGTTCGTAGAGCCGCTGCCAGTCGGGCGCCTCGCCGGTCTCCACCCAGGTCTCGCCCAGTACGCCGTTCTTGAAGCTGCGTTTGGCTTCGTCGGTGGTCGCCGCCTCCCAAAGTCGGGCGATGTTCTCCCAGGAGAGCCACCCGACCGGCGAATAGAGCGCCGAGATGTGGAAGCCGATCGTGCCCGGGTCTTGTGCCTGCGCCGTGGCGCGCCACGCGCCCGCCGCGAGCATCGCCGTCTTGTGACGCTCCTCGATCCGGCCATCACATGACTCGCACTCGTAATGCGCCGTCTCAGGCTTGCCCTTGTCCCAGCGCAGCCGCTCGAACTTGAGCCACTGCATGGCGCCGCAGTGGGGACACGGCACGAAGTAGCGCCGCTGGTCGGAAGCCTCGTATTCGCGCTCGATCCGCGACACCCCATGGATCGTCGGCGTCGAGCCGAGCAGGACCTTGGAGCGCCAGGAGAACGTGCGCGTGCGCGCTTCGGCGAGCGCAACCGGATCGCCTTCCTCGTCGGCCGATGGCGGATAGGCATCGACCTCGTCGAGGAACAGATACCGCGCCGGCATCGAGCGCAAGCCGACCGCGCTGTTCGCCCCGGTGATGACCAGGAGCCCGGCCGGGAACTCCTTCGACAGCACCGTATTGCCGGCATCGCGCGAGCGGGCGGGCTTCACCCGCTCGCGCAAGGATGGGCTCTCGGCGATCAGCGGATCGATGCGCTGGCGCGAGAAGCGCTTGGCGAGCTCCACCGTCGGCTGCACGGCGAGCATCGGCCCCGGCACATGATGGATGACGTAGCCGATCCAGTTGTTGCCGGCTTCAGTGAAGCCGACCTGCGCCGACTTCATCACCACGATGCGGCGCGCCGGATGCGTAGGGCTTAGCGCATCCATGATCGCGCGCATGTACGGCGTGCGCGCCGTGCGGTAGCGGCCGGGCTCGGCCGAGGCACGCGGGCTTAAGACCCGATGCCGGTCCGCCCATTCCGAAACCGTCAGCGCAGGGTCGGGCGTGAGGCCATCGCGCCAGATTTGGGCAATGTCCTGCGCGCCCGCGAAGTTGATGAGATCATCCAAGGCGCTTCAGCGGAACTCCGGCTTCACCTCTGCGAGCTCGGCCAAGTGCGCGCGGACATGGGCTTCGAGCGTCTTCTGCATGGCATGCGTCGCGACCCCGAGCTCGGTCGCCATCAGCGCTGCAACCCGCGCCGGCCAGTTGAGCCAGGCGTCGCGCTCCTCGCGCGCAAGCCGGAACACGAGCGCGGTGGCGCGAGCCCGGTCGATGAGCTCGCTGCGGCGCTCCTGCAGCTTGAGCCGCGCCAGATGCGCCTTGGCGATCTCGTGCGCGGTGCGCGCCTGCACGAAGGTGACGTTGCCGCCCGCAGGCAGACCCTGCTCTTTGAGCGTCTCGCGCACCGAACCGACCGCCGCTTCCGGCACCGGCTTGAGCCGCGCGGGCTTGTTGGCCGGCTGGCGCTGTTTGCTCGGATCCGTCGCTTGCGCGCGCCGAATGTCGGAGGCGCGGGCATCGATCGAGCCGTCGGGGAACAGCACCAGCCGTCCCGCCGCGCGCGCCTTCTGCACGGCACCGCGCGAAATCCCGGCGTGCGCCGCATACTGGCGCTCGCTCATTCCCTGCATGGCACCCGTCGCCAGCCCAACTATGAGCAAAGTCGCCGACCTTGTGGCCGGCGACTTGCTTCAATCCGAGTGATGAGGTGCGCGATTCTCCTCATTCAACGATGCGATATATTCGCCCGCGGGTGTCGCCCTTTTCCGAGATCACGTTGAGGCCGAGCTTCTTCTTCAGCGCACCGGCAATCGCTCCGCGCACCGTGTGCACCTGCCAGTCCAAGGCCTTGGCGATCCCCTCGATGGTTGTGCCGTCGCGGCGCTTGAGCATCTCGATCAGCTTGGCCTGCTTGCTGTCGGCGCGCACGCGGGGCGTCTTGTCGGCGGCTTTCCCCCTGTCCCTCTTGCGGGTTCTGCGAGCGCTGCTGTCAGCTTCCGCCCCTGTCTCTTCGGTGCCGGCCGCATCCTCAGCAGGCGTCTTGGCCGGATCGATGCCGAGCGCTTTGAAGGCGGCAGGCGTTGCGCGCAGCGTGAGTCGCCCGCGTTTCTTGTCCTCGCGCCAGACCGTATCCTCGCCCTTGGCCTGGACCTCCTCGATCAATTCCTGCTTGAGCAGTGCACCCAGCACCTTGGCGGCGGCGCCGCCGGGAAGCTTGAGAGGAAGCGGATAGACGTTGGCATCCGGCCGCTGGCAGGCGGCGGAAAGCACGACGAGCTGCGTATCGGAGAGTGCCATCGGTGGCTCCTTGCGTAGACGGACAGCGACCATCGCTGTCCTTCTACGGCCCCGAGCCCCGCACCGACGCGGGGCGACAGCAGGTCCGAGACGCGATCAATTGTCGCTCATTCTCTGAACGTATGATTCCCCCTCCTTGGCGCTCATCGACATGCGTGTGCGCTCGCCGATCTCGACGTAGAAGCAAACGAACGCCTTGCCGTGGCAATCGACGTCGCGGGCAAACACCCTACTGACCCGGTGCCGCGGACTCCAGCGCGCGTTCGGCAGCGGCGCGGCGTGCCTTGAGTCGAGGGTATATCTGATCATCGCACCGGGCACGATGGCATCGATATCGGCGCGCGTGAGCGGGCGCGGCTGCTTCCTTGCCTCAGGACTCGCCAGGGTCATATATCGGCGCCGTAACGCACGGAGTCTGAACTCGGCATCCAATCGGTCGATCTCGTTCCTTGGCTCTGGGGCGTCGACTGCAGCCGCAAACTCTCGATACGCCTCGTAGATCTCCTTTTCTTTCTCGTCCATGGCCGGCTCCTCAGGCACTCTTCGCTTCGCGAACCGCCCGCTCGAACCACTTGCGCCAGCGCCGATCGGCAAGCCGCGTCATGATGTGGTTTTCGATCGCCTCCCGGCTCACCGGCCCGCCGGGGATGAAGCTCAAATCGTCGGCGAGATGCCGCCCGAAGCGGGCGTCCAACAGATCGCGCAGTTGCTCGGACTTCAGATCGAAAGCCGTGGCCAGCGCATCGCTTGCTGCCTCCCAGGCCATAGCCTGGTCATAGCCGTTGTGACCGCAGGTGCCCCAGAAACCCCAAGTCTCGTTTGCCGTCGGAAGGATTGTCATCGCCATCTCCATCGTGATGGCGTCATAGAGGCTCTGCTTTGCCCTACAATCAAGCGGATAATCGAGCAATTTGATTGCTATGATCGGGCGCGCTCGATTGTTTCATGATTGGGTTGGCGAATCCCGTTCGCGCCGAACGCGCCAGGCCTCGAACAGGCGGCGCAACGTGTACGAACGCAGGATGGACATTGCAGTGAACGCGGCACCGATGACCAAGTGCTCGGAAAGCGTGGCCGTGAGGCCGAACAGCGGGAACACGATCATCTGCGTCGCCAGCGCGAGCCCGTAGCCGACCACTACATTGGTGATCGACTCGACCAGCGACATGAGGCGGCTCTGCTTCATGCCGCCGCTCGCGCCGTCTTGAGATCGTCGAAGCCGTGCGCGTCAGACTCGCGAATCGCCTTGCCGCCAACGAAGCGCTGCCAGCGCTCGACGATCACGTCGCAGTAGATCGGATCTATCTCCAGCGCGAGGCAGGTTCGCCCCGTGCTCTCCGCGGCGATGATCGTCGAGCCGCTGCCGGCGAACGGTTCGTAGATCAGATCACCGCGCTTGCTGTTGTTGACGATCGGCCGGCGCATGCACTCGACCGGCTTCTGCGTGCCGTGCGCGGTCGCCTCATCCTCGTCGCCAGCGTGGCCGATCTGCCAGATGGTCGACTGGTCGCGCGCGCCCTGCCAGTGGCCGCTCGTGCCCTTGCGCACCGCGTAGAAGCAAGGCTCGTGCTGCCAGTGATAATCGCCGCGGCCGAGCACGAAGCGAGGCTTCACCCAGATGATCTGCGACCGAATCTGGAAGCCGCAGCCCTCCAGGCTCTCGGCCACTGTGCGGGCATGCACGCCCGCATGCCAGACATAGGCGACGTCGCCGGGAAAGAGCGCCCAGGCCGCGCGCCAGTCGGCGCGGTCGTCATTTGCGACCTTGCCGATGCGACCCGTCGCCGACACGCCGGCTTGGTTGCGCCAATCCGGATCATATTCCACGCCGTAGGGCGGGTCCGTCACCATCAGGTGCGGACGCGCGCCGGCGAACAGCCGCGCGACATCCGTTACCACGGTGGCATCCCCGCAGAGCAGCCGGTGCTGGCCGAGACGCCAGAGATCGCCCGGGCGGCTGACCGGCTCGGCAGGCGGCGCGGGGACCTCGTCCTCGGCCTCCGTTTGGTTTGCCTCGCCATCGAGCCCGTCGAGCAGGCGGTCGAGCTCGTCCCCCCCGAAGCCGAGCAGACCGAGATCGAGGCCATCATCTTTTAGCCTTGCAAGCTCGGCCGCAAGCAGCGCCTCGTCCCAGCCCGCATTCTCGGCAATCCGGTTGTCGGCAATCCGGAAGGCACGCGCCTGTGCGTCGGTCAGATGCTTGAGCCGGATGACCGGCACATCGTCGAGCCCAAGCCGCCGCGCCGCCAGGAGCCGGCCGTGGCCGGCGATCAGCACGCCGCGCTCGTCCACGAGGCACGGCACGTTGAAGCCGAAGGCGGCGATCGAGCCCGCAATCTCGGCCACCTGCTCGTCCGAATGCGTTCTGGCATTCGCCGCATACGGCAGGAGCCGCTCGATGGGCCAG
>DATLYX010000112.1:0-3247 GCA_035574295.1 Xanthobacteraceae bacterium
TGACCTGCACCACGCCTTTGGCCTTTTCGTCCGGCCCCTGGATGACGGCGCAAGGGCTGCCGCGGCGGTCGGCATATTTCATCTGCGCGCCGAATTTTCCCTGGCCGAGATAAAGCTCGGCGCGGATGCCGGCGTTGCGCAACGCCGCGACCATGCGCTGGTAGTCGGCGATGCGGTGCTGATCGAACACGGTGACCACGACCGGGCCGGGCGCGGGTTTTGAGTCGATCTTGCCGAGGTGCTGAAGCGCGGCGAGCAGGCGCGAGACGCCGATGGAGAAGCCGGTGGCCGGCACCGGCTCGCCGCGGAAGCGCGCGATGAGGCCGTCGTAGCGCCCTCCCCCACCGACCGAGCCGAAACGCACCGGTCTTCCGTCGTCGCCGGTGATGGGGAACGTCAATTCCACTTCGTACACGGGGCCGGTGTAATATTCGAGGCCGCGCACGACGGAGGGGTCGATAACGACGCGCCCGTCATCATATCCTGCAGACGAAATCAGATTGTTTATCTTTTCTAGTTCGGATACGCCGACTTGGCCCAATGCGCTCTCTTCAGCGCGCATTTCAAAGTTTGCAATCGTAACCTGGTTCGATGATTGAATGCTTTTTGCACCAGAACCAACTTCTCCCCAACCAGTAAAATTGATTATTCGCGTTATCTGAATGTCACTTAGGCCGGCCCCTTTAGTGAAGTCTCCACTTTCATCTTTTCGTCCTGGTCCCAAGAGTAATTCGACCGCCTCCACACCAAGACGTTCCAGCTTATCGATCGCGCGCAAAACAGTAGTTCGCTTTTCCGGAGCTATAGCAGCAGCGTCCATCACTCCATCCAGCACCTTCCGATTGTTCACCTTCACCACATAGCTGCCGCGCGGGATGCCGAGCGCCTCCATGGTGTCGGCGGCGAGCATGCACATCTCGGCGTCGGCGGCCATGGATGCAGAGCCGACGGTGTCGGCGTCGAACTGCATGAACTGGCGGAAGCGCCCCGGCCCCGGCTTCTCGTTGCGGAACACCCAGCCGTAGCGGTAGGAGCGGTAGGGCTTGGGCAGGATGTCAAAATTCTCCGCCACGTAGCGGGCGAGCGGCGCGGTGAGGTCGTAGCGCAAGCTGAGCCACTGCTCGTCGTCATCCTGGAACGAGAACACGCCCTCGCCCGGCCGGTCCTGGTCGGGCAGGAATTTTCCCAGCGCGTCGGTGTATTCGATGGCCGGGGTCTCCACCGGCTCAAAACCGTAGCGCTCGTACACCTGCCGGATGGTCTCGATCATGCGGCGGGTTGCCGCGATCTCGGCCGGGCCGCGGTCGGCGAGCCCGCGCGGCAGGCGCGCCTTGAGCTTGTTGGTCTTGTCGCTTTTTTCGGACACTTTTCAAATCGCGATTGTTGCATGGTACGTATCAGCCGACGTCGAGAGCGGCAAGCGTCGGCTGTTGTCGCGTCGTCATTGCCGGGCTCGACCCGGCAATCCACGCTGCGCTTCCCCGCGCATCGCCGGGTGGTCTTAGGCGAAAATCATCATGGATGCCCGGGTCAAGCCCGGGCATGACGTGGTACAAGAATGCCCGGAAATGACACGAGGCTTGGACATGGCCACTTCAAGAGCTGCCGCGACGCAAATTGTTCCGAACGACCTTGAGTCCTACTGGCTGCCGTTCACCGCCAACCGCGCGTTCAAGAAGGCGCCGCGGCTCGTCTCGCGCGCCAAAGACATGCACTACTACACGCCGGACGGCCGCGCCGTGCTCGACGGCACCGCCGGGCTGTGGTGCACCAACGCCGGCCACAACCGCGACCCGATCGTGGCCGCGATCCAGAAGCAGGCGGCGGAGCTCGACTACGCGCCGGCGTTTCAGTTCGCGCATCCGAAATCGTTCGAGCTGGCGAGCCGGATCGCGGCGCTGGCGCCCGGCGACCTCGACCACGTGTTCTTCTGCAACTCCGGCTCGGAGGCGGTGGACACGGCGCTGAAAATCGCGCTCGCCTATCACAACGTGCGCGGACAAGGCGCGCGCATCCGGCTGATCGGCCGCGAGCGCGGCTATCACGGCGTCGGCTTCGGCGGCACTTCGGTCGGCGGCATCGTCAACAACCGCAAATTTTTCGGCACGCTCTTGGCCGGCGTCGATCATCTGCCGGCGACCTACAGCCGCGAACATCAGGCGTTCACCAAAGGCGAGCCCGAATGGGGCGCGCACCTTGCCGACGACCTCGAACGGCTCGTGGCGCTGCACGATGCTTCCACCATCGCGGCGGTGATCGTGGAGCCGATGGCGGGCTCGGCCGGCGTCTTTCCCCCACCCAAGGGCTATCTGCAACGGCTGCGCGCCATCTGCGATAAATACGGCATACTGTTGATCCTCGACGAGGTCATCACCGGCTTCGGCCGGCTCGGGCATGCCTTCGCCTCCGAACGCTACGGCGTGATCCCCGACATGATCACCTTCGCCAAGGGCGTGACCTCAGGCGCTGCGCCCATGGGCGGAGTGATCTTGCGCGGCGCGATCTACGAGGCGTTCATGCGCGGGCCGGAGCACGTGATCGAGCTGTTCCATGGCTACACCTATTCGGCCCATCCGCTTGCCTGCGCGGCGGGTCTCGCCACGCTCGACCTCTACCGCGACGAGGATTTGTTCGCGCGGGCGAAAAAGCTCGAACCGGTCTGGGCCGATGCGGCGATGACGCTGAAGGGTTTGCCGAACGTGCTCGATGTGCGCACGGTGGGGCTGACCGCCGGGATCGACCTCGCCTCGCGGCCGGACGCGGTCGGCAAGCGGGGATACGAGGTGCTGGAGCGGGCGTTCCACGAGGAGAGCCTGATGATCCGCGCAGTGGGCGACACGCTCGCGCTCACCCCGCCGTTGATCGTGAACGAGGCGCAGATCGCGGAAATGTTCGATAAGGTCGCCAAGCTTTTGCGTGCGCTGGCCTAGATCGGCCTTATCGTCGCCGTTTTGCGCTACATCAATGGCAGGCGGCACCGGGTCCGATAGCGAGCCACGATGCGCATGGAATCCTTGAGGGCCTTGAGCCGCCGCAGCACGTTCTGGTTCTTCGTCAGTGTCGCGGTGGTGGCGGTGCTGTTCGGCTGGCACTACGTGCGTGGCCCGGCTGTGCTGGCGGTTGCCGCGCAGCGCGGCACCGCGGTGGAAATCGTCTATGCCACGGGCGGCGTCGAGCCGGTGCGCTGGGCCAAGGTGGCGAGCCTGATCCGCGACCGCATCGTCGAAATCTGCGACTGCGAAGGCAG
>DATLYX010000113.1:0-60834 GCA_035574295.1 Xanthobacteraceae bacterium
TGATGAACCAATCGGTGCAGGGCACGAGCAGCACGAGCAGCACGCCGAGCCGCACCGCCGGATCGGCCGGCACCAGGGCCAGCAGCAGCCAAACCACAACCGGGACTACAACGAAATTGCCGAGCAGGACCGCGCCCATGAAGCGGCGGTCGCGAAAAGCGTCGGGCAGATGCGTCAGCGGAACCTGCGTGAAGGTCGCATACAGCAAGAGGCCCAGCGCCGGCCAAAGGATCGCCGCGAAGAAGTCCACCAGCTCCGGGGCGACATGACCCAAGGCAAGGCCAAGCATGATCGCAACGACATAGATCCAGACCTGATAACGTTCGACATGTTGCCGGGTCATCCGGTTCGTCCCTTAGTTGAACGCCGAAGGTTTTTCGGGAACGACAGCCACGCGTAACGCCGACAGGACCGGCGGTCAGGGATTTTCCAGGCTGAATGTTTGAGTGTGATCGTCATAGGCATAGACTTCGGCGTAGCGTCCCCAGCTGATGGCGGCACGCAGCGTCTGCTCGGCCGCCTCCGGCGACATGTGGTCCTCTAGTTCGTCGCAGAAACGGCTCCATGGCGCCCGGTGACTGGGCCGCTCATCCAGAACGCGCCGGATATGCGCCGCGAGCGCGACGTAGGCGAGCAGGTGGTGCGCGAAAAGGCGTTTGCGTTCGTCGGTGCCCGCTTCTGCGAAGCGCTTTCCCTCGGCCGTAAGCTTGATGTCGCCGCCCTCGACTTCGGCGAACCTGAGCATTTGCAGCGTCTCGGCGACCGGGAACAAGTCGTCGATCTCCATGTTCAGGGCGGCGGCAATCACGGGAAGATCGGCTTGGCCGTTGTAGGGCGGCTTGGCGACCGCTTCGATCAGTCCGGAGAGAAGATTTGAGGACACGCGCGGCAGGATGGTGCTGATACCGGCACCCGCAAACCGCTCGATCCGTGCCGGCGCGCGTTCCGACGTCGGCTTGGCTGTTAGCTCGACGTAGATGCGCTCGACCAGATCGCGGAAAAGCGGATCGAGCCGGTCGCGCGGGTGGGGTAGATCGATCTTGATTTCGCTGATGATCCGTCCCGGATTGGTTGCAAACACCAGCACGCGGTCGCACATGAGCACGGCTTCCTCGATGTTATGCGTGACGAGGATCACGCCTTTGATCGGAAGCCGGCCCTCGGACCAGAGTTCGAGAAAATCCGTGCGCAGCGTTTCGGCGGTCAGAACGTCGAGCGCCGAGAACGGCTCGTCCATCAGCAGAATGTTGGGATGGACCACGAGCGCCCGCGCAAAACCGACGCGCTGACGCATCCCGCCGGAAAGTTCACGCGGATAGGCGGATTCGAAGCCGTCCAGCCCGATCATGTCGATGGCGGCGATCGCACGGCGGCGAACCTCCTCTTGCGGCAACCCGAGCGCTTCGAGGCCAAGCTCGACGTTTTCGAGAACGGTCAGCCAAGGAAACAGCGCGAAGCCTTGGAACACCAAGGCAATGCCCGGCGGCGGACCGTGCAAGACTTGCCCGAGATAGGTGATCGATCCGCTGGCCGGCCGCGCCAGTCCGGCAATCAGGCGCAACAGCGTCGATTTGCCGGAGCCGGAGCGGCCGAGCAGGCCGACGATCTCGCCTTCCCGCAGCGTCAGGTTGACGCCGTCAAGAACGAGAAGCTCGCCGCCATCCGGTTTCCGGAAGCTCTTGCGAACATTTTGAACTTCCAGGAGGGATGCGTCGTTCATCGTAACGTCCCTTCAGTCGAGGCGAAACTTGCGTTCGGCGCGACGATAAAGCGGCCGCCAAAACGCGCGGTTGAGAACGACGACGAAGGCGCTCATCACCGCGATGCCGAGGACGATTCGGTGGAAGTCCGCGGCCTTGGTCGCCTCGGCGATGTAGGCGCCGAGGCCGTGCGCCTGTAGCCTGTCCTGCCCCCAACTCGCGACTTCGGCGACGATGCTGGCGTTCCAAGAACCGCCCGAGGCGGTGATGGCGCCTGTTACATAGAACGGAAAGACAGCAGGAAGCGCAATCTTGCGCCACCACAGCCAGCCGCGGACACGGAGGTTGGTGCCGATATCGCGCAGCTCACTCGGTATCGTCGTAGCACCCGCGATGACGTTGAAGAGGATGTACCACTGCGTGCCCAGGACCATGAGCGGGCTCAACCAGATGTCGGGATTGAGGCGGAATGCCACGATGGCCGATACCGCGAAGGGGAACAAAAGGTTGGCGGGGAATGCCGCCATGAACTGGGCGATCGGCTGTGCAATGCGCGATACGTTGGGGCGAAGGCCGACCCAGATTCCGATCGGCACCCATATGGCGCTGGCGATCGCGATCAACACGAACACGCGGGCCATGGTGGCTAACCCGTAGAAGAACGCGGTTCCTATTTCCGCGAGCGTGACGTCGAGCAGCACGAACTGCGCGACTTTCCAGAATGCGAATGCGGCCGTGGCAATTACCGCTGCATGCCAGAGCCGATCGACCCATTGCGCTGGAAGGCGGAGACGAGTTGGCTTTGGGCTTGGATTGTACGGCCTCGACGCAACCCGATAAGACCACCGCCTAGCCGCGCCGAACGGTGCCGTTGCGCGCGCAACGAGGCGGGAACGTCGCAGCGTTGTCAGCACCCAGGAGCGCGGCGGCGCTCCGCCGGCTTCCTGCTCGAAACGAAAACGGTCGGCCCAGGCCACGAGCGGTCGGAACAAGAGCTGGTCGTAGATCAGGATCACGACCAGCATGGCGCCGATCGCCCAGCCGACGGCATCGAGATCGCGCTGCCCGATGGCGAGCGCGATATAGGACCCGATCCCCGGCAGCGTGACGGTCGTGTCACCGACGCTGATCGCCTCCGAAGCGACCACGAAGAACCAGCCGCCTGACATCGACATCATCATGTTCCAGATCAACGCCGGCATGGCGAACGGCACCTCAAGGCGCCAGAAGCGCATCCATGCGCCGAGCCGGAACGACCGCGCGGCCTCCTCGAGTTCCTTAGGCACAGTTCTCAGCGACTGATAGAAGCTGAACGCCATGTTCCACGCCTGACTGGTGAAGATGGCGAAGACGGCGGCAAACTCGGCGCCCAGCATCAGCCCGGGCGCCAGCGACATGAAAAAGACAACGGTCACCGAGATGAATCCGAGAATAGGAACCGATTGGAGGATGTCGAGAATTGGTATCAGCACGACTTCGGCGCGGCGGCTCTTCGCCGCCCAGGTCGCATACGTGAAGGTGAACAAGAGCGACAGCAGAATCGCCGCCAGCATGCGCAGGGATGTTCTCGCCGCGTACTCCGGAAGATTCGCCGGATCGAGCGAGACGGGATGCCGTTCAAGCTCTGCCAGCGGCAGCACGAGCCCGCGACTTGCCTGCGCAAAGAACACCAGCACGCCGACAAGCAGAAGAACAGCGATCCCGTCCCAGTAAGACAGCATAGGGGTCTTGCGGGCGGCTGAGATCGGAGCAACGGGATGAGTCATGATGCGAACACCGCCTGGCGAGCAAATTTCGCGGGGCGATGGTCGACACTACGCGCGACCAAAACTGTCATTGTCAATGATGTGACGCCGCGAATGTCATCGGCCTTATACCGAGCCATTGTGGCCGTCATCCTTCGGGGGCCGGCTTTGCCGGCCACCTCAGGATGACGGATTGATGCTCAAGTCGCATGAATGGCGCGCCGGTCGTGCCGACGATCGTCGGGCCTGATGAATGCGCTCAGTGTCGCCCGGCAAAGATTTTTGCGGAAGAGACGATGAGCACGACGCCTAAGATCAGCTTGAGAACGGCGGGCGCCACGAGCCCGACCGCGAAGCCGCCGAGCAGTGCCCCGACCACGGAACCGGCGCCCATCGGCACGGCAATCGCCTTGATCCGCTCCCGTCCCGGCAGCATGGCGAACCGGCCGTAGCGCCTCAGCGCGGTGGGAACGAGAACGAGCGAGACCACGATGCTCGCTGTGCCGGCTGTGACAACATCGGCGCCGAACACGAACATGAAGGTCGGGATCAGAAGCTCGCCGCCGGCCACCCCGAGCAGGGCGGCCACGGCGCCGATCAAGAGCCCGAACATCGCCCCGATCAGGATGCGCAAGGCGGCGTCCGTCGGCGCAAGCCCTTGGCCGTCATGATCCGGCAGAAAGGACTCGATCGCCAACCAGAGACCGATGGCAATCAAAAGCGCGGCCAGGACCAGCGCCAACCGGCGATCGGAAAGCCGCGACAGCACTTTCGCGCCCCACAGCGCACTCGCGATGCCGCCCGCAACAAGGCCAAGTATCGCCGGCCACAGCAACAAGAGCGGCGCAAACGAAAGGCCCGCACCGCGGCCGAGCAGGGCTGCGACCAGCGTCACGAGACTGATGACGAGGTTCATCGGCACCGCCGCGCGCGGGGTCATGGCGAGCAACCCGACCAGCACCGGCAGGCGGAATTCAGCGCCGCCCAGGCCGATCAGCCCGCCGAGCGTGCCGACGGCCGTTCCGCTTCCGAAAGCGACGAAGCCATTGCGATCCATTCAGCCGGTCTCTGCCGCGGCCGGAGAGGCCGGCATGATGTAGATCCCTTGGGCGAGCAGCGAGACCGTCGCCGCCACGCCCGCCGCGATCCCGTTGCGGCGCGCCACATGCAGCGGCACCGAAAAGTGCAGCGGCATGTTGGGCGCGTGGCTCGCGCGCAGCGTCAGATGCGCCGCCTGCCCGATCGCCAGCATCGAATCGATGGTGCCGGCGACCGGATTCTCGTGCTCGCCGCGCGAGGGCCGGTCGCGCCGGTGCAGCACCACGAAACCGTCGGGGATCACCCAGGCGATGCGCGCGCCGGTCGGCAGATCGAGGCGTGGAGCGGCTTCGATCTTCAACCCCGCCCAATCGATGACGGTACGGCCGCGCTCGGTGTCGTGGGCATGGATGGTGCCGTCGAAAACGTTGCGCAGATCGACGAGGCGCGCCACTTCGGTCGAGTTGGGCCGCGTGGTCAGTTCCTCTGGCGTGCCGGTCTGCAGCGTGCGGCCGCGGTGCAGCACGGTCATGCGATCGGCGAGCATGATCGCCTCGTCGAGGTCGTGGGTGACGAGCACCACCGGCATGTTCAGCCCGCGGCGCAGTTCCGCGATCTCCCGGTAGAGCCGCTGGCGCGTCGCCTTGTCCACCGCGGAGAACGGCTCGTCCAGCAGCAGCACCTTGGGCTCGCGCGCCAGCGCCCGCGCCACCGCCACCCGCTGCTGCTGCCCGCCGGAGAGCTCGGCCGGACGGCGATGCTCAAGTCCCGCCAGGTGCACGAGTTCGAGTATGGCGCGCGCGCGGAGTTCGCGTTCGCCGGGCGCCACGTGGCCCATTGCTGCCATAACGTTGCCGAGCGCCGTCATGTGCGGGAACAGGGCGTAGCTCTGGAACACCATGCCGGCCGCGCGTTCGTGCGCCCGCCGATCGATCCCGCGCGAAGTGGAGAGCCATATCTCGCCGGCAACGCGCACCTCGCCGTTCCGCGGCCGATAGGTGCCGGCGATGGCGCGAAGGATCGTTGACTTGCCGCTGCCCGACGGGCCGACCAGCGCCAAAACTTCGCCGGCCGCGCAGGCGAAGGAGGCCGACAGCGGGATCGGCGCCTCCTGCTTCAGTTCGACCTGCAGACCCTGCATGTTGCTCATCCCGCTGCTCATCCGAGGCGCCGGCCGATCTTGCGCGAGAAGGCGAAGGTGAGCGCGATGGTGACGAGCGAGAATATCAGCAGCAAAGCCGACATCCGCCCCGCCGCTGCATCGTCGAAAGCCTGCACGCGGTCATAAATGGAGATGGCGATGGTCTTGGTTTCGCCCGGGATCGAGCCGCCGACCATCAGCACGATGCCGAACTCGCCGAGCGTATGGGCGAAGGAAAGCACCATGGCGGTGAGAATGCCGGGCCAGGCGAGCGGCAGTTCGACCTTCACCAGCGTCCGCCACGGCGACATGCCGCAGCAGGCGGCGGCCTCGCGCACATCCGGCGGGATCGCCTCGAAGCCGCGCTGCATCGGCTGGATGGAGAAGGGCAGATTGAAGATGATCGAGGCGACGAGCAGCCCCTCGAAGGTGAAGACAAGTTGATGGCCGAACGCGGCTTGCCAGAACTGGCCGATCGGCGAAGCGGCGCCGAAAGCGACCAAGAGGTAATAGCCGAATACCGTCGGCGGCAACACGAGCGGCAGGGCCACCAGCGCCTCGGCAATGCCCTTGCCGGCAAAGTCGCGATAGGCGAGCAGCCGCCCCAAGAAAATGCCGAGCGGCAAAAGAAAGAGGACAGTCAATGCCGCAAGGCGCAGCGAAAGCCAAAGTGCCGTCCAGTCCATGTCGCACCGCGGCCTGCGGTCAGGGCTCCTCGCCCGGCAGGACGAAGCCGTATTTGCGGAAGATCGTACGCGCCGGCGGTTGCTGCACATAAGCGTAGAACCGCTCCGCAACCGGCCCCGCGTTTTTCAGAAGTACCATGCGCTGCCGCAACGGCGCGTGCCATGGTTCGGGGATCAATGCGAAGGCGCCGAGCGCCTTGACGCGCGGTGCCAGCGCGAGCGAATAGGCGATGATCCCGCCTTGCGCATTGGCCGAAGTGGCGAATTGCGCGGCCTGGCTCACGTTCTCCCCGAACACGAGCTTTGGCCGGATCGCCTCCCACAGCCCCTTGTGTCGCAGCGCTTCCTCGGCGCGCTTTCCGTAGGGCGCGTGCTCGGGATTGGCGATGGCGAAACGGGTGACGCGGCCGTCGGCGAGCGCGGCGCGCAAATCTTCAAGCGATCCGTCGGCCTTCAACGGCGAGCCGTGCGGCGCGATGATCACGATGCGGCCGACCGCGTAGAGGGCGCCCTGGTCGCGGGTGAATCCGTCCCTGGCGAGCTGAAGCACATAATCTTCATCCGCCGACAGAAACATCTGGAACGGCGCGCCCTGCCGGACCTGCCGGGCAAAATTTCCCGACGAGCCGAAAGAGAGTTTGATGCTCTGTCCGGTGTCGGCCTTGAACGCCGCCGCGATCTCCTCCAGCGCGAATTGCAGATCGGCCGCACCGGCGATGATCGGCTCGTCGGTCCGATGGCTCTGGGCGATCGCGCCCGTGCCCAACGGTACGGCCGCAAGCATCCCCAGAACGAGCAGCGTGCGCCTGAGGATTAACCGGCGCGAAGCGGTAGTGGCCATGACGTTCCTCCGATATGTAAGAATAAACATATCGAGAAGATTGCCGGCCGGTCAACCGTTATGTTTATTTTGTCATATCGCGGAGCAGGGATTTAAGCTTGCGCATTTCCTTGGCGATGGCTTTCCCGGTCAGGAGCTCCATGCGCCGGTAGCGGGCAAGCACCTCCTCGCCCGTCGCGGTCAGGCTCGCGCCGCCTTGCCTTCGGCCGCCACGGCTCGTCTCCACCAGCGGCGTCTTGAAGCAGCGGTTCATGGTCTCGACCAAAAGCCAGGCGCGCTTGTAGCTCATGCCCATGCGGCGGCCCGCCGCAGCGATCGAGCCGGTCTCCTTGATGCCTTGCAGGATGTCCGCCTTGCCCGGCCCGATGGCGATGTCCGGCTCAAGCACGATCCTGAGCCGCGCGCCGACCTGTTTGTTGCCCGCCTTCATGCAGCACAGGGTGGCCGACTTTTGGCCCTTGCCGCAACATCTCATTTGCTGTTGCGGCGGCAGTTGCTTCGCTGGCGAAAGCGACCCCGCGCCGTCCGCTCCTGCAAGCCTTTGGTTGCATCCTTCGGGTTGCGCTCCGCCGCAGCGTCACAAAACCCTTGGCGAGCGGGGCTGCCGCGGATTAAGAACCATCGGTCACAACGCCAGCGTGGGAGGTCTGTCGTGGGAATGCAATTTACGCTCACAGCCGCCGATCAACACAAGCTCGGAGCCTATCGCGCCGATCCGCAGGGCGCACCCAAGGGCGGCATGGTCGTCATCCAGGAAATTTTCGGCGTCAACCGCCACATCCGCGCGGTCTGCGACCGGCTGGCGCAGGAGGGCTACGTCGCGGTGGCGCCCGCCTTGTTCGACCGCAGCGTGCGCAATTTCGAGTCCGGCTATTCGCCGGCGGAGATCGAGAAGGCGCGCACGTTCGTCGCCAAACCCGACTGGGACGCCATGCTGCGCGACACCGACGCCGCTATCAAGGAGCTGAAATCCGTGGGTCCCGTGGGCATCATCGGCTTCTGCATGGGCGGCACGATTGCGTTTTTGTCGGCCTGCCGGCTCTCGGGGTTGAGCGCGGCGATTGCCTACTACGGCGGACGGATCGTGGCTTTTGCCGACGAGAAACCCAAATGTCCGACACAGATGCATTTCGGCGAGCAGGATCATTCGATCCCGATGACCGACGTGGAGACCATCAAGCAGAAGCGGCCCGACTGCGAGATCTACGTCTACAAGGACGCTGGTCACGGTTTCCACTGCGACGAGCGCGGCAGCTTCCACCAACCGAGCCGTGATCTGGCCTGGCAGCGCTCCATGGCGTTCCTGCAAAAGCATATGAAGCGCTGATGGCCTGACGGCACCATCGGCCGCGCCGCTCCGGCGCGGCCGAATTCATTCCGGCATGCCGGCCTTGCGCAGCGCGAGGACGAGCCGTCGGCGATCCGCCGCGCGCCGCAGCGGATAGAAGCCGCAGACCTTCGCGACATTCATTGTGGGATCGACGCGCAGCAGCAGCTTCAGCGCCTGCTCGGCGTCCTGGCGCCGGCCGCGCATGGCGTTCGACGCGATAGCCACCCGCAGCGCGGGCGGCCAATTGGGCTTCGTGCGCAAGGCCATCGCCGCCCACTCGGCTGCCTGGTCGTCGCGACCCGCGATGAAATGCGCAAACCCCATCGCGCTTTGCGCCAAGAACATGCGCGGGTCGAGCGGATCAAGCCGCATGGCCCGGTGCAGACTGTCGATCGCCCCGTCCGGATCACCCGCATAGGCGCGCACCCATCCGCTGCGCTGCCAGGCCACGGCCAAATTCTCGTCCAGCTCCAGCGCGCGGTCGATGAGCAACAATCCGCGCTCGACGTTCTTGAAGAAAAAGGCAAGCCCGTGTCCGGCCCAGCACAGCGCCACCGGATCGTCCAGCCCGATCTCCGCCGCCCGGTCGATCAGTCGCGCCACTTCCTGTTCGTCGACGCTCGCTCGCCACCCGCTTGCCTTGCCCAAGAGATAGCAGGACACCGCAAGCCCGTATGGGGTGGAGTAGTCGGGATCCTTTTCGATCGCCGCGTAGAACAGCTCCAGCGCCTTGACGTTTTCCTCCTTCGTCCAGCGATTCCAGCTCGCAAGCCCGCGCAGATAGAGATCGTAGGCTGCAAGATCGTCCGTGCTGCGCTGTTTGGCGCGATCGATCTCGGCCTGCTCGAGCCGCGGCGCGATCGCGCCGACCACGCGGCTGACGATTTGGTCCTGCAGGGCGAAGATGTCGGCTGTCTCGGCGTCAAACTTCTCCGCCCACAGGTGCCGGCCGGTCGCCGCCTCGATCAATTGGCCCGTCACCCGCACGCGCCCGCCGCGCGTGCGCACGCTGCCTTCGAGCACGTAGCGCACGCCGAGCTCGCGCCCGACCTGCTTGATGTCGGCGACCTTGCCTTTGTAGGTGAATGATGAATTGCGGGCGATGACGAACAGGGCGCGATTGCGCGACAGCGCCGTGATGATGTCCTCAACGATCCCGTCTGTAAAATAGTCCTGGTCCGGATCGCTGCCGAGATTCGCGAACGGCAGCACCGCGATGGAGGCCCGGTCGGCGGCGCTTGATGCAACCTCCGCTGCCGCGCGGCCCTGCGTATCCGGCTCCTCCCGAACCTCTCCGACGAAACGTAAGCCCCGGCGCGGAAACGTTCTTATCAGCCGTTGCGCGGCGCCGCTGTCTCCGACCGCAAGACGGGCGGCATTGACCCGCGTGCTGAGCGCGGATTCGGAAACCACGCGGCCGTTCCACACCGAGGCAAACAGTTCGTCCTTGCTGACGACGTGGTCTCGATTCCGGATCAGGTAGTGCAGCAGATCGAACACTTGCGGCTCGACAGCAATCGGCTTCGCGCCGCGAACGAGTTCGCGGCGATCCGAATCCAGCGCGTAATCTTCAAACAGATAGCGCACGCCGCAGTTCCGATGTGTCGCCCTGGGTGCAGTTGAAAAATACCACGGTTTCTTGAGCGAAAATCAAGGAAATGGTGACGCAGCAATAAGGTCTTCTAAATGGCGATCGGCTGCGGCCATGACACAATGAATCCGCCATCGACGGGTTGGCCCTGGTTCGCGTCCGGCGCCGCCTACCCTTCGCATCGGGATCCGCAAAACAGCGAGGCGCCAATGAAGACAACTTCAAGTCTGGTTATCGCGCTACTTGCGGGCTGCGCCTTCGGCGCGGCCGGCGTGAGAGCAGGCCGCGCGCAAGCGCCCCCTCCGGCCCTCAGCATCGTCGAGGTGGACATTGTCGACACCCAAGCGTTCGGCGAGTTTGCCAAGCTCAATGCCGCGGGAGTCGCTGCCGCGGGCGGGCGGTTCGTCGTCCGGCGCGGCCGCGTGGTGACTTCGGCAGGAACGCCGCCGAAAGACGTCTTCGTCATCGCCTGGGACAGCCTCGACCAGGCAGTGGCCTATTTCAATTCGCCGACCTTCAGGCAGCTGATCCCGCTGCGCGACAAAGCGGCCAAGGTGCGCCTGTTCCATGTCGAAGGGTTGCCGAAGTAGCAACAAGCCGATTTGGCATCGCCGCTGCCGGATTAAATGGCAGGCGTGAGTTCACGGGAGATAATGCGTGCAAGAAGAAAATCGCAAAGAGAAGACCGTAAACGGGCGTGGTCATGATCCGATGTCCGAAAACCGGACGTGAGATTTCCAACGGAATCGAAATGAACCGCGCCCAATTTCGGTTGAGCCCGGTTTTTTCCGGCAAACGTTCTGTCCGGCATGTCGCGTCTTTCATGAATGGTTTGCGAGGGATGCCTGGATGATCGAGAAGACGGCGGCGAGACGCAGGGTTGTCGTCCTGCCGTTAGAGAGAAAATCGCCGCTTGAGCGAAGAAACAACGCTGAATAGCGAGTTGCATTATGCGAAGAGAACTACTTCATCAGGGCCATACGGGCGGGTACGCAAAAGATATCCTGCTTGGCGTAGGCGCGTCGTTGTGCGTCGGGATTGCCTTATCCGCGGTGCAGGACCGCCCATATTCACCGAAAATCAAGCAGCCGCTTGCGGGAACGTGGACGCTCGTTTCGATCTATGAGGAGGATGCTGGAGGTGAAGAGGTCAATCGGTTCGAGGGCGATGCAAAAGGCCAGCTCATCGCCGACGAAAACGGTAACTTTTCGCTGCAGATCATGAATTTGGGCGCACGGCGCCATAGCGCGACGCCCGCGCCATGCGTTGCCTCGTCCGGCCTGATCGATGCGATAACATATTTCGGCACCTACTTTCTTGATTCCGCCGGCGAACGATTGACGTTGCGCGTTGAAAGGTGCCTGTTCAAGGAATGTGATCTTATCGATCAAAAGATAACAAGCAAAATTGATGGCAACGTTATGGAATGGATTTCATTCGATCCCTTCTCAACCACCGGCGCCTACTATCGTCAGTTCGTCTGGCAACGGAAATGAGCAGGGGTTGTTTGGCAATTTCCGACCCTTTCCGGAGTTAATTCATTTGAGGAGAACGACGATGTTACAGCAAGCGTCTCGCGTCGCGCGCGTGATCGCCTTAGCGCTTTCGTTTTGCGCGATTGGAACGGCGCCATCGCCGGCGACGGCGCAGGGAACATTCATCATCGAGCCGGTCGCGGAGAAAAGACTCAAACAACTTCCAACCGGACCGCTCTACTGGCTGGTGGAGCAGTTCCCGACGCTCGAGCAAGCAAATGCCGCCGAAGGGCCGACATCCTTGGCTGCGGAAGTCTCCGGTCGGGTTTGGCTCTTCACGCTGGGCGCGAAAGGCTCCGCCACGCGCGGTGGAAAGAAGGTGGCCGAGATCGGCCCGGTGCCGGCGCTCACCGCCCCCGAATACCTTTTGCGCATCAACCGTGCCGGCGGCCCGCCCGGTGCCAAAACTCCGATCCACACCCATCCCGGCTCGGAAGCGTTTTACGTGCTCGCCGGCCGGCTGGGGCAAAAGACCCCGCAGGGGGTGAGCTACGCCGAGGCCGGGCAGACCATGAACGGGCACAGCGCGGACACGCCAATGGAAGTGTTCAGCGCCGGCACCACCGATCTGGAGCAGATCGTGATGTTCCTGGTCGATGCGACGCGGCCGTTCTCGTCCCCGGCCAAGCTGCCGTAGCGGCGCGGCGACCGATTGCGCCCGCGCGGACGGACGGGTCAGCGTTCCGGCGCCACCGTCACGGTGTCGCCGGGCCGCACCGGCGTATCGAGCGACGCAGGTCCGCGGCCGCCCTGCGCGCTGCTGACGATCAGTGCACTCTGCTCGGCGCCCGGCTTCAATCCGCCGGCAATGGCGATTGCGGTTTCCGCCGTCATGTTGTTGACATAAGGGTACTGGCCGGGATTGGCGACCGCGCCGCGGATGGTGAACGGCCGGTACGTCTCCACCTGCACCGCGACGTGGACATCGCGCTTGTCGTGCTGCTTGAGTTGCCGCGCGATGGCCGCGGAAAGCTGCACCGTGTTCAGCCCGCGCGCCGCTATCGTGCCGACCGACGGAATGTCGATCATACCGCCCGGGCTGATCTCATAGGAGCCGCTCAGCGCATCGTCGCCGGCCACCACGACGCGCACGCGATCGCCTGCGTCGAGCTTGTAGAGATCCGCGGCCTCACCGGACGTGCTGCGCGCAACCTGCGTGCTTCGGCTTGCCGCTTTCGGCGGCGACGCTTCGGCCTCCTGCTGCGACGCGATCGGCGTCCACGGCGCTCCGGCGCAGCCGCAAAGCGCCAGCACAAAGAGCAGAGCGGGGAAACGGAGCATTCCCATGAGCCACGTCCGATCGGCCAAAAACCTCGCCGAATAAGGCGCGTGTATGGTTAAGGAAGCCTTACGGAGACGGTTAATGAAGTGTTAAAGCGTGAATGCGATGAAGCCAACCACGATGCCTCGCGTTGTCGCACACCGGCGACAATCTTCTGCGGTGATTCCCTCGTACGGTCCCGGGTCTGCAGCGCACCGCTCCGCTTTTGCTCCGCGCTGCGCTGCGCCGGGGACGCAAAGGAGGTCGCTTCGCGCCTGAGACGCCGCCGAAAGCGTTGCGCCCCCTACGATGCAGCCGCCACGCCCAACGGGCAGGCCACGCCGGTGCCGCCGAGGCCGCAGTAGCCGTGCGGATTCTTGGCGAGATACTGCTGGTGATAGTCCTCGGCGAAATAGAATTCAGGTGCGTCCAGAATCTCGGTGGTGATCGGCCCGTAGCGCCGGCTGGCCAGCGCCTTCTCGTACATCGCCTTCGACGCCTCCGCGGCTTTGCGCTGCGCCTGCGAAAACACGTAGATGCCCGAACGATACTGGGTGCCGATGTCGTTGCCCTGCCGCATGCCCTGCGTCGGGTCGTGATTTTCCCAGAACGTCTTCAGCAACCGCTCGTAAGAAATCTTTTTCGGGTCGAATACCACCAGCACCACTTCGTTGTGCCCGGTGAGCCCGCTGCACACCTCCTCGTAGGTGGGATTGGGCGTGTAACCGCCGGCATAGCCCACCGCGGTGATGTGGATGCCGTCGCCGAGCTCCCAAAATTTGCGCTCTGCGCCCCAAAAACAGCCCATGCCGAACATCGCCTTCTCGAAACCTTCGGGATACGGGCCTTTGAGCGGGCGGCCGTTCACAAAATGATCTTTCGCGGTGGGAATCGGAGCGGCGCGGCCCGGTAACGCCTCGCTGCGCGTCGGCATGGCGGTCTTCTTGAACAGGAACATCGGTGCTCTCCGCGTTCGTCCACCCGAATATAGGCGGCAAACGCCCTTTCTGCACGCCGCAAAGCGGCGAGTTTTCCAAGCTGCGTCGGACGGCACGCCTTCACGGCCGCCAAGGCGCGCCCTATGCTGGCCGCGCGATTTGAGTCGGCAGGAGATGCGGAGCACCCATGACCGTCCTTATGACGATCTCGCGCGCCCTTGCGTTTGTCGTTGCCATGGTGGGTTTATTTGGCGCGCCCTTGGCATCGGCGCAGACCATGCCGCCGCCCTATGGACCGCCAATCACGCTTGCCGTCGCCAAGCAGATCGTGGCCGCCGCCGAGGCGGAAGCCGAGAAGAACAATTGGCCGGTGGTGATCGCGATCATCGATTCCGGCGGCAACCTGGTGCTGCTGTTGCGGCGCGACGACGCCCAGCTCTCGGCGATCGCCACCGCGGAAGGCAAGGCCCGCACCGCGCTCTTCTTCAAGCGGCCGACCAAACTGCTCGACGATGTGATCTCCGGCGGCGGGAGCGGCCTGCGCTTTCTCGCGCTAAAGGATTTCACCCCGCTCGAAGGCGGCCTGCCGATCGTTGCCGACGGCAAGATCATCGGCGCCATCGGCGTCTCCGGCGTGATTTCGGCGCAGAACAGCCAGGTGGCGCGCGCCGGCATCGACGCGCTCGGCAAGTAGGCCCTTCGGCAAATAAGTTACGTCCCGGGTGCGGTGCAGCGTGAGCGCGTCAGCGCGAACGGTGCCGCTGATCCGGGACCGCCAAATACAATGCCTCGCGTTGTCGCATAAATGCCTCGCATCGTCGCGCACCGGTGATAATCTTCAGCGGCAATCCCCCTGTACGGTCCCGAGTCTGCAACGCACCGCTCCGCTTACGCGCTGCGCTGCGCCCGGGACATGGACAGAAGGCGCTCCGCCCGGGACGGGCCATGAATTTCAGTCGATAGCGCGCGCTAATCGCGCGCGTAGCCGATCAGTGGCTTCTTCTTGCGGCCCAAAAGAATCAGGATCAGGCTCAGCACGCCGAACACCAGCGCCGCCGGCTGGTTGAGCACCGGCTGCACCACCCAGCGCCACAACGCCGCGCCGGCCGCCTGCTCGATGCTGTCGCGCAGGGCCTGCAGGCTGCCGCTGTTCACCTCGATCCAGAACTGCTCGATCCGCGTGGCATACACGCCATGGTCGGCAATCGACTTCACGCCGTCATAAACGAAGAACACAAACGCCAACGCGAGCAGCACGATACCGAGGAAGCGGAGCACAAACCGTATCATTGGTTCCTCTCCGTGTGTGGTCGCGCATCCGCTGTACCGAATAGCGCGGGCGGTCCGCCAATTCAACCCCGGCGGCCGTTTACGCACGATCGCCGGTTGCGACACGCGCGCCCTTGAGTTGCCTATGCCGCATCCGTTAACGTTTGTTATTCGGCCTGTTGGCCGGGGGAGTAGCAATGTCAGTCAAAGCGAACGGCCGCGGCAACCGTCCGACCATTACCGACCAGGAAGCGTTGCAGTTCCACAGCCAGGGGCGACCGGGCAAGCTCGAAGTGGTGGCGACCAAGCCCATGGCGACCCAGCGCGATCTTTCGCTCGCCTATTCGCCCGGCGTTGCGGTTCCGGTGCTGGCGATCGCTTCCGACGAGGCGCTTGCCTTCGAATACACGACCAAGGGCAATTTCGTCGCCGTGATCACCAACGGTACCGCGATCCTGGGTCTCGGCAACCGCGGCGCGCTTGCCGCCAAGCCGGTGATGGAAGGCAAGGCGGTGCTGTTCAAGCGTTTTGCCGACATCGACTCCATAGATCTTGAAGTCTCCACCGAGGATCCCGAGGAGTTCATCAACTGCGTAAAATATCTTGGCAAGGGTTGGGGTGGTATTAACCTTGAAGACATCAAGGCGCCGGAATGCTTCATCATCGAGGAGAAGCTGCGCGCGCTGCTCGACATTCCCGTATTCCACGACGATCAGCACGGCACCGCCATCATCGCCGCCGCCGGCCTGCTCAACGCGCTGCATCTCACCGGCCGCGAGATCAAGGCCACCAAGCTCGTGTGCAACGGTGCCGGCGCGGCCGGCATCGCCTGCCTCGAACTGTTGCGCGCCATCGGTTTTGCGCCGGAAAACCTGATTCTGTGCGACACCAAGGGCGTGATTTATCAGGGTCGCAAGGAGGGCATGAACCAGTGGAAGTCGGCCTACGCGGTCAAGACTTCCGCCCGCACGCTCGCCGAGGCGCTCGAAGGCGCCGACGTCTTCTTCGGCCTGTCCGCCAAAGGTGCCATGACCAAGGAGATGGTGAAATCCATGGCGGCCAAGCCCATCATCTTCGCCATGGCCAACCCTGATCCCGAGATTACCGTGGAGGAGGTGGCGGAGGTGCGCACCGACGCGATCATGGCGACCGGCCGCTCCGACTACCCGAACCAGATCAACAACGTGCTCGGCTTCCCCTACATCTTCCGCGGCGCGCTCGATGTGCGGGCGACCACCATCAATATGGAAATGAAGATCGCCGCCGCCCGCGCGCTCGCCGAGCTTGCGCGCGAGGACGTGCCGGACGAGGTTGCCGCCGCCTACGGCACGCGGCCCAAATACGGCCCCGACTACATCATCCCGGTCCCGTTCGATCCACGGCTGATCTCGCACGTGCCGCCGGCGGTGGCCAAGGCCGCCATGGACACCGGCGTCGCCCGCAAGCCGATCGCCAACATGGACGCTTACCGCTCGCAACTGCGCACCCGGCGCGACCCGGTGGCCGGCGTTCTGGCGCGCGTGTTCGAGCGGCTGCGGCGCGCGCCCAAGCGCGTGGTTTTTGCCGAAGGCGAGGAGGAGCAGGTGATCCGCGCCGCGGCGAGCTTCGTGCACCAGGGTCTCGGCACTGCTTTGCTGGTCGGTCGCGAAGCGCCGATCCGCGAGACCGCGCAGAATCTCGGCATCGCCCTCAACGGCGGCATCGAGATCATCAACGCCGCGCTCTCGCGCCGCAACGCCACCTATGCGGCCTATCTGTACGAGCGGTTGCAGCGTCATGGCTATCTCGCGCGCGATTGCCAGCGCCTGATCAACACCGACCGCAACCACTTTGCCGCCTGCATGGTGGCGCTTGACGACGCCGACGCCATGATCACCGGCGTCACCCGCAATTTTTCCGTGGCGCTCGATGATGTGCGCCGCTGCATCGACCCCAAGCCCGGCCATCGCGTGATCGGCGTATCGCTCGTGCTGGCGCGGGGCCGCACCGTGCTGGTGGCCGACACCGCCGTCAACGAGATGCCGGACGCCGAAAGCCTTGCCGACATCGCAGTGGAAGCGGCCGGGGTGGCGCGCCGCCTCGGCTATGTGCCGCGCCTTGCCCTGCTCGCCTTCTCCACCTTCGGCCACCCGCCCGGCGAGCGTTCCGCTCACGTACAGCGCGCGGTCAAAATCCTCGATCAGCGCCGCGTCGATTTCGAGTACGACGGCGAGATGGCCGCCGACGTCGCGCTCAACCCCGAGGCGGCGGCGGCCTATCCGTTCTGCCGGCTGTCCGGACCGGCCAACGTGCTGATCATGCCGGCGTTCCACTCCGCCTCGATCTCGACCAAGCTGTTGCAGGAGCTGGGCGGCGCGACCGTGATCGGGCCTATTCTCGTCGGCCTCGACCGTTCGGTGCAGATCGTGCCGCTCACCGCCAAGGACAATCAGCTCGTCAACATGGCGGCGCTCGCCGCCTTCAACGTCAGCGGCTGATCGCCTTCACGGAAAGTCAGAAGATTTTATCCACCGACAGCCCGAGCGCCATCGCGCCGGCGTATTCCGCCTGCGGTCCCGCTTGCAACGGGTGATAGCGGGCCGCCTGCATGTCGCGGAACCGTCGCTCCAGACCCGCAGCCCGATAAAATCCCGCGCCGCCCGCAAGCTCCATCGCACATTCGACGGCGGTGATCGCGTGCCGTGTGACCAGTTGCTTGCCGATCATGACCTGGTTCACGGTCTCCGCCGACGGCGCATTCAGGCGCACCGCCGCCAGCATCGAATCCAGGCCGAGCCGCGCTCCGGTGAGTTCGGTTTCCATGCGCCCGGCAAGATTGACCGCGTGCTGATTTGGAGTCTTGCGCTTGGCGAGCCTGATCGCAATGTCGCGCGCGCTCTCCGCCACGCCGACATAGACGGAATAGATCAGCGGGAAGGCGATCGTTGCAATGATCTGGAACACCGGATGCCATTCGCCGGCCTTGCGCCGCAGCGGAACGGCGGCTTCCGGCACCACGTGCCCGTCGATCTGCACGTCGTGCGAACCGGTGCCGCGCATGCCGAGCGTGCGCCAGGTGTCCAGAATCTTCACGTGCGGCGAGTTCATCGGAATCCCGAAATGCAGAACGGACGGCCCCTCGTCAGTGTCGAGCACCGCGCTCGTCATCAGGATGTCGCCCGTGGGCGCACCCGAGCTGAAAATCTTCCGCGCGGTGATACGATAGCCCCCTTCGACCTTTTCGGCTTTGCCGGAGCCCCCGATCCAGTCCGAGCCGCCGCTTGACAACAGCATGATCCGCTCGCTCGCGACCCGCTTGAGCAGCGGCTCGACCGCGGGGGCAGCCGCCTTCTGATGTTTCCACCGCCAAGCGGGAATCGCGACCTGATGGGTATGCATGGAGAACGCAAGCCCTGTCGACCCGCAGTAATAGGCGAGCGTCCGCAGCATGGCGGCGAGATCGTCCACATCGGCTCCGCCGCCGCCGAGTTCGCGCGGTACACCGGCCTCCACCAGCCCTGACGACTTCAATAGCGCGATGTTGTCTGCGACATATTGGTCCTCATCGCTTCTCTCTTCGGCGCGGCGCGCCAGCGTCGGGCCGAGTTCGCGCGCGATTTCGATCGCGCTGCGGCCGGTCATGGAGATTTTCACTGGGGATGTGGCGCTCATGACGAAACTCCGTTCGATGCGGGAATGACGCAGATGGTCCTGCCTTGCCCTGACTGTCGTCATGTTTGTCGCATCCGGCGGCCTCCGACCAGTCCAGAAAGTGTAGCTAACCCATCGGTTTGCTTTGAAACCGCCAAGACGTCTGCATTTCACGGTGACGCAGCGGTCGGGGACCGCTACAGTATTTGTATCCGTGAGATGCTGCAGGTAATCAGGTCCCGACGCTGGAGGGGGCATGCCTCATCGCGATAGCGGCAGTTATGGCCAGTTCTGCCCAGTGGCCATGGCGGCGGAAATCGTCTGTTCGCGCTGGACGGCGCTGATCGTGCGCGAGCTGCTCTGCGGCTCGACCCGGTTCAACGATCTACGCCGCGGGGTCCCGCTTATGTCGCCGACGCTGCTCTCCAAGCGGCTGAAGGAATTGGAGGAGGCCGGCGTCATCGTCACCGTGCCGACCGGCCAGCCGGGTATCGTGGAATACAAGCTGACCGAAGCCGGTGAAGACCTGCGTCCCGTGGTCATGTCGCTCGGCATCTGGGGCCAGCGTTGGGTTGAGTCGTCGGTCTCCCTGAAAAATCTCGACCCCTCGCTGCTCATGTGGGACATGCGCCGCTGGCTCGATCCGAGACCGCTTCCGGCGCGGCGCTGCACCATCAACTTCGTTTTTCCCGAGGTCAGCTCGGCCAAACGCTCCTGGTGGCTGGTCATCGACGGCGGCCATGACGGCGGCCACGTGGACCTGTGCGCCACCAATCCCGGCTTCGACGTCGATCTCTACGTGCGCGGTTCGTTGCGCAGCATGACCGCAATCTGGATGGGCCTTTCCACGGTGCAGAAGGAAGTCGATGCCGGCCAGCTTGAACTCATCGGGGATCAGGAGCTTGCGAAATCAATGCAGCGATGGTTGGGCCTGAGCGTCTTCGCCAAGGAAAAGAGCCGCGTCTCGGCGTAGTCCCTCCTTGCCCGCAACTTTACGCAACAACGGACCGTATCGAAATGACCGCAACCAGACTCAAGGGCGTCATCGCCGCCATCGCCACCCCGATCGACGAAACCGGTATCCCCGATCTTGCGCGCGCCACGAAACTCGCGCGCTTTCTCCTCGACAACGGCTGCGACGGGCTCAACGTGCTCGGCACCACCGGCGAGGCCACCTCGTTCTCGGTCGAGGAGCGCAAGCGCGTGATGACCGCCTACCGCGACGCCGGCCTCCCCCTCGACCGCATGATGGTCGGCACCGGCGCCGCCGCCGTGGCTGACGCCATCGCGTTGACTCGCCACGCCGCCGAACTGAATTTCGCCGGGGCGCTGGTGCTGCCGCCGTTCTATTACAAAGGCGTACCCGACGACGGCCTGTTCGCCTACATCGACGCCATCATCACGGCAACGGCGGAACGGCCGATCCCGATCTATCTCTATCATTTCCCCCAGCAGTCCGGCCTGCACTGGCATGTCAAACTGGTGCGCCGCCTGCGCGAGGCCTTCCCTGCCCGCATCGTGGGCCTGAAGGATTCCTCCGGCGACATGGCCTATGCCCGCGACGCAGCGGCGGTTTCGAAGGACTTCGCCGTGTTCCCCTCAACCGAAGCCGTATTGCTCGAAGCCCGCGATGGCGGCTTCGCCGGCTGCATCTCGGCCACTGCCAATCTCAACGCCGACCTGTGCCAGCGCGCCTGGTCCGCAGGCGATCAGACCGCGCACGCGGCGGCCGTCGCCATCCGCCAGTTGTTTGATGGCAAGCCGCTCGTGCCCGGCGTGAAGGCGCTGCTCGCGCATATCCATGGCGATCCCACGCTCGCGCGGGTCAAGCCGCCGCTGGTGCCCTTCTCGGCCGCCGACCGCGCTCAGGTGGTGGCGGGCTACGACCAGCTCCGCGGCAAGCGCGTGGCGTAATCGGCGCAAGCGGTGCGTTGACGCCCCGGCCACCCGTGTTTATAAGCACGCCGTCAGGCGGCGAGCGCCCTCGCCGCCGTTGAATTTTGCGCCCACATGGCTCGCACCAAATCCGCTCGCAAGGCTGCTCGCCAAATCGCCCGCCGCACCGCCATCAACAAGGCGCGACGCTCGCGCGTGCGCACGGCGGTACGCAAGGTGGAGGACGCGATTAAGGCCGGCGACCGCGAGCGGGCGCTCGCCGCATTCAAGGCCGCCGAGCCGGAATTGATGCGCGCGGCGGGCAAAGGCGTTCTGCACAAAAATACCGCAAGCCGGAAAGTGTCCCGCCTGGCCCACGCCATTGCCAAGCTCGGGCGGTAAAGCAGAAATCCAATTTGAAACGTCATGGCCACCTCCGGCCTGACCGGGGGGTGTCACGCCCATCCACCAAACTTCGAGGTCCTTAAACGCAGGGCGAACACAAGTTGTGCGGCGATGTCGTGGATCTCGATGTGACGGAATTGCAACACCTCGTTGCGGAACTGCCGAGAAAGCCCGCAAATACGTATTTTTACTTAGCTCCAGGGATACCGTTTTGCGCGGTTCCGCGGCCGTTGGCCCGGGGGGTTACCCATAAGAAATGCTCACAGAAACAGAAGCTTTAGCAAACCCTTACGAGGAAAGCGGCGACGAGGAGTCGGATTTTCTTGCATTGCGGCCGGGCCTTTCTGACGCCGTCTGCGAGGGCGCTGCGCGCCGGAGGAAGCATCGGAGGGGCATTTTGGCCTCTAGGAATTCCTGCGTCTTGCCAACAGTTTATCCACAGCCGAGGAGACCGCCTCTCAATTGCCGTCTTCGCCTTTTGCGCCCCTTTGCCGCCTTGTCCGGCCGAAGCGCCGTTGCGGCGGACTTCCCCACTGTGTATTTTTCCTTCGCTTTCGGGCCAACGGGGGCGTCAGTAAAAGCTTCGTATTTACAGGGACTAAGCGAGGGATCAAGCAACCAACACCTGGTTGTTCTCGAGCGGGACCTGTATTCGCAAGAAGGGCTTGCAGCGAAAGCTTGGGCTGGACTTCCCAACTCTGGCTACCGCCCGGGAGCGAGTGCGGCGTAAGGAAAAAAGTCCCAAGTAACATACGACCATCGTGGCACTGCCGCGATGGGGAGGGGGTCATCAATGTCAACAGAGCGGCTGTTTTCGCCACAGGCGAGTGCGCGCGGGGCGCCGGAACGGGCGCGGGCGCGCGGCAATCCGATCGATCGCGTCGCTGAGGCCCGCGCCGGGGCACTTTTGAGCTGGTCGCCGCTTAACGGCGGCTGAAACGCGCGCCTTAAAGCTTTGCGCGTTGCAAAAGCGGCCTTCGCCGACGCGGCGGAGGCGAGTCCTGCCCATCAAAGATCACATCTTTGTATCGCGTGATGTGACCGCATTCGAACGGATAGCGGATCAATGTCGACCTCACATGCCATCAACGAGCGTCCGAGCGAGAGTCAGCCTCCCGCGCCGGAGAAGGCCGGCGGCCTCGATGCGGAGCGCTGGACCCGCGTCAAAGGCCGGCTGCGCGCCGATGTCGGCGAAGACGTGTTTTTGAGCTGGTTTGCGCGCATGGACCTTGAGCGCATCGAAGACAACACCGTCCACCTCTCGGTCCCCACGCGTTTTCTGAAAAGTTGGATCCAGTCGCACTATGCCGACCGGATGCTGGCCTGCTGGCAGGCCGAGCAGCCGGAGGTGCAACGCATCGAATTGTCCGTGCGCGGCGCCATCATCCGACTGAACGCGGCGAAGACCAAGGCTTCCGAGCAGTCCGACAGCGCGCGAGAACTGCGTCCCGGGAAACCCGATGGCGAGCAGCGCGTGGCGCTGACCCCGCTGTCCGCGGGTCACGAGGCGCTCGGCGGTTCTCCGCTCGATCAGCGGTTCACCTTCGAGACCTTCGTCGTCGGACGTTCCAACACGCTGGCGCACGCGGCGGCAAAGCAAGTGGCCTCGGCCAAGCGCGGCGACGTGGTGATGTTCAACCCGCTGTACATTCACGCCGGCGTCGGGCTCGGCAAGACCCACCTTCTGCAGGCGATCACCTGGGCGGGAAACGCCGCGGGCGAGCGCAAGGTGCTGTATCTGACCGCCGAAAAATTCATGTACGGCTTCGTCTCGGCGCTGCGCACGCAGACCGCGCTCGCCTTCAAGGAGGCCCTCCGCGGCATCGACGTGCTGGTGATCGACGATCTGCAGTTTCTGCAGGGCAAATCCACGCAGGCCGAATTCTGCCACACCCTCAATGCCCTGATCGACGCCGGCCGGCAGGTGGTGATAGCCGCCGACCGTCCGCCGACCGACCTTGAGAGCCTCGACGACCGCGTGCGTTCGCGGCTTGCCGGCGGGCTCGTGGTGGAGATGGGGGCACTCGGCGAGGAGCTGCGGCTGGAAATCCTGAAAGCCCGCGTTGCCGCGGCGCGCGCCCATCATCCGAGCTTTGATGTGCCTGCGCCGGTGTTGGCATATATCGCCAAGACCGTGACTCACAACGGCCGCGATCTCGAAGGGGCGGTGAACCGCCTGCTCGCCCATGCCAAGCTCACCGGGCAGACCGTGACCATGGAGATGGCCGAACGCGAGGTGCGCGACCTGATCCGGCCGCAGGAGCCCAAGCGGGTCAAGATCGAGGAGATTCAGCGCATCGTTGCCCGGCAATACAACGTCAGCCGCGCAGATCTCTTGTCCTCGCGCCGCACGGCCAATGTGGTGCGTCCGCGCCAGGTGGCGATGTATCTCGCCAAAACGCTGACGCTCCGCTCGCTGCCCGAGATCGGGCGACGTTTTGGCGGCCGCGACCATACCACCGTGCTGCACGCCGTGCGCAAGATCGAGAATCTGGTCGGCAGCGACACCGCGCTCGCCGACGAGATCGAATTGCTCAAGCGGCAACTGCAGGAGTGAGCCGGCTCCGCGGGCGCCGGCCGCGCAATTTGGCTCCGGCGCCCGCCGAAACGGCTGGGTAAAACGTCCTCGCGCGTTTTCGTTCTCCCTTGCGAAAGCTTTGGGTTCGCGCCAATTTGCTGGTCCCATGAACGTCGCCCTGGCATCCGCGCAGACAGGCGCCCGCATGAAGATCACGGTGGAACGCGCAGAGCTTCTCAAAGCGCTGTCCCACATGCATCGCGTGGTCGAGCGCCGCAACACCATTCCGATTCTCGCCAATGTGCTGCTGCGCGCGGAAAAATCCGCACTCCTGCTCAAGGCCACCGATCTCGATCTGGAAGTGACGGAAACCGTCGCCGCGGAAGTTTCGCCCGGCGGTGCAACCACGGTGCCGGCGCACATGTTTTACGAGATCGTGCGCAAGCTGCCCGAGGGCTCGCAGGTGGCGTTGGAGACTGCCGGCGACCGGGCGACATTGGAGATACGCGCCGGCCGTTCGCGCTTTACGCTGCAGACCCTGCCGGTGGCCGATTTCCCCGACTTTGCCGCCGGCGACTTGACCCACCGCTTCAAGCTCGCCGCCGGCGATTTGAAACGCCTGATCGACAAGACCCAGTTCGCCATCTCGACCGAAGAGACGCGCTATTACCTGAACGGCATCTACCTACACACCGCGGGCTCCGGCAAAGCCGCCATGCTGCGGGGCGTGGCGACCGACGGTCATCGCCTCGCCCAATACGAGCTGCCGCTCCCCGCCGGCGCCGCCGGCATGCCCGGTGTGATCGTGCCGCGCAAGACCGTCGGCGAAGTGCAACGGCTGATCGAGAACAGCGAGGCGGAAGTCGAAATCGAGCTCTCGCAGGCCAAGATCCGGTTCAAGATCGGCGATGTGGTGCTCATCTCCAAGCTGATCGACGGCACCTTCCCCGACTACGCGCGCGTGATCCCGCTCGGTAACGACAAGGAGCTGCAGGTCCAGAAGAAGGAGTTCGAGGCCGCGGTTGACCGCGTCTCCACAATCTCGAGCGAGCGCGGCCGGGCCGTAAAATTTTCGCTCGGCAACGGGCGGCTGGTGCTGTCTGTGATAAATCCCGACTCGGGCAGCGCCACCGAGGAACTGGAAGTCGAATACGGTGCCGAGCCGCTCGAAATTGGCTTCAACGCGCGTTATCTGCTCGACATCGCCGCCCAGCTCGACGGCGAGGTGGCTGTCCTCAAATTCGCCGACCCTGGCTCGCCCACGCTCATTCAGGACAAGGATTCCAAGGGCGCGCTCTACGTGCTCATGCCCATGCGGGTGTGAAACCTTCCGCATCGGCAGAACCGTCGTCCCGGGCGGGTCCCGGGCATCCACACCTTCAGCGCCCCGCAGGAGGAAGAGTGGATTGCCGGGACAAGTCCCGGCAATGACGGGTAAAAGCCGCATCATGCCTGCCGCCGCCCTCCGTCGCCTTGTGCTCACCAATTTCCGCAGCTATCGCGCGGCGACCCTTGATGTGAGCGGCGGTCTGATTCTGCTGCTTGGTCCGAACGGCGCCGGCAAGACCAACCTGCTGGAAGCCGTCTCCATGCTGGCTCCCGGCCGCGGTCTGCGCCGCGCCGCTCTCGACGAAATGGCGTTCGCCGAAGGCGACGGCTCCTGGGCGGTCTCCGCGGAGGTCGAAGGCCTGCTCGGCCTCGCCACGCTGGGCACCGGCATCGAGCCCCCGAGCGACACCGGGGCCGTCGCCCGCATCTGCCGCATCGACCGTGAGCCGGTCGCCTCGGCTGCCGCCTTCGCCGACCACTTGCGGCTCGTCTGGCTCACCCCCGCCATGGACCAGTTGTTCGCCGGGCCCGCCTCCGAGCGTCGCCGCTTTCTCGACCGTCTGGTGCTTGCCGTGGACTCCGAGCATTCGAGTCGCGTCAACGCGCTCGAACGCGCGCTGCGCTCGCGCAACCGCCTGCTGGAGGAGCCGCGGCCCGACCCCCATTGGCTTGACGCCGTCGAGCACGAGACCGCGGAACTTGGCGTCGCGGTCGCCGCGGCGCGCGCGGAAACCGTCCGGCGCCTTGCGGCCGCGCTCGCCGCGCGCACGGACAGCAGCTTTCCTTCCGCGGAAGTGGCGCTCGACGGCTGGATCGAGCGCATGCTGCCCGATCATCCGGCGGCCGCGATCGAGGACCGCTATCGCGCCGTGCTCAAGGAGAACCGCGGCCGCGATGCCGCTGCCGGCCGCACCACCGACGGCCCACACCTGACCGATCTGATCGTGTCCTACGTGCCGAAAAACCTGCCGGCCGCCGCCGCCTCCACCGGCGAGCAGAAGGCGCTGCTGATCGGGCTCGTGCTGGCGCACGCCGGCCTGATCCGGTCCATGACCGGCTTTGCCCCTCTGCTTCTGCTCGACGAAGTGGTGGCCCATCTCGATCCGGTCCGCCGCGCCGCGCTGTACGATGAGCTCGCCCGTCTTGACGCTCAGGTCTGGATCACCGGCGCCGACCCGGCGGCGTTTGCCGACGTCGCCGCGCGCGCCCAAATTTTCGACATCAGCCCTGGCCGGGCTGCGCCGCGGCGCTGAGCCTTCATGGAAAATTTACATCCGGAATCAAGGCTTCAGAACGCTGCCTTGACGGCCCTGCGCGAGGCGGATTTTCACCCCCGCGGGTCTTCAAAAACCGCCCTCGAATCAACATATTAGGCTTGTGACTTTGGGCTGTACGCCACCCGCTATTCGTGCCACATCAATACCGATTCCTCTGCCGTGAATTTGGTTTCCTCGAAGGCTCGCAAGATGGCCGAAGCTGCCCGCAAATCAGGCCCCGCCGGCCCCGCCGACTATGACGCCGAGTCGATCAAGGTCCTCAAAGGCCTCGACGCGGTGCGCAAACGCCCGGGCATGTACATCGGCGACACCGACGACGGCTCCGGCCTCCACCACATGGTCTACGAGGTGGTGGACAATTCCATCGACGAGGCGCTTGCCGGCTTTGCCAAGGAAGTCATCGTCACCCTCAACCCCGACGGCTCCTGCACCGTGCGCGACGACGGCCGCGGCATCCCGACCGACATCCACAAGACCGAAGGGGTATCTGCCGCCGAAGTGATCATGACCCAACTGCACGCCGGCGGAAAATTCGACCACAACGCCTACAAGGTCTCCGGCGGCCTGCATGGGGTGGGCGTATCGGTCGTGAACGCCCTCTCCTCTTGGCTCAAGCTCACCATCTGGCGCGACGGCAAGGAACACTTCATGGAGTTCCGCGACGGCGTGCCCCAGGCACCGTTGAAGGTGGTGGGCGAGGCGCAGGGCCGCCGCGGCACCGAGGTGACGTTCCTGCCTTCGCCGAAAACCTTCAGCATGACCGAGTTCGACTTCGCCACGCTGGAGCACCGGCTGCGCGAGCTGGCGTTTCTGAATTCCGGGGTGCTGATCGTGCTCTCCGACAAGCGGCACGCGGTCGAACGGCGCGAGGAAATGCGCTACGAGGGCGGAGTCGAAGCCTTTGTCCGCTATCTCGACCGCAACAAGACCTCGATCATCCCCGCGCCCATCGTGATCCGCGGCGAGCGTGACGGCATGTACGTCGAATGCGCGCTCACCTGGAATGACGGCTATCACGAGACCGTGCTCTGCTTTACCAACAACATTCCGCAGCGCGACGGCGGTACGCATCTCGCCGGTTTTCGCGGCGCGCTCACGCGTCAGATCACGAGCTACGCCGAAGCGAGCGGGCTCGTGCAGAAGGAGAAGGTGACGCTCACCGGCGACGACTGCCGCGAGGGGCTGACCTGCGTTTTGTCGGTGAAGATGCCCGACCCCAAATTCTCCTCGCAGACCAAGGACAAGCTGGTGTCCTCGGAAGTGCGTCCCGTGGTCGAAGGCATCGTCAACGACCGGCTGGCCGCCTGGTTCGAGACTCACCCCGCCGAAGCCAGGGTGATCGTCGGCAAGGTGGTGGAGGCCGCCGCCGCGCGCGAGGCCGCGCGCAAGGCGCGCGAGCTCACCCGCCGCAAGGGCGCGCTCGATGTGTCCTCGCTGCCCGGCAAGCTCGCGGACTGCCAGGAGCGCGACCCGGCGAAGTCCGAGCTGTTCATCGTCGAGGGCGACTCCGCCGGCGGCTCGGCCAAGCAGGGCCGCAACCGCGAATTCCAGGCGGTGCTCCCCTTGCGCGGAAAGATCCTCAACGTCGAGCGCGCACGTTTCGACAAGATGCTCTCCAGCCAGGAGATCGGCACCCTGATCGCCGCGCTCGGCACCGGCATCGGCCGCGAGGAATTCAACCCGGACAAATTGCGCTACCACAAGATCATCATCATGACCGATGCGGACGTGGACGGCGCCCACATCCGCACGCTGTTGCTGACGTTTTTCTTCCGCCAGATGCCGCAGCTCATCGAGCGCGGCCATCTCTACATCGCCCAGCCGCCGCTCTACAAAGTGTCCCGCGGCAAGTCCGAGCAATATCTGAAGGACGAGCGCGCGCTTGAGGACTACCTCATCGCCGCCGGCCTTGAGGGGGCGGTGCTGCGGCTCGCCTCCGGCGAGGAGCGCGCCGGCGAGGATTTGCGCCGCTTGGTGGAGGACGCACGCACGATCCGCAACATCCTGCACGGCCTGCACAGCCGCTACAGCCGCAAGGTAATCGAACAGGCGGCGATCGCCGGAGTGCTCACGCCGAGCATCACCGGCGACCCCCAGAGCGCCGCCGAGGCCGCCGCCTACATCGCCAAGCGCCTCGACGCGCTGGAAGACGAGACCGAGCGCGGCTGGCAGGGCCGCTTCAGCGAGCGCGAGGGATTTGCCTTTGAGCGCACCGTGCGCGGCGTGAAGGAAGTGGCCGTCATCGACCAGGCGCTGCTCGGCTCCGCCGAAGCCCGCAAGCTCGACGAATTTGCCGCCTCGCTGCAGCAGACCTATCCGCGCCCGACCCCGCCCGCCACGTTGCGACGCGGCGGCGAGACGACGCCGATCTACGGGCCGGTCGGTCTGTTCGAGGCGGTGATCGCCGCCGGCCGCAAGGGGGCGAGCCTGCAACGTTACAAGGGCCTCGGCGAGATGAACCCGGAGCAGCTCTGGAGTACCACGCTCGACGTGAACGGCCGCTCCCTGTTGCAGGTGAAGATCAAGGAGGTGGACGAGGCCGACGACATCTTCACCAAGCTGATGGGCGAGCTGGTCGAGCCGCGCCGCGACTTCATCCAGGAGAACGCGCTCTCCGCCAGCATCGACGCGTAATCGGGTCTCACCGAGAGATGGCCCCCAGCGCCCTCAAGCCATCCTTCGCCGCTTGCACATGGGGGTTGATCGCGAGCGCCCGCTTGTAATCGGCGATGGCCTGTTGCACCTCGCCGCGCGCGCGGAAAATGTTGCCGCGGCTCACATAGGCCGCGGTAAATCCGGGCTGGATCTTGATGGCGGCGGAAAAATCCGCGAGGGCGCGGTCCAGATCGCCCTTTCTCTGAAACACAAGGCCGCGGTTGTAGAATGCCGTCGTGTGCTTCGGATACAGCCGGATCGCCTCGCTGTAGTCCGCGATCGCAAGGTCGTGCTCGCCCTTGTCCTCGTAGGCGTTGCCGCGCGTGAAATAAACCGAGGCATAGCGCGGATTGAGTCGGATCGCCTCGCTGTAGTCGGCGATCGCCCGGTCTTTCTCGCCGCGCGCCTCATAGATCAGCCCGCGGCTGATATAGAACTCGTAATTTTTCGGATTGAGTCGGATCGCTTCGTTATAGTCGGCAAGCGCCTTCGTGTAGTCGCTGCGCTCCCCATACGCGCTGCCGCGGCTGTAGTAAGCCACGGCAAGCTGCGCCGGCGGCACTTTGCGCGCCTCGATGATCCGCGTGCAGCCGGCGATGTTGCGGTCCGGATGGTCGGCGCGGCAATCCTGCCAATCCTGCTTACTGGCTCCCCATGCCGACCCTACCAGGGCAAGTCCAACTCCGATCGACAGCGCCAAACGCATGCTCTTTCCCGTCCGATCCACGCGCAACAAAATCGTACCAGAGTTCGACGTTTCCCGAAACGCCGCGTATCGCGCGTGGAGCGCCCGTCTCAGAACAAATCAAAATATTCGCGCTGCTCCCAGGCCGAGACCGTGGTGTGATCCGTGGCTGCGCCGCTCTCCTTTCGAAAGCGCGCAAGCTCCGCCTCCTTGATGTGCGCGAAGTAGTCGACGAACGACGTGCCGAAGCCCGCGCGCAGGCAGGCGTTCTGGCGCAGCGCCGCGATCGCCTCCTCCAACGTCTTCGGCAGCGGCTCGGCGGACAACTGATACGGCGCGTCCGCCGACGGTCCCGGATCGAGCTTGCGTTCGATCCCGTCGAGCCCGGCATAGATCTGCGAGGCCATGTAGAGATAGGGGTTGGCGAGCGGCTCGCCGATGCGGTTTTCCAGATGCGTTGCCGGATCGCCCGCTTCCCCCAGCACGCGGATCATGACCCCGCGGTTGTCGCGCGCCCAGATCGCCTGGATCGGCGCCATGGTGTTGACGCCGTGGTAACGCTTGTATCCGTTGATAGTCGGCGTGGTGAAGGCCGATGCCGCGCGTGCGTGCGTCAACAGCCCGGCGAGAAACGCGCGCCCGAGCGGCGACAGCAGTTCCCGCTGGTCCGCCGACACAAAGGCATTCGTCCGCGACTTCCGGTCGATGAGCGACTGATGCAGATGCCAGCCGCTCGCCATGGTATTGGGCAAGCCGGGCCGGCACATGAAGCTGACCAGATACCCGTGCCGCCGCGCCGCCTGTTTGAGGGCGCTGCGCAAGAGCACCATGGTGTCCGCCGCCACAAGCCCGACCTCTGGCGCAAAGGTGAATTCGTACTGGCTGGGGCCGAGCTCGACTTCGAGCGAGCGCAGCGGCAGTCCGAGCCCGGCCACGGTCCGGCGCAGCACATTGAGCATGGGCTCCACCTGATCGAAGCGCCCCTCGGTGAGATACTGGAAGCCGTGCGTGGTGTGGCTCACCGTCGGCGGTTCCGGCGGCCAGGTCAGCGTCTCCGGCGCGAGCTGGAAATTCTCAATCTTGAACAGATGGAACTCGACTTCGAGCCCGGCGAGATAGTCGAAACCGGCCCGCGCGAGGCGCTCGAGCGCCGCGCGATAGAGCGCCCGCGTCGAGACCGGCACCGGCCTGCCGTTGTCGAAATAAATGTCGCACAAAATCCAGCCGCTGCTTTCCGCCCACGGCAGCACGCGGAAGGTCGCAGGATCCGCCACCATGACGATGTTGCCGGCGCCCGCCATTTCCGGGATGTCCATGCCGCCGCCCGGCCCGAACACCGCGAACACGTTGCGGTGCGAGGTGTCCTTGGCGAGCAGGGTTGAGGTCATGGTGACGCCCGCGCGCATGGCGCGCGCGGCGTCTTCCGCCACTACCGTCTTGCCGCGCAAGATTCCGTGCTGATCGACGAACGAGAAGCGGACGAGCTCAAGATTGCGTTTGGCAATTTCCTTCTCGACCGCAAGCGCCGCTTTCTGCTGCGCGGCGCTCCACAGCCCGTGCCGCTCGACGAAGCGCGAGCGCGCGGCTCTGGAATTGCGCGGGGACACGGGGCTACTCCCCTCCCTTCGCGGGCGCAGCCAGCGGGGGGAGAGTGATCCCGCTGCGCGCGTCACCGCCCATTGGCCCAGCTCGCGGCCTGCCGCTTGCTTGCGTCGGTCTTTTGCCAGTAACCCTGCCAATCGTCGGTCGGCCCGATGCCGTCGATGGCCGCCGGGCCGGTGATGCGCGGTGCCGATTGCGCATCGAGCACCATGAGCGGCCGGGCGCCCTTTTCCGCCTCGTCGATCGCCGCCCGCAGCATGCGCCGATAGAACGAGATCGCCCGGTCTGACTGCCCGAGATGCTCCTGGGTGCGGTCGGCAATCGGGCCCATCGACTCGCAGGCCCACTGATCGTGCACGTTGATATCGGCGCCCATGCCCGTGTAGGTGTCGTGCTCCTGCTCGTGCGGATCGAAACCGTAATTGTTGCTCTTGTTCTTGCGCGGGATGTAGTCCGGCAGCTCGTACAGTTCGAGCCGCTGACGCCGCATCTCGTCCTTGTTCACCGGCGCCCCGAAGCTCGTGAAGATCGCGTACCAGTAATGCTTGTAATCGTCGATCGGCACGTGCCATTGCGTGATCGTCATCTCCCGACTCATCGGGATGACGAAGGCGTTGGGGAACATCAGGTTGGTCACCCGCACGTGGGTGTTCTTGTCGCTGATCCGGCGCAGCGAGATGATGCGGAAGCCGTAGTCGGTCGGCTCCACCTCGATGCGCGGCCGGGGAAACTCGCGCATGATCCTCGACATCGGCATTTCCGAATCGATGGAAGTGTCGCGGAACAGCTTGCCGTACCCCTGCTTCGGATCCTCGTCGTGAAAGAAGCGGTGCAGGAACGAGGTGTGCGCCGGATCGATGCCCACTTCGAGCGACTGCAGCCAGTTGCAGTCGATGAAGCCTTTGAAGGCGAACGTATGAGTCGCCGGCGCGATGAAGCAGTCGAAGTGCGGGAACTCCGGCGGCGCGCCGGGCCCCATATAGGCAAACAGGATGCCGCTCTTCTCCACCACCGGATAGGATTTGTGGCGCACGTTGGCGCACAGGTTGCTGCCCTCCGGCTCCGCTGGGGTCTCAAGGCACTTGCCCGCAACGTCGAACAGCCAGCCGTGGAAGGAGCACCGCAGGCCGCCGTCCTCGAGCCGACCGAAGGCGAGGTCAGTGCCGCGGTGCGGACAGTGGCGGCCGATCAGGCCGTAGCGGCCCTTGTCGTCCTTGAAGATCACCAAATCCTCGCCCAGCAGCCGCACTGCTTTCACCGGCCGGTTTCCGGCCAGCTCATCGACCAGCGCCGCCGGCTGCCAGTAGCGGCGCAACAGCTTTCCCGCCGGCCGATCCGGCCCGGTACGGGTGATGCGTTCGTTCTGTTCTGCGCTCAGCATGGGACTTGCTCTGTATTTGCTCCGGTGGACTGCGAATCTATCGCCGTAGGCGCGCCGCGTCTATTTGCGCAAGGAGCGCGGATCGCGCGGCGGCCAGCGGCCGGCCTCGGCCCGTGCGATGAAATCCGCAAGCGTGGCGTTGAACAAGGCCGGCTCCTCCTGATTGACCACGTGTCCCGTCTTGGGAAACACCGCAAGCCCGGACGGCGCGATCCAGGCCTTGAGCTTCAGGCTCGGCTCAAGGCACGGGTCGTCCTCGTCGCCGACGATGATCAGGGTCGGCACCGCGATGCGCCGGATCTCCGGCTCGAAATCGTACAGCGAGGGCCGCTCGGCCTGGAAGTTGCGCATGGTATGCGCCGAGCCTTTGGTGTCGTGTTGCGCGAACATGCGAGTGAATTCTTCAAACCCGCGCGGATCCTTGACCAGAAACGGAATGCGCGCCGGGCTATAGCCGTAGCTGCGCGCCACCGCGTCCGAGCCCTCCTTCTCAAACTGCTCGGCGAGCGCGCGCGCGCTGCGGCGGAACTCCTCCGTGTAATGCCGCTCCGACCCCGAACCCGCGCCGGCCGCCGTCAGCGACAATGCCCGCTGCGGAAAATGCACGCCGATCATCACCGTAGTATAGCCGCCCATAGACAGCCCGACGATGTGCGCCTTGTCGATCTTCAGATGGTCCAGCACCGCGATCGCATCGCCGATCCAGTGCTTGTAGCTGTAGGCCTTGCCCTCCGCGGGCACATCAGACGGCTTGTAGCCGCGCGCGGAATACGCAATGCACCGATGGCGGCGCGAGAAGTACCGCATCTGCGGCTCCCAGTTGCGATGGTCGCCGGCGAATTCGTGGATGAACAGAATCGGCGTGCCGCTGCCGGTCTCCTCGTAGTAGAGCCGCACATTGTCGGGCGTTGTCGCATACGGCATTTGTCCACTCCCTACTCATCCTCGAACGGCAGCCCAACGTAGTTTTCGGCCACCATCTGGCGCGCCGCCTTGGAGCTCAGAAGGTATTCCAGCTCGGTGTATTGCAGCCTGCGGTCGAACGGCGTGTGCTCCTCGAAGCGGTGCAGGAGCGTGGTGAGATAGTTTGAATAACGCACGCCTTTCCACACCCGCTTCAGGCACACCTCCGAATAGCGTTCGAGCCGCTTGCGGGATCCGGTACGGAAATACTCGACAATCGCCCGCGCCAGCACCCGCACGTCGGCGGCGGCGAGATTGAGCCCCTTGGCCCCGGTGGGCGGTACGATATGCGCGGCGTCGCCGGCCAGATACAGCCGCCCGTATTGCATCGGCGCCGCCACATAGGCTCGCACCGGGGTCACCGCCTTCTGCAGGATGGGCCCCTCGCCGAGCTGTCCCACGTTCTCGTCCTTGAGGCGGATGTGCAGTTCCTTCCAGATGCGCTCGTCCGGCCAGAGCGAAAGGTCTTCGTCCACGGCGCATTGCAGATAGTTGCGCGCGATATGCGGCCCGCGCCGGCTGGCAAGCGCGAAGCCGTTTGCGTGATTGGCATACGTCATTTCGAAGAAGGGCCGCGCTTCGGCCACGATGCCGAGCCACCCGAACGGAAAGATACGGTCATACACCGTGAGCAGATGCTCCGGGATCGCTTCCCGGCAGATGCCGTGGAACCCATCGCAGCCGGCGACGAATTCGCATTCGAGTGTCTCGTTGCGGCCGTTGCGGCGGAAAGCGATGCGCGGCCGTTCGCTGTCCAGGTCCTCGAGACCGACCGCCTCTGCCTCGAATTCGAGCTTGCCGCCGCGGTTCAGCCAGGAGGCGATCAGGTCTTTGACCACCTCCTGCTGGCCGTACACGGTGACGATCCGGCCCGGCGTGAGCTCCGGCAGATCGATGTGGATCGTGCCGCCGGCAAAGCGGATGTCGAGCCGCTTGTCCGGCATGCCCTCGCGTTTGAGCCGCTCGCCCGCGCCGAGCTCGCACATCAGATCGACCGTGCCCTGCTCCAGCACCCCGGCGCGCACCCGGTTCTCGACGTACTCGCGGCTGCGCGACTCAAGAATGACGCAATCGATGCCCTCCCGATGCAACAGGTGCGCAAGGAAGAGCCCCGCCGGCCCCGCCCCCACGATCCCGACCTGCGTACGCATGCCACCTCCGAAAGCTTACGTTTTTGGGGCGAGGAATTTCTCCAACGCGTCGGCGTGTGTCTTCTCGCCCTCGAAATCCTTTGCCATGCGCCGGTAGAACTCGGCAAACGCCAGATGCATCTTACGGGCTGCCGCATCCTCGCCGACGAAATCGGCGATCTCCTGCATTTCCGGCACGAAGCGGTAGGCCTTACCGAACATGTCGGGCACTGCGCGCAAAAAATTCTGCACGAACGCCGGATGGCTGCGCTCCAGCTCCGCGCGCAGCTCTTTGGCGACGCCGGCGCGGCTCGCCGCGAGCATCATCATCGCGCCGAGCGCGGTGAACCCCTTGGTGATGCCGGCGTAGGACATTTTCACCGCCGCCGCGGCTCCGACCGGCCCCTCGATGGCGCGGATATTCAGCCCAAACGCGGCGAGCGGCACGAAGCGCGCCGCCTCCGGCCCCGCTGCGATGAACATCGGCCCCTCGGAGCCCGCCCGCGGCGGCAGCCCGATGATGCCCACGTCGACAAACGGCGAACCCGCTTTCGTCACCGTGCTGCCGATCTTGATTTTGGTGGGCGGGCTCACCGCATTACAATCCACATAGACCGGCTTCTTGTTGCTCGGGCCGATCAGAGCCGCCATTTTTTCGGCGAGCGCGAGCGCGTCCCCCGGCGGCACGATCGAGAGGAAGAAGTCGGCGCGGGCTGCCTCCGCATCGGACACCGCAATCATGCCGGCCGCCGCAGCCCGCCTCCCGCTCGCCTCGCTCCGGCCGGCGAGCGAGGTCACCACGCGCAGGCCCCGCTCGGTGAGCCGCGCGCCGACGCCCGCGCCCATGGCGCCCTGTGCAACGACCGCAACAGTGGGAGTCATCGTGTCATTCCTCGAATTGGCGGGAGTTCTGTACTATAGGATCGTCGCATCATACAGGCAGAAATCGTGGACAACAGATCGGACTGCGCCGTCCTCATCATCGGCGGCGGCCCCTGCGGGCTGACGCTGGCCATCGAGCTTGGCCGGCGCGGCATCTCCGCGCTGGTGCTGGACGAAAAAACTTCCCCCGCGCGTTTTCCCGCCGCCAATGCCACACAGGCGCGCACCATGGAGCACTACCGGCGGCTCGGCTTTGCCGAAAAAATCCGCACTCAGGGGCTGCCGCCCGACTACCCCACCGACATTGCTTACTTCACCCGCCTGACCAAGCACGAGCTCGCGCGTTTCAGCCTGCCCTCGGCGCGTGCGGCGACCGAGATCGTCCGCACGCTGTCCGGTTCCTGGAGCGCCGCCGAGCTGCCGCACCGCTGCTCGCAGATGTACATCGAGCGCGTGCTGCGCGCCGAGGCCGAAGCCGAAAAAACCGTTTCCATCCTGCCCGGCTGGCGCGTCACCGCCCTGCGGGAGGCCGCAGACGGCGTCGAGGTCGAGTCTGAGGCTACTGACGGGAAAGGCAACAGAACTTTTCGTGCGCGCTATGTGGTCGGCGCCGACGGCGCGCGCAGCGCGACCCGCAAGGCGCTCGGCATCGGTTACATCGGCGAGACGAGCGCCGTGCGCGATTTCATGGGCGGCCGCATGTTCGCCTTCTATTTCCGCAGTCCCAAGCTCTACGAGCTGATCCCGCATCCGCGCGCCTGGATGTACTGGACCGTCAACCGCGAGCGGCGCTGCTTCATGCCGGCGATCAACGGCCGCGACGAGTTCGCGTTCCATACCCAGCTCGCCGCCGACCAACGCGCCGAGGACATCACCGAGAGCGACGCCAAGGCGATGTTTGAGGCCGCGCTCGGCGCCCCGCTCGACATCGAGATCGTCGCCCGCTCGTCCTGGAACGCGGGCTATACGCTGGTGGCCGAAAAGTTTCAGCGTGGCCGCATCTTCATCGGCGGCGACGCCGCGCACTTGTTCACGCCGACCGGCGGTCTCGGTTACAACACCGCCGTCGAGGACGCGGTGAACCTCGGCTGGAAGCTCGCAGCCGTGCTCAAGGGTTGGGGCGGGCCGCGGCTTCTGGACAGCTATGAGCCCGAGCGGCAGGCGATCGCCAAGCGCAACACCGCCTACGCGCGCACCTTCGCCGACTCGGTCGGCCTGTTCGTGCCGCCGCCCGAGATCGAGGACGAGACTCCTGCGGGCGAAGCCGCGCGAAAGCTCACCGGCGACCATTTCAATCATCACGCCCGTTTCGAGTTCAACATTCCCGGCATCACCTTTGGCGGCCGCTACGACGGCTCGGCGATCATCGTGCCGGACGGCACTGCGCCGCCGCCCGATGCGCCCAATACTTACGTGCCGACCGCCTGCCCCGGCGGCCGCGCGCCGCATCTGTGGCTTTCCGACGGCCGTTCGCTTTATGACGCGTTGGGTTTCGAGTTCACGCTCTTGCGCCTGGGCCGGCAGGCGCCCGACGCCGCGCCGTTTGCGTCCGCCGCCGCGTCATTCGGGATGCCGCTCACCGTGTTCGATCTGCCGACCGAGGAGGCGCGCGACCTCTATCAGGCGGATTTGGCTCTCATCCGCCCCGACCAGATCGTGGCCTGGCGCGGCAATTGCACGCGCGACGCCCTGCGCGTGCTGCGCATTGCGGGCGGCCACCCTTAGAATTGTATTCACCGTCCTGGCAGCACCAGCACCTTCGGCTTTGCCGGCAGCGTGGTCTTGGACACCACGGTGGAGGGCAGATCGGCCGTCTCTACGTCGTACTTCTGGCCGAGCGCGGTCAGAAAACGTTGCAGCGTATAGGTGCTGAAAAAATGCATCGGGATCATCAGCGGTGCTTTCAGTGCCTCCAGCACCTCGATCATGCCCTCAAGGTCGAGCGTGGCCCCGCCGTCCACCGGTACCATCACCACATCGATCTTGCCGATCTCGTTGAGCTGCTGCTGGTTGAGCGTGTGATGCAAATGCCCGAGATGCGCGATGCACATATTCGCGATCTCGAAGATGAAGATGGAATTGCCGTGCCGCTCGGTGCCGCCGCCGAACCAGCTACGGATGTTGGTCGGCACGTTGCGCACGCGCACGTCGGAGACCTGGATGTCGTGCCGCGCCGGTTGCTCCGGGCTCGGTCCCCAGCCGCGCAGCACGTGCTTGATTCCGGGGTCGGGATTGTCGGTGTAGTGCGTCGAATGGGCGTGGTTCATGGTCACGATGGTCGGCAGCACGGGCGGCCGCACATAGTCGTTGTAATCGGTGGCGATCCGCACCAGCCGCGGGCTTTCGATCAAGAAAGTCGAATGCCCCACATAGGTGATGCGCACCTGGTCCGCCTTGAGCGCGATCTTGAGCGGGGCGGGTTGCAGGCCCGCGGCCGCTGCAAGCTTGAAACGCGATCGATTGGAGGCGATGAGGCCGGGGCAGTTTTCCATCATCTCCGGCTTCTGGGCGGGCGCGCTCTGCGCCACGGCCGGCGCGACCGGCATCTTTGCCCCGGCTGCGGCCAGAAGCAGGGTGCCGATTGCCAGTGCCAGAAGCCGCCGATTGCCGCCCATGCCGTCGCTCCCTTTGCCGCCTCTTGTGATCAAAGAAAGTTTGACACGGAATTGATGGCAGTGCCACCGGGAGGAAGCGAATGGGACAGGGTGAAGCGCGTCCCCTAAACGACAAACCCGTTCTGCTGCGCGAGCTGTTTGAGGGACACTTCCGGTCGCGCACCGACGTGCTGGATCACTTCGGCGGCCGCCAGCGCCCCGAGCCGGGCCGCGGTGCGGTGATCCGCGCCGCGCGCCAGGCCCACCAAAAACCCGGCGGCAAACAAATCGCCCGCGCCGGTCGCATCCACCACCCGCTCCACCGCATAGGCCGGCACCGCTTCGGTATGCGCGCGCGTCGCCACCACGGAGCCCTTCTCGCTGCGCGTGACCACCGCAAGCTTGGCATCCTCACGCAGCGCGTTGAGCGCAGTGTCGAAGTCAGCGGTCTGATACAGGCTGCGCAGCTCGCGTTCGTTGGCGAAAACAATATCCACTGTCCCGTTGCGGATCAGTTGCAAAAATTCATCCCGGTAACGGTCAACACAGAACGCATCTGACAGCGTCAGCGCCACCTGCCGTCCCGCCGCGTGCGCGGCGGCGGCCGCCTTGCGGAACGCCGCCTTGGCCTGCGGGGGATCCCACAGATAGCCTTCGAGATAAGTGATCGCCGCCGCGGCGATCTGGTCGGCGTCCACGTCCTCCGGCGCCAGATTCTGCGCCGCACCGAGATAGGTGTTCATGGTGCGCTCGCCGTCCGGCGTCACGATGATGTAGCTGCAGGCGGTGGCCGGGCCGTCGGCCGCCGGCTGGGTATCGAAAATCACGCCCGCGGCGCGGATGTCATGGCGGAACACGCGGCCGAGCGTATCGTCCTTGACCTTGCCGACGAAGGCCGCGCGCGCGCCGAAGCTTGCCACCCCCACCATCGTATTCGCCGCTGAGCCGCCGGAAATCTCCACGCTCGGCCCCATGGCCGCGTAGATCGCCTGCGCGCGCGCTTCGTCGATCAGCGCCATGCCGCCCTTGTGCATGCTATGGCGCAGGAGGAAATCGTCCTCCGCGCGTGCGATCACATCGACGATGGCGTTGCCGATGCCGAGCACGTCGTAGCGGATGTTTGTCATGCAGCCCCTCGGACGCGCGCACTATAACGGCGGACTCACGCACGGCAACCGCGCGCTCCGCGATCCGGCGAGCCGCAGGTGGGCAACGTCCCCTTTGTCCCTTGCGCGGAACGGATGCCTCGTGGCAAGAGGCCGCCCTAAGGAGCCCGCGATGTTCAAACCGAAAGTGTTTTCCGGCGTGCAGCCCACCGGCAACCTGCACCTCGGCAACTATCTTGGCGCCATCACCAAATTCGTGGCCTTGCAGTCCCAATACGAGTGCATCTACTGCGTCGTGGACATGCACGCGATCACCGTATGGCAGGACCCCGCCGAGCTGCCGCAAGCCATCCGCGAGGTGACAGCCGCCTTCATCGCCTGCGGCATCGATCCCAAGAAGCACATCGTGTTCAACCAGAGCCAGGTCGCCGAACACGCTGAGCTCGCCTGGATCTTCAACTGCGTGGCGCGGGTCGGCTGGCTCAACCGCATGACGCAGTTCAAGGAGAAGGCGGGCAAGGACCGCGAGAATGCCTCGGTCGGGCTCTACGTCTATCCGAATCTGATGGCGGCCGACATTCTGGTGTACCGGGCAACCCATGTGCCGGTGGGCGAGGACCAGAAGCAGCATCTGGAGCTGGCGCGCGACATTGCGCAAAAATTCAACAACGATTTTGCCGAATCGATCCACGCCCACGGGTATGGGAAGGCCTTTTTCCCTTTGCCTGAGCCCCTGATTCAAGGGCCGGCGACGCGCGTGATGTCGCTGCGCGACGGCACCAAAAAAATGTCCAAGTCGGAACCCTCCGAGCAATCGCGCATCAATCTGACCGATGACGCCGACACGATTGCGCTCAAGATTCGCCGCGCCAAGACCGACCCGCACCCGCTGCCGCACGAGGAAAAGGACCTCGAGCGGCGCCCGGAGGCCGACAATCTGGTCGGGATCTATGCGGCGCTCGTGGAAAAGACCAAGGCGGAGGTGCTCAAGGAATTCGGCGGCGCGCAGTTTTCTGCCTTCAAGTCCGCGCTCACCGATCTCTTGGTCGCAAAAATCTGCCCGATCGGTACCGAACTGAAGCGCCTGATGCAGGACCCGCCCTACATCGATTCCGTTCTTGCCGACGGCTCCGCCCGTGCCAAGGCCCAGGCCGCCGAGACCATGCGCGCGGTCAAGGACATCGTCGGGTTTATTCACCGCTGAATCTGGGGAAAAATCTTTTCCCCTCCGCGACTTATGGCCCTTGGCGGGCGGCCGGTCCGCATGGCACCATAATCTTGAGGCGAGAGGGGAAGAGCGGGGCACGGCGAGAGGATTGGGGCGAGGTAGAAGCGCGGACTCCCATGGCAGGCCGACAACGCCGCAAGCGGCGCAGCTACGAGGCCGGACACAAGCCGAAATTCCTCGTCGTCATTGACGATACGCCGGAATGCGACCGCGCGCTCTATTTTGCCAGCCGCCGCGCCGCGCGCATCGGCGGCGGGGTGGTGATGCTGCGCGTCATCGGTACCCAGGACCGCAATCAGCAGTGGCTCGGCGTCGCCGACATCATGAAGGCCGAGGCCCACGAGGAGGCCAAGCAGGTGCTCGACCGCGCCGCCGAGCGCGCGCGCAAGATCGCGCGCATCAAGCCCGAGCGCGTGGTGCGCGAGGGCGACACCGCAACCGAGATTCTCAATCTGATCGAGGAGGACGAAGACATCGCGATCCTGGTGCTCGCGGCCGGCACCGGCAAGGAAGGTCCAGGTCCCCTCGTGTCCAGCCTTGGCAAGACCGCGGGCGAATATCCGATCCCCGTCGCCATCGTGCCCGGCCATTTGAGCGACGAAGAGATCGACGCCCTCTCCTGAGGCGGCCGGGCAGGCCGGCAGGCCGCGGTGACCGCTTGTTCCTGCCGCCTCGATCGCCATTTATACTATGATCTCTGCGGTCCGACCGTCGGCTGCCATGGAGCTAAGGCCATGTTCATCCAGACCGAAGCCACCCCAAATCCGGCCACCCTCAAATTCTTGCCCGGCAGGCCGGTGCTCGAGCACGGTACGCTCGATCTGCGCGACAAGGAGGCCGCCGCGAAATCGCCGCTTGCCGCGCGCCTGTTCGAGATTCCGGGCGTCAGCGGCGTCTTTTTCGGCGCCGATTTCATCGCCGTGAGCAAATCCTCCGGCGAGTGGCCGCAGCTCAAGCCGGCAATCCTCGGCGCCATCATGGAGCATTACATGTCGGGGGCGCCGCTGCTGAGCGAGGACGGCGATGTCGCGGCGGCCGACGAATTCTTCGAGCCGGGCGACGCCGAGACCGTGGCCGCCATCAAGGAACTGATCGAGACCCGTGTGCGGCCCGCCGTCGCCAATGACGGCGGCGACATCACCTTCCGCGGTTATCGCGACGGCATCGTGTATCTGCACATGCAGGGCGCCTGCTCGGGCTGCCCGTCGTCCACCGCGACGCTGCGCCACGGCATCCAGAACCTGCTCCGCCACTACGTTCCGGAAGTGGTGGAAGTCCGTCCTGTGTGACGGAGCGCCAACCTGTAACCGCCGTACCTTCTTTAGAGCCATACGGCATGCGCGTGCTTGCCATCGATACTGCGCTCGCCGCCTGCTCGGCCGCCGTGTTCGACAGCGCGCAGGGCCAGACCCTTGCCGCGGAAACGCTGCCGATGGTCCGCGGCCATGCCGAGGCGCTGCTGCCGCAGATCGCGCGGGTGATGGACCAGGCAAAGATCGAGTTCCCCGAGCTTGACCGCATCGTGGTGACCGTGGGGCCGGGCAGCTTCACCGGCCTGCGCGTCGGGATTTCGGCTGCACGCGCGATCGCGCTCGCCTCCGCGAAGCCGGCGGTGGGCGTCACCACCCTAGCCGCCTTTGCCGCGCCACATATTGCCGGCGACGACTCCACGGCAGTCGCCGCCGTGATCGACGCCCGCCACGACCACGTCTACTTGCAGGTGTTCGGCCGCGGCGGACGCACCCTGGTGCCGCCGCGCGTCGTCTCGCTCGCCGAGGCGGTGCGCGGCGCGTCCTCCGCCCCGACGCGAATCGTCGGCTCCGCCGCCAATCTCCTTGCCGCCGCCTGGCCCGCGGGCGAGGCAAAGCCCAAACTGATCGAGGAGCATCCTGCGCCCGACATTGCCTGGGTCGCCCGGCTTGGCGTCGCCGCGATGGAAGCTCAGGGACCGCCCAAACCCCTCTACCTGCGCCTGCCCGATGCCCAGCCGCAGGACGCCGCAAGGTTGCCGCGCCGATGATGAGTAGGGTTGCCCGCTTGTTCGGCCGCGGCGCGCCGGTTTTGTCCGAGGCCTCCCCGCGCGATGCCGCCGCCATCGCGGCGCTTCACGCTGCGTCCTTCCGGCGCGGTTGGAGCGAGGACGAAGTGGAGCGCCTCTTGGCCGACCGCGCCGTGCTCGCCCACCGCGCCGTCCACAACGGCGCCGTGGTCGGCTTCATTCTGTCGCGCCTTGCCGCTGACGAGGCCGAAATCCTGTCGATCGCCGTGGCACCCGCGCGCCGCGGCAAGGGAATGGCGCGCGCCATGCTCGATCTGCACATGCGCCGACTTGCGGGCTTGGGCATTCGCTCGCTATTTCTGGAGGTCGATGAAGACAATGCTCCGGCTTGCCGCCTGTACCGCCGCGCCGGCTTCCGTACCGTGGGCCGCCGGCCCGGCTATTACCGGCAGGGCCGCGATGCCGCCGCGAACGCCCTCATCCTGCGGCGGGATCTGCTGTGAATCGCACTGATGGACGGACTTGTGCCTGCTCAATATGATGTGGGCGCTGATGAGAACAGGATCGTGCCGACGCCCAAGACCAACATCGAGGCTCTTTGCATCAGCAAGGGCATGCGGATGACCGAGCAGCGCCGCATCATTGCGCGCGTGCTCGCCGATTCTGCCGACCATCCCGACGTGGAGGAACTCTACCGGCGCTGCGCCGAGATCGACAAGCACATTTCGATCTCCACCGTCTATCGAACGGTCAAACTGTTCGAGGACGCCGGCATCATCGAGCGCCACGACTTCCGCGAGGGTCGTGCCCGCTACGAGCAGATCCCCGACACCCACCACGATCATTTGATCAACCTGCGCACCGGCCAGGTCATCGAGTTCCAGTCCGAGGAGATCGAGAAGCTGCAGGCCGAGATAGCGCGGCGGCTCGGCTTCAAGCTGGTCGATCATCGGCTGGAGCTGTACGCGGTGCCGCTCGACGAGAAACCGCGCCGATAAGCCCGCTTCCGCGCACAGCCCCCCTTAGGCTCCCGGATACAGTGCGGCATTTGAAACCACAGCTCCCCCTTTCAACGGGAGGGAAATGCAAATGCGATTGCCCTGCGCTGCGCCCGCGACATTGTGTCAAGTCCGGGCTTTGCGTCTATTCTTTGCGGCGGCTCGGGTCCGCAGGGACCTGTATGACAGGTGACGTGATTTGAACGAAAACATTTTGCCCGCCGAGTTTCGCGCCGTCGGCCAGCCGCTGCGGCGCAAGGAGGACCGGCGCCTGCTCACCGGCCGGGGCCGCTTCAGCGACGATTTTGCGCTGGAGGGCCAGCTTTATGCAGCGATGGTGCGGTCGCCTTATCCGCATGCGCGCATTGTCCGCATCGACACCGAACGCGCGAGAACGATGCCGGGCGTGCGCGGCGTCTTCACCGGCGCCGATGCGTTCGCCGATGGGCTGAAACCGATCCCGCACGCGCCGGTTCCCTCCACCCGCTACGACATGAAGCTTACCGCACCCGGCGGCGGCAAAATTTTCATCGGCCCGCATTGGTTGCTCCCCGCCGACAAGGTGCGCCATGTCGGCGAAGCAGTTGCCATGGTGGTGGCGGAGAGCCGGCATCAGGCGCTCGATGCGGCCGAAGCCGTGACCGTCGAATACGACGAGCTGCCCTTCGTCACCGCAACCGAGGACGCGCTCAAGTCCGGCGCGCCGACGATCTGGGACGAGGTTCCGGACAACGTGCTGGTCGATACGCGCTTCGGCGATTGGCAAGCCACCGAACGCGCCTTCGCCGCCGCCGATCATGTGATCGGCATGACCTTCAACATCGGCCGCGTCACCGCAGCGCCCATCGAGCCGCGCTCGGCGCTGGCCCATTACGATGCGGACACCGGCCGCTACACGCTCTATGCCGGCTCTGGCGGCGCGGTGCGCCAGAAGCAGGAGCTCGCCGGCGTGCTCGGGATCGAGCCCGCCAAGCTGCGCGTTCTCTCCTATGACGTCGGCGGCAATTTCGGCTCGCGCAACCGCCCCTACGTGGAGTTCGGCCTCGTGCTCTGGGCGGCAAAAAAACTCGGACGCCCGGTCAAATACACGGCCACCCGCGCGGAGGCCTTCCTCAGCGACTACCAGGGCCGCGATCTCCTCACCAAGGTCGAGCTTGCGTTGTCCGCGAACGGAAAAATCCTCGCCATGCGCGCGGACAATATTTCCAACGTCGGCGCGCGCTGCGTCTCGCTCTCCCCGCTCAGCAAAGGCGCGGGGCTGATCACCGGCTCCTACGTCATTCCGGTCGCGAGCCTGCGCGCCCGCGCGGTGTTCACCAACACCATGCCGACCAACGCCTACCGCTCCTCCGGCCGGCCGGAGGTGACCTACGCCATCGAACGACTGCTCGACATGGCCGCGGAAAAGCTCGGCATCGACCGCATCGCACTGCGCCGGCGCAATCTCGTGCGGCCGCGCGCCATGCCCTACACCAACGCTGTCGGCATGACCTACGACAGCGGCACCTACGAAACCAATATGGATCGCGCGATGCAGCTCGCCGACTGTGCGGGCTTCAAGCAGCGCCGCCGCGAGGCCAAACGCCGCGGCCACCTGCTCGGCCTCGGCATCGCCAACTACGTGGAGTCCTCGATCGGCTCCCCGCGCGAGCGCGCCGAGATCACCGTGCGGCCGGAGGGCCGCGTCGAGATCGTCATCGGCACCCAGCCGAGCGGGCAGGGGCACGAAACCTCGTTCGCACAGGTCGCCGCCGATCTGCTGGCCGTGCCGGTCGAACGCATCGACATCGTGCTCGGCGACACCGATATCGTCAGCGTCGGCGGCGGCTCGCATTCCGGCCGCTCCATGCGCCATGCCGGCACCATCATCGCCAAGGCCGCGGCCGAGCTGATCGCGCAGGGCAAAAAATTCGCCGCGCTTGCGCTGCGCACCACACCGGACCGGGTGCAATTTTCCGACGGGCGGTTTTCCGCCCCGCCCAGCAACCGCACCTTCGATTTTCTTGAGCTTGCCGCCGAAATCCCCCGCCTTGCGCTGCCGCCCGAGTTGCAGGGCGGCCTTGCCGTCGCCGCCGAGCACGAAATGCACGACCCGGTGTTTCCCAACGGCTGCGCGGTCTGCGAGGTCGAGGTCGATCCGGAAACCGGCCTTATCGAGCTCACGCGCTACTGCGCCGTTGACGACGTGGGCCGCTGCATCAATCCGCTCATCGTGCACGGCCAGACGCATGGCGCCATTGCGCAAGGCGTGGGCCAGGCGCTGTGGGAACAGTGCTACATCGACGCTGCGGGCCAGCCGCTCACCGGCTCGTTCATGGACTATGCCGTGCCCCGTTCCACCACCTTGCCGTCGTTCGTGACCGAGATTGTCGAGGTGCTGTCGCCGACCAATCCGCTCGGGATCAAGGCCGGCGGCGAGGGCGGCACCACGCCGGCACCCGCGGCGGTCATGAGTGCCATCGTCGACGCCCTGCGCGCGTTCGGCATCCGCGACCTGCCGCTGCCGGCCACTCCTTTCGCGGTGTGGCAAGCGATCCGAACCGCGAAGGCGCAAGCTTCATGATCGGTCGGCGCGATTCCCTTCTCATCCGCTTCCCGCGAAGTGAGGCGGAAGTTGCCTATCGCCCCCCACCCCCGACCCCTTCCCACCGCTCGCTTCGCTCGCGGGAGGAGGGGAGTTTGCGCCGTGGCGTTGCGGAGCAGCCGGAATGGATGCCTCCACCCCGTTGAAGGAAACCCGCAGCCTCACGCATCGCGAGACGACATTGGTCGTGCTCGGCGTGCTCTTGCCCGTGTTCATGGGCTCGCTCGACAACACGATTCTGGCGAGCGCGCTGCCGACCATCGGCCGCGAGTTCAACGATGTGCACAGCCTGCCCTGGCTGATCACCGCCTATCTGATCGCCAGCACGGCGATGACGCCGCTCTACGGCAAGATCAGCGACATCCACGGCCGCCGCGTCGCCTTGTTCATCGCGGTCGGCCTGTACATGGCGGGTTCACTCATCTGCGCCTTGGCACCCAACATGCTGGTGCTGATCTGCGGCCGCATCGTGCATGGGCTGGGCGGCGGCGGGCTCACCGCAATCGGCATGGTGGTGCTCGGCGATGTGGCCGCCCCGCGCGACCGCGGCCGTTACTACGGCTATTTCTCCATCACCTACACGACCGCCGGCGCCAGCGGCCCCGCGCTCGGCGGGTTCATTGCCGACTATCTGCACTGGTCGGTGATTTTCTGGCTCAACATCCCGCTCGGGCTCACCGCGATCGCGCTGGCGCTGACGCTGTTGCGCCGCCTGCCGCGGCGCGAGCGCCCGCACCGGTTGGACTTCCTCGGCGCGGCATTGATCATGGCCGCCGCCGTATCCTTCATGCTCGGGCTCAACCTCGGCGGCGTGCGCTATGCCTGGACCTCGCCGGCCATCCTCAGCCTGTTCGGCATTGCGCTTTTGATCGGCATCGGTTTTGTCGCGCGCCTGCTGACCGCGCCCGAGCCGCTCATTCCGCTGTCGATCCTCGCCGACCCGATCGCCCGCTGCATCATCGCCTGCAACGCTTTCGGCTGGGCCTCGATCGTCGGCCTGAACATCTTTCTTCCCATCTATCTGCAGAGTGTCCTGGGCTATTCCGCCGCAACCGCGGGTCTGAGTCTGATCGTGCTCATGGCCACCCTCAACATCAGCGCCGGCTTCGCCGGGCACTGGCTGGCGCATGTGCAACGCTACAAGACTCTCCCCATGCTGGGCCTGGCTCTGGCGCTGCTTGCGGTGCTGGTGCTGGCCTGGCAGGTCGAGAACATCAATCTGTTTTGGTTCGAGGTGCTGCTTGCGCTCATCGGCATTGGTTTTGGCGCCATGCCGCCGCTTGCCGCCGCCGCGCTGCAAAACACGGTGGCGATTCATCAGTACGGCATTGCCGTCGGCACCATGCAGTTCTCGCGCAACCTGTTCAGCACGATTCTGATCGCCGTGCTCGGCGCCCTGGTGCTGATCGGCACCTCCGCCGAGCCGGCCCCGGGTACCGCCGCTGCGGCCACGAGCCTCTACAATGCCGAGGGTTTTGCCCGCGTCTTCCTGATGGCGGCAGCAAGCTTGGCCGCCTCGCTGATTTGCCTTGCACTGGTGGAGGAAAAGCCGCTGCAGACGAGCCACGCATAAAGCCCGCGCCGCTTCGCCTGCCATTTCATTTCAGCGCGAAATCGGCTATGAAGGAGGGATGCGGCGGCAGCGGCCCCAGCAGCTTTCAGGCGACAAGAGACCTGCGATTTTGAATGAAGTGTGAATCGCCAGCACGCGGCATGACGAGACCGCAAAAGCTTTACGTCAAATCCTACGGCTGCCAGATGAACGTCTACGATTCGCATCGTATGGCGGACACGCTGGCGCCGCTCGGTTTCGTCGAGACCGCGGCGCCCGAAGATGCCGACCTGATCGTGCTCAACACCTGCCACATCCGCGAGAAGGCGGCGGAGAAGGTGTATTCCGAGCTCGGGCGTATCCGGCAGATCAAAGAGCGCGCCGCGCGCTTAAGTCGCCGCATCACGATCGCCGTCGCCGGCTGCGTGGCGCAGGCAGAAGGCGAGGAGATCATCCGCCGCGCGCCGGTCGTCGATATCGTGGTGGGCCCGCAGAACTATCACCGCCTGCCCGAGCTCATCGCGCGCGCTGAGCGCGGCAAGGTGGTGGACACCGAGTTTCCCGTCGAAGACAAGTTCGATCATCTCGCCCCGCCGACCCGCCATGCCACGCGCGCGCGAGGCGTTTCCGCCTTTGTCACCGTGCAGGAAGGCTGCGACAAGTTCTGCACCTTTTGCGTCGTGCCTTATACGCGCGGGGCCGAGGTCTCGCGGCCGGCGGCAAAAATCATCGCCGAGGTCGAGCGGCTGGCCGACGCCGGCGTGCGCGAGATCACGCTGATCGGCCAGAACGTCAACGCCTACCATGGCGAGGGGCCGGACGGCCGCGCCTGGACGCTCGGGCGCCTCCTGCATCGGGTGGCGGAAGTGCCGGGCATTGCGCGCCTGCGCTACACCACGAGTCACCCGCGCGACATGGGCGAGGATCTGATCGCCGCGCATCGCGACCTGCCGGCGCTGATGCCGCATTTGCATCTGCCGGTGCAGTCCGGCTCCGATCGCATTCTCGCCGCCATGAACCGCCGCCACACCCGCGCCGACTATCTGCGAACCATCGACGCGCTGCGCCGAGCGCGGCCCGATCTTGCCTTTGCCACTGATTTCATCGTCGGCTTCCCCGGCGAGACCGAAGCCGACTTCCGGGATTCGCTGCGGCTCATTGAGGACGTCGGCTTCGCCAGCGCCTTCTCCTTCAAATATTCGCCGCGCCCCGGCACGCCCGCCGCCGAAATGGAGCAATTGCCAGAAGCGGTGAAAGCCGAACGGCTGGCGCGCCTGCAAGCCGCGATCGACCACAACCAGGCCGCCTTCAATGCGCGCTGCCGCGGCCGCACGTTCGACGTGCTGTTCGAAAAGCCTGGCCGCCGGCCCGGCCAACTGATCGGCCGCTCGCCCTATCTGCAGCCGGTGCAGGTGATGGGCCCGGCGGAGCTGATCGGCGAAATTCGCCCGGTGATCGTCACCGATCTCGGCACGCACAGCCTGTTCGGCGCGCTCGCGCACAGCAAAACGCACGCGCCGGCGCTGGCCAGCATCGGAGCCTGATGTTTGCGCACGCTTGGGCCCGAAGACCTGATCCCCGCGGACGATGCCGCCCAAGTCGTGCTGGCCTTCGACGACAATCGCCTCGCCTCGGTGCTGTTCGGCCAGTACGGCGAGAACCTGTCGCTGATCGAGAGGCGGCTCAACGTAGTCGCCGAGCAGCGCGGCAACCACGTGACGATCCAGGGCTCGCGCGAAGCCTGCGAGCAGGCACGCCGCGTGCTGGAGACCCTGTATGAGCGGCTCAAGCGCGGCGGCGAGCTGGTCGCCGGGGATGTGGAGGGCGCCATCCGCCATGCCGTCGCGCAAGGCGCGGCATTCGAGCTCGATCCCGCGACCAAGCGCCCGAGTTTTGAGGAGATCAACCTGCGCAAGCGTCCGGTGCGCGCGCGCACCAAGACGCAGGACGCCTACATCCGCGCCATGCGCCGCGATCCCTTGGTGTTCGGCACCGGCCCCGCCGGCACCGGCAAGACGTGGCTTGCGGTTGCCCACGCGGTGTCGTTGTTCGAGCGCAAGGAGGTGGACCGCATCGTGCTGTCGCGTCCGGCGGTGGAGGCGGGCGAGCGGCTCGGCTTTTTGCCCGGCGACATGCGCGAGAAGGTCGATCCCTACCTGCGGCCGGTGTACGACGCGTTGTTCGACATGATGGATGCCCGCATTATCGAACGCGCCATGCAGACCGGCGAGATCGAGATCGCGCCGCTTGCCTTCATGCGCGGCCGCACCCTGTCCAACGCCGCCATCATTCTCGATGAGGCGCAGAACACCACAGCCCTGCAAATGAAGATGTTTCTCACCCGGCTCGGCGAGCACAGCCGCATGATCGTCACCGGCGACCCGAGCCAGGTCGATCTGCCGCCCGGCCAGATCTCCGGCCTCGCCGAAGCGACGCGCCTGCTGGCCGGCATCGAGGGCGTCAGTCACATCGTTTTCTCCGCCGAGGACGTCATCCGCCACGAGCTGGTGGCGCGCATCGTCGAGGCCTACGATCAAGCCGCCGCCGCACGGCGCAAGCGCGAGACCAAGGAATGACGGCGCGCCGGCGGCGGCAGAGCGCAAACGCGGGGAAGCTGCTGATCGACGTCCTCGTCCAATCGCCGCGGTGGAAGGCGCGGCCGCGCGCGAGCGCGCTCGTGCGGCGCGCGATCCGGGCGGCGGCGGATGTGGCCTCAACGCCACCGGCCGAGCTTGCTATCGTATTGACCGATGATTCCGAGATTCGCATCCTCAACCGGGAATGGCGGAAAGTCGACGCACCGACCAACGTGCTGTCGTTTCCGGCCGCAAATGCCGTCGGACCGCGCTTGCGGGCCGCCGCCGGCCGCCGCGCGGCGCCCCGACTTCTCGGCGACATTGTCATCGCCTACGAAACCGTGGCGCGGGAGGCGGCCTCCGAGCGCAAATCTTTCGATCATCATCTTGTCCATCTTGCGGTGCATGGATTCCTGCACCTGCTCGGCCACGATCACGCGACGGGACGCGATGCCGCCAAAATGGAAAGACTGGAGACCGCCGTTCTGGCGCGGCTCGGCATTCCCGATCCCTACGCGGCGCAAAACCGCGAATGAGTGCTGCCATGTCTGATACGGACAGCCGGCGCAGCGACGCAGCCGAAGCGCCCCACGAGTCGCGCAACCTGCCGGTGCCGGCTCCGCCGTTGCCCGGACCTTCCGGCGACCGGGAGGGATTTTTTGCGCGCCTCGCCCGCGCACTGTTCGGCTGGAAGGCGGGCCCCACGCGCGCCGACGTCGAAGTCGTGCTCGAATCCGCGGTACCTGGCGAGACCGGCCTCTCCCAGGAAGAGCGCCGCATGCTCAAGAACATTCTGGCCCTGCGCGAACGCCGCCTCGACGACGTGATGGTGCCGCGCGCCGACATCGTCGCCGTGCAGCAGGACATCTCGCTGGGAGAGCTGCTCAAAACCTTTCAGAGCGCCGCCCATTCGCGTCTTGTCGTTTACAATGATACGCTCGACGATCCGGTCGGCATGGTGCACATCCGCGACCTGATCGCCTTCATGATGTCGCAGGCCGAAGTGCCGCCGGAGAAGCGCAGCAAACGCAAAAAACTGCAGGCCGGCCTCGATCTGCGCACCATCGATCTGTCCCGTCCGCTGTCGACGATCAAAATTATTCGCGACATTCTGTTTGTGCCGCCCTCCATGCCGGCCATCGATCTGCTCGCCAAGATGCAGGCAAGTCGTATTCACCTCGCCCTGGTGGTCGATGAATACGGCGGCACCGACGGCATCGTCTCCATCGAGGATCTTGTCGAGGAGATCGTCGGCGAGATCGCCGACGAGCACGACGAGGAGATGGCGCCCGCCGTGGTCCACCAGCCCGACGGCACGTTTCTTGCGGACGCGCGCGCCAGCCTCGACGACGTGATCGCTGCGGTCGGGCCGGAGTTCGACGTCGGCGAAGCGGCGCGCGAGGTTGACACGTTGGGCGGCCTGTTGATGGCGCAGGCCGGCCGGTTGCCGCTGCGCGGCGAACTGGTCGCCGGCCCTCCCGGATTCGAGCTCGAAGTGCTCGATGCCGATCCGCGCCGCATCAAGAAGATCAAGATTCATCGCAGCAAGGACCGCCCGCGGGCGGGCCGCAACGACGGGCGAGGGCAGCGCCAGCCGGCCGGCGGGCCTCTGATCCAGCCCATCTCGCCCGGCGCGTCTGTCGGCGAAGATGCCAAGAGCGGCGTCGACACCAACAGTCCAAAACAACGCCCGTGACCGTCGCCCCATCCCGGCCGCCGCCTTTGCTCATTGCACGGCTCGCCCATCCGGTGGTGCTGGCGTTCGGCTGGCGACGCGCCGCGATCGCGTTCGCGGCCGGTGCGATCTCCGTGCTCGGCCTTGCGCCGTTCGACCTCTGGCCTGTTCTGTTCCTCACCTTTCCGGTGGCGGTCTGGTTGATCGACGGCGCCGCGACGGAACGCGGGCGCGGCATCTTGAGTGCGGCTTGGGCCGGCTGGTGTTTCGGCTTCGGATATTTTGTCGTCGGACTCTATTGGATCGGCCATGCCTTCCTGGTGGACGCCGAGAATTTCGCTTGGCTCTTGCCGTTCGCCGTCACCGGGCTGCCCGCCTACCTCGCGCTGTTCACCGCTGCTGGGTTTGCGCTGGCGCGCGCGCTGTGGCTGCGCGGCCCGCTGCGCATTCTTGCTTTTGCTTTGGCGCTCACCGTCACCGAATGGCTGCGCGGCCATCTGCTGACCGGCTTCCCTTGGAATACATTCGGCTACGCGCTGACCGGACCGCTCGTGCTGGCGCAGACCGCCGCGTTAATCGGGCTGTGGGGCCTGACATTCCTTGCCCTCGCCATTTTTGCAAGCCCCGCGGCGCTGGCGGACGAGCGCACGGACACACGCCGGCCGTGGTTGCCGGCCGTCCTGTCCGTGCTGGCGCTGATCGGTCTCGCGGTCTATGGAGCAGCGCGCCTTGCGGGTACGCCCACGGATTTCGTTCCCGGGGTTCGCCTGCGGCTGATGCAGCCAAACCTCCCGCAGGACACAAAATTCAACTACAGCGCTAAGGCCGAGGTGATGCGGCGTTACATTGCCCTGTCGAGCCGCGCCGCAGGTCCGCGCTCGACCGGCGTGGGCGACGCCACCCATCTGATCTGGCCGGAATCGGCGTTTCCGTTCTTTCTTGCCCGCGAGCCGGATGCCTTGGCCCAGATTGCCGAGCTCCTGCCCGAAGGCACGGTGTTGATCACCGGGGCGGTGCGCGCGCCCGATCCCATGCCCGGCGCCCGCACCCTGCGCGCCTACAACTCGATCTACGTGATCGACCACGACGGCACCATTCTGTCGATCTACGACAAGGTGCATCTGGTGCCGTTCGGCGAATACCTGCCGTTCCAGACCCTGCTGGAGCGGCTTGGCCTCATGCAGCTCACCAAGGTGCAAGGCGGCTTCCTGGCCGCCGAGCGCCGTCGTGCGCTTGAGGTGCCGCGGGCGCCGCGCGCCTTGCCGCTGATCTGCTACGAGATCACCTTCCCCGGCGCCGTCCTGCCGCGCGGGGAGCGCGCCGACTGGATGCTCAACCTCACCAACGACGGCTGGTTCGGCAACAGCAGCGGGCCTTACCAGCATTTGCAGCAGGCGCGCCTGCGCGCCGTCGAAGAGGGCCTGCCGCTGGTGCGCGTGGCCAATACCGGCATCTCCGCAGTGGTCGACCCGCTCGGGCGAATTGTCAGGTCGCTTCCCCTCGGGGTTGAAGCCGTGCTCGACGCCCAACTCCCACGCCGGGTTGCACCGCCGCTTTATGCGCGCACCGGTGACAGCATGATTGCGGCCTTCCTGGGATTGCTTCTCGTTGTCCTGTTGCGGCGGCGCCTGAAGCCGCATTAATATTGCCATGCATCCTGCGCAAACGCGCTATGGCGCAATTTGCAGAGCAAACGTCAAGGGATGCGGGCCGCGGAGGTCATCCCTAGGCGGCAAGAAACCGCGACTTACTGCGGCAAATCGCGCGTCGTGTAACGAGCGACCAACTTCGTTTGCTGATTAACCCTGTCTGCGACTTCTGCGCGAGTGGGCGCAACAATCTTGGCGCATTGCGCACGATCCAATTATGAGGTTTAGAAGGCGCGCGATTGGGGACCGGAGATTGTGAGATGATGGCAAAGAAAGCGCCGAACCCGACTGACAAGCACGTCGGAGCACGCGTGCGCATGCGCCGCATGATGCTTGGGATGAGTCAGGAGAAGCTCGGCGACGCTCTCGGTCTCACCTTCCAGCAGGTGCAGAAATACGAGAAGGGCGCCAATCGCATCGGCGCTTCCCGCCTGCAGCAGATCGCCGAGATCCTGCAAGTGCCGGTCTCATTCTTCTTCGAGGGCGCGCCGAGCGCCCCCGGCCATTCGGGAGGCAGTGGGGCCTCCGAGGCCCCGTCGCCGGCCTACGTGTCCGACTTTCTGGCAACATCGGACGGGCTGGCGCTCACCAAGGCGTTCATGCGCATCAAGAATCCGAAGCTGCGGCGCCGCATCGTCGAGCTGGTCGAGCAAATCTCCCAGGAGTAGGACGGGGCCCGAACCAACAGGCCTTGCAGGCCGCGCCGCATCCCGCGTTCGCCCACCTCTGCCCACATCTTGACCGCGCCCGGAGAGGTTGTAACAAGACCCGGCCGATGATTTCGCGGGCGCCAGTCCCGCTTTCTTTCAAGGAGTGAATCCCGGTGTCCCACGTCAATTATCTCTTCACCAGCGAGTCCGTGTCCGAGGGGCACCCCGACAAGATTTGCGATCAGATTTCCGACGCCATCCTCGACGCCTTCATCGAGAACGATTGCAAGCTCGGAATTGCCGACGACAGCAAGGTCAACACCCGGCTCGGCTGCGAAACCCTTTGCACCACCAACAAGATTGTCATTGCCGGCGAGGGCCGCGGGCAGCCGCCGTTCTTCAAAAAATATCCCGACAGCAAGCGCGACGCAGTGGTCAATCGCGAGCTGATCACCGAGATCGCGCGCGGGGTCATCAAGGACATCGGCTACGATCAGGAAGGGTTTTCCTATCACGGCGCCGAGATCGAGGTGCTGCTGCACGGCCAGTCGCCGGATATCGCCATGGGCGTCGACGCGAAGAAGAAGAAGGGCGGTGAGGAGGAAGGCGCCGGCGACCAGGGCATGATGTTTGGCTTTGCCTGCACCGAGAGCGAGGTGTACGAGAAAGGCTCGTTCATGCCGGCGCCGATCTACTTTGCGCACAAGATTCTAAAAGTCCTCGCCGAGAAGCGTCGTTCCGGCCAGTTGTACGATCTGCAGCCCGACGCCAAGAGCCAAGTCACCGTGCGTTACATCAATCGCCAGCCGGTCGGCTGCACCAAGGTCGTGGTTTCCACCCAGCACAACGCCCAGACCCGCAACGGCAAGAAATACACGCCCGCCATGGTGAAGGAGATGATCGCCGACACCGTGGCCTCTGCGCTGCCCGACGGCTGGATGCCGAAGAAGGCCTCTGATTTCCTGGTCAATCCCACCGGCAATTTCGTGATCGGCGGTCCGGACGGTGACTGCGGTCTGACCGGCCGCAAGATTATTGTGGACACCTACGGCGGCTATGCGCCGCACGGCGGTGGGGCCTTTTCCGGTAAGGACCCGACCAAGGTGGACCGTTCCGCCGCCTATGCCGCGCGCTACCTTGCCAAGAACGTGGTCGCCGCCGGGCTTGCCGAGCGCTGCACCATCCAGCTTGCCTACGCCATTGGCGTCGCCGATCCCATGTCGGTCCTGGTGGACACCCATGGCACCGGCAAGGTCGACGAAAAGAAGCTGGAAAAAGTGCTGCCCGAGATGTTCCGGCTCACCCCGACCAACATCCGCCGCACCCTCAAGCTCAACCGCCCGATCTATCGCCGCACCGCGGCCTACGGTCACTTCGGTCGCCCCCCCGAGAAGGATGGCGGCTTCTCGTGGGAGAGGACCGACCTCGTGCCCGCGCTCAAGAGCGCGTTCCGCTGAACGACTTTTGACCCTTGTCATGCTCCGCGGAAGCGGAGCATCCGGTCCCGCACAATCCCGCGGCGGCGTATTCTTGCGCCGAACAATGGGGCGTTCGCCCGCGGACGATGGCGCCATGGATCAAGGCGGCGAAAAGCAAGGCAGGCGCGCCTTCTTCGGCCGACGCAAGGGCAAGAAGTTGCGGCCGCGTCAACTGGTGCTGTTGCAAACTCTGCTCCCGAGGCTCGCGCTAAATCTTGCCGCGCCTCCGCCCGCCCGTCTCGAGGAATTGTTTGTCGATGCGGATGACGTGCGCCTTGAGATCGGTTTTGGCGGCGGCGAGCATATGGTGGCGGAGGCGGAGCGCAATCCGCGCAGCGGCTTCATCGGCTCCGAGCCGTTCGTCAACGGCATGGCCAAGGCGCTGGCGCTGATCGAGGAGCGCGGCCTCGCCAACATCCGGCTGCATCACGGCGATGCCGCCGAGTTGATCGCCTGGCTGCCTCCGGCCTCGGTTGTGCGCGTCGATCTGATCTATCCGGACCCTTGGCCGAAGCGGCGCCATTGGAAGCGCCGCTTCATCCAGGAGGCCAGTATCGGCGAGCTTGCGCGCATTCTCGTCCCCGGGGGGGAGTTTCGCTTCGTTACCGACGTGGCCGACTACGCCGCCTGGACCTTGCGCCATTTCACCCGTGCGCCGCAGTTTGCCTGGACCGCCGAATCCGCCGACGATTGGCGCAACCCGTGGCCGGGGTTTTCCGGCACCCGCTACGAGGCGAAAGCCAAGCGCGCCGGCCGCCGCCCCTGCTATCTGATTTTCCGCAGAACCGCGGCGCCGTAGTCAGCGCAGTTCGTCCTCGACCTGCCGCACCTGCCAGAAGCGCAGCACGCGGCGTGCCGTGGCGGCGGAGAGCCGTTCGAAATTGGCCTGCGCCGCCGCCAGCATATCTTCGGAGATCCGCCTGTTGCCGGCCCGCGCCAGTATTATGGCCCGCGCGGTCGGCCAGCCGAATCCGATCGCCTTGCACAGGATCAGCACCGGGTCCGGGCGCTCGCCGGCGGTGAGCCGATCCACCGTCTCGATCGGCACGCCGCTCAGCGCCGACAGGGTCGCCACCGTTTCCTCGACCTTTTTCGCCTCGGCGAATTCCAGAAGTTGCGCCTCGCCGAGGGTGCCTGCCTGGTGCAGGCTGAGCACGGTGCGCTGGGCGGGTGCAAAGTCGCACGGTCCTGCGGCTTGGTTCATCTCCTGCGAAATGCTCGCCAGCACGCGCCGGATCTCCGCTTGCGTTTCGGGGCCTGCGCTCGCCAGCAGGCGCCGTTGCACCACCTCGGTCGCGCGCATCAACAATTGGCGGAAGTGATAGGGCGGAATGTCGGGCCGCCGCCCGACGTTCTCGGCCAGAACGCCGTCCTTCTCCGCGCGGCTGACGAGCGCCGAGAACGCATCGTTAGACAGCCGGGCGGTGACGTTGCCGGCGACGCTGCGCGCCACCTCCTGATCGCCGCGCCGCACGAGCACGTCGGTGACCACCTCGCCGAGTCCCTGCCGCGTCGCTATCGCGTGCAGATGCGCCTGGCTCTTCGTCTCCGCGATCCCGACCAAATCCCTTTCGTTCAGGCGGGGCGACTGCTGCAGCACCGGACCGGCCACCGCAATGTCATTGTCGTGCGCCAGATGCCGGACCAATTCGACCGGCGCGTTGCTGACCGGCGCCAGCCGCTGCGCCAGTTCCGCCCGCGCCTTGCTTTCGATCTCGGTCACCAACTGGCACAGCACGTCGTCGAACAGGCCGACCTGCTCTTCGTTGTATTTTTCCGCGCCTTCGATGAACAGATTGGTGATGCGCTTGAGCGTCTTGGCGCATCGTTCCGGTGAACCGGATTGGATCACCTCTTCCAGTTCAGGAATCAACGAAGCATTGGCATTCATGCTGAAAACCGGGACGCAATAACTATGCGAGGCACGCTAAGGCGGGATCGTGAACGAATCGTTAGTCAATTCTTGCTCTTGCAACTCGGCGCCGGCGCGCTATATTTAGGGTGTCTTTGGAGACACCTCATAACGACCGGATGGTAATGCCGGTCGGTTTTTGAGAGTGGGCCCCCCGGCCCGCTCTTTTTTGTTACCCGAAGGCGGGAGTAGCGTTTCACCGCCACCGACGCCTTCGACGGCAGTCGCATGAGCGAGAGCGATACGCTGACCGGCGCCGAACGGCGCCTGATCGTCGAACCGGGCCTGGCGGCGCGGATCGCCGCCATTGTCGAGCCGGTGCTGGAGGATCTGGGTTACCGGCTGGTGCGCGTGCGCGTGTCCGGACTCGATGGCTGCACTGTGCAGATCATGGCGGAACGGCCCGATGGAACCATGACCATCGACGATTGCGAGGCCGCCTCGCGCGCGATCTCGCCGGTGCTGGACGCCGCCGATCCGGTCGACCGAGCCTATCGGCTCGAACTGTCCTCCCCCGGCATCGATCGTCCGCTGGTACGACGCTCCGACTTCGAGCGCTACGCCGGTCACCTGGTCAAATTGGAGATGGCGGTCCCGGTGCAGGGGCGCCGCCGCTTCCGCGGCCTGCTGTTAGGCACCGCTGGCGAGGCTGCGCGCATTCGCCGCAGCGATGCCGCACCCGGAGAACCGGAAGAGGTCGTGCTTCCCATCGAGGAGATGCTGGAAGCCAAGCTTGTGCTCACAGACGCGCTCATTGCCCAGTCGCTCAAGCGCGGCAAGAGCGCGGAGCGGAAAGCGCACGCAGAAAGCAGAAAACAATTTCAGCGCGCGGCCGACGCCGTCCGTCGGACCGCCCATGACGACAAAGGAGAGTGAGCGATGGCAATCAGCGCCAACCGCCTCGAGCTTTTGCAGATCGCCGACGCGGTCGCCCGCGAGAAGGCGATCGACCGTGGCATCGTGATCGCCGCGATGGAGGATGCCATCGCCAAGGCCGCCCGTTCGCGCTACGGCAGCGAAACCGAGGTGCACGCCGAGATCAACCCCAAGACCGGCGAGCTTCGGCTTTCGCGCCATCTGCACGTGGTGGAAAACGTGGAGAACCCGGCCAACCAGATCACGCTTGAGGAGGCCCGCCGCCGCAACCCGGCGGCCCAGCTCGGCGACACCATCGCCGATGCGCTGCCGCCGCTCGAATACGGCCGCATCGCCGCGCAATCCGCAAAGCAGGTGATCGTGCAGAAGGTGCGCGAAGCCGAGCGCGACCGCCAGTATCAGGAATACAAGGACCGCATCGGCGACATCGTCAACGGCATCGTCAAGCGGGTGGAGTACGGCAACGTGATCGTCGATCTCGGGCGCGGCGAGGCGATCCTGCGGCGCGACGAGATGCTGCCGCGCGAGGTGTTCCGCAACGGCGACCGCGTGCGCGCCTATATCTACGACGTGCGCCGCGAGCCGCGCGGTCCGCAGATTTTTCTCTCCCGCACTCACCCGCAATTCATGGCCAAGCTGTTCGCGCAAGAAGTGCCGGAGATTTACGACGGCATCGTCGAGGTGAAGGCGGTGGCGCGCGACCCCGGTTCGCGCGCCAAGATCGCGGTGATTTCCCGTGATTCCTCCGTCGATCCGGTCGGCGCCTGCGTTGGCATGCGCGGCTCGCGCGTGCAGGCCGTGGTCAACGAGCTGCAGGGCGAAAAGATCGACATCATTCCCTGGTCGGCGGACATCGCCACATTTGTCGTCAATGCGCTTGCGCCCGCGGAAGTGGCCAAGGTGGTGCTGGATGAGGACAACCGCCGCATCGAGGTCGTGGTGCCCGACGCCCAGCTCTCGCTCGCCATCGGCCGGCGCGGACAGAACGTGCGCCTTGCCTCGCAGCTCACCGGTTGGGACATCGACATCCTGACCGAGCAAGAGGAATCGGAGCGCCGCCAGGCCGAGTTCCAGAACCGCACCAAAACCTTCATCGAATCCCTCAACGTCGACGAGGTGGTGGCCCAGCTCCTTGCCTCCGAAGGATTTGCTTCGGTTGAGGAATTGGCGTTGGTCGACGAGAAGGAGCTGGCAGGCATCGAGGGCTTTGACGAAGAAACCGCACGCGAGCTGCAGACGCGCGCCCGCAATTTCCTCGCCCGGCAGGAGGCCGAGCTTGATGCGCGCCGCAAGGAGCTCGGCGTCAGCGACGAGCTCAAGGCGGTGCCCGGCGTCACCACCAAGATGCTGGTGAAATTCGGCGAGAACGGCATCAAGACGGTGGAGGACCTTGCCGGCTGCGCCACCGACGACCTCGTCGGCTGGACCGAACGCAAGGACGGCGAAACCAAGCGCGAGCCCGGCATCCTCGACGGATTCGATTTGTCGCGCGAGGAGGCGGAGGAATTGATCATGCAGGCGCGCCTGAAGGCCGGCTGGATCACCGAGGCCGACCTTGCGAAGCCGGAAGCCGCCGCACCGGCCATGGAAGCCGCCGTGGAGAGATGAGAATGCCGATCACTCTGCAAGATGGAGAATGCGACCGCGGGCCGCGGCGGCCGGCCGCGGAGCGGCTGTGCATTGCAACGCGCACTGTGCGGCCCAGCGCAGAGATGATCCGTTTCGTGCTCGGCCCCGACGGCGTTGTGCCCGATCTCAAGCAGCGGCTTCCCGGCCGGGGGGTCTGGGTCACCGCCACGCGCGCCGCCTTGTCCGAGGCGGTCGCCCGCAACGCCTTCGCCCGCGGCTTCAAGCGCGAGGTCCGGGTCGGGCCCGAGCTCGTGGAACTGACCGAGCGGCTGCTCGCCCGCGCCGCCCTCGATGCGCTCGCCATCGCACGCAAGGCGGGTCTCCTTGTCGCCGGGTTTGCCAAGACCGAGGCCGCCCTGGCCCGCCTTTCCGTGGTCGCCCTTTTGCAGGCGAGGGACGCAGCCGCGGACGGCACAGCCAAGCTTGCGGCCGCACTCCGACACCGCCCGGATGCCGATCGCATCGCAATAATCGATGGGTTTACGACCGCCCAATTGGATTTGGCATTGGGCCGGTCAAATGTGGTACATGCAGCCCTGCTGGCCGGTCCCGAAAGCGAGGCCTTTCTGACGCGCTACGCGCGTCTTACATGCTTTCGGACCGGAGCAATGAGCGCCGCGGCCGAGAGTGCGCGGGCGGCATGAGGCGACGGTTCGAACTGGATACGGAATGGCAGAGACCAACACCCCTGGCGAGAAGAAGCTGAGCGTCTCTTCGAAGACTTTGTCGCTCAAACCGCGCACGGAGACGGGCACGGTGCGCCAGTCGTTCGGCGGCGGCCGCAGCAAGCAGGTGGTGGTGGAAGTCAAGAAGCGCCGCGTGCCCAGCGACGGCAAGCCAGAGCATGTCGCGACAGCCGCCGCCTCCGGCGTGGCGGCCCCCGCTGCCAAGCGCGCACCGGCCCCGCGCGGACCCGCTGCC
>DATLYX010000114.1:0-14852 GCA_035574295.1 Xanthobacteraceae bacterium
GCCTCAGCGCCGCAGGCTTCCGTTCGCGTGCCAGCGCAGCGCGTCTTCAAGCCGATCGTCGCCCCAAAAAATTTCCCCGCGCGTGACGAACGTCGGCACCCCGAAAATGCCGAGCCGGCGCGCCTCCTCGGTCGCCGCCGCATAGGCGCGGCCGGTCTCCTCCGACTGCGCCAGCGCGATGACGCGCGCCGGATCCTGGCCGATTTCCCGCAGACTTACGGAGACGTTCGGCTCGCTGCCGGCCTCCTCGCCGAGCCCGAACCAGCGGCTGTAGGTGGCGCGCACGTAATCTGGACACCAGCCTTCCGCCGCGCCCACCACCGCGATGCGGTTGGCCAGATCGAAATTCTTGATCGGAAACGGCGGCCGCTGATTGAAGTCGCACAGATACATCGCCGCGCGCCGCTCCACGTCGCGCCACATGTAGGCGAGCTTGGCCGGCTTCGAGAGCGGCCGGTTGTCCATCTCCCGCATGATTGCGCGCACGGAAAACGGCCGCCACCGGAACGTAACGTCCATGGCGTCCTCCACGCGGTCGAGGCGCATGACCGTGAGGTAGGTGTAGAGGCTCCCGATGGAAAACCAGAAATCGATCGGCGTGTCTTGCGTCATGTGCCTGTCTGGAACGTCCTAAACCGTGTTCATACGGGGGGTAGCGGCCCTGGGGTGTTGGCAAACGCAGCGCCTGTGAGGCTGAAGTTGCTCGGATGAGCGCGTTAGGTAGAGCAGGGCAGGGCGGCAGTGCGAGCCATCAGCGCCGCCCTGATCGCGCCCCTGATTTGTGCGCCCGAGCGCCCTCTCCGATCTCACACGTCCAGCATCTCCTCGTCGGCAAATTCGGCGCGTTCCTGGATGAACTCGAACCGTGCCTCGGCCTTGTTTCCCATCAGCCGTTCGACCGATTTGGCCGTGGACTTGCGCTCGTCGTCCTTGATTTGCACGCGCAACAACGTGCGCCGCTTCGGGTCCATGGTGGTCTCTTTGAGCTGCGAGGCCATCATCTCGCCGAGCCCCTTGAACCGCGACACCTCCACATGGGCGCGGCCGTTGAACTCCTTCTTCAACAGCTCGTCCTTGTGCTTGTCGTCGCGCGCATACACCGTCTTGCCGCCGTGCGAGAGCCGATAGAGCGGCGGCACGGCAAGATACAGGTGCCCGTTCTCGATCAGTTGCGGCATCTGGGTGTAGAAGAAGGTGATCAGGAGCGAGGCGATGTGCGCACCGTCCACGTCCGCGTCCGTCATCACGATCACCTTCTCGTAGCGCAGATCGCTTTCGCGATAGTGCGCGCCGGTGCCGCAGCCGAGCGCCTGCACGAGATCGGCGAGCTGCTGGTTCTGCGCGAGCTTATCCTTGCCAGCTGCCGCCACGTTGAGGATCTTGCCGCGCAGCGGCAGCACCGCCTGGTTCGTGCGGTCGCGCGCCTGCTTGGCCGAGCCGCCGGCCGAGTCGCCTTCGACGATGAAGATCTCCGAGCCTTCCGCCGCGCTGTTGAGGCAGTCGGCGAGTTTTCCCGGCAGCCGCAGCTTGCGCACCGCGGTCTTGCGCGAGATTTCTTTCTCCTGCCGCCGCCGGATCCGTTCCTCGGCCCGCTCGATCACGAATTCCAGGAGCTTGTTGGCCTGCGCCGGGTTGGCTGCAAGCCAGTGGTCGAACGGATCCTTGATCGCGTTCTCCACGATGCGCTGCGCCTCGGCGGTGGCCAGCCGGTCCTTGGTCTGGCCCTGGAATTCCGGCTCGCGGATGAACACCGAGATCATGCAAGCCGCGCCGGACATCACGTCGTCGCTGGTGATCGCGGCGGCGCGCCGTTCCTGCCCCATGCGCTCGGCGTGGTCCTTGAGACCGCGCAGGAGCGCGCTGCGCAACCCGGACTCGTGCGTACCGCCGTCCGGCGTCGGGATCGTGTTGCAATAGGACGAGAGCGAGCCGTCGATGTCGGCGACCCACGCCACCGCCCATTGCACGGCGCCGTGCGTGCCGGTCTTGCCCGAGCTGCCGGTGAAAATGTCCGGATGCACGAGTGTCGCATCACCGATCGTTGCGGCAAGATAATCCTTGAGGCCCTCGGCAAAGTGGAACGTCGCCTTCTCGGGCACGTCGTCGACGCCGCGCAAAAGCTCCTTCGCGCAGGACCAGCGGATTTCCACGCCGCCGAACAGATACGCCTTCGAGCGCGTCATCTTGAAAATGCGCTCGGGCTTGAAATGCGCCTTCGGCCCGAAGATTTGCGGATCGGGCTTGAACCGCACTTTGGTGCCGCGCCGGTTCGGCGCCTTGCCGACCATTTGCAGCTTGGTCTTCGGCTTGCCGCGCTCGAACACCATGCGGTAGAGCCTTTGCCCGCGCGCGACCTCCACCTCCATGCGCTCGGACAGCGCATTCGCCACCGACACGCCGACCCCATGCAGGCCGCCCGAGGTCTCGTACACCTTGGAGTCGAACTTGCCGCCCGCGTGCAGCATGCACATGATCACTTCGAGCGCCGACTTGTTCTTGAACTTGGGGTGCGGATCCACGGGAATGCCGCGGCCATTGTCGGTCACCGATACGAACCCGTCGGCATCCATCTCCACTTCGATCCAGTCCGCATGTCCGGCGAGCGCCTCGTCCATGGCATTGTCGATCACCTCGGCGAACAGGTGATGCAGCGCCTTCTCGTCGGTGCCGCCGATGTACATGCCGGGCCGCCGCCGCACCGGCTCGAGTCCCTCCAGCACCTCGATGTGTTTTGCCGTATAGCCGTGCTCGGCCGTGCCTGTGCCCCCACGGACTGAGGCCGTGCGGCCTTTGCCGCGGCGCGCCGTGCCTGATGCGCTCCGCGCTGCGTGCTCGAACAGATCGCCGGTCTCCGGCGCTTTGGATTTTCTTGCTGCTTTGCCCATCGCCCTTCAGGACTGCGCGAATCAATTGGGCACAAATATGCCACGCCGCAATATGCCACGCCGCAATATGCCACGCCGCAGGCGGCGCCGGCGCGATTTGCCGTGGCCCCTCCCGGACGCGCTAATCGATGTCGGCCATATTCGTAAAGAAATGGTCGATGTACTCGGTATGCAGGAAGCGATAACCGAGCCGGTCAAAGAACGCCTTCAGTTCCGGAAGGCGCTCCGAATACAGCTCGACCTGCACGTAACAGGAATTCTCTTTCAACGTCCGCTCCATGCCCGCGAGCGCCTCGAATTCGTAGCCTTCCACGTCCATTTTGATGATGAGGTTCTGGCGCGCCAGATCGAACACGTCGTCGAACCGCGCCTGGCGGATGCGGTGCATCACCTGCTTCGGCGTCTGCTCCGGTTCCGCAATCGTCGACTCGCCGCGGTTCCACTTCGCCCCCTCGTACAAGATGGTCTCGCCGTTCCGGTTGCCGAGCGCAAGCTGCAGCGCCTCGACCCGGCCTGACAGACGGTTGAGCGCGAGATTCTTGGTCAGCCGCGCATGATTTCCCGGGTCTGGCTCGAACGCGATGATGCGGTCAGCAAGCTGTTTCACCGCAAACATGATGCTGTAGAAGCCGGTGTTGGCGCCGACATCGACGAAGCAGTCGATCTTGCGCCGGCGGCAAAGCCGCGCCAGTTCTTCGAGTTGAGCCGCCTCCCACATGCCGTCGAAGGCGATGCAACGGTCGATGTAATCGGTGGTGTCGACCAGAAATCGCGCCCCTTGTGCGCGCACCACATGCGGCCGCACGCCCAGGCGCTGAAGCAGCGTCGAATAGAGCCAGCGCCAGGTATGCTCGACGCGGCCGATGGGAAAATGGAACTGGCGCAGTCCGGACATCTGCGGGCTCGGTGCGAAAAACGCGTCAGTAAGCCATTCGGCGCACTGGCGCAATGTCCTGCCGCAGGATAAAGCTCGCATTTTGCAGGAGCGGGAGAGCGGGGCCCATGAGTCTCGAACATCACGCCGAACAGATCATCGAATTCGTGCACAATCATCGGGCATGGGCCGCGCCGATCGTATTTGCGCTGTGTTTTGCCGAGTCGCTGGCGTTCATCTCCTTGGTTATTCCCGCCTGGGCTGCGCTCGTTGGCATTGGCACGCTGATCGGCGCCAGCGGCTTGAATTTCTGGCCGATCTGGATTGCCGGAGCCATCGGCGCTGCGCTCGGCGATTGGGTCTCTTACTGGATCGGTTTGAAGCTTGAGAACCGTGTCTATCACATGTGGCCGCTGTCGCGGCACCCGGACTGGATACCGAAAGGCGAGGCGTTCGTGAAAAAATGGGGCGCGCTGGCGATTTTTCTCGGCCGCTTCTCCGGGCCGTTTCGGGCCACGGTGCCGATCATCGCCGGCATCTTCGCCATGCCGCAAGCGCGCTTTCAGTTTGCCAACTGGACCTCGGCGTTCGTGTGGGCGGCGGTGTTGCTGACCCTGGGCGATGTCATTGCCATCGCCTCCAAGTGGCTCTGGCGGCTGGTCACCGGCTGAAATCGACACCGGCCGCCCGCGCCTGCGCGGCCTATTGGGGCCGGAACGGGATTGGACTTCAATTTTGTCGCACCGTTGGCCAGAGGGAATTAACGGGCGCTTTCGGTGTTCGAAGTTTGATGTCGATGCATGTACCAACCGCAAACGTGGAATGGGGCTTGACCGGGCTGTTGCGAATCATTCGCAACAGCGGCGGAGTTCAGTTCCGTTCACAGCCATTTGTTTCGGGGCTACGATTTGCCGCTCGAAGAGAGTGCCGTGGAATGTGAAATAACAGCTCGCCGTTGCCTTGATTTGAGGGAGAGACTCCATGACCCATCTTAGCCGTCGCGAAATATTGGGCGCCGCAGTCGCCGCTCCTGTTATTGCCGGTTTCGACGCATTCATGCCGTCGACTGCGCGTGCCGCCGCCCCCTTTGCCGGCAGGCAGAATCCCGGTTGGTATCGCTACAAGGTGGGCAACTTCGAGGTGACGGTGGTAACGGACGGAGCCACGAGCAGTCCGCTGTCGGACGCATACGTCGCCAATGCGCCCAAGCAAGCCGTCAATGCCGCACTTGCCGCCGACCACTTGCCCCCGGATAAGGTATTTCATGCCTATACGCCCGTGGTGGTGAACACCGGTTCAAAACTCGTGGCCATCGATACGGGACTGGGGCCGGGAGTGTTCCAGCAGAGCAAGGGCGCGGCGGGCCAGTACCATGCCAATCTGCAGGCAGCCGGGATCGATCGCGCCGCGGTGGACACGGTGATCATTTCGCACTTCCACGGTGACCACATCAACGGCCTCGTGGGCCCTGACAACAAGCCGGCGTTTCCCAACGCCGAAGTCATGGTGCCGGAAGTCGAATGGGCGTTCTGGTCCGACGAAAGCAATACCAGCAAGCTTCCCGAAATCGCGCGCGGCCAGATGGGTAATGTCAAACGCGTGTTCGGGGTGCTCGGCAACAAAGTCACCCGTTATCAGGCGGGCAAAGAAGTTGTTCCCGGCATCACTGCGGTCGCAAGTTACGGCCACACGCCCGGCCATACCTCGCATGTGATCGCTTCGGGCAACAGCAAGGTACTGGTTCAGGCCGATATCACGGCCGGTGCGGCCTCGATTTTCGTGCGTAATCCGGATTGGCAGTTCGTGTTCGACACCGACAAGCCGATGGCCGTGCAGACGCGCCGCAAGATGTACGACATGGCCGCTGCCGAGAAAATGATGATTCAAGGCTATCACTTCCCGTTCCCGTCGCTGGTCTATGTCGAAAAGAGCGGCAACGGCTATCGGCTGGTGCCGGTTCCGTGGAATCCGACGATCTGAGACTAAAACAGCAACGCACTCATCGAACAGTTGAAAAAGGGGAGAAACACCATGATTGACCTTAATCGCCGAAAAGTTTTAGGCGGCGCCGCGGCCGCGTCGGTTGCCGCCACATTGACCCCGCTTGCATCGTCACCCGCCGAGGCGGCGGCACCGCCCGTCGGCAGGCAGGCGCCAGGCTGGTATCGCTATAAACTCGGCAATTATGAAATCACCGTCGTCACCGACGGCGTCAACCGCATTCCGCGTTTTCCTGACGGCTTCGTCGCCAACAAGAACCGCGACGAGGTCAATGCCGGCCTTGCGGGTCTCGGCTGGGGTCTGCCAAGGGATCAAGTTTCCATTCCCTACAGCCCAGTGGTCGTCAACACCGGCTCCAAGCTCGTGGTGATCGACACCGGCACCGGCGAAGCGAATTTTGAGGCCAGCAAGGGCGCTGCCGGCCAGTTCCACACCAATCTGAAAGCCTCAGGTATCGAGGCGAGCCAGGTCGACATCGTCATCATCTCGCACTTCCACGGCGATCACATCAACGGTCTCCTCACCAAAGACAACAAGCCGGCGTTCCCCAATGCGGAAATTTTGGTTCCCGCCGCGGAGTGGAAGTACTTTATGGACGATGCCGAGATGAACAAGCAGACCACCGACCGGATGAAAGGCGTGTTCGGCAATCTGCGCCGCGTTTTCAACGCCCTCAACCGCAAGGTGACGCCCTACGAACCCGGCAAGGAAATCGCTCCCGGAATCACCTCGGTTGCGACCTACGGCCACACACCCGGCCATAACTCGCACATCGTGGCGTCCGGCAACAGCAAGGTTTACGTGCAGGGCGACGTCACGAACATCCCGTTGTTCGTGCGCAATCCCGGCTGGCACCTGATGTTCGACCAGGATCCGAACATGGCGGAAGCCACGCGCCGCAGAGTTTATGACATGCTGGTGGCGGAAAAGATGCTGGTGCAGGGTTTCCATTATCCGTTCCCGGGCCTGGCCTATGTCGAGAAGACCTCAACCGGCTATCGCGAGAGCATGGTGCCCTGGAGCCCGGTCATCTAAGCGAACCGGCCATCGATGCGGAAGGCCGCCTTGAGGGCGGCCTTCTCTTTTACCGCGGCCGCGCAGGGCCGCGCAGGGCATTGACCGCCGCTCTGCCGCCGCCTATACCGCGGACCATGAACGTCTCGCCGACGATCCTCTTGCGCTTGTGCCGCCGTGCCTCCGGCACGGCGAACGATCGCGCGTGATCGTCGCCGTGCCGCCGGAGCCTCCGCCGCGGCACTGCTCTCCAGAATTCTCCGCGGTTGATGGTCCGGTCGTTATGCGATCGCGGAAAGGGTGAGCCATGTCGCAGAACAACAAGGCCAGGGTCGGCGTGCTGGGCGCCTCCGGTTATACCGGTGCCGAGCTGGTGCGCCTGCTGCTCGGTCATCCGGGCGTGCAGATTGCGCTGCTCACCGCCGACCGCCGCGCCGGACAGGAAATGCGCACGGTGTTCCCGCAGTTTTCGCCCTTCGTGTTGCCGAAGCTTGTCTCGATCGACAACGTCGATTGGCGGAGTGCCGGGCTCGATCTCGCATTTTGCGCTTTGCCCCATGCGACCACGCAAAAAGTGGTCAGCGATCTCCTCAGCAAGGCGCCGCGTACCAAGGTGGTGGATTTATCCGCTGATTTTCGGCTCGCCGACACCCGTGCCTATGCGCGCTGGTACGGCCACGAGCACCATGCGCCGGAGCTGCAGCGCGAGGCGGTCTACGGCCTCGTCGAGGTCCATCGCGAGAAGATCAAGAAGGCGCGGCTCGTCGCCAATCCCGGCTGCTACACCACCTGCGCGCAGCTTCCGCTCGTGCCGCTGATCAAGGCGAAAGCGGTGGATCTTGACGACATCATCATCGATTCGAAGTCGGGCATGACCGGAGCGGGGAGGGCGGCCAAGGAGGAGATGCTGTTTTCCGAGGTGTCCGAGGGTTTTCACGCTTACGGCGTCGGCCACCACCGCCACATGGCCGAGCTCGACCAGGAATTTTCGCGCGCTGCCGGCCGCGAGGTGATCGTCACCTTCACCCCGCATCTTGTGCCGATGAACCGCGGCATTCTCTCGACCATCTACGTGCGCGGCGCGGGCGGCCGGACGCACGCCGACCTGCACGCCATTTTGATGGAAACCTACGCCAAGGAGCCGTTCGTGCACGTTCTGCCGCTCGGCGAGGTGCCGCAGACCCGCCATGTGCGCGGCTCCAATATGACCTTCATCGGCGTGGCCAAGGACCGCGCCCCCGGCCGCGCCATCATCATCTCCGCGCTCGACAATCTGACCAAAGGCGCCTCGGGCCAGGCCGTGCAGAACATGAATTTGATGCTCGGCTTCCCCGAAACCCTCGGCCTCGAACAGGTGGCGTTGTTTCCCTAGCGCGCCTTTCGTCATTTTCGCGCATTCTGGCGTTCGTTTCAACGCATGCCGCCAACCGAGCAGCCTCCGGTCCGCGGCGAAGAGCGGCACGTCATCCACTTGCGCGGGAGATGCAAATCGCGTCAGCTCCGCACTTTCACGTAGCTGCCGGGCGCGTCCTCGATCGGTTTCAGCTTTCCGCCGCCGACCGGGCGGGCCTTCACCGTGCGGCTGTCGTGCGCTTTCAGCCAGGCGAGCCAGTCCGCCCACCACGACCCCGGATGTTCGGTAGCCTTGGCGAGCCAGCCCTCGAGCGTGCCGCTGCGCGGCGTCTCCCCGGTCCAGTATTGATATTTGGCCTGCCCCGGCGGATTGATCACGCCCGCGATGTGACCGGAGCCCGCGAGCACGAATTTGACCGGCCCGCCGAAAAACCGCGAGCCGCGGAAAACGGATTCCGCCGGCGCAATATGGTCTTCCCGCGTGGCAAGATTGTAGATCGGCACCTTGATCTTTTTCAGATCCAGTTTCACTCCGCCGACCTCCATCTTGCCCTTGCTCAGCGCGTTCTCCAGATAGCACTTGCGCAGATAGAACGCATGGTTGGCCGCCGGCAGCCGCGTCGAGTCCGAATTCCAATACAGAATGTCGAACGGCATCGGTTCGCGGCCCTTCAGATAATTGTTGATCACATACGGCCAGATCAGGTCGTTCGAGCGCAAGAGATTGAAGGTGTTCTGCATCTTGCCGGCGTCGAGATAGCCACGCTCGGCCATGCGCTCCTCCAGCGCCTTGAGCTGCGCCTCGCTCACGAACACCTTCAGGTCGCCCGCGTGCGTGAAATCGACCTGTGCCGCAAACAGCGTCGCGGTTGCGATGCGCTCGTCGCGCTTCTGCGCCATGTAGGCGAGGGTGGCGGCGAGCAGCGTACCGCCCACGCAATAGCCGATGGCGTTGATTTTCGTCTCGCCCGTGGCCTGCTTGATGGCCTCGATCGCCGCCAGCGGCCCGAGCTTCATGTAGTCCTCGAACGTCGTGTCGGCGTAGCGTTCGTCCGGATTGACCCAAGAGATCACGAACACGGTGAGTCCCTGATCGACGCACCACTTGACGAACGATTTGTCCGGCGTGAGATCGAGAATATAAAACTTGTTGATCCACGGCGGCACGATCAGCAGCGGCCGCTTCAGCACCGTCTCGGTGGTCGGCGCGTATTGGATGAGCTGCATCACCCGGTTCTGGAAAACGACCTTCCCCGGCGTGGTCGCCAAATTCTCGCCCACCCTGAACGATTGAAGGTCGGTTTGCCGGATCCGGATATCGCCGCCCCCGGCTTTGATGTCTTCTGCCAGCAGGTGCATGCCGCGCGCGAGATTTGCGGCATTGGACGTGAGCGTTTCCCGGAACAGCTCCGGATTGGTGAGCACGAAATTGGAGGGCGACAGCGCATTGACGATCTGCCGCACGTAGAAGTCGGCCTTCTGCCGCGTTTCGGGATCGATGTCCTTGGCTTGCTTGACCAGTTGGTCGGCCCAGCGCGCGCTCAACAGATACGCCTGCTTGAGAAAATCGAAGAACTGGTTCGAGGTCCATTCCGGATCGATGAAGCGCTTGTCGCGCGGGTCTGGCTCCACCACGGGCTTGGCCTCCTCGCCGGCGAGCCGCCGCACCGTGTTGCGCCACAGATCGAGATAGGCCTGCCCAAGCTCCGCCTGGATCTTGACGGTGCGCTGCGGATCGGCGAGCCAGTATTGTGCGACCTCCGCCAGTGTCTTGACGATTTCGGTCATCTCCTCCGCAAAGCCGTCGCCCGCCTGGCCCTCCTCGCGCGGCTTCAAATAGGCGGCGAGCGCCTTGCCGCCTTCCTCGACCGCGCGGGCGAGATTTTTGGCAAAGGCCTCGATGTCCACTCCGCCGGATTTCGCCGCCTGCTGCCGCACATCGTCCTTCATCTTCGTCCTGCCGTTGCGGCCGACCTTGCCGGGCGCCGTCGCACTGCGCCGGACCGGACCCCGCACCCGCGGTTCGGCACGCACCTGGCCCATGACGCGCTCCTTAAGTGGCGACTGACCCTACACAACAGGCGAGGGTGCTGCCGTTCATGCTTTGGACATATTGGCCGGTTAGCCTTGTCCTCTCGCCAATATATTGAACTTGCGCTTGATGTCGTAGTTCTATGCAGAGCTGGATGCCTGACCTATGAAATTTGTGATGTACCGCGTGAGCAAGCGCCGCCAACCGATTCGCCCGCCAGCAATCTTGCTGGCATGTACCCTGCCTTTTGCGCTCGCTGGCTGCACGTCGTCGTCCCTCGGCAGCCTGATCGACAGCCTGCCGCGCGAAATTGGGCTGCCGGCCGACGCGCCGGAACGACCCGTAACCCCGGCCGCTTATCCGGCGGTCCATGACATGCCGCCACCGCGACCGAACACCACGCTCTCGGCCGAAGAGCAGGTCGAGCTGGAAAAGGAGCTCACCGCCGTCCGCGCCCGCCAGGAAGCCATCACCGGCGTCAAGGCCTCCCCGCGCCGGACACCGCGTCAAACGCCGGCCGTAATCCCGGCCTCCGCCCCCAGTGGCAACAGCAACGATTAACGCTTTGCGCCGATCATGTTAGATAACGGTGAGCGGCGGGAATGAGCCGCCAGAGCCGCGGCCGTCACAGAGTTTTGCGCCATGGAAGAGTTTTATCGGATCCGCCGCCTGCCCCCCTACGTGTTCGAAGTCGTCAATCGCGCCAAGGCCGTGGCCCGCAACGCCGGCGCCGACATCATCGACCTTGGCATGGGCAATCCCGACCTGCCCGCGCCCGAGCATGTCATCGAGAAGATGAAGGAGGTACTGGGCAAGCCGCGCACCGACCGCTACTCCGCCTCCAAGGGTATTCCCGGGTTGCGCCGCGCCCAGGCGGCCTACTATGCGCGCCGTTTCGGGGTGAAGCTCGATCCCGAGACGCAGATTGTCACCACGCTCGGCTCCAAGGAGGGGTTTGCCAACGTGGCGCAGGCCATCACCGCGCCGGGTGATGTGGTTCTGGTGCCGGACCCGAGCTATCCGATCCACGCCTTCGGGTTCCTGATGGCGGGCGGTGTGATCCGCTCGGTGCCTTCCGAACCGACCCCGGCCTTTTTCACCACGCTGGAGCACGCCATCACCCGCTCGATCCCCAAGCCGATCGCGGTGGTGGTCTGCTATCCCTCAAATCCCACTGCCTATGTCGCGGAGCTCGACTTTTACAGGGAGCTCGTGCCGTTCGCGAAGCGGCACGGCATCTTCGTGCTCTCCGACCTCGCCTATGCCGAGGTCTATTTCGACAACAATCCGCCGCCGTCGGTGCTGCAGGTCCCCGGCGCCATGGACATCGCGGTGGAATTCACCTCGATGTCGAAGACCTATTCCATGCCCGGCTGGCGCATCGGTTTTGCCGTTGGCAACGAGCGCATCATCGCCGCATTGGCGCGTGTAAAATCCTATCTCGATTACGGCGCGTTCACCCCGATCCAGGTGGCGGCGACCGCGGCGCTCAATGGTCCTGACGACTGCATCCGCCACATGCGCGACACCTATCGCCGCCGTCGCGATGCGCTGGTTGAGAGTTTTGGTCGCGCCGGCTGGCACATCCCGCCCCCGCGCGCCTCCATGTTCGCCTGGGCGCCGATCCCGGAGCCGTTCCGCCAGATGGGGAGCGTGGAATTCTCCAAGCTGCTGGTGGAAAAGGCCGAAGTGGCGGTCTCTCCCGGCACCGGCTTCGGCGAGCGCGGCGAGGGTTTCGTCCGCATCGCGCTCGTGGAAAACGAGCAGCGAATCCGGCAGGCGGCCCGCAACGTGCGGCGCTTCCTTGAAAGCGCGCCGGAAAAGTTGCACAACGTCGTGCCTCTCGCCACGCGGCGCTAGGCTGATTGTGCGCACGGTCCGGAACGCGCCGGCTGTTCTCGGCTAGGATCGGGCGCGAATCGAACCTCGCGGACCTCGCATGGTTTCCCCCTTACGCGTGGGCATTGCCGGGCTGGGCACGGTCGGCGCATCGGTGGTGCGGCTGATCGAGCGGCAACGTGACGCCCTGCAGGCGCGCGCGGGCCGGCCGATCGAAGTCGTGGCCGTGAGCGCGCGTTCGCGCACCAAGAACCGCGGCCTCGACCTGCGCACGCTGACCTGGATCGCCGATCCCGTGACGCTCGCGGGCGATCCCGGAATCGACGTTTTTGTCGAGCTGATCGGCGGAGCCGGCAACCCCGCGCGCGCCGCCGTCACCGCGGCGCTGAAGGCCGGAAAATCCGTTGTCACGGCCAATAAGGCGCTGCTGGCAAGCCACGGTTACGCCCTGTCGCAGCTCGCCGAGCGGCAGCGGGTTGCGCTCAATTTCGAAGCCGCCGTAGGCGGCGCCATTCCCATCGTGAAGACCCTGCGCGAAACGCTGGCCGGGAATTCGATTACGCGCATCTACGGTATTCTCAACGGCACCTGCAATTACATCCTCACGCGCATGGAGCAGGAGAAGCTGGCCTTTGCCGAATGTCTGAAGGAGGCGCAGCGACTCGGCTATGCGGAGGCCGACCCGTCCTTCGACATCGAAGGGCACGACACCGCGCAAAAGCTCGCTATCCTCGCCAGTCTCGCCTTCGGCACCCGTGTCGACCAGAGCTCGATCTATGTGGAGGGCATTTCCTCCATCAGCCCGGCCGACCTCGAGGCCGCCCAGGAGCTCGGCTATCGCGTCAAGCTGCTTGGCGTTGCCGTGCGCACGCCGCAAGGCATCGAGCAGCGCGTGCATCCCACCATGGTGCCCAAGGAGTCTGCCATCGCGCAGGTGATGGGGGTGACCAATGCGGTCACCATCGACGCCGAGTCCATTGCCCCCATCACCCTGGTCGGGCCGGGCGCCGGCGGCATGGCGACGGCTTCCGCGGTCGTCTCCGATATTGCCGACATTGCCCGCGGCCTCTGCACCGCGCCGTTCGGCCGGCCGACGGCCAAACTCACTGTCAGCAAGAAGGCGCCCATGCAGCGCCACGAGGGCGGTTACTACATCCGCTTGCTGGCGGTGGACAGGCCCGGCACCGCGGCCACCATTGCCCGGCGCCTGGCCCAGCAGTCGATTTCCATCGAATCCATTGTGCAGCGCCACCGTGGCCCGCTCGGCGGCGGCGATCCCAAGCGGCCCGGCCCAGTCCCCGTCATTTTGATCACTTATGCCACCACCGAGGACGCCGTGCGCCGCGCGCTCGCCTCGGTCAAGCGTGACCGGGTGATTTTGGGCAATCCCCAATTGATCCGCATCGAAAAAAATTGATGATGGAACCGACCAGAGGGGGCCAAAGTGACGTCGATTGTCACCGTCCAGCCGCACCAGATGCTCGAGCGAATTCTCTCGCTCGAGATCGTCCGCGTCACCGAACGCGCCGCCGTCTCGGCCGCACGTTTTCGGGGCCGCGGCAACGAGAAGGCCGCCGACCAGGCCGCGGTCGATGCCATGCGCCGCGAGCTGAACAACCTGCCCATCGACGGCACGGTGGTGATCGGCGAAGGCGAGCTCGATGAAGCGCCGATGCTGTTCATCGGCGAGAAGGTGGGCAACAAGAAGGGTCCCAAAGTGGACATCGCCGTGGACCCGCTCGAGGGCACCACGCTCTGCGCCAAGAACATGCCCGGCGCCATCGCCACTTTGGCCATGGCCGAGGAAGGCACGCTCCTGCACGCGCCCGACGTTTACATGGAGAAGATTGCGATCGGGCCCGGCTACCCCAAAGGGGTCGTGGATCTCGATGCACCTGCCGACCAGAACATCCTCAACCTCGCCAAGGCCAAGGGCGTGAAGCCCGAAAACATCACCGCGCTCCTGCTCGACCGGCCGCGCCATGCCGACATCATTGCCGCTGTGCGCAAGACCGGCGCCGCGGTGGCGCTGATCACCGACGGCGATGTGGCCGGCGTGATCCATTGCGCCGAGCCCAAGACCGGCATCGACATCTATCTCGGCATCGGCGGCGCGCCGGAAGGGGTGCTGGCCGCGGCGGCGCTGCGCTGCATCGGCGGCCAGATGCAGTGCCGGCTCGTGCTCGACACCGAGGAGAAGCGCGAGCGGGCGCTGAAAATGGGCATCAAGGACCCGAAGAAGAAGTACGAGATCGAAGACATGGTGCGCGGCGACTGCCTGTTCGCCGCCACCGGCGTGACCAACGGCGCCATGCTGAACGGCGTGAAATTCGGCAAGGACGTGATCGAGACCGACACCGTGGTCATGCGCTCGGTCACCGGAACCGTGCGCCGCATTCACGCCGAGCACCGGCAGTTCGAAAAATTCCATCTCGACTGATCGGCGCCTGCGAATTGCGTTGAAAATGGCGCTGCCTCGACAAGGCGCCGCAATCCTCCGCACAATGCCAGTTTGGTGCCGATTCGTCCGCGTCATGACGCCCGCTCACGCACACTCGTCCACCTCGTCCACGCCCCGCCTGCGCACCTTCCTCGGCGTGGAAAAATCCGTGCGCGGCCGTCCCTGGCGCGATCGCCTCGACGAGCGCTCAACCGCGCTGTCGCTCGCCATGGCCCAGCAGCATGGCGTGCCCGAGTTGCTGGCGCGCATTCTCGCCGGCCGCGGCGTGCAGCCGCACGAGGTGCCGACTTACCTCAACCCCACCGTCCGCCAGCTCATGCCCGACCCGCATGTGCTCACCGCCATGCCCGAGGCAGCCGCGCGCATTGCCGATGCCGTTCTGCGCCGCGAGCG
>DATLYX010000115.1:0-22093 GCA_035574295.1 Xanthobacteraceae bacterium
CTGCGCGTGCGCGAGGTCACGCCGCACATCGCCATCAATGGCGCGGTCAGCAAACATGGCGTGGTCCGCAAGACAGCGGTCGACGGCCGCGCCACCCGTCATGCCGGCTATGGGATCAGTCAGCGTTGTCGCAAGCGCATCGAGGAAGTGTTCGGCTGGATCAAGGCACAGGCCGGGCTCGCGAAGGTCAAACTTCGAGGATGTGCCAAGGTCGAGGCCATCTTTACCTTCGCTGTCGCCGCCTACAACCTCATCCGTATCCCGAAACTCTTGGCACCTCAGCCAGCATAATGGGTGGACAACGCAATCAAACCTATCGGCAGCCCGCAACGACCGCAGGCCACCCGTCGGGAACCAAAATAATCCTCAATCTAGCGAGTTTTTCAGCAGCCTGCTAGATACGGAGCGGGTGGGCGCAACCGATCTTTGTTTTTGGTCGGCGCGACGCTCTGTGCCACAACTTCGCCAAAAACCGCACGGCTGCTTCGCATTTGGACGGCGCGCATAAACGCGGCTCCGTCAAAGGGAGGGGAGGCCGCAGATGCTCCGCAGCGCAGGACTCGTGCGTGCGGCGCTGGTTGTCACCGCGTCGCTGCCCGCGCCGCAAGTCTTGGCACAACCTGTGAAATCGAGTTTCTACGTCACCGCGCGCTCGGCCTGTTACGCGACCGGGCCGCAGCAAGGCCGGCCGCCCGAGACGATGGTTCCTGCCGGCGCCGTGGTGAAGCTTGTTCCGGCGCGGCCGATCGGCGTCTACCGCCGCGTGGAAACCGAAAGCGGCCTGAAATGCTGGATCGACGGTTCTCGGCTGCGGTTCATGGTCAAGTGAGCCTTTGCTACCTCAGCGAGATCACCATCCCGCTGAGGTCGAGGGAAAAATCGAGCCCCATCTGGCGGCCGCGCAATTCGAGCAAAACGCCCTTGTTGTTCCTGAGCCTTGCGACCCGGCGGCCGCCCACCACCGCGTAGCCCGCCTCGGCAGCGCCGTAGGTTCCTGCAATGTCTGCGACGTTGTTGAGGTTGTAGACCCGGCCGCCGAGCTCTGCCTTGGAAAGGCCGATCAGCGCCCCGGCCCTCACTCCGCCGACGCTCAACGGGTAGCGTTTTCCCGCGTAGATCAACGTGCCGCTCCCGGCGGTGGCGCCGACGATGAAACCGCCGCTCACGAATTCGATGTAGATCTCTGCCGACGGCGGCGTCTGAGCGTCCGTCCTGGGGCCGAACGCCAAAAGTGCCAACGACGCAATCGTGACAAGTCGTACCCAGTTGGGAACACCCCACATTTTCCACCTCCCTTTGCCCCGCACGGCAAAAGCATTTCATGGGCAAGAGGGCGCTTCAAGTGGCTCGTCGTAACGAATTGCTAACCATATTCCGTAGCTAGCCGCTCAAGTTGAAAGACATTTCCAAGAGTTCGCTCGTTAGGCTGAACGCCAAGTTTACGGTCTCGACCATGCGTTGAAGAATGACGACTTCCGAGCAAAGCGGCGACCCCGCGACGGCGTGCGGTCCTGAGGAGCGTTGGAGCGGCTCCGCTGCGCGGGCGAATCTGACGCTATGGAACACGCTGCTCGAGCTTGAAGCGGGCGCCCCCGACCACGGGGCATTATTTGCAGCGCTGGGGAAGGTCTTTCGGTTCGATCAGGCTTTGCTGCTCGAAAGCCGTGACGAGGCGCTCGAATGCACGGCCTCGGTTCCGGCTGACATGACCGGCTGTCGGTGGCCCAGAGAGGCGTTGCAGCACGTTCTCGACGGTCGGCTTCTGGTGAGCGGCAGCGGCGGCGGGGCACAAGCGCCGGCAGCGGCGCATCGATCGATTGCGTCCGGGCAGCCGGTGTTGTGTTTTCCCGTCGGCGTGAACGGGCAGTTCGGTCTTCTGATGTTGTTGCGCGCGGCCGGTCGCGAGAATTTCTCCGATCATGCCGTGGCGACCGCCCGCCAATGCGCGGTGATCGGGCTGGCCGCATTGGCCGCGCGCTGCAACGCGCATCGCGAAAGCGAAATCCGGCGCCTGCACGAGCTGATCGAGCAGGCGCAACGCGGCGAACAGAACGCGCGCGCCGCCAATCGTCTGCTTCAGGAACTGATGGACCGCCTGCCTATCGGCATCACGGTTCAGGACTCGAACGGGCGGATCATCATGGTCAACGCCACCGCTGCGGCCAATATGGCGACTCCGGCGGACGTGTTGATCGGCTCCTCGCCCGCGGATTTCCTCCCCGATGAGGAGGCCGCGCAGCGGCGGCAGTGGGAAATCGAGTTGCTTCAATCAGGCCGCTCGGTCAGCGCCGAGGAGAATATCAACGACGGGTCCGGCGAGCGCACCTGGCTCACCTCGCACATGCCGGTGCACGTGTGCAACAAGACGTTTCTGCTCTCCAGTTCGCTCGACATCACCGAGCGCAAGCAGTTCGAGCGGCAATTGCTGCGCCGCGCCCATTTCGACGAGCTGACCGGCCTGCCGAATCGCGTCCATGTCCAGCAGCAGGTGGAGCGGCTGCTGCAGCGCCGGGACGACGCGGCACGGTTCGCGTTGGCGTTCATCGACATCGACAATTTCAAGCACATCAACGACTATTACAGCCACGCCGTCGGCGATGTGCTGCTCGTCCACATCGCGCGCCGCATCAGGAACCGGTTGCGTGACGGCGACACGCTGGCCCGCATCTCCGGCGATGAATTTCTGTTGGTCCTCGACCCGGTCGAGGACGAGGAACGCCTGCGCAGCACGGTCACGCAGATCCTGCACGATCTCAAGCAGCCCTTTCACGTCAAGGCGTTCGAGATCTTTACCTCCGCCTCAATCGGGGTGAGCATCTATCCCGATCACGGCACGACCTACGAGGCGCTGCGCCGCAACGCCGATAATGCCATGTACCGCGCCAAGCATGGAGCTAAGGGCGAGGCGGTATTTTTCGACACCGCCATGGGGCAGGCGATCGCCGCGCGCATGGAGATCGAGCAGCGGCTGCGCCTGGCGATCCGCGACCGCCGCTTCTGCTGCGCGTTCCAGCCCAAGGTGGACATCCAGAGCCAGGACGTGGTGGGGTTCGAGACGCTGGTGCGCTGGCGCGACGACGACGGCGAAATCCACCCGCCCGGCGACTTCATCCAGCTCGCGATCGAGCTCGGCCTGATCGATCCGATCACCAATTTCGTGCTTGCCGAAGCGGTCAATTCCATTGCCCGGCTTGACGACGTCTTCGGCTCGGGCACCACGATCAGCATCAACGTGGCCTCAAAGCAGGCCGGCGACCTGGATTTCATGCGCCCGTTCATCGAGACGCTGAGGAGTTGCGGCCATGCCGAGCGCATCATGCTTGAGCTGACCGAGGATGCATTCACGGCCAAGAGCCAGTTCCAGACCGACGTGCTGCCGGCGCTGCGCGAGATCGGCGTGCGTGTCTCCATCGACGACTTCGGCACCGGCTATTCGTCGTTGTCCGTACTCGCCGAGATTACTGCCGACGAGGTGAAGGTGGACCGCAGTTTCATCTCCGACATCCACCTGCGGCCGCGCAACCAGAGCGTCCTGCGCACCATCGAATCGCTCGCCCAGGCGCTCGACATGTCGATCGTCGCCGAGGGCGTGGAGACCTTCGAGGAGCTCACCTATCTGCGCACCGCCACCCGCATCCGCTATGCGCAGGGTTTCTTTTTCTCCAAGCCGCTCTATCTCGACGAGTTGACCGCAACGCGCAACGAGGCGCTGACCGGTCGCGCCATTCCGGTGACACGGGAGCGGTTTGGTGGCCGCGGCGGCGAACCGGTGCGCCACATCGCGACCCCGCGCCGTGCCTAGCGCACGTCCCGGAAAAGTGGGAACCGGTTTTCCGAAAGGACATGCGCCGAAACGTCCGTCGCGGATGCGGCGGCCGCGGCGACCGGATCGCCCTCAGCGGGGCGGTTGGCTGGGAGGCGGATTCCGCAGCAGCGGCCCCATTGACTCGGGCCGGTCGGAAAGCGGCTTGCGCAGCAGACTGAATCGCTGCTCCGGCGCCTGCGCGGGATGTGCAGGGGCTGCTGCGGGCGGCAGCGCCGCCTTGAATTCCCGCAACGGCTCCTCGCTCACCTTGCGTTGACTGAGTGTGGCGCTCCGCCAGCGCTCGACCACGGAGGCGATGAAGTTGAGATCCTGCCCGCTCGCATCAAGATCGGACTTGCCGGCCAGCGCCTCGCTGCGCGGAATGAGTTCCGCCGGCAGCTCCGAGAAGCGGAACCGCGTCGGCAGCGGCACGCCGACGCCGAAGGCGAGAGCCTCGCGGGTGCCGAGCGACGGCACGAACGCGAGCAGATTGGCCGCCGCGTCGGACACCGCCGACCGCAGCAGCGCCTGGTCGCGGTCGTTGGACATGCGCATGGCGAACAGCGTGCTGCACTGGGAGATGATCGTCGGATCGAGCTCCGCCGGCCGCTGGGTGACCAGCCCGAGGAACACCCCGTACTTTCGGCCCTCCTTGGCGATGCGGGCGATCGCGCGCCGGGTCGGCGCGAAGCCGTAGGAGTGGTCGGTGGAGGCGTAGCGGTGCGCCTCCTCGCACACGAACAACAGCGGCGCCGCCCCGTCGCTCCACAGCCCGAAGTCGAAGGCGATGCGGCTCAGCACCGAGACCACCGCGTCCACCACTTCGGTTGGGAAGCCGGCGAGCTGCATGATGGTCATCGGCTTGCCGTTCGACGGCAGGCGGAATAACTGGCTGATCGCCTCCGCCATGGTGTCGCCGCCGACATTGGCGTTCTCGAACATGAAGCTGTAGCGCGGATCGTTGCTCACCGTTTCGATGCGCGTCATCAGCTTATGGTAATTCATGCGAGACGAGCGGTTTTCGAGCTTTCCCATGCGCTCGTCGATGAGATTGAGCAGGTCGGCCAGCCGGTAGGGCACCGGCGTATCGACCGTGAAGCCGACATTCTTGGCATCGAGTTTTTTCAGCGCCGGCCGCTCGGCCGCCTTGTATTGGGTGTAGGCGGCCTTGGCGAGCGGGATCACCTCCGAGAGGATCTCGACTTCCTCCTCGACGCCGGGGCGGCCGGAGAAGAACACGTCGACGATTTCCTCGAAGTTGAACAGCCAGAACGGCAGCTTGAGATTGTTCGGTGTCGTGACTTGCGCCCGGTCGCCGAAGCAGCGTCCGTATTCGTTGTGCGCATCGAGCATGAAGATGCGCATGTTCGGCCGCGCCTGCAGCACCTGCTGCAGGATCAGCACCACCGCGCTGGACTTGCCGACGCCGGTGCTGCCCAGCACGGCGAAATGCTTGCTCAGAAGCTCGTCGACGTCCACGCAGGCGGTCACCGTATCGTCCTGGTGCAGGTTGCCGATCTCGACGACGTTGCTCTCCGTGCCCTGGAACACCGCCCGCAGCTCCTCATGGGAGAGCGGCAGGACCGCATCTCCGATGGTCGGATAGTCCGCCACGCCGCGCTTGAAGCGGATCGCGCCCGCCGACCCCCGCTCGATCTGACCCATCAGGTCGAGGCGCGCGACCGCCGCCGGATGCTCTCCGGCACTCTTCGCCCGCTCCATGGCGATATCGGTGATGATGCCGACAATGAGCGCCTTGCCGGTCTCAATCTTCACGAAACGGCCGACTGTGATTGTTGCACTGCCGGCTGGATTCAGGCCATCAATGAGAATGCGGGCGACGGCCTGCGAGCCGCTGATCGAGTTGATGTGCCCGAGCGCCACATTATTGGTCTGAGGCGAGCTCGCCGCGAGAATTGCGCTGATTTCGGACATGTGCCGCCTGATTGAAGGTCTTCGGAATCTACTGGAGAAAGTATCTGATAAGCGTTCTGGAATCGTTTAAGCACCCGGCCAGTTTCCGGTCCGGCGTTCGCCGCAGTCGTGCCCCGCTTGAATGCCCACGGCGATTCGGCAAGAACGTAGTGTATGGTCGGTTAACGCGCGCGTTTCGCGACGTGTGGCGGCCATGCTAGGGTGTGTCCGGGGTGGAATGATGCGACGCGAGTTTTTCGGGCGGTCCTCGAGCCTGACCATCGGCGAGATTGCCGCGCTCACCGGTGCCGAGCCGCTCAACGGCGCGCCGCTCGACCGCGTCATCAGCGACGCCGCGCCCATCGATCTGGCGGGACCCTCCGACCTCACCTTTATCGACAACCCCCGCTATCTCGACAGCCTCGGCACCACCCATGCGGCGGCGTGCCTGATCGCCGAGCAGTTCGTGCCCAAGGCGCCCCCGGGCCTGATCCTGTTGCGCAGCAAGCAGCCGTACCGTGCCTTCATCGCCGTGCAGCGGGCGTTGTTTCCCGACTCCATGCGGCCCACTTCGCTGTTCGGTGCCGACGGAGTGACCCCCGGCGCGGTGGTTCATTCCTCCGCACGGCTCGAGGCGGGCGCGATCGTCGATCCCGGCGCCGTCATCGGCCCCGAGGCGCGCATCGGCTCAGGCACCGTCATCGGCCCTGCCGCGGTCATCGGCCCCGGCGTGCACATCGGCCGCGATTGCGCCATCGGCGCCGGCTGCAGCATCACCCACGCGCTGATCGGCGACCGGGTGATAATTCACCCCGGTTGCCGCATCGGGCAGGACGGTTTCGGTTATCTCGGCGGCAAGTCCGGGGCTGAGAAGGTTCCGCAGGTTGGCCGCGTCATCATCCAGGACGATGTCGAGATCGGCGCCAACACCACCATCGACCGCGGCAGCATGCGCGACACCTTCATCGGCGAAGGCACCAAGATCGACAATTTGGTGCAGATCGGCCACAACTGCAGCGTCGGCCGCCATTGCATCATTGTGGCGCAGACCGGCTTAAGCGGCAGCGTCACGCTGGAAGATTACGTGGTGCTCGGCGCGCGCGTGGGAATCGTCGAGCATATGACCGTCGGCAAGGGCGCGCAGATCGCGGCGCGGTCGAGCGTCATCACCAATGTGCCGCCCAATGCGCGCTATGCGGGTCTGTTCAAGGCCAAGCCGGCCAAGATCGTCGCCCGGGAAATCGTTACATTGGAACGCCTCGCGCGGCGCCATGGCGCGCCGGAAAGCGCTGAATCTGAATGATGAGCCCCGCGCTTGTGCTATAGAGGCCAACGCGGCGACGAACAATCGGACGGTAAATCCTGAATGAACCATCGTGTCGTTGTTACCGGTCTGGGCGTGGTCTCGCCGATTGGACAGAACGTTCCCGCCTTCTGGTCGAACCTCACGCAGGGCGTCTGCGGGATCGCCCCCTCCATTCTGGTGCCGCCCGATCAACTGGCCACGCTCGCCAACAAGGTGGTCGCCGAGGTCAAGGATTTCGATCCCAAGCAGCACTTCGAGGATCGCCAGCTCATCATGCTTGATCGCGTGTCGCAGTTTGCGGTGGTGGCCGCACGCGAGGCGATCGCGCAGTCCGGGCTCAGCTTCGGCGATGGCCTGTCCGAACGCACCGCCACCATCATCGGCACCGGTGCCGGCGGTCAGAACACGGTCGAGGACAATTACCGCCGCGTTTACGTAGAAAACGCCAAGCGGCTGCATCCGCTCGTCATTCCGCGGCTGATGGCCAATGCCCCGGCGAGCCAGATTTCCATGGATCGCGGCCTGCGCGGCCCCGCCTATGGGGTGGTGAGCGCCTGCGCCTCTGCCACCCATGCCATCGGCCTTGCGTTTCATCTTGTGCGCTCGGGCGGCGCCACCTGCGCCGTGACCGGCGGCACCGAGGCCTGCATCACCTTCGGCACCCTCAAAAGCTGGGAGGCGCTGCGCGTCACCGCCCCCGACACCTGCCGGCCGTTCTCGCTCGGCCGCAAGGGGCTGGTGCTCGGCGAGGGCGCCGCAGTCGTGGTGCTGGAGACGCTGGAACACGCGCGCAAGCGTTCGGCGCCGATTCTGGCCGAGGTGGTTGGTTTCGGCATGAGCGCTGATGCCGGCGACTTGTTGAGTCCCGACGAGGGCGGCATGCTGCGCGCCATCAAGTCCGCGCTCGAGGATGCAAAACTTGCGTCTGATGCGGTTCAGCACATCAACGCGCACGGCACCGGTACCGCGACCAACGACGAGATCGAAACCCGGGCGATCAAGCGCGCCTTCGGCGATCACGCAAAGAAGCTCGCCATCACATCCAACAAATCCATGCTCGGCCATTCGCTCGGCGCCGCCGGCAGCCTGGAATTTGTGGCGACGGTGATGACAATCAAGGAAGGCATCGTACCGCCGACCATGAATTACCGCGAGCCCGATCCCGCCTGTGATCTGGACTACGTGCCGAACAAGGCGCGCCCGCTGAAGGTCGATGCCGCCCTGTCAAATTCCTTCGCCTTTGGGGGCCTCAATGCCGTGCTCGCGGTCAAGCGCTTCTGAGCACCCTGGGCGGACTTCGGTCCGCGAGATCAATTCGACTGATCTCTTGATCCATAGGTGCGCGCGCCCATCCGGTGCAATTTGAGCACCGCGTAGATTGCATCGCTCATCGGGGTAGGGACCTTCAGCTCGCGCCCGAGCCTTGTCACCGCCCCGGTGAGCCAGTCAAGCTCAAGCCGGTTGCCGCGCTCAAGATCGTGCAGGAGCGAGGCCTTCATGCTTTTCGGCGCGTTCTCCGCGAACTTGATCTGCTCGTCGAGAAAATTTTGCGGCAGCGCTACACCCTTGGCCGCGGCCAGTGCGATCACTTCCCGCATCAATGCGACGAACAGCGCGCGCGTATCCGCATCGGCCAGGATCGCGCCGAGCGGCTGGCGCGTGGCGCCTGTTGCGCCGGCGAGTGCGGCAAGAAACACGAATTTCTTCCAACGGTCGGCATTGATCTCCGCCGACGCCGCTACATCGATACCCGCCGCCTGTCCGGCTTCCACGAACCGCGCCAGCATGACATCAGGCTTGCCGTCGATGCGGCCGGCACGCAGCCGCGCGAACTGGCTGGTGTGGCGGATCACCCCCGGCTCGGCCACCACCGTCGCGATATGCGCGGTTCCGCCAAGCACCTTGTCCGCGCCCAAGATTGGCGCGATGCGCTCCACGCTGTCGACACCGTTCTGCAAGGTGATAAGACGCGTGTCCGGTCCGATCATCGGCCGCGCCAGCTCCGCGGCCCTTTCGGTGTCCCACAGCTTGACGGCAAATAGCACGACATCGACGGTTCCGACCTGTTTCGGATCGTCGGTCGCCTTGGCGTCCTTCAGGTGCAGATCGCCGAGCGGGCTTTCGACCTTGAGCCCATTGCGACGAATGGCTTCGAGCTGCGCGCCACGCGCGATAAAATGCACCTCGTGCCCGGCCGCAGCAAGCCGCGCACCAAAATAGCCGCCGACCGCTCCTGCCGCCATCACCCCGATGCGCATGAGAATCCCGTGTTCGTCCAAAGGGGTTTAGCGAAGCGGAAGGTACGCGGTCCAGCGGAAGTTGTGCGGGATCAATAGAGGCTGGAGGCCGGCGATCGGAATGGGACGCGCGAGAACCTTGCGGCGGCATCGGACCGCCGCAGCGGCAGGTCGGGCGCTTCCTGCGCCGCCTCCGCCTCAGCCGGCGGCCGGCGCCGCGTGTCCGGCAACACCACCACCTTGGTGCCGATGTGCACGCGATTGTAGAGGTCGATTGCGTCCTCGTTCAGCATCCGGATGCAGCCGCTCGACATGCGTTTGCCGATCGAGGACGGCTCGTTGGTGCCGTGGATGCGATAGAGCGTGCCTTTCAGATACATGGCGCGCGCGCCGAGCGGATTGCCCGGCCCGCCGGCGACCCAGCGCGGCAGATAGGGCTGGCGCGCGATCATTTCCGCCGGCGGCTCCCAATCCGGCCATTCCATCTTGCGGTCGATGGTGCGCACGCCCGACCAGGTGAAACCTTCGCGGCCCACCCCGATGCCGTAGCGGATCGCCTTGCCTCCGCCAAGCACGTAGTAGAGATAGGTGTTCGGCGTATCGATGATGATCGTGCCCGGCGCTTCGCGAGTCTGATACGGCACCACTTGACGACGCAGATGCGGCGGCAACTCCGCGCTCTGTCCGGACACGGAATCGTCTTGGTAGTCTTCGCGATAATCGCGGCGGTCATCGCGCGGCACGAGCTGCGGCGGATCCGGCTCGGGCAGAAGATCGTCCTCGTCAATGTCCGGGAACACCAGCGCATACGGCGGCCACGCGTAGGGTGGTGTATGGGACGGCCAATAGACGCTGCGCGGTACGGGAACAGGGCGATAGATCGGCGGCGGCTCGTAGAACGATATCAGTTGTGCGGACGCCGGCCGACCGACCCCGCTGAGAACAGCCGCTGCAAGCGCTCCGACGGCGCAGATGCGAGTCCACTGAGACATGTGTTGCCCAGGTATCGTCCCTCGTAGGTAAACAAACCCACAAAGCCCTGCTTCGGTTCCGGCGCACGCGACGCGTTGACGCGATGTGTTAATGGCGCTTCGTAGGTGCAATGTACGTGCCATGTAGGTGTGCGGTTGAGACGCTCCGCGCAAGTGGGTCGGGCTGCGGTATCGGTTTCCTGTTTGTGGCGCGCGACGACAGCGAGCCGCAAGTACCTGCACGGGCTACCGCTTCCTTTCCTTGTGCCATCCCACTACCGCATCGGGGGCGCAATCGGTGGAAGCAAAGTAGGGCTTTATGTCAAGCAGCGGCGTGTTGTCGAGACAGTCGAGCCCGCGCACGCGCAAAATATTTCCATCAACGCCGAGCAATCGCACCACGCTCATGGCGATCGGATTCGGCCGCACCGGCGAGCGCAGCGCAAACGAGCCGCGCTGCTCGTTGTAGTGGCGCGGCACCTGCAACACGAGGTCGCGCCGCGCCCGGTCCATCCAGTAGAGCACGACCAGATGCGTGCAGGTCTCCACCCCTTGCAGGGCCGGCGCCCAGCGCGGATCCACCTCGATGGTGCAGATCGCGTCCGATTCCGTCGGATTTTTTGGGCAGTCCTCCCGTCGCGTCCACGGCGTGCGGATGCGGCCGATGAAGTAGAGCGCGGCGTCGAACTTTTCCGGTAGCGGCGCCGCCACCTCGCCCGGTCGGATCCCATAATTGTCGTCGCTCATGGCCGCTCGCCCTCGTGCCTTTCAGTTATGCACTGTAAGGCTCCGCAGATTTCCTGCCTCGTGTCATTGCCTTCGGTCATGCCGGCCATTCCGATGCCCTGCTATAGTATTGATCTACCAAGTTTTTCCCCGCACGCAGACGGGTGCCGCGCGGGAGATCGCTTACCGCGCCAGTGGGGAGCGTCCCACCAAATCTTGATTCAATTGGCATAATCGTATAAACATATCCTTATATGATGGGACAAGTCCCATGGCGCGCGATCCCCGGCAACTGCCTTTTGCTTCGCTCAATACCGCGCTGAAATCCGCGGGTGAGGCCACGCGCCTGCGCATTCTCGCGCTGCTGTCGGAAGCCGAGCTCACCGTCACGGACTTAAAGCAAATCCTCCGCCAGTCGCAGCCGCGCATCTCGCGCCATTTGCGCCTGCTGGTCGAAGCCGGGCTCGTGCAGCGCTTCCGCGAAGGGGCGTGGGCCTTCTTTCGCTTGGCCGAGTCCGGCGGGGCGGCGGACCTCGCGCGCGCGCTCATCATGCGCCTTGATCCCGCCGATCCCGTGCTGGCGCGCGACCGCGAGCGTCTTGCGGCGGTACGCGCCACGCGCGCCGCTGCCGCCCAAGCCTATTTCCGCGCCCATGCCGCCGAATGGGACCGCATCCGCAAGCTGCATGTGGCCGATGCGGACGTGGAAGCCGCCATCGTCGAGGCGTTGGCGGACCGCCCGGTGCAGGCGCTGCTCGATCTCGGCACCGGCACCGGCCGCATGTTGGAACTGTTCGGCCCAAAGATCGAACGCGGCCTCGGCATCGATCTCTCGCGCGAGATGTTGGCGCTCGCTCGCGCCCGCATCGAGCGCGCCGGGCTCAAGCATTGCAGCGTGCGCCAGGGCGACATCTACGACCTCGCCCTGCCGGCCAATTCTTTCGACACCGTGGTGATCCATCAGGTGTTGCACTTCCTCGACGACGGTGCGCGCGCGATCCGCGAGGCGGCGCGCGTGCTTGCGCCCGCCGGTCGCCTCCTCGTCGTTGATTTCGCACCGCACGACCTGGAGTTTCTGCGCGAGGAGTATGCCCACCGCCGCCTCGGCTTTGCGCCCGAGACCGTGACGCAATGGATGACGGCTGCAGGACTCGATCTCGTCATGCATCGCAGTCTCGCGCCGGAGCCGGACTCCGAAGGAAAAATCGCCGTCTCGCTCTGGCTCGGTCGCGACCGCCGCGCCGCCAGATCTCCGGTTCGGGAGGTCGCATGACCGTCGCGTTAACGCGCACGAGTTTTGCATCGCGCGCCCGCATCGGCGTGTCGTTCGAATTTTTTCCTCCCAAGACCGAGGAGATGGAAAAGACGCTGTGGGAATCCATCGAGCGCCTCGCCCCGCTGTGCCCGACTTTTGTCTCGGTCACCTATGGTGCCGGCGGCTCGACCCGCGAGCGTACCCACGCCACCGTCCGCCGCATCCTCAACGAAACGTCGTTGACGCCCGCGGCGCATCTCACCTGCGTTGCCGCAACACGCGCCGAGATCGACGAGGTGATCCGCGCCTATTACGCCGCCGGTGTGCGCCACATCGTGGCTCTGCGCGGCGATCCGGTCGAAGGCACGGGCGCGTCTTATCGGCCGCACCCCGGCGGCTATCTGAACGCCGCCGATCTCGTGGCCGGCATCAAGCGCATCGCCGACGTTGAGGTCACCGTATCGGCCTATCCTGAAAAGCATCCCGACAGCCCTACCGTGGAAGCCGACATCGACATGCTGAAGGCCAAGGTCGATGCCGGCGCCACGCGCGCCATCACCCAGTTTTTCTTCGAGAACGATCTTTATTTCCGCTATCTCGACCGCGTGCGCGCCCGCGGCATCAATATTCCCGTCGTGCCGGGGATTTTGCCGGTGCAGAACTTCAAGCAGACGAAGAATTTTGCCGCACGCGCCGGCGCCTCGGTGCCGGCATGGCTCGCCGAGCGGTTCGAGGGCCTCGACGATGACATCGCCACCCGCAAGCTGATCGCCGCCGCGGTCGCCGCCGAACAGGTACTCAACCTCGTCGATCGCGGCGTTACCGAATTCCACTTCTACACCATGAATCGCGCCGACCTCGTGTTCGCGATCTGCCACCTGCTCGGCATCCGCCCCGCCCGCAAGGAGGCCGCGTGATGAAAATTTGCCAAGACATCAATGGCGCCGCGATTCTCCATCACCCTAACCTTCTCCCTATCGGGGAGAGGGCACCGTCTGAGTGAGTGGGTGGAGCGGCAGCGCCCATGCTCAACCCGCCGACCAAAGCCCAAATCCTCCGTGCACTCGCCGCCGAACGCATTCTCGTGCTCGACGGCGCCATGGGCACCATGATTCAGGCGCTCAAACTCGACGAGGCGGGCTATCGCGGCAAGCGTTTTGCTGACTGGCCGCGCGATCTGCGCGGCAACAACGACATTTTGATCTTGAGCGCCCCCGACATCGTACGCGACATGCATCTCGCCTACTTCCGCGCCGGCGCCGATATCGTATCCACCAACACCTTCTCCTCCACCGCCATCGCGCAAGGCGATTACGGCACCGAAGAGCTTGTGCCCGAGCTCAACCGCGAGGGCGCGCGCCTCGTGCGCGAGGCCGCCGCGATTGCCGAGAAGGAGGATGGCCGTCCGCGTTTCGTCGCCGGCGCCATCGGACCGACCAACCGCACCGCCTCGATTTCGCCCGACGTGAACAATCCGGCCTTCCGCGCCGTGACTTTCGATCAATTGAAGGCCGCCTACGGCGAGCAGGCGCAAAACCTGCTCGACGGCGGCGTCGACGTGCTGCTGATCGAAACCATTTTCGATACCCTCAATGCCAAGGCCGCGCTCTACGCCATTGCCGAACTGTGCGAAGCGCGCGGCATCGAGGTGCCGGTGATGATCTCCGGCACCATCACCGACCGCTCCGGCCGCATGCTCTCCGGCCAGACGCCGACCGCGTTCTGGCATTCGGTCCGTCATGCCGCACCGCTGTCGATCGGCTTCAACTGCGCGCTCGGCGCCAAGGAAATGCGCGCCCATATCGCCGAACTTGCGCGCGTGGCCGACACGCTCGTGTGCGCCTATCCCAACGCCGGCCTGCCCAACGAATTCGGCCTCTATGACGAAAGCCCCGAATACATGGCCGCCCTGCTCGGCGAATTTGCCGAGGCCGGCCTCGTCAACATCGTCGGTGGCTGCTGCGGCACCTCGCCTGCGCACATCCGCGCCATCGCCGCTGCCGTGCGCGGCAAGCCCCCGCGCAAGATTCCCGAAATAAAGCCGCTATTGCGCCTTTCCGGCCTCGAGCCGTTCACGCTCACCCCCGAAATTCCTTTCGTCAACGTGGGCGAGCGCACCAACGTCACCGGCTCGGCGAAATTCAAAAAGCTGATCATGGCCAGCGACTATACCGCCGCGCTCTCGATCGCGCGCGAGCAGGTGGAGAACGGGGCGCAAATCATCGACGTCAACATGGACGAGGGCCTGCTCGATTCCGAGCAGGCGATGACCACCTTCCTGAATTTGATTGCGTCGGAGCCCGACATATCGCGCGTTCCGATCATGGTGGACTCATCCAAATTTTCCGTGATCGAAGCCGGTCTCAAATGCATCCAGGGCAAGCCGGTGGTGAATTCGATTTCGCTGAAAGAGGGCGAGGCCGAATTCATCCGCCATGCCAAGATCGTCCGCCGCTACGGCGCCGCGGTGGTGGTCATGGCCTTCGACGAGCAGGGCCAGGCCGAAACCGTGGAGCGCAAGGTCGCCATCTGCACCCGCGCCTACGACATTCTGGTGAACAAGGTTGGGTTTCCGCCCGAGGACATCATCTTCGATCCGAACATTTTTGCCGTCGCCACCGGCATCGCCGAGCACAACAGCTACGGGGTGGCTTTCATCGAAGCCGCGCGCACGATCCGCAAAACTCTGCCGCATGCCCACGTCTCCGGCGGGGTGTCGAATCTCTCGTTCGCCTTCCGCGGCAATGAGCGCGTTCGCCAAGCCATGCACTCGGTCTTTCTCTATCATGCGATCCGCGCCGGCATGGATATGGGCATCGTCAATGCCGGACAGATCGCAGTTTACGATGACCTCGATCCGGAGCTGCGCGAGGCGTGCGAGGACGTGGTGCTCGATCGCCGCCCCGATGCCGCCGAGCGGCTGCTGGCGCTCGCCGAACGTTTTCGCGGGGAGGGCGGCCCGGCCAAGGAAGCCGATCTCGCCTGGCGCTCCTGGCCGGTGGAGAAGCGGCTCGAGCACGCGCTCGTGCACGGCATCAACGATTACATCGCAGAGGACGTCGAGGAGGCACGCCTTGCTGCCGACCGGCCGCTGGCGGTGATCGAAGGTCCGCTCATGGCCGGGATGAACGTGGTCGGCGACCTGTTCGGGGCGGGCAAGATGTTCTTGCCGCAGGTGGTGAAATCCGCCCGCGTCATGAAGCAGGCGGTCGCCTATCTGATGCCGTACATGGAGAAGGAAAAGGAGACCCGCGGCCGCAACCAAGCTTCTTCCGCCGGCAAGATCCTGCTCGCCACCGTGAAAGGCGATGTGCACGACATCGGCAAGAACATCGTCGGCGTCGTGCTCCAATGCAATAATTTCGAGGTCATCGATCTCGGCGTGATGGTGCCGGCGGCGAAAATTCTCGACACCGCGCGCGCGGAGAAGGTGGACATCGTCGGGCTCTCCGGTCTCATCACGCCCTCGCTCGACGAAATGTGCCACGTGGCCGCGGAGATGGAGCGGCAGAATTTCGATCTGCCGCTCTTGATCGGCGGCGCCACCACCAGCCGCGTGCACACCGCGCTCAAGATCCATCCCAATTACCGTCGCGGCCAGGCCGTGTATGTGAACGACGCAAGTCGGGCCGTCGGCGTGGTTGCAGCGCTGATGTCCCAGATTGGACGCGACAGCTATGTGACCGAAGTGCGGGAGGAGTACGCGCGGATCGCCGAAGCGCATGCCCGCGGCGAGGAGCAGAAGCAGCGCCTGTCGCTGAAAGAGGCACGCGCCAACGCGCTCAAGCTCGACTGGAGCAGCTACCGTCCGCCGGCGCCGACCTTCCTCGGCACGCGCATGCTGGAGGATTATCCGATCGCCGAGTTGGTCGATTACATCGACTGGTCGCCGTTCTTCGCCACCTGGGAGCTCAACGGAAAGTACCCGGCCATCTTGGACGACCCCAAGCTCGGACCGGCCGCGCGCAATCTATATGAGGACGCCCGGACCATGCTGCGCCAGATCGTCGAGACGCGGGCCTTCCGCGCCGCGGCCGTGGTCGGCTTCTGGCCGGCCAATGCCGCGGGCGACGACATTCTGGTGTTTGGCGACGAGAGCCGCGGCGAACCCATTGCCGTGTTGCGCACTCTGCGCCAGCAGCTCAGCCGCCGCGAGGGCCGCGCCAATCTCGCCCTTTCCGACTTCGTCGCGCCGCGCGGGATCGCAGACTACGTCGGGGCCTTCGTGGTCACGGCGGGGCTCGGCGAAGACGAGCTGGCCGCGCGCTTCAAACGCGCCAACGACGATTACTCGGCGATCATGATCAAGGCCTTGGCCGACCGCCTGGCGGAGGCTTTTGCCGAGCGTTTGCACGAGCGGGTGCGCAGGGAATTTTGGGCCTATGCGCCGGACGAAGCCCTGAGCAACGCCGATCTGATCGCGGAAAAATACCGCGGCATCCGGCCGGCGCCCGGCTACCCCGCCCAACCCGATCACACCGAGAAAGGCACTCTGTTCCGGCTGCTCGACGGCGAGCGCATCGGGGTGAAGCTGACCGAGAGCTTTGCCATGTGGCCGGGCGCCTCGGTCTGCGGCCTGTATTTCAGCCACCCTGAGGCCCGCTATTTTGGGGTCGGCAAGATCGAGCGCGATCAGGTCGAGGACTACGCCCGCCGCAAGGGCTGGGCGATGGAGGAGGCGGAACGTTGGCTGGCGCCCATCCTCAACTACGATCCCTCAAAGGCGCCCGCCCGGGTTGCCGCGGCCTGAAAGGAGCACCCATCAAAGGAGACACCGGAGAGTTGCCTCTCCGGTGTCTCACGCGCGACGATAGGGAGGAAAAGGCGACGCCTGTTCAGAACATCCCCAACAGAATTGCGCCGACGAAAATAATCGCAGCGCCCACAGCTAGCATGTTCAACTTCACGGCAGCGCCCACGTTGCGGGCCTCCTCAACGTTAACGATCAAATTCTAGCAGACCCGAAGACCGCCCCGAAGCCCGATCCATGCTGCACTGCCGAAGCCGACATGGTGCCATTTTACCGGCGCAACCCATTATAAAATAAAGCGAATTTATCAACATGGCGGGGAAAGGCGTGAGTAAACGGTCACCCCAGGCAGCCTGAGCCTCAAACCCCATGGCGAATCATAAGCTCACGCCCGGCTTCAGGCCGCGATGGCTAGCTCGACGAAACGCGCCGCCGAGAGTGCCTCGTGGTCAAGCCCAAGCCGGCCGATGACTTGGATTCCGAGCGGCAGGCCGCTGTCGCTCGTGATCCCCGGCACGTTGACGCAGGGCGAGCCGATCAGGGTCCATAGCCGGTTGAAGGTGGAGCTGCCGGTCGAGGCAAGGCCCTCGGGGGCCGCACCCGGCGCTGAGGGGGTAAGGATCACGTCGATATCTGCCATCAGCGTTGCTAGCGCCTCGCGCGCACGGCGGGCGGTGCGGCGCGCGCTGTCATAGGCTTCCGGCGTCACAACCTTTGCCGCCTCCAGCGCGGTTCGCAGGTTGGACCCGAGCCGGTCGCGGTGGTGGTCGTATTCGTAGGCGAGCGCCTGGTAGGCTTCAAAGTCCTGGATCGTGCCGTGGGCCTTGAAGGCATCAGCACAAATCGCCGGCAGCTCCACATCCCTCACCGCAGCACCCGCGACCGCCGCGCTGCGCGCTGCAAGCTCCAGCGCCGTCAGCATCTCATCGCTGGCCTCGGGCCATGGCGGCCGCCGCAGCACGCCGATGCGCGGCGCCGCGGGCGCGGTGCCGTCCACCCGCAGCCGGCGTCCGGTCAGGGCTTCGGCGGCAAAGGCTACGTCTGCGACGCCGGCGGCAAACAGGCCCACCGTGTCGAGGTGCCAGGCAAAGGCTTTCATGCCGACCGTCGGGATGGTCGCAAAGGACGGCTTGAACCCTGCCACCCCGCAATAGCTTGCCGGCCGGATCACCGATCCTGCGGTCTGGCTGCCGAGCGCGATCGGCACCATGCCGGCGGCAACTGCCGCCGCCGACCCGGACGACGATCCGCCCGGCGTATGCGCCGGATTGTGCGGGTTGCGCGTCTTGCCCGGATCGAGATGCGCGAAAGCCGTGGTCACCGTCTTGCCGATCACGATGCCGCCAGCGCGGCGAACGAGGGAGGTCGCCGCCGCATCGGCCTTCGGCTGATGCCCGGCGTAGATCGGCGAGCCGTAGCAGGTCGGCAGGTCGGCGGTGTCGAAAATGTCCTTCAGCCCCACGACGAGCCCGCGCAGCGGCAGGCCGGAGAGGACCTCGCCCCGCGCCTCCGCCGTGCGTCGCGCCCGCTCCAGATCAAGCACGACGAACGCACCGATTTCAGGCTCGCGCGCCGCTATCGCCTCTGCGCAAAGCTCGATCACCGAAGCGGGCGTCAGTTCGCCGGCCTCGATGCGACGGGCGAGATCAAGCGCTGCGAGCATCAGCAAAGCCCCCCGGTCGCCGTGGCGGACAGCCTCAGCGCCGCGCGCATCGAGCGGCTCTCAGCATCCATGCGAATCTTCCCAACCCCGCACGATCTGGCCCGAAAAAGCCCGCAGGTTCAAGCTCACGCGCTGTTAACCATCCGCGGCCGCTGCTCAGCCGCAACAGCGTTGAAAGCTCCTTAACAAAATTGCTCGCATTCTCAGCGCATGCGGCGTGGAGTTCGTTGGTATCTCGTCGGCTCCCTGGTGCTTGTGGCGTTGGCCGGCTGCGGCCGGCTCTTTTTCGCCGAGCGTGAAGCATGGCGGCGCGAAGCCGAGTTGGCCTGTCTGAAGTCGGGCGCGGTGCGGGAAGGTCCGGGCCTCGTGCGTACCGCACGCATCGAGGGGCCCGGCGTCTGCGGTGCCGATTTCCCGCTGAAAGTGGCAGCCCTAGGGCAAAGCACGGCGCTCGGTTTTGCGGGCGGGCTGCGCCCGCCCGGCGACATTCCCACCGGCAGCCTGCCGCGCTGGCCGGTTCGCCCCGCCCCGCCGATGTCCAGCGCCCCGCTCTACCTGCCTCCCTCCACGCCACCTCCAATGACGAGCGTACCGACCGCCCCGCCCGAGCCGGGCGCGCCGCTCGATCTGTCTGAAGAAAAGCCGCCGCGCGGGGCACCAAGTGCTGCGCCAAATCCAGTCCCATGGCCCCATTCCGTGCCCATGCGTCCGCCGTCCTACACCGGTGCGGTGGAAGTGAAACCGGCCGCCACGCTCGCCTGCCCGCTCGTCGCCGCGCTCGATCAATGGATGGTGCAGTCGGTGCAGCCGGCGGCGCAGCGCTGGTTCCGGCAGCCGGTGGTGGAGATCCGGCAGATCTCATCCTATTCGTGCCGCAGCATGAACAACCAGCGCGGCGCCAGGATCTCCGAGCACGCCTTCGGCAATGCGCTCGACATCGCAGCCTTCGTGCTGGCCGACGGTCGCACCGTGACGGTCAAGAACGGCTGGCGCGGCGCACCGGAGGAGCAGGGATTTTTGCGCGACGTGCAGGCCGCGGCCTGTGATCAGTTCACCACCGTCTTGGCGCCGGGCGCTGACGCCTTCCATTACGACCACATCCATGTGGACCTGATGCGTCGGGCGAACGGCCGCCGCATCTGCCAGCCGGAAGCCGTCGACGGCGAGATCGTCGCCGCGCGGGCGCAGCGGGGGCCCGTTGCCGCGCCCGCGCCGCGATCGAGGCCCGCGCAGCGGCCGCTGATCGACGAACGCAACGATCCCTATGCTTGGCGCGGGGCGGCCATTCGTCGCGACGAAGGAATCGTGACCGGTTCGGTGGTGGGGCGAGAGCCCGATCGCGACTGGGTCGAGGACGACAGCCCGCGGCCTGCCCATTGACGGCTACGCCAGGCGCACTCTGCGCCGCGCTGTGTCTTGGGCCGCCGCTGCCTGTCGCTTGGCGAAGCCTCACTCGGGCTTGCCGTATCCTCCTGCCGTCGGTGTCTGGATGATGATGGCTTCGTCGGCGTCGAGCACGGTGGCGTCGCAGCCTTGCAAACGTTCCATGCGGCCGTCTTTGCGCCGCACCCAATTTTCGCCGACCTGCCCATTCTCGCCGCCGGCGAGCCCGAACGGCGGCACCCGCCGATGGCCCGACAGGATCGTGCATTCCATCCGCTCCAGGAATCGGATTGTGCGCACAACACCGTCGCCCGCGCACCACTTGCCGCGCCCGCCCGAACCTTTGCGGATGTGAAAATCTTCCAGCAGCACCGGATAGCGAAATTCCAGCACCTCCGGGTCGGTGAGCCGCGTATTGGTCATGTGCGTGTGCACGGCGTCGGTGCCGTGAAATCCCGGCCCTGCCGGCGAGCCGGAGCAGATGGTCTCGTAATACTGATATTTGTCGTTGCCGAAATTGAGGTTGTTCATCGTGCCCTGCGCTGCCGCAAGCGCGCCGAGCGCGCCGAACAGCGTATCGGTCACCGCCTGCGATGTTTCGACGTTCCCGGCCACCACCGCCGCCGGATATTCCGGCGACAGCATCGATCGTTTGGGAATGATGATCCTGATCGGCCTCAAGCACCCCGCGTTCATCGGGATGTCGTCGTCCACCATCACGCGGAACACATAGAGCACCGCCGCGCGCGTCACCGGCTCTGGTGCGTTGAAATTGGTGGGTTGCTGCGGCGAGGTGCCGGTGAAATCCACTGTGGCCTCGCGGCGCTTCTTGTCCACGGTGATTTTCACCTTGATCACCGTGCCCTGATCCATCTCGTAGGCGAATTCGGAATCGTGCAGCCGGTCGATCACCCGCCGCACGCTTTCGGCGGCGTTGTCCTGCACGTGTTTCATATAGGCCTGCACCACCGGCAGCGTGAACTGCGCCACCATCTTGCGCAGCTCCTGCACGCCCTTCTCATTGGCAGCGACTTGCGCCTTCAGATCGTTGACGTTCTGCAGCGGATTGCGCGCCGGATATTTGGCGCCGGTGAGCAGCGCATAAAGCTCCCTCTCCCGAAACCGCCCGCGATCCACGAGCTTGAAGTTGTCGATGTACACGCCTTCCTGCTCGATGGTGGTGGCGTTCGGCGACATCGAGCCGGGCGAGATCCCGCCCACGTCCGCATGGTGCCCGCGCGACGCCACCCAGAACAGGATTTCGCGTCTGCGATCGTCGAACACCGGGGTGCACACTGTGATGTCCGGCAGGTGCGTGCCGCCGTTGTAGGGCGCGTTGATGGCGTAGACGTCGCCCGGCCGGATTTTTCCTGCGTTCTCGCGGATGATGGTCTCCACCGCGCGATCCATGGAGCCGAGATGCACCGGCATGTGCGGCGCGTTCGCCACCAGCGAGCCGTTGCCGTCGAACACCGCGCAGGAGAAATCGAGCCGCTCCTTGATGTTCACCGAATAAGCGGTGTTCTGCAGCGCCACCCCCATCTGCTCGGCGATCGACATGAACAGATTGTTGAACACTTCGAGCATCACCGGATCGGCCTTGGTGCCGACCGGCCGCTGACGCTTGAGCGGCTTCACCCGCTTGAGGATCAGATGGTTCTTCGCCGTGATTTCCGCGCGCCAGCCGTCCTCAACCACGATGGTCTGATGCGGTTCGATGATGATCGCGGGCCCGGCGATCTTGTGGCCGGGCGCAAGCTGTTGGCGCAGATATACGCAAGCGCGGCGCCATTTGCCGCCGGAGAAGAATTTGGTGTGCCGGGCAGGGGCGGACAGCCGCGCCCGTGTCGTTCTCAGCACTAGTTCGCGGAATTTTGCGCCGCCGCCGACCGCCTCCACCGACACTGCCTCGACCACAAGCTGCTTGTCGCGATCGATGAATCCGAACCGCGCCTTGTGCGCCCGCTCGAACGCGCGCTGCATCATGTCGCGCGTAGCAAGGTTGATCTGACTCTCCCCTGAAAGGGGAGGGTCGTACCGCCGCAGGCGGTCCGGGGAGGGGTCATCTCTCCGGGCGACCCCC
>DATLYX010000116.1:0-24451 GCA_035574295.1 Xanthobacteraceae bacterium
GTGCTCGTCGTCGGGATCGGCAGTCTCGCCGCGCAGCGCTCCGGTCTTCCCGCCGTGGGCACCGACGGCATCGCGCGGGTGACCATCAGCGGTGCGATCGGCAACAATCTCACGCGCGTACAGGCCCTGGAGCGGCTCGGGAGGTCCAACTACAAGGCGGTCATCGTGCATGTCAGCAGCCCAGGCGGCACGGTGGCGGGCTCCGAGCAGCTCTACGAGGCCCTCGTTCGCCTCAAAGCGCGCAAGCCGCTCGTGGTGGTGGTTGATTCGATGGCGGCGTCCGGCGGGTACATCGTGGCTCTGGCTTCCGATCACATCATCGCGCAGCAAGGCTCGCTGGTCGGCTCGATCGGCGTGCTGTTCCAGTATCCCGACGTGACCGAGCTGATGAAAACACTCGGCGTGAAGGTGGAGGCGATCCGCTCCACGCCGCTCAAGGCCATGCCCAATCCGTTCGAACCGAGCAGTGCCGAAGCCCGCGCGGCCATCGATGCGGTGGTGAAGGATTCCTACAACTGGTTCCGCGGCCTCGTCGCCGAGCGGCGCAACCTGAGCGGGGCCGCGCTCGATACGGTGGCCGACGGGCGGATTTTCACCGGCCGGCAGGCCCTGGAGCTGAAGCTCGTGGATGCGCTCGGCAACGAGCAGACCGCCCGCGAATGGCTCGCCAAGGAAAAGAACATCGACCTCGACACCCCGGTCCGCGACTACAACCTGCAGCGTTTCGCGCCCCTGGGGGATCTGCCGTTCATACGTGTGGCGACCATCGGGGTGTTCGAGGCCCTGGGGCTTTCGTCGCTGGCCCGGCGCCTTGAGGAGTCCGGCACCGTCCGCGCCATCGAGAGACTGAACCTTGACGGACTTCTCGCGCTTTGGCACCCTCCCACAAGCAACTGATAACAGTCGACTTTTGACGCTTGGCAATAGTCCCATGATCAAATCGGAACTCGTCCAGCGTATCGCTGCGCAGAACCCGCACCTCTACCAGCGCGATGTCGAGAACATCGTTAACGCCATCCTTGGCGAGATCACCGCCGCCCTTGCGCGGGGCGACCGTGTGGAGCTGCGCGGCTTCGGCGCGTTTTCGGTCAAGCATCGTCCCGCCCGCACAGGACGTAACCCGCGCACCGGTGCGCATGTGGCGGTGGCGAAGAAATGCGTGCCGTTCTTCAAGACCGGCAAGGAAATGCGGGAACGCCTGAACAAGACCGGCGTGTAGTACCGCACCTGCCAGAGTCGGAGATTTCGAAATCGGCATGCCGGTGCCGCGGCACCGCGCGAAAGGCGCCCGATGCGCAAGCTCCTCTCGGCTGTCATTCTCATTCCGCTCGGAATCGTGTTGGTGGCGTTCGCGGTCGCAAACCGCGAGGTCGTCACCCTCACGTTCGACCCCTTTGACCGGGCCCAGCCGGCGTTTGCGCTGAGAATGCCGCTGTTTCTCTTGAGCTTCGTGCTGGTCGGGATCGGCGTGTTGATCGGAAGTTTTGCCACTTGGCTCAGGCAGCACCGTTGGCGCGCCCGCGCCCGCGACGCCGAGCGCGAGGTGCGGCTGTTGCGCGAGCAGCTTGCGGCGCGCCGCTGGCCGCAAGATGAGGCGCAACAAGCTCCGCCCGTCGATCCGCCGCGTGCCCCCGCCCCGCTCAGCCTGCCGCCCGCCGCCTGATTTTCTCTGGGACGCTTTGGCGCCGCCAGACGGGCAGACAAATGCATGCGCCCGCGGTAGAACCGCGGCCGGAGGCACAACAGCCCTTGTCTTTAACGATGTCCCTGTTGGTGAAAATTTGCGGACTGAATGCGCCGGACGCGCTCGAGGCCGCGCTCGTCGAGGGCGCCGACATGGTCGGATTCGTGTTCTTCAAGCCGTCGCCGCGCCATGTCACGCCGGATGCGGCGCGCGCGCTTGGCGCGCGCGTGCGCGGCGGGGTGCGCAAGGTGGCACTGTCGGTCGACGCCGACGATGCGACGCTGGCCGAGTGCATCGAGGCGCTCGCGCCCGACCTCTTGCAGCTTCACGGTCGCGAGTCGCCGCAGCGCGTGGCCATGGTGCGCGCGCGGTTCGGCCTTCCGGTCATGAAGGCGATCCCGGTGGCTGTACGGGAAGACCTTGACGCGGTTGCGCGCTACGCGCAGGTGGCCGACTGGCTCGTGTTCGACGCCCGCGCCCCGCGCGAGGCGACCCGCCCCGGCGGGCTCGGTCAGCCGTTCGACTGGCGTCTTCTGCAAGGGCTCGATATCGCTGTGCCGTTCATGGTGTCCGGCGGCCTCGATGCCGGCAACGTCGCTGAAGCTGTGCGGCTCACCCGCGCCGCCGCCGTCGATGTATCCTCCGGGGTGGAGCGCGCGCCGGGCGTCAAGGACCCCGAAAAAATCCGCGCCTTCATTCGCGCCGCGCGCGCCGCCGAGCGCGACCTTGCCAAGTTGACGGGCGCCATATGACTTTGCGCGAGCCAAATTCCTACCGTACCGGCCCAGATGAGCGCGGGCATTTCGGCATCTACGGCGGCCGTTTCGTCGCCGAGACGCTGATGCCGCTGATTCTGGAGCTGGAAAAAGCCTATGCCGCGGCCAAGGCCGACCCCGCCTTTCAACGCGAGATGGACGGCTATCTGACCCACTACGTCGGCCGCCCAAGCCCGCTTTATTACGCCGAGCGATTCACCGAACATCTGCGCGCGGTCGCGGCAAAGAAGGGCCGCTCGGGCGGCGCCAAAATCTATTTCAAGCGCGACGAGCTCAACCACACCGGCGCGCACAAGGTCAACAACGTGCTCGGCCAGATTCTGCTGGCGCGCCGCATGCACAAGCCGCGCGTGATCGCCGAGACCGGCGCCGGCCAGCACGGGGTGGCCACCGCGACATTGTGCGCCCGTTTCGGGCTCAAGTGCGTGGTCTATATGGGCGCCGTCGATGTGGAGCGGCAGAAGCCCAACGTGTTCCGCATGCAGATGCTCGGCGCCGAAGTGCGCCCCGTCACCTCCGGCTCGAAGACGCTCAAGGACGCCATGAACGAAGCCTTGCGCGACTGGGTGAGCAATATCGCCGACACCTTCTACTGCATCGGCACCGTCGCCGGCCCGCATCCCTATCCCATGATGGTGCGCGATTTTCAGTCGGTGATCGGCCGCGAGACCCGCGAGCAGATCATGGCGGCCGAAGGCCGCCTGCCCGACTCGCTCATCGCCTGTATCGGCGGCGGCTCGAACGCCATGGGCCTGTTCCATCCCTTCCTCGACGAGCGTTCGGTGGAAATTTATGGTGTCGAGGCGGCCGGCCGCGGGCTCAAATCCGGTCAGCATGCTGCTTCCATCGCCGGCGGCCGGCCCGGCGTGCTGCACGGCAACCGCACTTATCTGCTCATGGATGACGATGGTCAGATCGCGGAGGCGCACTCGATTTCCGCCGGCCTCGACTATCCCGGCATCGGGCCGGAACATGCCTGGCTCAACGACACCGGCCGCGTCAAATATCTCGCCGCTACCGACAAGGAGGCGCTGCAGGCTTTCAAGCTCTGCTGCGAGCTCGAAGGCATCATCCCCGCGCTCGAGCCCGCCCATGCGCTCGCCAAGGTCATCGAGCTTGCGCCGCAAAAGCCGCAAGAACACCTGATGGTCATGAACCTGTGCGGCCGCGGCGACAAGGACCTTGAGGCCGTCGCCAAGTATTTCGACGGGGACACGCCGCCATGATCCGGCTGCTCAAGTGGTGGCAGAACATGAGTCGGCAGAAGCGCGTCGGCTGGACGATCCTCATCATCTCGGTCGGCTACCTTCTGTACTTTCTGAAAGTCCGTCTGTTTGCGCCCGGCCCGGAGATCACCCGCAAGGAATGGATCTACTTCGGACTCACCTTCGTCGGCATCATGCTCGGCACCATCAACATTCGCATGGCCGAGATGCGTGAGCGCAATCAGAAGCTGATGACGCTCAGCGACTTCATTCCGCCGAAGCAATGACGCGCATCGACCGCCGCTTCGCCGAACTGAAAGCGCAAGGGCGCGCCGCGCTCGTCACTTTCGTCACCGCCGGCGATCCCGATCCAAAGACCTCGCTGGCGCTCCTGAAGGCGCTGCCCGAGGCAGGCGCCGACGTGATCGAGCTTGGCATGCCATTCACCGACCCCATGGCCGACGGCCCCGCCATCCAGGCGGCAAACCTGCGCGCGCTGGCCGCCGGTCAGACCATGAAAAAAACGCTCGCGCTCGTGCGCGACTTCCGTAAAGGCGACGACGCCACCCCCATCGTGCTCATGGGCTATTACAATCCGATCTATGTTTACGGTGTCGATCGTTTTCTTGCCGACGCCAAGTCGGCCGGGGTGGACGGGCTGATCGTTGTCGATCTGCCGCCCGAGGAAGACGACGAGCTGTGCCTTCCAGCGCTCGAGTGCGGATTGAATTTCATCCGGCTGGCGACGCCGACCACCGACGAGAAACGCCTGCCCGTTGTTCTCGCCAACACCTCCGGCTTCGTCTATTACGTGTCGATCACCGGCATCACCGGCACGGCCGCGCCGGACTTTGCCAAGGTCGCGGCCGCAATCGCGCGCCTCAAGCGCCATACCGACCTCCCCGTTGCGGTCGGCTTCGGGGTGCGCACGGCAAAGGACGTCCGTGCCCTGGCGCGGGCCGCCGACGGCGTGGTGGTCGGCTCCGCGCTTGTGCGCGCGATCGAGCAGAGCCTGGGCAAGAACGGCAAGGCGAGCGGCCGCACGGTCGCCGCCGTGAGTTCGCTGGTCGCCGGGCTCGCGGCCGGCGTCCGCGCCGAGCGGCGCAAAAAATGATGAAACATCCGCAGCTTGAGGCCATTGCGGCAGAGGCTGTGAAGCGCGCCCGGGCGTGCTTAAATGAACAACTGCATTGAGTCGCGGGACGCCGCATGAACTGGTTGACCAATGTCGTCCGGCCGAAGATTCGCTCCTTCCTCAACCGGCGGGAGACGCCGGAAAATCTTTGGATCAAATGCCCGGAAACCGGGCAGCTCGTGTTCTACAAGGACGTCGAGGCCAACCAGTTCGTCATCCCCAACTCCAACTACCACATGCGCATGGGGGCCGTGGCGCGGCTCAAATCCATGTTCGACGGCGAGACCTGGCTCGACATCGCGATCCCCGAAGTTCCCCTCGACCCCCTAAAATTCCGCGACGAGCGGCGCTACATCGACCGGCTGCGCGATGCGCGCGCCAAGACCAACATGGCGGACGCGGTCAAGCTCGGCCTCGGCAAGCTGGACGGCCTCCCCGTTGTCATCGGTGTGCAGGATTTTGATTTCATGGGCGGCTCGCTCGGCATGGCGGCGGGCGAAGCGGTCATTGCCGGATTGCGCACCGCGGTCGATCGCGGCACACCCTTCATCATGTTCGCCGCCTCCGGTGGCGCCCGCATGCAGGAAGGGATTCTCTCTCTGATGCAGTTGCCGCGCACCACGGTCGCGGTGCAGGAGCTGCGCGAGGCGGGCAAGCCCTACATCGTCGTGCTCACCAACCCGACCACCGGCGGCGTCACCGCCTCTTACGCCATGCTGGGCGACGTGCACATTGCCGAGCCCGGCGCGCTGATCGGCTTTGCCGGCCCGCGCGTCATCGAGCAGACCATTCGCGAAAAGCTGCCCGAAGGTTTTCAGAAGGCGGAGTTTTTGCGCGACCACGGCATGGTCGACATGGTGGTGCATCGCCACAAGCTGCGCGCGACGCTGTCCGAGCTCTGTCGCATTCTCACAAAGTCGCCGCCCGCGCCGCGCCCGCGCACGAACTTGCCCGCGCCGGCGCGCGCGTAGCGCATACTTTTTCACCCCATGACCCCGCTCGACGACATCCTCGCGCGGCTGCTCGCGCTGCACCCCAAGCGCATTGATCTTTCGCTCGACCGCATGTGGCGGATCCTGGAGGCGCTCGGTCATCCCGAGCGCCGCCTGCCGCCGGTGATTCACGTGGCCGGCACCAACGGCAAGGGGTCCACCATCGCCTTCATGCGCGCGATCCTGGAAGCCGCGGGCCGCCGGGTGCATGTCTATACCTCGCCCCATCTCGTGCGCATCAACGAGCGCTTTCGCCTAGGCGCACCCGGCGGCGGCAGACTCGTTTCTGACGAAGAGCTGTCGGCGGCGCTCGCCGAATGCGAGGCGGCCAATGCCGGCGCGCCGATCACCGTGTTCGAGATCGAAACCGCAGCGGGCTTTCTCTTATTTTCGCGCCATCCGGCGGATGTTCTGCTTATGGAGGTAGGCCTGGGCGGCCGGCTGGACGCAACCAACGTAGTCGAGCGGCCGCGCGTCTGCGTCATCACGCCTGTTTCGCTCGACCACGCCGAATATCTTGGCAATGACCTTGCCAACATTGCCGCCGAGAAGGCCGGCATCATCAAGCGCGGCGTACCGCTGGTGGTCGCGCCGCAGCCGCCCGAGGCGCTCGCCGTCATCGAGCGCCGCGCCGAAACCTTGCGCGCGCCGTTGCATGCGGCGGGCCAGCACTGGCATGCCCACGAGGAGCGCGGTCGCCTCGTCTATCAGGACGACAACGGACTGCTCGACCTGCCGGCGCCGAAGCTGAAGGGCCGTCACCAATTCGACAATGCCGGGGTTGCGGTCGCGGCGCTGCGCTCAGCGCGGGAGGCAATTGCGAATGCCGCCTATGAAGCCGGTCTCCTGCGCGCCGACTGGCCGGGCCGGCTGCAACTGCTCACGCACGGCAAGCTTGCGGCGCTGGTGCCGGCCGGAAGCGAACTGTGGCTGGACGGCGGTCACAACCCGGACGGCGCCCGCGCCGTTGCCGCCGCCTTGTGCGAATTGGAGGAGCGCGTGCCACGGCCGCTGGTGCTCGTGGTCGGCATGTTGGCGACCAAGGACTGCGGCAACTTCCTGCGCCACTTTGCCGGAATTGCGCGCCGGCTAATCGCCGTCCCGATCCCGCGCCAGGAAAAGGCCATCGCACCCGAAGTCATCGTAGAGACCGCGCGCGCAGCCGGTATCGCGGCGCAGCCAAGCGGCGATGTGAAGGCGGCGCTCGCCTCCGTCGCGCAGCTCGCCTTGCCGTCACCGCCGCGCATTTTGATCACCGGCTCGCTCTATCTCGCCGGCGAAGTTCTGGCGCTGAACGGCACGCCGCCGGAATAGCCGCGGCGGATTTGCATGCGTGCAATGCGGCCGGCGGCAGTTTAGAGGTTTTGTACTTTACATCCCGCGCTCGATTCCACATCCGTAATCGAGGTGCATCATGTCGGGTGCAGCATCATGTCGGGCGCATTCGTTCAGGCCGCCATCATCCTTCTGCGCGAGGGACTTGAAGCCCTGCTCGTGATCGCGGCGCTTGCCGCCTATCTCAACAAAGCCGGCGCGCCCGAACGGCTGGCGGCGCTCTATTCCGGCGCGGGCATCGCGGTGATTGCAAGCTTGGTAGCGGCCTGGTTTTTCGAGGTCTTCAACAACGGCATGCACAACGACCTGTTCGAAGGGGTGGTGATCCTGCTCGCGGCCGCGCTCATGCTCTACGTCAGCGGTTGGTTGATCGTGCGGCAGGACCCGCGCGCCTGGCAGGGCTATCTGCGCACCAAGGCCGACGCCGCGCTCGCCCGGCGTACCGGCCTCGCCGTCGCGGCGCTGGCGTTCCTTGCGGTGTTTCGCGAAGGCGCAGAGACCGTGCTGTTCGTGCATGCACTGGCCAAGACCGCCGGCGGCTGGACCTTCGGTCTGTTCGCCGGACTTGCGGTCGCTGCCGTCCTGCTGTTCCTTCTGTTCTTCGTCATCAATGGCGTTGCCCGCCGCATCCCATTGCGGCCGCTGTTCCTGCTCACCTCGGCGTTCCTGTTCATCATGGCAATCAAATTCCTCGGCGAAGCGGTGCAGGAATTTCAGGAGCAGCAATATCTGGGTTTCACCGAAGTTCCCGTCGCCGGCGCATGGCTTGACAAGATCGGTTTCAATCCGACGGTTGAGGCGGTGTCGCTGCAGCTCGTCGTCATCGTGCTCGCGCTGATTACGTTCAGCGTGCTCGATCGCCGCGGCCGGCAAGCCGCCGCGGCGCAGGCCGAGAAGCGCGTCTGACCGCCGTCGTGATGCCCGAAATGCAAATGGCCGGCGCGATCGCCGGCCATCGTCGTTTATGGCGACTCCGCCGCGTCGTCAAACCGATGCGGTGATCCACTGCTGGAGTTTCTGCTTGGGCGCGGCGCCCACCTGGCGCGAGGCCAGTTCACCGTTCTTGAAAATCATCAATGTGGGGATCGACATGATGCCGTATTTCGACGCAGTGGCCGGATTCTCGTCCACGTTGAGCTTGACGATCTTCACCTTGTCACCGAGCGCGCCGGCAATTTCTTCAAGCGCGGGGGCGATCATACGGCACGGGCCGCACCATTCGGCCCAGAAATCCACCACGACCGGGCTGGTCGATTTGAGGACTTCGGCTTCAAAGGTTGCATCGGTGACCTTGCCCACAGCCATGGAATACCTCGGAATTGCGTCAAAGGGAGATGAGAACCTATGGATGCCCCGTCAGGGCGTCAAGGCATCCCCTGCTGCGATCGCCGCAGCCAGCGCCGCGTCCAGCGCATGGGCCGGCATTTCCAACAACAGAGGCGCTTCGGTGAACAGCAGCGCCGCGCGCACAGGCCGCTTCGCATAGAGCCGGCCGAGAACCGCGCGGTAGAGCGCAAGCTGCCTGACATATTGCGGATAGCGGGCGACGGCATCTTCGACGGTCGACGGCACCTCGCGGTTGGTCTTGTAATCGACAATCAGGACGGCCTCGGACGTCACCGCCAGCCGGTCCACCTGGCCTACCACCGTCCGATCGCCGAGGCGTCCGGCGATCGGCACTTCGGCCCTGCTTCCTGGCGCAAACAGGGCGGCAAACCGCGCATCATCGAGCACCGCGCGCACTTGCCCGGCGATCTCCTCCTGTTCCGCCGCGCTCAATGCGCCGTCGGCTCCGATCCGCGCGAGGAACAGACGCATGGCCTCGTCGCGGCGCTCCGGCGCGATGTCCGGCAGTGACCGCATCAGGCGATGCACGACAATGCCGCGCGCAATCGCGGCAGCGCGTGTCCGAGGTTGCGCTTGCGTGGACGGTGCGCGAAGGCTTATCGACGCAAGAAGGGCCTCGTCGGCGCGCGAGGGCCAGATCATCGCTGGCTCTCGCTTTTCCCTTGGCGCCTCGTGACGGAGCCAATCAGGTAACGGCTGTGCGATCGCCGACGCGACAACAGCAGGCAGCTTCGCCGGCTCGCCCGCGATCTTGCGGTAGCGCCATATGCATCCGTCTCCATCGTCCGCGGGCTCCTCGATGAGGTCGTCTTTCAGCGCCTCGTACACGAGATCGTACCAGCAGGTTTTTGGCCGCCCATTCATTCCCTCCGCGCCGCACACCACAAGCCGTTTGGCGGCGCGCGTCATCGCCACATAGAGCAGCCGGCGATATTCCTCCTCCAGCGCTTGTCTTGCCGCGCTTCGCGCCGCGGCCATGGGCCCGACGTCGTCTTGCCCGCGCGGCGCCCAGACCAAAGCTTGCGGCGCCCCCGGCACGGCGCTTGCCGGCGGCAGCGTCAACAGCCGCGGCGGGTGCCAGCCCTGCGGCGGGGTTGTGGTTTCGGCGAGGATCACAGTCGGCGCCTCAAGCCCCTTGGCCCCGTGCACCGTCATCACCCGTACTTCGTCGCGCGTCATTTCCATGTCGCGCTTGATGCTGGTTTCTGCCGCGCGCATCCAGGCGACGAAGCCCTGCAGCGACGGCGTTTGGCTGCGCTCGTAGGTGAGGGCCAGGGTCAAAAATTCGTCGAGCGCGTCGGCGGCCTCGTGTCCGAGCCGTGCCAGAATTCGCGCCCGTCCGCCGTCGACGCTGAGCAGGCGCGCAAAGAATGCAAACGGGGTCTCCCATGCCGCGGCCGCGGTCAGTTGGTCGAGCCGTGCCGCGGCTTCCGCGCACTGCGGGTCGTGAGCCGCCTTCTCGCGCAGCGCCCTCCGCAGCGTGCCCCTGCGGTTCCACGCCAGATTGTAAAGCTGCTCTTCGTTGAAGCCGAACAGCGGGCTTTTCAGCGTTGTCGCGAGCGCAAGGTCGTCGTCGGGCAACAGCACCGCGTCCGCCAACGCCAACAGATCCATCACCGCGATGTGCTCGGTCAGCACCAGCCGGTCGGCGCCGGCAACCGCCACGCCCACGTCCTTGAGCGCGCGGATGATCGCATCGAACAATTGTCCCCGCCGCCGCACCAGGATCAGCACATCGCCCGGCCGCAGGCCCTCCCGGCGCCAGGCCGTGACGGTCTTGGCGATCTTGCGCGCGAGTCGCTCCGTGGGGCTGGTCTCCGACAAAGTGTCGAACGGCGCGTCCCAAGCCTCGATGTCGCGCCGCGGGTCCGGCTTGAACAGCGGCCAGATCTCCACCAACCCCGGCGCAAGGTCGGGCAGCCCTTCGTGCACGGTCGGCACCGCGTCGGCCGTCAACCCCGCATAGGCTTCCGGGCGCGAGAACACCGTATCGAAGGCCTGCAACAAATTAACCCCGGACCGGAACGAATGCCTGAACGTGCTGTGCACGAAATGCAATTCGCTCCTGCGGTGTGCCGCCTCGAAGTGATGGCGCATCTCGGCGAATTTCCACGGCGCCGCGCCCTGGAAAGAGAAGATCGACTGTTTCTCGTCGCCCACCGCAAAAATCGTGCGCCTGATCGCGCGCGCGCCGGCGCCGGCGAAAAACTCCTGCACCAGTTTTTCGATCACCGCCCACTGCTTCGGGCTAGTATCCTGCGCTTCGTCGATGAGGACGTGATCGATGCCCTGATCGAGCTTGTAATGCACCCAGCTCACCCCGTTGCTCAACAAGACGAGGGCCTTGTCGATCAGGTCCTCATAATCAAGCAACCCGCGCCGTTCCTTCTCCGCCCGGTAGCGATCGAGCACCTCGATCGCGATGGTGGCGAGCGCCTCGGTCCGGTCGCGCGCAGCGACGGCGCGCCGGCGCTTGATCAGCTCACCAATGCGCTCCTGTTCGGCGCGCAGCCGCCTGGACAGTTCCGGGTAACCAGTCTCGATTTTTCCGGTGACGATGGCTTTGCGCGGCGCCAAATCGTTGGTGCAGAAAATTTTCACATAAGTTTCGCGGCGGGTCGTCTCAGCGAGTTGCGGCAGCGAGGCGAAGCGCTGCGCCTGTTCTTGGTCGAATTTCGAACCGGTGCGCAGTGTCGCCGCGATGGCGGGCCATTCGGAAGGGTCGATCGCCGACCCGCCGAAAATTTCCGCGTCGATCTGCTCCTCGCTGTCGGCCGGATCGATGCCGAGATCGCGCGATAGCTGCGCCATCGCCTGCGCGAGACCGCCCGCCGCGTCGATCCAGGCTGCAAGCTTGTCGCGTGCCGCGATCGCCTCGCCCAGCACCTCGCGAAAGGTTCGGTCCGCTGCGTGTGCGATGGCGACGGCGAGCGCGCGGCCGTGCATGCTGGCAGGGTCCGCCGCCGCATCGAGCAGCACCGCGAGGATGAGCCGGTCGAGCAGTTGCGCCTGCCCAAGCTCATCCAGCACCTCGAAACGCACCGGCACGTCGGCCTCGAACGGGAACAGATGCAAAAGATGCGCGCAGAAGGCGTGGATGGTCTGCACCTTCAGCCCGCCGGGCGTCTCGAGCGTGAGCGCAAATAACTGCCGCGCCTGGGCCCTCAAGGCGTCGTCCGGATTTTTCTCTCCAAGTGCACGCAACTCCGCATCGAGCGCTGCGTCGTCGAGCGCGGTCCAGCGGGCGAGCTGGCCGAATACCCGGTTGGCCATCGTGGCTGCCGCCGCCTTGGTGTAGGTGATGCACAGGATGCGGCTCGGCGGGACGCCGCCGAGCAGCAGGCGAATCACGCGCTGCGCCAGCACGTGGGTTTTGCCGGAGCCCGCATTGGCGGAAACAAAAACGGAAGCCGTGGGATCGGACGCCGCGATCTGTACCCGCGCCACCTGTTCGAGGATGGGATGCCGGGCGTTCATTGCTCGTCTCCTTCGAGACCGAGCGACCACTCCTTGACTCGCGCCAAGTGGTCGTAGGCGCCGTAGCGCGTCTTCCACATCGGATGCACGAGCGAGCGGTAGGGCGTCTCTTGCCGCGCAAATTTGGCCGCCACTTCGGTGAGCTTCCGCAACGCGCGTTGCGCCTGCGAGTTGGCGTCTCCGTCCTTAAACTCGATCACTCTGGTTTCGCCCGGCTGGGAGCCGCCGCGCAGCGCCACATAAGCGAGCTCGCTCACCAGCGCCCCTGCGGGGATGTCCTTGAACCCGCCCGCCTGCAGAATGGCCGTCTCAAGCGTAAGCTGCGGCGAGAAGCCCATTCGCACTTGCGGTTCGGTCGGCACCGTGCCGGTCTTGTAGTCGATGACGGCGTAGCCGCCGTCGCTGCGCTGTTCGATGCGGTCGGCCCGCGCCGTAAGCTTAAAGCGCGTCGCGCCGAGAGGAATTTCGAGCGCCCCGCTGCATTCCACGTGCAGCCGCGCAAGATCTGCGCGCCGCTCCTGCTCGAAGCCGACAAACCAGCGCGCGATGCGCACGAAGCGGGGCCACCAGAACGCCCGCGCTTCTGGATAATCGGCCAGCGCCGCAAATTGCCGCTCACCGATGTCGAGTAACGCCTGCAGCGGATCGGCCGGCAGCTCCGCCTGGTACGCTTTGGTGAACGCCGCGATCGCCGCGTGGATCACCGTGCCGCGGTCGGCGGCGCCCGGCGCGGTATCGACCGGATCGAGCGGTACGAGCCGCAGGATATGCTTTGCGTAGATGGTATAGGGATCGCGCAGCCAATCCTCGATCTCGGTGACGCTGAGCTGCTGCGGCCGCACCTCGACCGGCGGCGTCGGCTCCGGCCGCGCCACCGGCTGCACTGGGGCCGGCTGATCGAGCGCCCGCGCCAGCTCAAGGTACCTGTCGCCCCTCCGGCAAGCGGCGGCCCAACGCGCTTGGCCCGCCACAGCCGCGAGCCGCTGCACGAAGCGGGAGGCCACCGTCGGCGCGCCGGCCACTCGCGCCGCGCGCGAAAGAATTACCTCGCGGCTGCCGAGCGCCTGCGCAAAATCGTGCGCCGCAAGACCGATTCGCCGCTCCGGCAGGTCGAGGCCGAGTTGATGGCGCATGGGGCGGCTGAGCCACGGATCGGGGCGGGTCTCCGGCGGCCACACGCCTTCGACCAGGCCGCCCAGCACCACGCGATCGACCGCTTGCAGCCTGGCTTCCAGCGGCCCGTAGATGCGGACCCGCACGTTGCCCTCCGGCCTGCGTACCGCGCGGTCGGCCATGGCGGCCGCGAACAATTCCGGGTACTCCGCCGGCTCGAGCACAATGCGCCCGTGTTCGACCATCTCGTCGAACGCCGCCGCCAGTTGCATCCCATCGTCGCGCGAGAAGATTGCGCACGTCTCGCCTTCAGCGGTCAGCACCTCTATGACCTCGCGATGGCGCACGGCGATCTCCGCCAGCGGCCGCGGCGTTGCATCGAGCCGCTCCATTGGCGCCAAGGCGGTGCGCAGGCGCGCGACGAGATCTGTTGCGGCATCGAGCGCGCGGTCGCTGAGCGCAACGCGAGGATCGCTGCGATGCAAGGCGGAGGGCTCCCGGCGCCGGAATTTGTCGAGCTCTGCGCGGAAGCTTGCGAGCGCGTGGGCGAGGCCGTCGCTACCCGGCTTCGGCCGCGGTCCACGCAAAATCGCAAGCTCGAGCGCCGCAATGGCGGAGGCATGCGCACCCGCCCGCGTGCCAAGCCGCAACAGCGGATGCTTGAGCAGCGCGAGCAGCGTCACCGGCGCAAGCCCGCCCAAGGCGACCTCCGCGGCCAGCCGGGCAAAGATGCCGGCCGGCGTGTCAGCGAGCGCATCGCCCCCCGAATCGTCCGCCGCCACGTTCCAGCGCATGAGCGCCGCGAGCACGCGTCGCGCCAGCGCCCGGTCCGGCGTCACAAGCGCCGCCGTCTTTCCCGGCGTCTCCACTGCTTCGCGCAGCGCCACCGCAATCGCCAACGCTTCTTCTTCCGGATTACCAGCCTCGATAACGGCAAGCTCGGCGAACGCGGCATCTGCATGCGCGGAAAATTCCGGTGCATTCAAACGCTCGGGCCAGGTCTCGGTCGTGGCTGCCGGCCGCATGGCCTCGGAGAGCAACCACTCGCGGCCATGCGCGGCGGCGGGCGCAAGCTCTGCGACCGCCTCGCGCGCAATTCCCATCTGATGCAACAGCATTTGCATGGCGAATTGCGGATGGCCGGGCACGCCTGCGTCGTCTTTGTCGGCCGCAATCAGCTCCCAGGCCGCAGCATCGAGCCGCCTATCGAGGCCGGGCAGCACCACTGCGCCCAACGGAAGCTTGGCGATGGTGGCGAGCAGCGCAGCCGTGGATGGGATCGAGCCGGTGGATCCCGCCGCGATCACCGGGCCGTCGCCATGATTCTGCAGCCGCCGACGCTCGGCCTCGATCAGCCGGTCGCGCCGCTGCGCGGGCTCGATCTTGCCGCGCTCGGCGAGCAGCGCCGGCCAGGCCTCCCGCGCAATCTTCAGAAATTCGAGCGAGTCCTGCCAGAATTCGTCCACCTCTCCGGGCACGAGCCCGTCGAGCCGGTCCCAGCCCACCTGCCGCGTGGTCATGTCGTCCATCAGCCGCGCGAGGTCATCGGCAAGCCGCAAGGCCGCGGCCGGGCTTTGCGCCACGAGCGAGGCGCCGCTCCGCCCCCGCATGCGCGGCGAGCGGGCCCATGTCAGGATCAGTTCGGCCAACGCAACGCGTCGCTCGAAGCCGCCGAGCGGCTCCGGCAATTCGAGCGCCGCGCCGCCGCCCGCCTCGCCGAAGGCGAATTCGTCTTCGTCGATGTCGCCGAGCGCCACGATGCGGGGCAGAATCGCCGCCTCCTTCTTGAGCGCGTCGAGAAAAACCTTGCGCGCAAGACGGCAGGCGCGCCGCGTCGGCAGATAGAGCGTTGCCGTGGCGAGCTCCATAGCATCGCCTGAGGCGGGAAAGCCCGGCACCAGCCGGCCTTCGACCAGCGCCTCAATCAGCGTCGGCAGGAACGGCGCCGACGGCGGAATGGTATAAACACGGGGTATTGCCGCCATGCCGGGCACGTAGTGTGTTCGGAAGCCGGTAAGCTGGGTAAGCTGAAAGAATCGTCGCGCGGCGTCAAACGCAAAACCGCATCACCTTGCGCTTGCGCGAATTGCGGCCTCCGCCTCAGTAATTGCCTCCGGCGTGCCCACATGCATCCACAGGCCCTCAAGCCGCAGGCCATAGAGCCGGCCGGCCTGCTCGGCGCGGTCAAAAAGTTTGATGAGCGGGAAGGGGCCTTGTGACGCACCGGCGAACAGCGCCGGCGAAAGGATCGCGACGCCCGCGTAGACGAACGCCGCCACCTCGCGTTCGCCGCGCCGTTTCAGGCGCCCGTCGGGCTGCATATGGTAGTCGCCGCGGCCTGCGTATCCTACGCTGTTCGTGGCCGGTGCGAGCAACAGCAGTGCGTCCATGCGCGTGCGATCGAACGCCTCGGCGAGCCGCTCAAGATTCGGTTTGACGCCGTCGATCCAGAGCGTATCGGAATTGACATGGAAGAACGGCTCGGTGTCGAGCTTCGCAAGCGCCTTGACCACGCCGCCGCCGGTATCAAGCAGTTTCTCGCGCTCGTCCGAGAACACGATCTGCGGCCGGGCACGGCCTGCAAGGTGCCGCTCGATCTGGTCGGCGAGGTAATGCACGTTCACCACCGCGCGCTCGACGCCAGCCTCGGCCAGCCGCTCCAACACGTGGTCGATCAACGCCTTGCCGTCGACCTTGACCAGCGGCTTCGGCATTGTGTCGGTCAGCGGCCGCATGCGCTCGCCTTTTCCCGCCGCCAGCACCATCGCGCAACGCGGGCTCGTGCGGGCACCGTCGTTTCCCATCTCGCGCTCTCTCATTCCTTCCAGGCCGGCACCTTGGCGGTGTACCAGGATTTCAGCGGTGCGAGCGAGGGCTGCGCCAGCGCACGCTGCAGATAGCGCCACACCCGCGGCATGTGGCGCAAATATTGCGGCTTGCGATCGCGCTTCTCCAGCCGCGCGAAGATGCCGAGAATCTTCGATGCGCGCTGCGCCGCCATCAGCGAATACATTTCCACGAAGGCCCGCGCATCGAACTCCTCGTCGATCTCGCGCCGGCTTTTGACATATTGGCTCAATAGCGACACCTCGAGCGCCTCCGGCACGTCCACCCGCGCATCCTGCAACAGCGAGGCGACGTCATAGGCCGCCGGTCCCATCACCGCATCCTGGAAGTCGAGAATGCCGATGCGGGCCAGATCCTTGCGCTCCGCAAGCCAAAGCAGGTTCGGCGAATGATAATCGCGCAACACCCAGGTGGGTTTCGTCTGAATCGCCGGCTGCAGCGCCGTGCGCCAGAGCGCGGTATAGACCTTGCGCATGTCCTGCGTCACCTCGACGCCCATGCGCGGCAGATACCAGTCGAGCAGCAGCTCCGCCTCGATCATGAACGCATCCATGTCGTAGCGCGGCAGGCGGTACTCCACGTGCGGAGAGACGGCGAGCGAATTGGAGAGCTCAACGCGATGCAGCGCCACCAGCACCTCCACCGCCACCGCATAGCGTTCCGGGATCGGCGCTGGCGGATCGCCGGCGACGATGGGCTCCTCCCCCAAGTCCTCGATCAACAGAAAGCCCTGCGCAAGATCGGCGTCGAGGATCTGCGGCGCCGAGAGGCCGAGCTGCCGCAAGGCGTTGGCCATCGCCACGAACGGTTTGACGTCCTCGGCCAGATGCGCGATCGCGCTGTAGGGCTTACCGTCGCGCACCGGCGGGCCGTCCGGTCGCCGCGGGGAAATCATGAATATTGCGCGGTTGTTCCCGTCCGCGAGCCGTTCGTAGGTGCGCGTGGAGGCGTCGCCCTGGATTCTGCGCCGGATCGCGCGCGCAAAGCTTGTGGTATCGAGGAAGCGCCGCGCCGCGTAAATACGGTCGGCGCGCGCAGCGAAAGCGCCATAGCCGGTGAGCCGCACGTCGCGGTATTCCGCGCCCTGTTGCGGCGCCAGCATGAAGGCGATGTCGAGTCGGTCGGGAGGCAGAAAACCCGCGGCACGGTCCGGCCATTCCAGCAGCACCACCGCCCCTTTCGGCAGGTCGTCGAAGCCGAATTCCGCAAGTTCACGCGGGCTCTCCAGGCGATACAGATCGACATGCACCAACGGAAACCGCGGCAGTTCGTAACTCTGCATCAGGGTGAAGGTCGGACTCGGCACCTCGATGGTCTCGTCGTTTGCCAGGAAGCGGATCAGCGCCCGCGCGAAGGTGGTTTTGCCCGCGCCGAGGTCGCCCGACAGGGTGATGAGATCCCCCGGCTCCAGCGCCGCCGCGATGTCGCGCATGAACACATGCATGGCCTGCTCGTTTTCGAGCACGAGCGCATAGCTCGATTTGATGTCCGGGGTCGTCAGCATGGGTTCACGCTGTGGCAATCGTTCCGCGCCGGCGGCGGAGAACTGTTAGCGAAAAGTGCGCGCGCAAACCAGATCGGAAATCCGGTGCCCAAGGCGGCTGAGCCGGTCGCTTGCGCGCGCCGCCATGGGGCCGCGGTCACGCCGCCGTCCGCCTCTCCGCCTGTTCGAGGGGGAAGGTGCAGATAACCGTGGTGCCGCGGCCGACAGCGGAGTTAATCTCCACCTTCCCGCCGTGCAGCTCGACGAAGGAGCGAACGATTGACAGGCCGAGGCCGGCGCCGCGGTGGCGCGAGCCGAGCGGATGCGACTCGAACCGATCGAAGATCCGCCCCAGCAGGTCTTGCGGGATACCCGGCCCGCGGTCGTGTACGGAGAACACGATCGCATCGCCGCGCCGTTCCGCGGCCAGCGTCACCGTTTCCCCCGCCGGCGAAAATCCCACCGCATTCGAAAGCAGGTTGAACAAGACCTGTCGCACCCGCCGCTCGTCGCCAGGAAAGCTTCCGATGTCCGGGGCCGCCTTGATTTCCAGCTTGATGGCGTCCTTGACCAGCCGGTCCCGGACGCCTTCGGCTGCGGCCAGCATGGTCCGCCTGATGTCCACCGGGCCGATATTGAGGGTCATTGCGCCTGCGTCGATGGTCGCGAGATCGAGGATGTCGTTGATGATGGCGAGCAGCGCATTGGTCGAGGCGGTGATGTAGCCGAGGTATTCCTTCTGCTTCTCGGTCAGCGGGCCGGTGGCAGGTTCGCGCAAGAAATGCGCAAAGCCGATGATGTTGGTGAGCGGCGAGCGCAGTTCGTAGGACACGTGGTGCACGAAATTGATCTTGAGCTTGTCGGCAGCCTCCAGCGCCTCGTTGCGTTCGCGCAGCGCCCGCTCCACGTTGACCGTGTCGGTGACGTCGAAAAACGCCACCAGCGTCGCGCCGTCGGGCAGCGGCACGGTAGTGAGATCCACCACGCTGCCGTCCTTGCGTTCCAGCCGTCCTGAGACCGGTGTGCGCTCGTCGATTGCCGTCACCGTGGTGCGCAGCCTCTGCCACAGCGCGTCGTCACCGTAGAGCATGCGGCACCAGCTGATCACGGCCTCCACATGCGGGCGCTCGGCGAGCGCATTGGAGTCAAGGCGCCACATGCGCGCAAACGCCGGATTGTGCAGTCGCATGCGGCCGTCGCTGCCGAACACCGCGATCGCCTCGACGAGGTTGTCCAGCGTCTCGCGCTGCACGCGGATCAGGACGTCGTAGCGGCGCGCAAGATCGATGCGTTCGGTGACGTCGTCGAACAGATAGATCACGCCGCCTTGCGGATTGGGGGTGGTCACCACGCGCAGCGTGCGGCCGTCAGGCAGGAACCATTGTTGCTCTTTCGACTCGGTGGCGCGGTAGGCTTCGTGCAGCGCCGCCTTCCAGGCGCGGAAATCCTGCTCTTCGGGCAGCTTGCGCTCCGCCCGCAGCCGCTCGAGCACCTCCGAGTCCGACGGCGCCTGGTCGAGAAAGCCGACGTCGAGGTCCCACAAGAGCCGGTAGGCGGCGTTGTAGAATTCGAGCTTGCGGTCCGCGCCGAAGATGGCGACGCCGGTCGCCAGCTGGTCGAGCGTGCGGCGGTGCGCCTCGAACATATGCTGAAGCTCGCGGCGCAGGTTTTCCTCTTCCGTCACGTCGATGGCGATGCCGGCGCTGCCCTTGCGGCTCGGCACGTCGATCACGTCGAACGTCCGTCGGCTGCCGGCGACGATTGCCGGGGCGCGCACCGCGTAGGTCTTGCCGGCGGCACGCGCGCTGCGCGCCTCTTCGCGGTTGGCCCGCTCCAGGAGCTCGATGCCGCGGGTCACCGCGTCCGCGGCATCCTTTGCCTCCACCGCGCGGACATAGGCCGCATTGACGAACAGAAGCGAGCCGTCCACGTCGCGCACCCACAGCGGCGCCGGCAGCGCCTCGATCAGATTGCGCAGAGACTCCACGCTGCCTGCGAGTTTCTCCAGCTTCGCATTGACTTCCGCGAGCTCGCGCTTGGAGCCGGTCACGTCGCGCAGCCGCAGCACCGCGCAGCCGCCGATCGCGCGTCCGTCAGCCTCGATCGCGCGCCCGGAAAGCGTCATCAGCGCCATGGAGAAGGCTTCGCCGCTTTCGCGCAGCGCCGCCACGGCGCGCTCCATGGCCTGCGCCTTGTCCGGCTCGAGCCAACTGCCGAAGACAAGCACGCGCTCTCGCAGCGCGGCCGCCGAGATGAGCGAGGTATCGCCCAGAATGCTCGGCTCGCCGCCTGCGGCGGCCCAAGTCACAACCACCTGAGGTTCGGACAAGAGCATGGTGAGGGCGCGGTCGCGCTCGGCGCGCACGGCGATATTGTCATCGATGAGGCGGGCGTGTGCTTCCGCGGCGCGGGCGCGGATGCGCACGAGCAGCGCCGCCACGCCGATGCCAAACAGGATGAGGCCGACGGCCACCGCGAGCACGGCGACCTCCTGCGCGTACAGCCCTGCAGCCGTTTCGATAGCGGCGGCGACCATAGATGTCTCGCTGCCCCACGCCGGGGCGGACAGCAGCGCCGTCGCGGCAAGAAGGCCTACCGCGAATCCGCCGTGCCGCGGATGAGCGCGAGGACTCACCGCCTTCCTCCGGCCCATGTCGGCATGCCTCTTTGCCCAAGATGCCGGCCCCGTCGACCGCGGCTGAGCGTTGCGCGGCAGCCGAACGCTGACGAACCCGGCACGGAAACCTGACGGCTGACTTGAGCGGCGCCGTACGAATGCGCAGCAGGACCTCGGCGCCGCCCGCGAATCGCAAAACTTTAGCCTCAACGTGAATCTGCCCGAAAGAGTCCAGACCGTGAACGCGGGCGCGACGCCAAAGGCCCTTCGCACGGCATCGCTACTTTTTTCTGAACGATGCGGAAACTTCGTTGTCTCAACGACTTAGACTAGGGAATGGCGGATCGATACGGCGGCGCCGACGTTGGACGGATATAGTAGCAGCGGCTGCAGTTGAAGGAGCTGAAGGCTGCAGCAGCGGAGGCGGCCTTGAACAAGCACGAACCCTTGGCGGCAATGGTCGAGGAATTGCGGCCGGCCGGGCTGCTGCCGGACGAGGTGCGCGATTGGCTGCAGGCACAGCCGCACACGCTCACGGACTTTGCCGCCGATTGCCGGGCCTTCTGCGCTTACTGGCAGAAGACCTATCGTCTCCTCGGTCGGCTGCCCAAGCCGGCATTACGTCAGGACATCCATCGCGCGGCCGCGCGCCGGATTCTCGAAGCAGCGCGCGACAGCCGGGTGCTGTTTCTACGGCAATACGCCGAGACGGTCTATGACGCGCTGACGCAAAATCGGTCCCAATTTCTGACGCTCGGCGCTCTGGTCGCGCGCGCGGCGGCAAAATTCCCCGGTCTTGTGCCCGGCGAGGAAAACCTCGCGGAAGAGGACGGCTGCCTGCAGCGCGACAAGGCAGGGCTGGAGATTGACCAGGGTCTTTTTTTGTCCGCGGTCCTGCGCAGCGAACGGGCCGGCCGGCATCTCTGTCATGCGGCGTTATTGCCTCGACCCGAAGCGCAGAAGCTGCTGCCCAAGTTCGCCAGGGACGGCATCATTCGGCTTCCCGGCGTCTCGATCGAACGGCGCGGCAAAGCTGCGATCGTCACTTACGAGAATCCGCGTTTCCTCAACGCCGAGGACCAAACCACGCTCGACGGCATGGAAACCTGCGTTGACCTCGCGCTGCTCGATCCGGCGGTTGAGATCGGCGTCCTGCGCGGCGGCGTGGTCGATCATCCCAAATACCGGGGCCGGCGCGTGTTTGGTTCCGGCATCAACCTCACCCACCTCTACCATGGCCGCATTCCCTTTCTCTGGTATCTGCAGCGCGATCTCGGCTATGTGAACAAGCTCTACCGCGGCCTTGCGCGCGCAGACGACGCTCCACCCGACGAATTCGGCGGGCTCACCCGGGAAAAGCCGTGGATCGCCGCCGTGGAAACCTTTGCCATCGGCGGGCACTGCCAAGTGTTGCTCGCGGTGGATTACGTGCTTGCGGAAAGATCCGCGTTCATGACGCTGCCGGCGCGCAAGGAGGGCATCATTCCCGGCGCCGCCAACATGCGGCTGCCGCGCGCGGTCGGCGACCGCATTGCGCGGCAGGCGATCCAGTACGAGCGGCGGCTCGCATGCGACAGCCCCGAAGGCCGGCTGATCTGCGACGAAATCGTGCAGGAGGAGACTATGGATGCGGCCATCGATCGTGTGATCGAAGGACTGACCGGCTCAGGTGTGGTGAGCGCGGCCTCGAATCGCCGCGCGTTCCGCATTGCCCAGGAACCGCTGGACATGTTCCGCCATTATGTTGCGCTGTACGCACGCGAGCAGGCGTATTGCCATTTCAGCCCGGCGTTGATCTCCAATCTGGAAAAATATTGGAACGCCCAGGACCGCAAGCCGTGAGGGACCTATCGCTCGCCGCCCGCTTCCCTGTACGGCTCCGCGCGACGCACCAGATCCTCGATCGTGATGCGCGTGAGCGCTGTGGCGAAGATTTTCTCCGCCTGGGCGATGGCCGGGACTACGACCTCACGCAGCACATCCGAAACCGGCAGCGGTTCGGTCCCCTCTTCGATCATGCCCGCTGCCTTGAGAATATCGTCGATCGAGATTCGCTTTCGTTCGCGGGCGAGCTCATAGCCCCCGCGCGGCCCGCGCACGCCTTTGAGGATGCCTTCGCGCACCAGCGCCTGCAGCACCGGCTCAAGGTGCCGTGCCGGCAAATCATGCCGTGCCGCAAGATCCTTGGCCGACACCAGCCGGCCACGCGCATGCAGCGCCACGTCCGTGACGGCGGCAACAGCCAGGAGTGCTTTCCGCGAAAGCAGGGACATTGAACGGGCGGGCAGGGCGGTAACGAAAGCGTGATTGGTAATCGAATAAGGCGCCCGCCGGCAATGTCAATCAACCCTGGCCTGTCGAGCCGAAGCCCCTCGCGCCGCGCGTTGTTTCATCGAGAGTTTTTGTCTCGACAATCTGCGCCCGCAAAACCGGCGCGACCACCAATTGGGCAATGCGGGTCCCGCGCGCGATCGCAAACGCCTCTCGGCCGAGATTCACAAGCAGGACCTGTATTTCTCCCCGGTAGTCGGCGTCGATCGTGCCCGGCGCATTGAGCACGGCAATGCCGTGCCGCGCCGCAAGGCCGGAGCGGGCGCGGATCTGCCCCTCGGTGCCAGGAGGCAGCGCGACCGCGATGCCGGTCGGGATCGCCGCCCATTCCCCCGGCGCGATCGTCACCGGCGAATCTTGCGGCACGGCCGCGAGCAGATCGAGTCCTGCGGCCTGTGCACTCTGATAGGCGGGCAACGGCAGCCCATCGCCATGCGAAAGCCGCATCACGCGCAGTTCGATCGCGCTCACGCTTTTGCTCCGTCGAGTGCCGCCGCGATGCGGCGGATGAGCACATCAGCCACTTCATCTTTCGATTGTGGCGGAAACGATTCCACCTTGTCGCGCGTCACGATATGGATGGTGTTGGTATCGCCTCCCATCACGCCCGAGTCGGGGGAGACATCGTTGGCCACGATCCAGTCGCAGCCCTTGCGCGCGAGTTTCTCTTTTGCGTTGTCAATGATGTTTTCGGTCTCCGCGGCAAAGCCGATCACAAGTTTTGGTCGCCTTACTGCGTCGTGCGCAACCGTGGACAAAATATCGGGATTCTCGGCGAGCCTCAGCTCCGGCACGGCCTTGCCTGTCTTCTTGATCTTCTCCCGCCGCGTCTCGGCCGCGCGCCAGTCGGCCACGGCGGCCGCAAAGATGGCGACATCCGCCGGCAGGGCTAGTTCCACCGCGCGCAGCATCTGTTGTGCTGTTTGCACTTTGATCACTTTGACGCCGAAAGGATCGGGCACTTGCACGGGCCCGGAGACGAGCGTGACATCGGCGCCGGCGGCCGCGGCCGCGGCCGCAATGGCATGGCCCTGTTTGCCGGACGAACGATTGGCGATGTAGCGCACGGGGTCGATCGGCTCGTGCGTGGGCCCCGAGGTGACGATCACGCGCTTTCCTGCAAGCGCGCGACCGCGCCGCAGCAGCGCCTCCGCCGCGGCAACGATCTCCAACGGCTCCGCCATGCGGCCGATGCCGACTTCTCCCGCCTCCGCCATTTCGCCGGCATTCGGGCCGACCACGGCTACGCCGTCAGCCTTAAGCTGCGCGAGATTGCGCTGCGTGGCCCGATGCTGCCACATGCGCGGATTCATGGCGGGTGCGATCAGAATTTTTTTGTCCGTCGCGAGCAGCACGGCGGAAGCCAGGTCGTCCGCATGCCCGCCCGCCATCTTGGCCATCAGGTCGGCGGTGGCCGGCGCCACCACAATGAGATCGGCCTCACGCGCAAGGCGGATGTGCCCTACGTCAAATTCGCTGTCCGGATCGAACAGATCGGTGAACACCCTGCCGCCGGTGAGCGCGCCGGCGGACAAAGGCGTGATGAACTCCTGCGCCGCTGCGGTGAGGATCGCGCGCACCGCTGCGCCGCGCTCTTTCAGGCGCCGGATCAGATCGAGAGATTTGTAGGCGGCTATGCCCCCGCCGATGACCAGCAGGATACGCAAGGCGGCGGCGCGCGCCGGCGCGGTCACCTCGGCCTCGTCGGCCGGCGCCATGGGCGCGATGGAGGGGACTGGAGGGAAGGCTTCCGCAAAGGCTTCCGTATCGGCCGCGGCCGCACGCAGGATGGAACGGACCTCATCCTCGACCGACCGGCCGTGTTTGGCCGCCCGCAAGCGGAGCCGTTTCTTGGTGCCCTCATCGAGCTGCCGGACGGTGAGAGACGGCATGGATCATCCTATACAAGGCAAATGATAGCATTGCAATCAATGAAATCAATGCCCTGCCGCCTAGTCCCTGCCGCCTATTGCACCACGGCGATCGTCAGCACCGCGAGCAGTCCGGCAATCACCCACAGCGCCAGTGCGGTCCAGCGATTGCGGCGCGCCTCCGCCGCCCCGATCGCCTCCACGGTCTCCGGCGCGAGCACGAGGCCGTCGCGGGTGA
>DATLYX010000117.1:0-4167 GCA_035574295.1 Xanthobacteraceae bacterium
GCCGAGATCGCGGCCGATCGCGAGCGGGAGCGCGGCCTGGGACTTTCGTTCACCGGCGCGCGGTCCGATGCGGTCCCTGCCGATCCGGAACAGCCTGCATCCGCACCGCCGACTGAGGACCTTACGTCATGACGGAGCGCACGTTCGCAATCAAGGACATCTGCACCGCCGTTGGTGCCACCCCATTCCGCGTGCATGCTTGGATCAGCCGAGGCTACTTCGAGCCGGCCAATCCGGTGCAATCCGGCGTCGCGCGTGACTTCACGCTGCAGGACGCAATTCACCTGGCAGCGATCCTGCGGTTGGGAGCAACTGGGATACCGGTCGCACGCGCTGTGCAGATCATCGGCCGTTCGCCCTTCGAGACGGCCGGGCAGGACATCGTCACCACTTGCGTCGACGACGTGCAGATACGTCTCGATTTTGCTGCCGTTGCCGCCCGGGTTCGGTCTGCTTTGTCCTGCTGAGGCAATTCATGACATCGCTGCATCCCGTCCTCGCCCGGCTTTCCGGGCGGCCGCTGGCGCTCGCGCCGCGCGCTCTCGATGGTCTGCTCGCGGCAAGCCAGCCAATCCAGGCGCGGCCTGCCGCCCTGCCGTTCCTGCGTGAAGCCGAACCGATGGCACCGCGCGGCTACGCCATGACGGAGAGCGGCGTCGCCGTCGTTCCGGTCATTGGCCCGCTGGTCTCGCGCGGAGACTGGCTGTCCATGCTTCTCGGCGCGCCAAGCTATGGCGAGATCGGGGACGCAGTCGCCGCAGCCTTCGCCGATCCCGCCGGCCAAGCGGTGCTGCTCGAAGTGGATTCGCCTGGAGGAGAGATCGGCGGCCTGTTCGACCTGGTGGATCGGATCGCTGCGCTTCGCGATGCATCCGGCAAGCCATTATGGGCGGTCGCGAGCGAAAGCGCGCTGTCGGCGGCCTTCGCCATCGCCAGCGTTGCCGATCGCCTCTACGTCACCCGCACTGCCGAGATCGGCTCGGTCGGCGTGGTGGCGATCCATGTCGACGAGAGCGCCGCCGACGCCATGGCCGGCCTCAAATGGACGCTGATCCATGCCGGCGCCAGGAAGATCGACGGCAACCCGCACGAGCCGCTGAGCGGGTCGGCGCGCACCGACATCCAGGCCGATGTCGACGCGCTCCATGCCGAGCTGGTCGCGCTCGTCGCGCGCAACCGCGGCATGAGCGCCGAAGCGGTCGGCGCGACGGAGGCTGCAATCTATCGCGGCCAGCGCGCGGTCAGTGTCGGCTTTGCGGACCGGCTCGGCACTGTCGGCCAGGCGCTCGCCGATCTCACCGAGAGTCTCGCATCCTTGCGGCCTCGCCTGATCGAGCCGCGCCGCGGCGGCGCCGCATCCTCGCAACTGCCAAGGAGAACATCTGCCATGACCACCGATACGACCACGAATGCACCTGCCGATCCTCCGGCCGCAGCGCACGAGACACCCGAGCATGCCCCGGACCCCGATCCGGGGACCGAGCCGGTCATGCCCGCGCGGCCAGCCCCTGCGGTGCAGCCGGCGCCGGAACAGACCGTCGCGGCGGCGGCGCCTTCTGCAGATGCGGCCGATCAACTGCGCGCCGAGTTCGCGGAAGTCGCAGCGATCGCCGCGCAGGCCGCTCGTCTCGGCGTCACCGTCGATGCGGCCGAAGCACTCCGGCAGGGCATCAAGCCCGACGCGCTGCGCCGCTCCGTGCTCGACACGCTCGGGGCACGTGCCGAGGCCAGCGCGGTCGTTGCGCTCGCGCCGTCGGCGGCGTCGGCCGGTGACAGCCCCATCGTGCGCCGGGCGCGCGAGCGCGCCGCGGCAGCCCGCAACTGACGACGAGGAGGTGACACATGCCTGTGCTGACGATGGCGCCCACGCTGGGTGATCTGCTCAAGTACGAGCTCAACGGCAACTACTGCCGCGAGGCCGTGACGCTGAAAGCGGGAACGAACTACGCGCTCGGCTCCGTGCTGGGCGAGATCACTGCGTCCGGCAAGTACCGCCTGTCGCCCAACGCGGAAGTCGTTGGCGACGAGGGCGCCGAGACGGCGGTGGCCGTGCTGATCGAGGCGGTCGACGCGACCGACGGCGAAAAGTCCGGGCTGATCGTCGCACGCGGACCGGCGATCGTGTCGAAGGCGGCGCTCGCCCTCGATGACTCCGTCGACGATGAGACCAAGACCGCTGCCAAGCACGCCCAGCTCAGCGCCGCCGGGATCGTGCCGCGCGACACCGCCTGATCGCTGAACCACTCGTACCCCTTCCATTCAACCGGCCCCGGTGGACCGCCACCGGGGCCAATCCTTTTTGAGGAGGCCCGACCCCATGGTCGCCATCATCAATCCCTTCGACGCGGGCGGCTACTCGCTCGCCGAGATGACCCAGGCCATCAACATCCTGCCGAACGTCTATACCCGGCTCGGCGAGATGGGCCTCTTCCGCTTCGAGGGCGTGACTCAGCGCTCGGTCGTCATCGAGCAGGCCGAAGGCGTGCTCAACCTGCTGCCGACCGTTCCGCTCGGCGGGCCGGCGACCGTCGCCAACCGCGACACCCGATCCATGCGCTCCTTCACCGTACCGTGGATCCCGCACGACGACGTGATCACGCCCCAGGACATTCAGGGCGTGCGCGGCTTCGGCGTGGCGGACGCCGCCGATCCGCTCGCCACCGTCATGGAGCGCAAGCTCACCCGCATGCGGATCAAGCATGCCCAGACGCGGGAATACATGGAGGTCAACGCGCTGCGCGGCATCGTCAAGGATGGCGCCGGCACCACCCTCTACAACTACTTCACCGAGTTCGGGCTCTCGCAGCAGGCGGTCGACTTCGTGCTCGGCACCGCCGGCACCAATGTCCAGGCCAAGGTGCGGGATGTGCTGCGCAAGGTCGAGACGGAGCTCAAGGGCGAGACCATGACCGGCGTGCTGGCACTGGTCAGCCCTGAGTTCTTCGACAAGCTGATCGGCCATGCCAAGGTCGAGGACGCCTACAAGTACTATGCCTCGACGGGCGCCCAGCCGCTGCGCGAGGACACCCGCCGCCGCTTCCCCTTCGCCGGCATCATGTTCGAGGAGTACAACGCGACCGTCACGCTCTCGACCGGCGACACCGAGACGCTGATCCCGGCGAGCGAGGGCATCGCGTTCCCGCTCGGCACCCTCGACACCTTCGTAACCCATGGCGCGCCGGCGAACCTGATCGAGACCGTCAACACGGTCGGACTGCCAATCTATGCTCGGCAGATCGCCCGGCCCGATGGCAGCGCCATCGAGGTCAAAACCGAGGCGTCGGTCCTGCCCATCAACAAGCGGCCGCGCCTCGCGGTGCGCATCCACACCAGCAACTGATCGGCATGAACGTCTTCGCCCAGGCTATCGACGACCTGTTCGCCGATCCCAATCTGGCGGCTGACGCGGTTTACCTGCCGGAGGTCGGAGAGCCGGTCTCGGTCCGGGTCATCACCCGCCGTCCCGACCGTGTGCTCGAGTTCGGCGACGCCCGGCTCCATGCCGAGACAGCAGTCTTCGAGTTGCGTACGAGCGAGGTGCCGAACCCGCGCCCGGGCGATCGCCTGGACGTAGGTAGCGGGCTCTTCGTCATCCAGGGCGAGCCGGTGCGTGACAGCGCGCGGCTCATCTGGACCCTCGACACGAGGCCGGCATGAAGCTGAAGCTCGACATCGCGCCCGATATCGCTGCGATGATGGCGGCGGAGATCGCGGCAGGTGAGCGGGCGGTGACCGCGGCAGTGAAGGAGGCTGGCGCCGGACTCAAGAGCGCCTGGCGGGGCCAGATCGTGGGGGCAGGTCTCGGCCCGCGGCTTGCCAACTCGATCCGGAGCCAGCTTTTCCCGAAATCCGGTGAAAGCCTCAGGGCGGCGGCGCTCACGCCGGACTTCGGCCAGCGGGAGAGCGAATTGAGGCAAGAGCCCCGGTCCGCGCCTGCGCCGCTGGTAATCCAGTCGCGCTGGCTGACCGGGGGGCAGCCGTCACGCCTATAACCCGGCGCGCGGGGGTGGAATTGTCACGCCTATCACCCGGCGTGCAGGGATCGTACCGGCGCACGCGGTGCGGACGGTCACGCCTATCACCCGGCGTGCAGGGCCGTGTGCTGGATTTGCAAGCACGGCTGACACCGGTTGCAAGCACGGCTGACACCGGTTGCAAGCGCGGCTT
>DATLYX010000118.1:0-6341 GCA_035574295.1 Xanthobacteraceae bacterium
GGATTGATCCCCTTGGCGGTCCCGGTTCAGCAGCGCACCGCTCCGCTGCGCTCCGCGCTGCGCTGCGCCCGGGACACGAGTCGATCTTCAGGTTGCGCTGCGCTCAGGACATGATTCAATCTTAAGTCATCACGCTATAGCGTGTACGTTGGCGTGGGCGTTCAAGAGGCGGGCAAGGACGAAAACGTCGAATGCGGACGCCATGCAGTCTTCAGCGGACACCACCCGGTGGCTTCAATGTCGCGCTTTCTGATCATTCTCGGGCTCGTCATTCTGATCACCGGCCTGCTGTGGCCCTGGCTGTCCAAGCTCGGCCTTGGCCGCCTGCCCGGCGACATCGTCATCGAGCGCGAAAACACCCGCATCTACATTCCGCTGATGACCAGCCTCATCGCCAGTGTCGTGCTCTCGCTCCTGCTGTGGGTGCTGAACCGGTGAGGCCCGCCCATCAGATCCACGCCGCCCGCCTCACATCCGGAACACCCCGAAACGCGTCTCCGGGATGGGCGCGTTCAGCGTCGCCGCAAAAGCCAAGGCCAGCACCCGCCGCGTCTCGGCGGGCGCGATGATGCCGTCGTCCCACAGCCGCGCCGTGGCGTAATAGGGATTGCCCTCCTCCTCGTATTGCCGGCGGATCGGCGCCTTGAACGCCTCCTCCTCCTCCTTCGACCAGCTCTTGCCTTCCGCCTCCAGATTGTCGCGCCGCACAGTGGCGAGCACGCTCGCCGCCTGCTCGCCGCCCATCACCGAGATGCGCGCGTTCGGCCACATGAACAGAAACCGCGGTCCATAGGCGCGGCCGCACATGCCGTAGTTGCCGGCGCCGAACGAGCCGCCGACGATGACGGTGATTTTCGGCACCTGCGCGCAGGCCACTGCCGTCACCATCTTGGCGCCGTCCTTGGCGATGCCGCCCGCCTCGGCTTCGCGCCCCACCATGAAGCCGGTGATGTTCTGCAAGAACAACAGCGGCACCCGCCGCTGGCAGCAAAGCTCGATGAAATGCGCGCCCTTGAGCGCGCTCTCGGAGAACAGAATCCCGTTGTTGGCCAGAATGCCCACGGGAATGCCGGCGATATGCGCAAAGCCGGTAACCAGCGTGGTGCCGTAGAGCGCCTTGAACTCGTCGAATTCGGAACCGTCCACCAGCCGCGCGATGATCTCGCGCGCGTCGTACTGCCGCCTAAGATCCGCGGGCACCACGCCGTTGAGTTCCGCCGGGTCGTAGTGCGGCTCGCGCGGCGGCAGGAGCTGGATGTCCACGCTCTTCTTGATGTTGAGGTTGGCCACGATGCGCCGCGCAAGACTCAATGCATGCGCATCGTCGGCCGCCATGTGGTCCACCACCCCCGACGTGCGCGCATGCACCTCGGCGCCGCCCAAATCCTCCGCGCTCACCACCTCGCCGGTCGCCGCCTTCACCAGCGGCGGGCCGCCGAGAAAAATCGTCCCCTGCCCTTTCACGATGATGCATTCGTCCGCCATGGCCGGCACATAGGCCCCGCCCGCCGTGCACGAGCCCATCACCACCGCGATCTGCGGAATGCCGGCCGCGGACATGGTGGCCTGGTTGTAGAAGATGCGGCCGAAATGCTCGCGGTCCGGGAACACCTCGGTCTGGTGCGGGAGGTTGGCGCCGCCGGAATCCACGAGATAGAGGCACGGCAACCGGTTCTCGCGCGCAATCTCCTGCGCGCGCAGGTGCTTCTTCACCGTCATGGGGAAGTAGGTGCCGCCCTTGATGGTGGAATCGTTGCACACGATCATGCATTCGCGGCCTTCCACGCGGCCGATGCCGGTGATCAGCCCGGCGCCGTGGATGGCGTCGTCGTACATGCCGTAGGCCGCGAGCGGCGACAGTTCGAGAAACGGCGCGCCCGGATCGATCAGCCGCATCACCCGTTCGCGCGGCAGAAGCTTGCCGCGCGCCACGTGCCGCTCGCGCGCCCGCAGCGGGCCGCCTTCGGCGGCCTCGGCGCGGCGCCGACGCAATTCCACCACCAGCGCGTCCATGTGCGCGGCATTGCTGCGGAACTCTTCCGAACTCGTATCGATCGACGATGCAAGCTGCATGCGTGTCGCCTTGTGTTGGCCGCACGAATGAACGGCCGTTCATTCTGCTGCGTGCCGCCGCGGGAACTCCATCGAACGCATCGCGTTACTGTAGCTGCCGAGCATGCTCGGCCACGAGGGGTGCTGGGAGAACGTCCACAAAGGAGATGCGAATGCGACCCTCAATCTTGATCTCGACAATCTCGGCGGCGCTCTTGGCCGGTACGACCATAGTGTCGGCACAGAACGAGCCGAAGCAAGAGCCCAAGGCTGCGCCGAAAGTGCAAATGAGTCCCGGCGCGGACAAATCCAAGGACGAATCCAAACCGTCCTCGGCGCAGAAAGCCGATCCAGCCAGGAAGGAAACCAGCGGCCAGGGCGATAAGTCCGGCCAGATGGCGCCGAACCGCCCCAGCGGTCCCGGCAAGGCGGGCTCCGATCAGCAGAGCCAAAGCGGCGCAGAAACCAAGGGGCAGACCGGCGCCGGCGCAGCCGGTTCGACTGCCGCTTCGGTGAACCTGACCGCCGAGCAACGCAACGAAGTCCGCACCACGGTGCTGCAGTCAAAGAACGCACCGAAAGTCAGCAATCCGAAGTTCTCGATCAGCGTGGGCGCCACGGTGCCGCACACGGTCGCGCTCGTCGAAGTGCATCCCGCGCTTGTACGCATCAACCCCGGCTGGCGCGGGCATCGCTACTTCATCGTCGGTGATCAAATCATCATCGTGGACCGCAACTTCCGCATCGTCGCAGTGCTAACGGTCTGACGGACGGACGACCGCAAACCTTGCGGGGGCGGCCATCCGGCCGCCCCCGCTTGTACGGCTACACATTACGTTATTGGTCATGCCTGAATCTCGCGCGCACTGTCACCGCGACATGGATCCGCGGGTCTGGCCCGCGCATGTCCGATGAGCTGGCGAGCTATGCGCGCACTTCCTGCCGCTGAAACAGGATATAGCCGACCACGAACAAAAGAATCGTGGCCGCAATCAGCGCCACCGTCTGCGGCCAGGCCAGCCCCACGCTCTCCCAGAACGGCAGCGGCGCGCCGCGCACCATGCCCTGCAACTGGTCGAGGAACAAAGGCCCGAGCGCGCGGGTCTCCGGGTTCAGGATCGCCGTGATCGCCTCGCTGTAGAGGGTGCCGGGCGACAGCCGCGCGAGCGCGATTTGCCACATCAACGTATCCGGCGTGGGCAGGCCGAGCATCAGATAGCGGATGTCGGGCGGCGCGATCAGTTCCGCGATCGGCCGCGCCAGCGCCGGCCACAATAAGGCGAAGAACAGCCACAGCCCGAGCGTCGTCAGCGCCGCGGTGGCCGGGGCCCGGAACACCACCGAGAACAGCATGGCGAGCGCCAGCCACACCCCGGCGTAGCACACCGTCACCAGAAGAAACACCAGCGCCCGCGCCAGTTCTTCGCCATTGGGCGGAATGCCGAGCCGCACCAGCCCAAAGCCGATGACCAACAGCCACAGGATGACCAGGCTGATGGTCAGCGTGGCGAGCGCGGCGAGGAATTTGCCCAGCAACAGCGCGTCGCGATAGATCGGCTGCGCCAAAATCCGCGACAGCGTGCGCCGGTTGTGTTCGCCGTTGATGGCGTCGAAGCCGAGTCCGATCGCCATCAACGGCACCAGGATGCTGATCACGGTGACGAAAGTGAGCAGCGGCTCGCGCGGCGGCGCGAACAGCCGCATGAACAGGAACGGATCCTCCGCCGTGCCCTCGCGCAACTGCTCGGCGGCGATGTACACCACCACGGCGCCGAACAGCACCATCAGGAATTCGAGCACGAGCATGCGTGCGCTGCTCAAATTGTCGGCAAGCTCCTTCAGGAACACGATGCCGAGGCCGCGCCAGGGCGAACCTTCACGTTGTGCGCGCGAAAACCATCTGTTCGCGCTTGCGACGGGTTTGTGTTCGACGTCAGTAACGCTGCGGTTCATGAGACGCCTCGCGGTTGTGCCCGCCGCGTGGCTGGAGCTCCATCACGCAGCATGGGCGATCTCCCGGTTTTGGAAATAACGGTTGTAGATTGCGTCCAAACTCGGCTCTTCGAGGGACAGCCGCCGCAGCGCGCCGCCGGCGTTGACCACCGCCGCTGCGGCCTGCGGCCTCACGTCGTCTTCCGACAGCAGCCTGAAACGCCCCGGGCCCAACCGTTCGACGGCGCGTACCCCCGGCACCTGCGCGAGCCGTTCCGCAAGTCCCGCCCCGTCGGCCTCCACCTCCACGTGATAGCCGCCGCCCAACACCTGCCGGGCAAGTTGCGGCACGGTGCCCATCAGCACGATGCGGCCCTTGTCAAACAAGGCCACGCGGTCGCACACGCTCTGCACCCGGTCGAGCAGATGTGAAGAGAGCAGCACCGCAACGCCGTCCCGTCGCAGGCCGCGGATGATTTCCAAGAGCTCCGCCGTCACCTGCGGATCGAGGCCGGATGTCGGCTCGTCGAGAATGGCGATCGCCGCCTTCTTCATCAAAATCTCGGCAAGTCCCAGCCGCTGGCGCATGCCGCGTGAATAGGTGCCGACGCGATCATGCGCCACCGAAGTCAGCCCCACGCGCTCGAGCGCGGCCTCGATGCGCTCCTGCCGCTCCGCCGCCGGAATACCGATCAGCCGCGCCGTATAGATGAGGTTTTCGAACGCGGTCAGATTGTCGTAGAAGCCGACGCTGTCCGGCAGATAGCCGACGCGGCTTTTCACCTGCAGCGGTTCGCGGCCGGGGTCGTGACCGAGCACGCGCACGGTCCCCGACGTCACGTCGCTCAACCCGAGCAGCATGAGGATCGTCGTGGTCTTGCCCGCACCGTTGGGACCAAGCAGCCCGAAAATCTCGCCGCGCGAAATGGTGAAGGAGATGCCGTTGACGGCGGTTGTTCCGCCGTAGCGCTTGGTCAAACCGCTGACCTCGATGACGGTGTCGCTCATCGCCGGCCGAACCTTGCCACCGCGCCGACCATCACCAGAAGCGCCACCGCAATGATGCCGGCGCCGACCACCCACCACTGCGTCGAGGTGCGCACGCCGATGCGGAAGTCGGAGGAGGCAGTCTCGCCGCGCGCTGAGGCGCGCAGGGTCACCACGTAGTCGCCCGCGACCGCCTTCGGCGGCGGCGTGATCTGCGCCTGCACTTCTTTGTTCTGGCCCGGGGGGATGCTGTCGATGGTCTTGGGCTGGAACTCGATCTTCCAGCCGCTCGGCCCGCTGCCCGACAGCTCGATGTCCTCTGCCGGCGCCGTGCCGGTGTTGGTCACCAGGATCGGGACTGTTCGCTCGACGCCTGCCTCCGCACTGGCGCTGAGCAGGCCGTCGCGTCCCGTCAGATTAAGTCGCGGCTGACCGGCAACCTCGAGTGTCACCGACGCCTCCGCCGTTGCGTCCTCGGACTTGACGGTGACTTTGACCGGGTAGCTGCCCGCGCCGATCGTGCTCGGCGGCCGCACTTTGAGCTTGATGCCCTTCGACTGACCGGCCTCGATCGGGATCGAGCTGATTTCCTGGCTGCCGTATTGCTCCGTGAATGACGTTTCGAAATTCGGCGGTGCGTTTGCGGTGAAGCTCACCACGAGATTGCGCCCGCTGTCGTTCTTGATGTTGAACTGATACTCGAACGAAGACTTGGCCGTGCCGCGCAGCGAAGGCAATTGCGCTTCCACCGAAAGTTTGGCCGGCAGATCTTTCGCCAAGGTGATGGCAATCGGCAAACTAACCTGGGTGGAACTGCCGGCTGCGGTCACCGTCAGCGTGTGCGTGCCGAGCGCTGCGGTCGCCGGGACGTCGACTCGCAGTTGCAAGGAGACGCTCTGGTTGGTGAGCGGCATGGCCGCCGCGACCGGCTGGCCGCCGCCCAGCAGCGTTGCCGTCCACCCGGTCGGCACGCCGGAGACGGAGAGCTTGAGGTTCTCCGGCGGCAACGCGTAGTTCTGCAAGCGCAGGCTGATCGTCGATGCGGCGCCCGGCCGCACCGTGACGGCCGGATAGTCGGTCAAGAGGAAGACCCCTTTGATCCCGGCGGGCGCCTCATGGTTCGTCGCCACCGCCCCCGGCGCCGTGGCCAAGGTGAACGCAACGGCACAAAGCAAGGCAAGCACACGACGTAGCATGTCCATTTCTCCCAGCCGCATTCGCGGATTTTGCTTGCAGCACTCTCCCCTATCTGCCAGCCGCCCGAAAGACCGACGGCTCAAACAGCGGCAAGAGTCCCCTATTTGTGATCAAATCCCGGCAAAGGAATAGGTGCTTGGCCGATATTTGCAAGCCCCTTCGGGCATTTGGCC
>DATLYX010000119.1:0-4287 GCA_035574295.1 Xanthobacteraceae bacterium
TCGGCGGCCTATGCCATCGCGAGCGCCGCGGAGCGGCTCTATGTCACCCGCACCGGCGAGGTCGGCTCGATCGGCGTCGTCGCCGTGCACGTCGATGAAAGCGGCGCCGATGCCAAGGCGGGCCTGGCCTGGACCTTCATCTTTGCGGGCGAGCACAAGATCGACGCCAATCCCCACGCGCCGCTCTCCGAGCGCGCCCGCGTCACGATAAAGGCCGACGTCGACCGCCTCTATGCGGAGCTCTGTGCGCTCATTGCCTTGAACCGCGGCCTGACCGTGGAGGCCGTGCGCGCGACGAAGGCTGCGATCTATCGCGGCGAGCTTGCCATCCGCGCCGGTCTCGCCGACAGGCTCGGCACCCTCGATGCGGCCATCGCCGAGATGGCGGCCGAGCTCGCGCGCGGTGCGCCAACCGAGCGTGCCCTCATCATCCAGCCCCCGAACAGGAGCCCGTCCATGCAGATCGAGCAACAATCCGTAGCGACCCGCGATGATCCGAACGCGGCGCAGGCAGAGCGGCAGTTGGCTTCTCGGCCCTCAACCATGCCTGCTCCGCAAACGCCGGCGGAAGCCCCGGCACTTGCCGGCGCGGCCGGCCCGGACGGAGCGCCCGAGCCCAACCCCGCCGAGAGGCTCCGCGCGGAATTTGCGGAGATCGTCGGCATCGCCGCGCAGGCGGCGCGCCTCGGCGTTGCCGTCGATGCGGCCGATGCCATCGCCAAGGGTGTCGCGCCGGACGCGCTGCGGCGCGCCGTGCTCGAGGAGCTCGCGGCACGCGCCGAGGCAACGAGCGTGATTGCCGCCGCCCCACCCGCCGCCGCGGCGAGCGACAGCCCGATCGTGCGGCGGGCCAAGGAGCGCGCCGCCGCAGCGGCCCGTCCCTGACCGTCGAGACTTCAAGGAGCCCCGACCATGCCCACGCTCACCATGGCGCCGACGCTCGGCGACCTCCTCAAGTACGAGCTCAACGGCAACTACAACCGCGAGACCGTAACGCTCAAAGCTGGCACGAACTACCCGCTCGGCGCGGTGCTCGGCCGCATCACCGCCTCCGGCAAGTACCGCCTGTCGCCCGCATCCGCGGTCACGGGCGACGAGGGCGCCGAGACCGCCGTCGCCGTCCTGATCGAGGCGGTCGACGCAAGCGGGGGTGACGCGGCCGGGCTCGTCATCGTGCGCGGCCCGGCCATCGTGTCCAAGGCCGCGCTCATCTTTGATGCCTCCGTGGACCAGCCGGCGGAGAAGGCGGCAAAACACGCCCAGCTTGCCGCCGCCGGCATCGTGCCGCGCGAGACCGCCTGATCCGCCCCGCGCACTTCGAACGCCACCCTCGGGTCGCGACGGAAATTCCGTCGCGGCCCAAACCCTTTTGAGGAACCACAATGGCCCCGATGATCAATCCCTTCGACGCGGGCGGCTACTCGCTCGCCGAAATGACGCAGGCCATCAACATCCTGCCCAACATCTACACCCGGCTCGGTGAGCTCGGCCTGTTCCGCTTCGAGGGCATCACCCAGAGGAGCGTCATCATCGAGCAAGCCGAAGGGGTGCTGAACCTGCTCCCCACCGTGCCCCTTGGCGGACCGGCGACCGTCGCCAATCGCGATGCGCGCTCCATGCGCTCGTTCACGGTGCCGTGGATTCCCCACGACGACGTGATCACGCCACAAGATATCCAGGGCGTGCGCGGCTTTGGCGTCGCCGATGCCGCAGATCCGCTCGCCACCATCATGGAGCGCAAGCTGACCCGCATGCGCGCCAAGCACGCTCAGACCCGCGAGTACATGGAGGTCAATGCGCTGCGCGGTATCGTCAAGGATGGCGCTGGCATCACGCTCTACAACTACTTCACCGAGTTTGGGCTCGCCCAGCAGTCGGTCGATTTCGTGCTCGGCACGGCCGGTACCAATGTGCAGGCCAAGTGCCGCGAGGTGCTGCGCGACATCGAGACCGAGCTCAAGGGCGAGACCATGACCGGCGTGCTGGCCCTCGTCAGCCCGTCCTTCTTCGACAAGCTCATCGGCCATGCCAAGGTCGAGGACGCCTACAAGTATTTCTCCTCGACCGGCGCCCAGCCGCTGCGCGAGGACACCCGCCGCCGCTTCCCGTTCGCCGGCATCGTGTTCGAGGAATACAACGCCACGGTCACGCTCTCGACCGGCGCGACCGAGACGCTGATCCCGGCCAACGAAGGCATCGCCTTCCCGCTCGGCACCATGGACACCTTTGTGACCTACGGCGCGCCCGCGAACCTGATCGAGACTGTCAACACGGTCGGCCTGCCGATCTATGCCCGCCAGATCGCGCGGCCGGACGGCAGCGCCATCGATGTCAAGACCGAGGCCTCGCCGCTGCCAGTCAACAAGCGGCCGCGACTTGCCGTGCGCATCTACACCTCGAACTGATGCGCGAGGCCTTTGAGGCTGCAATCGACGCGATCTTTGGCGACTCCAACATGGCCGAAGACGCGCTCTGGCGCGCCGGCGGGAGCGATCCCGCCGTGCCTGTGCGCGTCATTCGGCGTGCACCGGACGCTGTCGTGGGCTTCGGCGACAGCCGTGCCCTGCTGCCGTCCGTCCTGATCGACGTGCGCCGGTCGGAGGTCGCTGAACCTGCGAGCCGCGACACGGTCGAGATCGAAGGGGAGCTGTTCGAGGTCATTGCCGCACCGGTTGTGGACAGCTTCGGTCTCCTATGGACGTGCGAGTCTTGTCTGCGTCGTTAGAGGGGCAGTGTCGCGGTGCTTGTCCGGTCAGCGATTACTTGCACAATGTTAAAATAACTGCTATCCTGCGAGGATTATTCTGGTTGCCCGTCGTGGGTCGACCAAAGCAGGGAGCATGCAGGGTGTCGAAAAGAACCGACGAGCGGCGTGGCCCTCCGGCTGTACCGTTCAGGGTTCGCGCCGTGGTGACGGCGGTAACCGGATTGGTATCGGCCCTGTTGATGTCATTCTTGGGCCTTGCCATCAACTATGGCTTCCGGTCGGATTTTCTGTCGCGATGGCTTTTCGCCTTCGTGACCGGCTATGTCATCCTCGTCCCGGTCTTGTTGTTCATCTTGCCGATCGTGCAACGCGTGGTCGTCCGCTACTTCGCACCTTTTCAGCAGTAGCGTGCCTGTCACTTTCGGCCGCGCGGCGCGATGAGCGCCTCGCACGCGTCTATGCAGGCCACCTGTACGCGCGGCCACCAGGCACTGGCCTTCTTGTCGGCGAGGCGCGTTGTGCTTGCACCATGGAGGACCAACCACACCTGAAATGCTCGTTCGCGCGCGAGATCAGGGGCAAGCCCTGAGTCGCGCGCAATGCGATTTCCAAGCTGAGCGAGCAGGGCCTCGAGGTCGGATTCGGTCGTACGACGCTGGGAACGCGAGCCGAACAAAAGGCCGTATTCGTATGGGTTATTCTCGGCAAACGACAGATAGGCTCGGCACGCGTCGCGGAAAGTCGTCTCCTTCGACATCGTCTCCTTCAAACGACGACTTGCATCGTTCTTCAGTGCGGCGAGGAGGTGCTCTTTTGTCTTGAACCGTGTGTAGATCGTCGGTGTCGTCGTACCGACCTTTGCCGCCAAGGCGCGCATCTGAACCTTCCCACCCTGCGACGCGAGCATGTCTCGTGCCGCAGCAAGGATCTGTTCGGTGAGGTTCGGATCGGAAGGTCTGGCCATGCAGAACCGCTACTTTCTGCGAGATCCCGCCTTTCGTCGCACGCAGATTGCGCTGGCGCAATCCAGTTCTGTCCGCACACAGGCGCGGGCAAGTGAGTGCATGGGACAACCATTTGCCTGCCCCGCCGGGGTCGAACCTCATGCGCTTCACCCTCAAGACGGATGATCTCGCGAAGGGGTTGCGCCAGGCCGAGGCAGATACGGCGCGCTCGGTCACCCGCGCCATGTGCGCGGTGACGGAAGGCCTCAAGGCTGATCTGCGTGCGGATGTGGTCGATGCGGGCCTTGGCCAGCGTCTTGCTAACACCTGGCGCGGCAAGACTTTCCCGGAGAGCGGGGCGAGCATCGAAGCGGCTGCCTTCGTGTGGTCGAAGGCGCCGAACATCGTCGATGCCTTCGACCGTGGCGTGACGATCCGCTCGCGTCATGGGTTCTGGCTCGCGATCCCGACGCCGGCGGCGGGCAAGACTGGCCTCAACCCGACCGGCGCGCGCAAGCGGATTACGCCGGGCGGTTGGGAACGGCGCACCGGCATGCGCTTGCGTTTCGTCTATCGCCGCGGGCGGCCGTCGCTGCTCGTGGCGGACGAAGCACGCATGACAAGGCGTGGCCTCGC
>DATLYX010000120.1:0-6709 GCA_035574295.1 Xanthobacteraceae bacterium
GGATTGATCCCCTTGGCGGTCCCGGTTCAGCAGCGCACCGCTCCGCTGCGCTCCGCGCTGCGCTGCGCCCGGGACACGAGTCGATCTTCAGGTTGCGCTGCGCTCAGGACACGATTCAATCTTAAGTCATCATGCGTTAGCGCCGGTCACGATCGATTGCTACGCCGCAACACCGCGCGCCGCGCCTTTGGATTTCAGCGACTGAAAAATCTCCAGCGCCTCTTTCGGCTTGGCGTTCTTGTGCACCACCGCGTTGATGGCGGCGATCATGGCGTGCGGCGCCTCCGACTGGAAGATGTTGCGCCCCATGTCCACGCCGGCCGCGCCCTGCTGCACGGCGTTGTAAGCCATGGTCAGCGCCTCGAGTTCCGGCACTTTCTTGCCCCCCGCCATGACGATCGGCACCGGGCACGACGCGGTGACGGTCTCAAACCCGTCCTCCACGTAATAGGTCTTCACATAGTGGGCGCCGAGCTCGGCGATGATGCGGCAGGCGAGGCGGAAATATTGCGCGTCGCGCTTCATCTCCTTGCCCACCGCGGTGATCCCCATCACCGGGATGCCGTAGCGCAGGCCCGCGTCCACGAGCCGCGTCATGTTGTGGACGGTTTGCGTCTCGTAATCGCTGCCGATGTAGACCTGCACGCCGACACCGACCGCGTTGAGCCGCGCCGCATCCTCCATGTCCATGGCAATCTGCTCGTTGGAGAGGTCTTTGAGAATGCTCGCCCCGCCGCTCGCGCGCAGGCAGATCGCTTTGGTGCAATCCGCCGGAATCACCGAACGCAGAATGCCGCGGGTGCAGAACAGGGCGTCGCACTGTGGCAACAGCGGCACGATGTTGAGGTCGATGCGCTCAAGCCCGGTCGTCGGCCCCTGGATGTAGCCGTGGTCGATGGCGAGCATCACCGTGCGGCCGGTTTGCGGATTGAAGGTACGCGCCAGGCGGTTCTTCATGCCCCAGTCGAGCTGATGCGAGCCCTTGAGAAAAAATCCGGGCGCCGCCTGCGGCGTGTCGGCGTGGTAACGATGGCCTTCCTTGTCGGCTTCCGGCATGCGGCACCTCGCGGCTTTGAATCGTGACCCATCAATAGGCCAGGCGGACAGTCATCGCAATGCCGCCGCGATGTTTCCGCCGTCCACCGTCGTGATGTCGCCGGTGGTCTTCAGCTCGAGCGCCTGATGCAGGAACGCCTGCGCCACGTCGTCCGCGGTGACCTCGCGCTGCAGCAGGTTGCCGCTCATGTAGTCCTTTTCGCTCACCCCGCGCGCCTTCGCCCGCTCGCGGATGAAATCGTCGGTGAGCAGGCCCGAGCGGATGCGGTCCGCATTGACGCCGTTCGACCGGATGCCCTCCGCGCCGTAGTCCACCGCATATTGCCGCACCAGAAACATGGTCGCCGCCTTCGGCAGACCGTAGGGCCCGAAGTTCGGACCCGGGTTCACCGCCTGCTTGGAGACATTGAACAACAGGCAGCCGCCCGTGCCTTGCGCGCGCATGATCTTGACCGCGGCCTGCGCCGCCCGCTGGTGGCCGAAGAAATTAAGCTCGAAACTTTTGCGCAAGATCGCCTCGTCCACCTCGCCGATGCGGCCCTGCCACGCCGCGCCGGCGTTCGAGACCAGAATGTCCACGCCCCCGAAGGCCGCTACCACCTGTTCGAAGGCCGCGCGCACCGAGGTTGCATCCGTCACGTCGCATGGCACAGGGAGGGCGGTTGCGCCGATCGCCTTGGCCTGTTCCGCCGCAGCGGCGAAATTCACGTCGAGCAGCGCCACCTCCGCGCCGGCGGCCGCAAAGGCGCGCGCGGTGGCCGCGCCGATGGCGCCGCCGCCGCCGGTGATGACCGCGATCTGGCCCTGCAGCGGCGTCACCGCCGCCGAACCGAGCTTGACCTGTTCCAGCGCCCAATATTCGCAATCGAAGGTCTCCGCCTCGCTGATCGAGGTGAACGTGCCGATTGCCTCGGCGTCGGTTACGCCCTCGACCCAGGCTTCGGCGATGTCCGCGGCGATGATCGCCGCGCGCTTGGTCGGCCCCATGCCGAACAGGCCGAGCCCCGGCACCAGCGCCACCCGCGGCAGCGGATCGAGCATTCTCCTGTTGCCGCCCGTGCGCGCGTTGTTGCGCGCAAAATAGGCGCGGTAGTCGGCGACGAACGCCTCGACCGCCTGCTGTGCGGCGCGCTTGAAATCCTCCGCCTTGCCCGCCTGCGGCGGCGGCAGGATCAGCGGCCTGGCTTTGGTGCGGATGACGTGATCGGGGGTGATGACGCCGATCTGGGCGTAACGCGCCAGCTCCGCGCCGTTGACAAAATTCCTGATCGCGTCGTTGCTGCGGAACTCCAGCACGAGCCGCAGATAGGCGCCTTCGCTCGATTCGCTCGGCAGGGCGCAAGCGCCGCGCAGCATGGGCGCGACCTCCGTCACCGCAGCGACGGACGGCGGCAGCGGGCCGGCAGTGAACACCGCCTTGCGGCCGCGCTTGAGCCGCTCTTCCGCGCGCGTGACCATTTCGATCATGCGTTCGTAGGATTCGCGGGCCTCGGCGCCGAATGTGAAGATACCGTGCTTGTCGAGGATCAATCCTTCGACCTTCGGGTTTTGCGCGAACACGGCGGCGGCCTTTTTCGCCAGATCGAATCCTGACCGCAGATAGGGCACGAAGCCCATGCGCCCTTCGTAGACCTCGGCGCAGAGCTCGGCGCTGTTGGGTTGATCGACCAGGCTCAGCACCGCGGTGGCATGCGTGTGATCGACGTATTTGGCCGGCAGAAAGGCATGCAGCAGCATTTCCACCGAAGGGCTTGGGGCCAAGGGATCGATCAGATGCGCGCGCTGCACGCGCGCCATCTCCTCGTCCGAAAGTGAATCGCGTGCCTTGAGTCTGAGCAACGGCTCAAGCCGCACCGCCGGCAATCCGGCGGGCTCGATGGTTGCCATGTCGGCGCCGCTGGCCTTGATGCAGATGGCCTCGACGTCATCGCCGAGAAGATCGCGCAGCCGCAGCTTCACCGAAGTATTGCCGCCGCCGTGCAGCACGAGCTTGGGCTCGCTGCCGAGCAGGCGCGCGCTGTAGAGGCGCAGCGCCAGTTCCGCAGCAACACCCGATTTCGCGTAGCGATCGATCGTGTCTTTTGCGTCGCGATCGACCCAGCGGCTCCGCATCAACGTCAGCCTTTGTCACCGGCAAGGCGCCTGGCCCACCAGCCGGTGCGACGCGGCCGGGCCTCCTCGCTCTCCTGCGCATGCGGCCCCAAGGATTCGACCGCAATCGTGACCGAAGGCGTCGCTGCAACCTGCGGCGTCTCAGCGGAGAGGCTGCCGGCCACCGGCGCCGGCTCCCGCACTGTCGATCGTCGCCGTGGCGGTTCCGGCGCCGCTTGAGCGGGATGCACCGGCGGCACCGCGGCTACGGGGGGCGCCGGGACCGGAGCAGCATGGTCGAATCGTTCGGGTTCCGTTGCACTCTTTCTTGGCTCCGACGCCGGAGTTGCGGCCTCGAACTGCGCCTCGTCTGCGAGCGCGGCCGTTTCCGGATAGGGCTGAACCTGCTCGCTATGGACGTTTTCGCCGTAGCTCTCCCGCTCGCGGCGGTTGCGGCGTCCGCCGCGTCGCCCGCGGCGACGGCGACGCCGCTGACCTTCGCCGTGCGCTTCGCCATGCGTCTGCTGCGGGTGTTGCGGTTGCTCCTGCGGCCGCGCCTCGTCGTGCTCGGCTTCCGCAGTCCATTCCTGCGGTTCGGCGTCCGCGGTTACGGCCGCCTCGTGGGCGAAAGCGACTTGATCCCGCCCTGCGCCGCCGCGGCCGCGCCGTCGTCGCCGCCGCCGTCGCCGCCCGCCCTCGCGCTGACCGGCCTCATGCACGCCGAGCGGCGATTCGTAGCTCTCCGGTTGCACCTCGGTCCGATCCTCGCCCTCGGCTTCGAGCTCCGCCTCCGGCACGGCCGCCGGTTCCTCTTCATCCGCTCGCGCCAGTGCAGCCTGCGCCTGCGCCGCAATGGCGCGTGCCTGTTCAGCGGTCATAACCTGCTCGCCGCGGTCGATGACGAACGCCACCTGTCCGTTGATCGTCGCATCCGCATTGATCGTAATTGCGACGCGGAAGCGCTCTTCCAGCAACCGCAGGTGTGCGCGCTTCTGATTGAGCACATAGAGCGCCACTTCCGGCCGCGTGCGCACAGTGATGTTGTGTGTCGCGCCCTTCAGCAGCATCTCCTCGACCGCCCGCAAGAGTTGCAGCGCCACCGAGGACACCGAGCGCATATGTCCGGTGCCGCCGCAATACGGGCACTTCTCGGTCGAGCTTTCCAGCACTGACGTGCGGATCCGCTGCCGCGACATCTCCAACAGACCGAAATGCGAAATGCGGCCGACCTGGATGCGCGCCCGGTCGCTGCGCAGCGCCTCCTTGAGTCGCCGTTCGACCAAACGGTTGTTGCGCTTCTCGTCCATGTCGATGAAGTCGATGACGATCAGTCCCGCAAGGTCGCGCAGCCGAAGCTGGCGGGCGATTTCCTCCGCCGCCTCGAGGTTGGTTTTCAGCGCCGTGTCCTCGATGTGATGCTCGCGCGTGGAGCGGCCGGAGTTGACGTCGATGGAGACCAGCGCCTCGGTCTGATTGATCACGATATATCCGCCCGACTTGAGCTGGACCACCGGCGAAAACATGGCATCGAGCTGGCTCTCGACATTGTAGCGCGTGAAGATCGGCTGGGTGTCGCGGTAGAGTTTGACATTCGCGCCGTGACCCGGCATCAGCATTTCCAAAAATTCTTTCGCTTCGTTGTAGCCCTCCTCGCCGGCAACGATGATTTCGTCGATATCCTTCGTGTAGAGATCGCGGATCGCGCGCTTGATCAGCGAGCCTTCCTCGTAAACCAGCGTGGGTGCGGTCGAGCGCAGCGTGAGGTCGCGCACCTGCTCCCACTGCCGCAAAAGATATTCGAAGTCGCGTTCGATTTCGGCGTTGCTGCGGTTGGCCCCCGCAGTGCGCAGTATCACGCCCATGCCTTCCGGCACTTGCAGGCGCTCGGCGATCTCGCGCAGCCGTTTGCGGTCCTCGGGGTTGGTGATTTTGCGGCTAATGCCCCCGCCGCGCGCCGTATTGGGCATCAACACGCAATAGCGGCCGGCGAGCGAAAGATAGGTGGTGAGCGCCGCGCCCTTGGTGCCGCGCTCCTCCTTCACCACCTGCACCAAGAGCACCTGCCGGCGCTTGATGACCTCCTGGATCTTGTACTGCCGGCGATAACGTGGGGCGCGGTCGGGCACTTCTTCGAGCGCATCAGCGCCGCCCACCGACTCCACCGCCTCGTCTTCGGCCGTCTCGTCCGCGCTGCCGGCTTCGATGTCCGCGTCCGCCGCCGGGGTCTCCTCGGCCGCAAGCATCGGCGAGGCCTCGGGGGGAATGGTTTCCGGAACCGGCGCGACATCATGCGGCTCGACCGCGGAAGGGATGTGATCGTCGAACTGCAGTTCGCGCGCGGCGGGATCGACGAGTTCGATCTCGGCCGCGGACGGCGGCTCCTCTGTGGTGTCCGCTCGCTCGTTCGCCTCTACCGGAGCGGCCGCGTCGGCACTCTCGCGTGCCGGCTCTTCGGACGGCTGGTCACCGCGCACCGTATCTCCGGAGGAACTGTCCTCGGCAGCTTCGCGCGCGACTTCCTCGGCCGGCACCTCGTCTTCGCCGCGCACCACCTCTTCGGTTTGCCGCTGTCGTCGCGCGGCAATCTCGCGCCCACGGTGTTGCGGCCTGCGTCCGGTGTCCGCTACCTCTTCGTCGGCCGCCCGTTGCGCGCGCTGCTCCTCGTCGATCAGCGCCTGCCGGTCGGCGATTGGAATTTGGTAGTAGTCCGGATGGATTTCCGAAAAGGCAAGGAACCCGTGGCGGTTGCCGCCGTAATCGACGAACGCCGCCTGCAGGGAGGGCTCTACGCGCGTGACTTTTGCGAGATAGATGTTGCCGCGCAGTTGTTTGCGGTGAGCGGTCTCGAAGTCGAATTCCTCGACGCGGTTTCCGCGCAGGACGACCACCCGGGTTTCCTCCGGATGCGTCGCATCGATGAGCATCTTGTTGGCCATTGAATTGTCTCTGTCGGGGCCGGCCGCGCGCGGCCACGCAAGCGTGGCGCGAAAAGCGATCTGCCCGAAGTGTTGGAGAAGGAAAGGGCGGCGAAGCCGTGCCGAGCGCGGTCAAGCGGATGACCGCGCGCAAGTGTCTCGCAGCGATCCGGCCAGACCTGGGAATTCCCTGAGGGCATAACCTCGACCCATGTGGGGCGGCGGCTTGGGGCCGCCGGTGTTTTGCCCACGGTTCGCGACGCAAGGGCGCCACCATGCACAGTCCGGAAGTCCTCAACTGAGGGGTCAGGCTCCGATCACAGGGCCGTCGCAAGCGCGCCAGCGCGGCAACGGCGGCGATCGCTCTAGCGTCCGCAAGGCCGGCTCCCCGTTGGGAGCCGAGACCCGCAGGCGTGCCCATGACCCGAACGCGGCACAACCGGGAGGTCACCGTAAGCAGGCCCTTATTAGGGCCCCTGGCGCACGATAGCAAGCGCGAGCTTGGCCTCGCGGGCGACGGCGCGAGTATCGTGTATTACAATGGGTTCCGCACGCGTCCTTAAGTGTCGGTTAACTGTGCCCTTCCTATGCGATAGAAGGGGCCGAAGGGCGTGGGATTCGATGGCATCGTGCGCAACCAGGTTGGT
>DATLYX010000121.1:0-27107 GCA_035574295.1 Xanthobacteraceae bacterium
CCAGTCCTGTGGATTCTTGAAGGCGTGGGACAGGCGGCAAATCCGACAGCGGGCATTGCTCTTGCTTGCCGCCGTTTCCTATACTTGATCGTCAGGCCCGCGAATGAAACCCCCGCCATTCGAATATCACGATCCGCGCACGCTTGCCGAGGCGGTGGCGTTGCTCGGCCGGCTGGAGAACGCAAAGCTGCTCGCCGGCGGACAGTCGCTGATGCCCATGCTCAACATGCGCTTCGTGCTGCCGGACCATGTGATCGACCTCAATCGGGTGGACGGGTTGTCCTACATCAAGGAGGCCGACGGCGCGCTTGAGATCGGCGCCATGACGCGCCAGTACGAGGTGGAGTTCTCCGAGGTCGTGCAGCGGCGGTGTCCGCTGTTGCACCGGGCGATCCTGCAGGTGGGGCATCGGCAGACGCGCAACCGCGGCACGGTGGGCGGCTCGCTCTGTCATCTCGATCCCGCGGCGGAGCTGGTGACGGCGGCAGCGGCGCTCGATGCGAGCGTGCTGGTGGCCGGCCCGAACGGCCGCCGCGAGATCGCATTTGCGGATTTTCCCGCCGGCTACATGACGCCGGCGATCGCGCCGAACGAGATCGTCACGGCGGTGCGGTTTCCGCTGTGGAACGCCGGACATGGCGCGGCGTTCGTGGAATTCGCGCGGCGGCACGGCGATTTCGCCATTGTCTCGGCCGCGGCGCTCTTGGAGCGCGACGGCGGCGGCAGAATCGTGCGCGCCTCGCTCACCCTGGGCGGTATCGCCGCCGCGCCCGTGCGCGCAAAGCAGATCGAACAAGCCATCACCGGACAGACGCCGCGGCCGGAGTTGTTCCGCGACGCCTGCGAGGTCTGCCGCCAATTCGAGGCGATCGAAGACATTCACGCGCCAGCCGCGTACCGCCAGCACCTGGCGGCGGTGCTCGCGCGCCGGGCGTTGGAGCAGGCGTCGGGGATCGCCCGGCGGGAGGCGGCGCTGCATTCGCCATGAGCCGCACGCGCGACATCGCCATGACCGTCAACGGCAAGCGCCACGCGCGCCAAGGCGTGGACGTTCGGCTCACGCTCGCCGATTTTCTGCGCCACGAGCTCGGCCTCACCGGCACGCATCTCGGCTGCGAGCACGGCGTGTGCGGCGCATGCACGGTCCTGGTCGACGGCCGCTCGGCGCGCTCCTGTCTGATGCTCGCCGTGCAGGCGGATGGGCGAGAAATTCTCACTATCGAGGGCATTGCTCCGAGCGAGGACAAGCTGCATCCGCTGCAGGAAGCCTTTCGCGACAATCACGGCCTGCAATGCGGATTCTGCACGCCAGGGATGCTGACCACCCTGCTCGAATTCTTGCGCGACAATCCCGATCCGACCGAACAGGAGGTGCGGATCGCAATCTCCGGCAATCTCTGTCGCTGCACCGGCTACCACGGCATTGTGCTGGCGGCGCTCGATGCGGCCAAACGCATGCGCGCGTCGCGCTGATGTCGTGTCACGACAATGTGAGGCGGGAGGCTTTCGGCGCCGCTGCCTCGATTCCGCCGCACATCGGGCTCACTGCGGCAACGCAGGTAAGGCAGTGTGTCCAGTCGCAACCAAGCAGTGTTCTCTTGCGTTATAAACCACGATGTCGGGCGGAGCCCGCCGGGAGTCCACGAATGAAGGTTTATCGGATTGTCTTTGCGGTTTTGATCTTTGCTGCGCTGTCGCTCGCCGCGCAGGCGCAACAGCGTCCGGACGGCCGCGGTCCGCCGCCGGCGAAAGGACCCAAGCCCACGCCGGCCGATGTCCAGCGCGTGGTCGCCTCCATCACCGCCGACCGGGCGAAGCTGCAAGCCTATTGCGAAATGATGAAGCTCGACGAGCAGATCGCCAAGGCTGAGGAAAGCAAGGACATGAAGAAGGCGGAGGCGCTCGCCAAGCAGGCCGACGAAATGTCGCAAAAGCTCGGGCCGGAATATGCGAACCTGATGGAGCGGTTGGAGCAGGTCGACCCGTCATCGCCGGAAGGCCAGCGATTGTCGGCGGCATTTGAGCCGCTGGACAAACGGTGTACCGGCCGCTGAGGCAATCGCGTCAATTCGCGTCAATGTCGCGTGTCAATGTCGCGTGGTCTCGCCCCGCAGCCCTGCGCTATGATCGGGCCCCAGGGGGCGCGACCATGTCCACGGCCGCCATCGCCCGCATCGTGCTCGCCACGGAGGGCGAGTATCGTATCGAGCATTTCTATGAGCAGGCGTCGCTCGCCTGGCGCGGGGGAAGCGTTGACATCGGCGAGCACTACGGCGATCCGACCTGCGCCGTCATTAATGCCCAGGCGGGCTGGTGCGCGACCGGCGGTGAAGGTCTCGTGATCTGCCATTTCGAAGGCGGTCTGCCGAGAGGACCGACGCGGGTGTCGCCGAAACGCATGAGGCTGCTCGAGCTGTGGCGGCGCGGAAATCCACCGCCGATGAAAGCTTATTGGTCGGTGGAAGGCGCCTGGCTGTATCAGGACGATCTCATCCGCGTGGTGGTGGAGCCTGCGGGCGAACAGGCCGGCCTCTACGAGGTCAACGTCAATACGCTCTCCTGGCGCAAGATCTGACGGCGTTTGCGGGTGGGACCCGCCGGCCGTGAGGGGCGAGTCGCGTCCTTCGGCAGCTATTTTGCCGCGAAGAAGGCGCGCAGTTCCGCATAGGTCTCTTCCGGCGCTTCTTCGGACAGATAGTGGCCGCAGGGCAGCGCCTTGGCGCCGACGATGCTGGCGGCGTAGTCCTTCCAGATCTTCGCCGAGTCGTGCAGGCGGCCGACCGCGCCGGTTGCGCCCCACAGCAGCAACGTCGGGCAGGTGATCTTCTTGCCGGCGGCAAAATCCACGGTGTCCATGGCAAGGTCGACGGTGGCGCAGGCGCGATAGTCCTCGCACATGGCGTGCACGGTGGCCGGATTGCGGAAGCAGCGTTTGTATTCTTCGAGCGCCTCCTTGCCGAAGAAACTCAAGCCCTGCGCGGTCTTGGCGAGTTTCTTCTCGATGAAGAAATCCGGGTCGGCACTCATCAGCCGTTCGGGCAGGTCATAGGGCTGGATCATGAAGAACCAGTGATAGGACGCGGTGGCCCAGGCCTGCGTGACGTTGTTGAACAGATAATGCTGCGGGATGATGTCGAGGATCGCCACGCGCGAAACTTTCTCCGGATGATCAAGGCACATGCGGTGCGCGACGCGCGCCCCGCGATCATGACCGGCGACGCCGAAACGCGAGAAGCCGAGCGCGGCCATCACCTCCACCTGATCCTGCGCCATGGCGCGGAAGGAATAGTTGGCGTGATCCTCGCCGCCCGGCACTTTCTCGGAGTCGCCATAGCCGCGCAGGTCGGTGGCGACCACGGTGAACTCCTGCGCAAGGCGCGGGGCGAATTTGTGCCACGACAGATGCGTGAAGGGATTCCCGTGCAATAGCAGCAGCGGCGGGCCGTTGCCGCCGTACACGGTGACGATGCGCGCGCCGGAGGTCTTGATCTCGGCGCGGGTGAAACCTTCCATCATGTTCGTTTCCTCCACGGCACCACTTTCGGGACATCGCCCTGCGGACGCAAGTGCCAGGCGCGCTCATGATTTTCGCTTACGAAAATGGAGAGGCATTACGGCAATCGGCCAGCCGACGGAACGCGATGGTCGGAAGGGCACCCCCAGTAGGGCCTGTGATTGCTGCTTTCGCACCGGGGTGGAGTTGCGTAAGCTTTGGCGAGCCGCCCGCTTTAAGTGCCCGGCCGGCGGCACAACCGAAAACCAATATTGCTCACGGGGAGGGGCGCATGAAAAAGCTGTCATTGGCAATTCTATTTGCTGCGATCCTGGGATGCGCGGGGGCGCTCGCGCAAACCTATCCGTCGCGTCCGATCACCATCGTCGTCGGCTTCCCGCCGGGCGGGCCGACCGATACGGTGGCGCGTGTTCTCGCCGAGCGGATGAAGACTTCGCTCGGAGAAAGCGTCGTAGTGGAAAATGTGAGCGGGGCCGCGGGCACCACCGCGGGCGCCAAGGTGGCACGCGCGGCGCCGGACGGATATACGCTCTCGGTCGCGCAATGGACCACGAACGTGGGTGCGGCCGCGATCTATCCGCTGCAATTCGACGTGCTCAAGGATTTCGCGCCGATCTCGCTGCTCACCACCTCTTATCTGTGGATCATCGGCAAGCCCGGACTTGCGGCCAAGGATCTCAAGGAAGTCGTTGCATATCTGAAGGCCAATCCGGGCAAGGTCACGCTCGGCACGGTCGGCGTGGGCAGCGCGGCGCATCTTTGCCTCGTCGACTTCCTCAACAAGATCGGCACGACCGCGCAGTTCGTGCCCTATCGCGGCGGCGCGCCGGCGCTGCAGGACGTCGTCGGCGGGCAGATCGACCTTTCGTGCCTGGAGGCCTCGCAGACGCTCGCCGTGTACCGCGCCGGCAAGATCAAGGTGTTCGGCGTGGCGGCGGCGAAGCGCTGGCCGGGGGCGCCCGAGGTGCCGACGCTGGCGGAAGCCGGCGTGCCGGGCGTTGACATCGAATTTTGGCACGGACTGTGGGCGCCGAAGGGAACGCCAAAACCGATCATCGACAGGCTCAACGCCGCAGTAGTGGAAGCCTTTGCCGATCCGGCGGTGCAGAAGCGGTTCACCGACATCGGCCATGTGCTGCCGGCGCGCGAGCAGCAGAATCCGCAAGCCTTGTTTGCTCACCACAAGGCGGAGATCGACAAATGGTGGCCGATCATCAAGGCGGCGGGTATCAAGCCGACCAACTGAGGATCGTCCGGAAAGGATGTGCATGCGGATCGTGATGGTTACGGCGGCGCTCGGCGTCGCATTGAGCTGGGCGGAGCCGGGCTTCGCCCAGCCGGTCTATCCCTGGTGTCTGAAGGCGGATATCGGGGCCGGCGCCACGGTGGACTACTGTTACTTCGCCACCTTCGAGCAGTGCGCGCGCGAGCGCTTCCGCTGGGGCACCACGTCGTTCTGCATCCTCAATCCGCAGCACTATTTCCGTCAGGCTCCGGAGGAAGGGCGGCGACCGCGGCGCAGCGGCGCGCGATAAGGGGTGATGCAATGAGGATGGCATACCCCGGAAGCGGCACAGCGCGAGCGCCCAAAGCGTCTCAGTCGTCGATGTCGGCAGTGCCGGGGCGGATGAGCGTCTCGGGCAGCATGTCCGGATCGCGGCGCTGACGCGCGAGCGTCTCCCTGCCGCTTTGCTGCCAGTCGCCCGCCGCCGCGCGACGGGCATAGGTCTCCCATGCGTCGGTCCAGTCGCCGAGCGTGTAGCCGTGCCAGGGTGCGCGCACGGTGAGCGGCGGCAGCTTCAGTTTCTCCCACAGCGCGCGGGCGCGCTCCATGTAGGGTGCGGTCGGCAACGCGAGCGGCGGCATCGGGCGCTTGCGCCTGGCGTCGATGAGCAGCCCGGAGTCGGTCTTGCGCGGGCCGTATTGCGCGCCCTGCACGCCGCCGCGATGCGGCACGAGCTGCACGTCCTCGGCCGGATCGGTGCGGTAGGCGAGCGACCACATCACCGCATCGAGGCTTGCGGCGGGATCGATGTCCTCGCTCACGGCGATGACGATCTTGCCGCAGTTCGACTGCAGCGTCGCTGCGCCGTGCAGACCGCGCCAGACTTCCGACCGGGCAGTGTCGGCGGCGAATTGCAGGAAGATGACCGGGCGCAGGTTCGACAGCGGCTCGTGCATGACGACCTTGCGCAAGTTCTTGATACCGAGATTGGTGCGCAGGTGCGCGAGGAACAGCGGCTCGTAGGCGACCTTCTTGATCACGCTCGATTCGCTCGGCGTCACCTGGCTGATGATCGAGACGAACACCGGCGCGCGCTTGTGCGTGATGGCGGTCACCTGCATGGGCATGTTGTAGGCCTCGAGCGCCACATAACCGTTGCTCTCGCCGAACGGGGCTTCCGGTTCGAGCGCCTCGGGATCGATCATCCCTTCGATGACGATCTCGGAGTCGGCGGGGACTTCGAGGTCGATGGTGCGGCAGCGTGTGATTGGGATCGGCACGCCGGCGGCGGCACCTGCGACCGCCAGCTCGTCCACGTCCACGGCGAGTTTCTGCGGTCCGGTAAACATCACGATGGGCGCGCAGCCCACCACGATCGCGATCGGCATCTTCTCGCGACGCTTTCGGTATTTCAGCCAGTGCAGGAAGCCGCCGGCGCCGGTCGCTTCGCGCGCCACCATGCGCACCGCCAGACGGTCCGGCGCCTTCAGCGCGGCGCGATAAGTGCCCATGTTGCGGATGCCGCTCTCGGGATCCTTGGTGATGCAGAGGGTTGCGGTCAGATAGGGCGCAGCGTCAAAGCCCGGCGTCGACACCGGCACCGGCAGGCGGGCGAGTCCGCCGTCGGTCGCGCGCAAATCTTCCCCGCTGACGACCACCTCCTGGCAGGGCGCGGCGTTGACGAGTGTCGGCGGGAGCGGGTTGGCGATCGCCTGCATCCAGGCCTCGCCGATCTGGTCCACGGCGCGGCCCATGCCGATGGCATAGATGCGGGGCGAGGCGGCGAGCGCGCCGAGCACCACCGGCATGTCGTAGCGGCGCCCGTTCGCGTCGGTGACGTTGGTGAACAGAAACGCGCGGCGCTCGTCCTCCGGGATGCCACCGATGAATTGCCAGCGCACCAGCGGATGCAGCTCGGTGTCCTTGTTGACCGGTGTGTCGATGCGCACCAACAGCCCGGCGGCCTCGAGGTCGCGCAGATGGTCCTGGAGATCGAGCCGGGGCTTTGCTTCGGACGGCCCGGCGCGGCGCGCGGCGACGGAATGATCGAACATGGCAAGCCTCGTATCGCGCCAAGCCTAGCACGACGCCGTCATGCGCTTGCCGGAAAAGTCGAATCGCGGCGCCGACGGGATCCGTTATTTCTTTCCCATCATGCCGGCAGCCTGCAGCACCGGCGGCCAACGTTTGAATTCCTCGGCAAGGTAGGCGCGCGCCTTGGCGGGATCGGAGTCGAGCACCGGCTCGAAACCGGATTTGACCAGCGCGGCCTGGAAAGCGGCATCGCCCATGATCGTCTTGTTGGCGGCGGCGATCTTGTTGATGATCGGCTGCGGAGTTGCCGCGGGCGCGAACAGACCGGTGAACAATTGCGCCACCATGTTCGGCACGCCGGCCTCGGCGGCGGTGGGAATATCGGGCGCGCCCTTCAGCCGCTCGGGGGCGGCGATCGCCAGGATGCGGACCTTGCCGCTGCGGTGCAGCTCCAGTACCTGACCGGTGACGTTTGGCATCATGATTGGTATGTGGCCGCTGACGACGTCGGCGATGCCGGGGCCGGCACCCTTGTAGGGCACATGCACGACGTCGTTGAGTCCGGTGAGCTGCTTGAACATCTCCCCAGCCAGATTGGTCAGCGTGCCGGCGCCGGCGGAGCCGTAGGACATCTTGCCGGGATTGGCTTTGGCGTAGGCAATCAGCTCCTTGAGGTCCTTGGCCGGAACCTTGGCGTTGACCACGATGGCGATGGAGGAGATGGCGATGATCGCAATCGGCGCAAAATCCTTGGCCGGATCGTACGGGGGCTTGGCCATGGAGATCGGCTGGAGCACCTGGGTCGAGGTATTGCCGAGCAGGAGCGTGTAGCCGTCGGGCGCCGCACGTGCGACTTCGTGGGCGCCGATCGTGCCGCCGCCGCCGCCCTGATTTTCGATGACGATGGTGCCGAGATGCGACTTGATCTTCTCGCCCCACAACCGCCCGACCGTGTCGACCACACCGCCGGCCGCAAAGGGAACCACGAGCTTGATCGGCCGTTCCGGATAAGCGGCCTGGGCCAAGGCGGAAAGCGGACCGAGCGCGGGCGCGGCGAACAACGCCGCCCCGTAGGCCAGCAACTCGCGCCGGTTGAGAAAATCGCGGTTCATGACGGCCATCCTGCAAATGGGTGACTACGATGCGCTTCTCGCTCGGCGGGGCTGCGCCTGCGCGAGCAGCGCGTCGAGCTTAAACAGGCGCGCCGCATTCTTCCAGAGAATCTGTTCGCGTTCTGTCTGCGTCAGTTTGGCGTCATCGAGCACCTTCAAGCGGATTTGATGCAAGGTCGCGGGCACGCTCAGCCAACGCCAGGTGGTCGACCAGTCGGTGCCGAACAGGATGCGATCGGCGCCGAGCTTGTCGACGGCGAAGCGGAGATGGCGGGGGCAGGTTCCCACCACGTCCAGGTAGATGTTGACGTTGCGCATGGCCACCGACATCACGGTGTCGAAGTAGCGGTCGATACTGCGGCCCATCTTGGTCAGGATCACCGGCACGCTCGGATGCCGGCCGGCCACTTCGTCGGCCCACACCGGATCGCCGTAGAACAGCCCGCCGGGAAACTGCGACCAGGCGGTGGGAAACTGGATCGGCACTTGGTGCTTTTCGGCAACGCGCATGATGCCGGAGAGGTCCTTTGCGATCTTCTCGGGGTTCACGTGGTTGGTCAGCGCGCGCACGAAGATTTCGCCGATGCCGCACATGCCGAGCTTGCCGAGCGCGCGGTCGAGCTCGGCCGGCGCCTGTTCGCGGACCGGGGCGGGATCCTCAAGATAGCCGGCGGCTTCCTGGTCGTGCCCCACGCGGGCGAGCGGCGCCAGGCGCGCCGGATGCCGCTTGGCGGCGGCGGCCACCATGTCGTTGGTCACGTAACCGGCGCGCGCCTGCACGAGGGCGAAGCCAATGCCGTTTTTGTCCATGTCGGCGATCAGGTCGTCGGTGGAATCGATCGGCTGCTCGGTCAGGTTGCACTTGTAGAGCTCGGGGTGCCGCGTGCGGAACGCAATCGCGTCCTCCATGGTGCGGATGTGTTTGCTCAGATCCTTGAACGAGGGAAAGCTGAAGATGTGGACGTGAGTGTCGATGATCATGCGATTTCCGGAACTGCATTGCGCTTAGATTGCCGTCATGATGTCAGTCGAGCGCGACCGCGGACAACAGAGAAAGCCGCGGACACTCGTTGAGCGCATGCATGCTTTGCGAAATTGGCGCAACATCGTTTCCGTGTGATTGTGAAGCATAGAGAGCGGCGCGTGCAGGAGGAGGCTCGATGGCCAAGCGCAAGGACGACCCGGCGTTCATCTATTTCCCGACGCACTACCGCTGGTCGATGGGTTTGCTGCTCTGTCTGAGCGGAGCCCCGTGGCGCGGGGCGGAGATCGACGAGGTCAACCGGGTCGGTCGGGCGCTGTCGGCGAAGATCGGCGACGACGAGGCCTGGTTCGAGGAATGGACGCGCATGGGCGAGCGCGTCGAGGCGCGCGGCCGCGAGGCGGAAGCCAGTGGCCACAAGGTCACGGCGGCGTCCTGCCTGATGCGGGCGGCGCACTACTACCAGACCGGCGAACGTTTTCTGCACCCGAAATCCGAGCGGGCCCTTGCCATCTACAAACGGGCGGTGGCGGCGTTCCGCGCCGGTGCGGCGTTGCTTTTGCGGCCGCGCATCGAGCCGGTGGAGGTGCCGTACGAGAAGACATCGCTGCCGGCGCTCTTCGTGCATCCGGACCCGGCAGTTGCGGGCAACAGACCGGCGCCGGCGGTGGTGTTCTTCGACGGCTTCGACATCACCAAGGAGATTCAATATTTCAAGGCGGTGCCGGATCTTGCCGCGCGCGGCATCGGCTGCCTGATTGTGGACGGCCCCGGCAACGGCGAGAGCGTGCGCTTCCGCAATCTGCCGCTGATCGCGGAGACCGAACGCTATGCGACCGCGGCCTACGAATATCTCGCCGGTCGCCAGGAGGTCGATGCCAGGCGCATCGGCGTCATGGCGATCAGCCTCGGCGGCTACTATGCGCCGCGGGCGGCTTCGCTTGAGCCGCGGTTTGCCGCCTGCGTCGCCTGGGGCGCGCAATGGGACTATTACGAGGTGTGGCGGCGGCGGTTCGAAGCTCTCGACAAGGGGCGCGTGCTCTCCCTTTCGGTCCCTCCCGAACATCTGATGTGGGTGTTCGGCGTCGACAGCCGCGCGGCGGCGATGCAGAAGCTCGAAGGCTTTCGCCTCGACGGCATCGTGCAGAAGATGAAGTGTCCGTTCCTGCTCGTGCACGGCGAGGGCGATGAGCAAATCCCGCTCAGCCTTGCCCAAACCTGTTTCGAGGCGGTCGGCTCGAAACACAAGACGCTGAAGGTGTTCACGCGCGAGGAAGGCGGCTTCCACCATTGTCAGGTCGACAACGTCACGCTCGGCACGCAATATATGTGGGACTGGCTCAGCGACGTGCTGAAGCCGGGTTCGTGAACGGCATGCACACCCTGCTCAGCGACGATTTGATCAAGCAATACTACGCGGCAGGATTCTGGCGCAACGACACGATCTATTCGCTTGCGCGGGCGCATGCGGAACAGGTGCCGCAGAGCTTTGCCCTGCGCGAGCGCCAGCGCCGTCTCACCTACCGCGAGCTGGTCGCGGGCGCCGATGCGCTGGCCGCCGATCTGGCGCAACACGGGCTCGAACCGGGCGATCGGGTGGCGGTGTGGCTGCCGAACCGCATCGAACGGGTGATCGCGCTGCTCGCCTGCTCGCGCAACGGCTTCGTCTGCTGTCCCTCGCTGCACCGCGATCACACGGTCGCCGAGGTGCTGGAGCTGGTCCAGCGCACGCGCGCGGCGGCCTTCATCGGCCAGGAAGCATTCGGCGCCGACGCGGACCGGCGTGATGTTTTTGCTGACGTCGCGGCGCTGCCGCATGTGCGAAAAATTTATCGGCTCACGCCTGCAGCAAGCGCGCAGCCATGGGCCATGACGGCACGGCATGACGCTAGAATGCCGCAAAAACAGGATCCCGATCAGGTCGTTTACATCGCCTTCACCTCGGGCACGAGCGGCAGGCCGAAGGGCGTGATGCATTCGGACAACACGCTGCTTGCCAACGCGCGGCAAATGGCCAAGGACTGGAGCATCGGCCGCGACGCGGTGGTGTTTTCGTTGAGCCCGCTGAGCCACAACCTCGGCTTCGGCGCGCAGGTGATGGCGCTCGCGGCGGGCGCCGAGCTTGTGGTCAATGACCTGCCGCGCGGGGCGAGCCTGGTGGACCGCATCCTTGAGACCGACGCGAGCTTTCTCGTCGGCGTGCCGGCGCACGCCAGCGATCTGTTGGCCGAGATGCGGGCGCGCGGCTTGCAAGGGCTCGGACGCGTACGCGGCTTTCGCATCTCCGGCGCCGCGGCGCCGCGCGAGGTGGTGGCCGGGCTGCTCGAACGCGGCATCTTTCCGCAGAGCGGCTACGGCATGACGGAGACCTGCTCGCACCAATATACTCTGCCGGACGACGATCCGGCTCTGATCGTCGAAACCTCGGGGCGCGCCTGTGCCGGCTTCGAGGTACGAATCTTCAAGATCGATGATGCGGACGCCGAAGCCGCGGTCGGCGAAGTCGGGCAGATCGGCGCCCGCGGGGCGAGCCTGATGCTCGGCTATTACGAGGATGCAGAAACCACGCGCGCGGCCTTCAACCGGCACGGCTACTTCATGACCGGAGATCTCGGCACGCTCGACGCGCGCGGCTACCTGCGCATCACCGGACGGCTCAAGGACATCATCATCCGCGGCGGACACAACATCCACCCGGCGCGGATCGAGGCGCTGGCCATGCGGCATCCGGCGGTGGCACGCGCGGCCGCCGTGCCGGTGAAGGACGCCCGGCTCGGCGAGAAGGTGTGCCTTGTGGTGATGCCGCAGAACGGCGCGCAGGTTCTCCCGGCCGAGCTGCTGGCGCATCTCGATGCAGCGGGACTCTCCAAATACGAAATGCCGGAGTTTTTTCTGCAGCTCGACGAGATTCCCCTCACCGCCAATGGAAAAATCCGCAAGGGCGACATCGTGCAACTGATCGCGAGCGGCCAAGTCACGCCGGAGCCGGTCCGTTTCGGCGGTCCCCCGCGTGAAAAAAGCGGTCTCAGCGAAGGCAGTCTCAGCTCATGACGCGGACGAACAGTTCCGTCGCCTCCTCCGCTTGCGGGTTAGGACTATCGCATTTGCATTTCCCACCCCTGCAAGCGGGGGTGAGCCCCGCGCTCTTGCACGCAGAGCCTTGTGGGAGGTGAGAATGCGCGCCGTTGTCGTTCGTCAATTCGGGCCGTTTGAAAACGCAGAGCTTGCCGAAGTGCCCAAGCCGGAGGCCAAGGCGGGCGAAGTGTTGTTGAAGGTGCGCGCCACGTCGGTCAATTTTGTCGATCTGATCATGATCGGCGGCACCTATCAGTTCAAACCGGAGCTGCCGTTCATTCCCGGTAAACTTCCGGCCGGCGTGGTGGCGGCAGTCGGCGCCGGGGTGAAGAATTTCAAGCCCGGCGACCATGCCATCGCCATGGCCGAACAGGGCGGTTTCGCCGAATTCGTCGCCATGCCGGAGAGCCAGTGCATCAAGCTGCCGCCGTCGCTGCCGTTCGCGGAGGCCGCCGCCATGGCGCTGATCTACGACACCGCATACTTTGCTTTGCGCGATCGCGCGCGCCTTGCCCCGGGCGAGACCGTGCTGGTGCTGGGCGCGACCGGCGGCGTCGGGCTTGCGGCCATTCAACTCGCCAAGGCGTTCGGCGCGCGGGTGCTGGCCGGCGTGGCGAGCGCCGACAAGACCGACATCGTGCGCGCGGCGGGCGCCGATGCCGTGATCGATCTCGCGCGATCCGACCTGCACGATGCGCTGCGCGCGCAGGTTTATGCCGAGACCGCCGGGCGCGGCGCCGACGTGATCCTCGACATGCTCGGCGGCGACATTTTTGATGCCGCGATCCGGGCGCTCGCCTGGCGCGGGCGACTGGTTGTGATCGGCTTTGCCTCGGGGCGCATTGCCACGCTGAAGACCAACTATGTGCTGCTCAAGAACATCGAAGTGAGCGGCATGCAGATCAGCGACTACCGCAAGCGCATGCCGGAGGCGATGCAGAAGTGTTTTACGGAGGTGTTTGCCCTGCACGCCGCAGGCAAGCTCAAACCGCTGCCGGTCAAGACCTATCCGTTGCGCGAGTTCGTGGCGGCAATGCGCGAGATCGCCGACCGCAAGGTGCGCGGCCGCGTGGTGCTGACGATGGCCAACGGTGCCTGACGTCAGATGCCGAGCTTGTGCAGAAGATTGCGAACCTCGGCATTGACCCGGTGTGTCTGATAGTTTGCCTCGCGCCAGACGGCGTCGCGATAGCGGCCGTTGAACATCAATGCGTCCATCGCCGCCATGGCAACGATGTACAGAATCAATGCGGCGATGAACGTGCGCATGGCTTTGAGCGCCACAGGCCGCATCTTGAGCCACATCTTCGACTGCAGGAAACGTTGTACCCGATTTGTGGCGAAGTCGAGTCGATCGATTTCTGTTTTGGCCGCGTTCGTCCGTTAATGATGAACGTTAAGCAAGACGGAGCGGCCGCGCGGGTGTCGGTCAGGCCGCGACCACTTGCCAGGCCATGGTCTCGCCGCCGCGATAGATCAACGCCCTTTCGTCCGGCCCCGGAATCTTGATCTCCTCCGGCACCGTCCAGGGTTTCTTTTCGAGCGTGATCGTCTCCTCGTTCGGCGGCAGGCCGTAATGGCGCGGGCCGTTCAGCGAGGCAAAGGCTTCGAACTTGTCGAGTGCCCCCTCCTCCTCGAAAACCTTAACGTAAGTGGCGAGCGCCACCGGCGCGTTGAAAATGCCGGGTATGCCGTTGACGGAAATTTTTTTCGCCACCGGGTGCGGCGCGGAGTCGGTGCCGAGGAAGTAGCACGGCTCGCCGGAGGTTGCCGCTTTGCGCAGCGCCTGCCGGTCGCGCTCGGTTTTGATCACCGGCATCACGTACATGTAAGGCTTCAGCCCCCAGCCGAGCCAGTCGGTGCGCGTCAGCTCCAGATGGTAGGGCGTGATCGTGCCGGCGACTTGCGGGCTGTGCGCGCGCACGAAATCGACGCCCTCCTTGGACGACAGATGTTCAAGGATGAATTTGAGGCCGGGGAATTCCTTGGTCCACGGCCCGAGATATTTTTCGATAAAGCGCGCCTCGCGGTCGAAGATATCGACCGCGGGGTCCACGTCCTCGCCGTGCATGAGAAAGCGCATGCCGATCTTCTCCATGCGCGCCAGCACCCGTTTGATCTTCCGGTAGTCGGTGACGCCGGCGGACGAATAGGTGGTGGCGTGCGCAGGATAGAGTTTTACGCCGGTGAACACGCCTTCGCGGAAGCCGCGCTCGACATCGTCCGGGTCGGTGTCGTCGGTGAGATAGCAGGTCATCAGCGGCTTGAAGGTGGAGCCCTTCGGCAGCGCCGCCATCACCCGCTCGCGATAGGCGATGGCGTCGGCCGTGGTGCGCACCGGCGGCACCAGATTGGGCATCAGGATGGCGCGGCCGAAATGCGCGGCGGTGAACGGCAGCACGGCTTTGAGCATTTCGCCGTCACGCACGTGCAGATGCCAGTCGTCGGGTTTTCGGATGGTGATACGGTCGGGCATGGTTCTCACATGTTGCACATGGTGCACGCGCGCTTTGATTTACCCGCAAACGCGGGAAGTTATGCATTCCGGGCCGCGGCGGCGCCGGTGCCGGCGATACGGCCGAACACGGTACCGGACATCAGCCCGGTGCCGCCGGGATAGTTGAAGTAGAAGATGCCGCCGACCAGCTCGCCCGCCGCATAAAGCCCGGGGATCGGCGCCTGATCGCTGTCGATCACCTGGCCGGTGTCCGGATCGATGCGCAGCCCGCCGAAGGTGAAACTGATGCCGCAACCGACCTGATAGGCCTCGAACGGCGGCTCATCGATGGTGTTGGCCCAGTTCGACTTGTTGATCGGCAGCCCGACGGTGCAGCGGCCGTCCTTGATGTTGGGATTGAAGGGAATGTCGGTGCGCACCGCGGCATTGTATTTTTTGATCTCGTCGAGGAAGCCGGCGGCGTCCACCCCTTCCATCTTCTGCGCCAGCTCCTCGAGCGAATTGGCCGACACCTTGCTCACGCGCTTGATGCGATATTCGTCGCGCAGCATGGGGATGATCTTTTTGTCGAACACCTGATAGGCAAAGTTGTTGGGCTGCCGCAGCACGACGGCGCCGTATTTGGCATAGGTGTAGTTGCGAAAGTCGGCGCCCTCGTCCACGAACCGCCGGCCGTGCGCATTGATCATGATGCCCCACGGGTAGGAGTGTTTTTGGAAATTGTCGCCGACGGAGAGGTCGCCGAACTCCGGCGCGTTGTAGTCCCACTGCACCGCATGCGAGCCCGACCAGTTGCCGTAAGGTTGGGCGCCGATGTCGAGCGCCATGCGGATGCCGTCGCCGGTGTTGAAGGCGGTGCCGCGCACCTTGGCGAGCTCCCAGCCGGGGCCAAGATAGCGCGTGCGCCATTCGACGTTGGACTCAAAGCCGCCGCAGGCCAGCACCACCGATTTGCAGCGGATTTCGTCGAGGACGCCGTTCGCCTTCACCTTGATGCCGCGCACCACCTGGCCGTCGTAGATGAGCGACAGCGCGCGGGTGGCGTAGCGGATGTCGATGCCGTGCTTGCGCGCGATTTTCAGGTGCTGCTCGATCAGCCCCGGTCCGCCGCCCCAGGATTCCACCGTCAGCCCGCCCCAGAACTTGAACTTGCCGCCGATGTTGTAGGCCTGCCGACCCCAGATCGGCGCAAACTTCATGCCTTTCGAATGCAGCCAGCGCATGGACTCGCGCGAGCGGTTGACCAGCCGCTCGCACAATTCGCCGTCGGTGCGGTATTGGGTGACGCGGAACATGTCGTCGAAGAACTGGTCGGCGGTGTAGGTGCCGAAATCGCTGCGGGCGATTTCGTCGGCGGTGAGATCCGGCATGATGGCCTTCAAATCCTCGACGCCGTCGTAGACGCAGCGGAAGGCACCGGCGGTGAAGCGAGAGTTGCCGCCCATCAGCTCTTTCGGCGCCCGCTCGATCATGAGCACGCTCGCGCCCTTCTCGCACGCGGCGAGCGCCGCACAGAACGCGGCATTACCGGCGCCGACCACCACCACATCCCAAATTCCCGCCACCTTCCTGGCTCCACTCATGCGTTGTGGTTATCGCGCTTTTTACCTTCAAATTGATCCGCCCCTGTCAAGGGGTGCCGCAAGCCCCTTGCGAGGATCGCCTTCTCTTGCGCTATATCGACAACTGCCGCGGCGCGCGATGAGCCGCACGACGAGGGAAAGCAGAAACCGGTTTCCGCGAATCCTCATGCGGCGCGCAAAAATGTCAGCGCATGTTTCGATTCCAACGGAACCGGACATGCTCTAGAGTCACACAACAAACTCATACAACGGTCGAGTTTTCCCCCGGACCTGGCAACAGCCCTCAAGCATGGTGGTTCCCCATTCCCTCCAGTTCCGTTCCGCGGCCGGCCGCCCAGCAAAGGTTCGGCCGTGACGGCGGCGTTCGGCGCGCGTCTGCCGCGGCTTGACAGCGAGCGCCTGCTGCGCGGCCGCGGGCGGTTCGTGGGCGACATTGCGCTGCCCGGCCTGCTGCACGTGGCGTTCGTGCGCAGCCCGCATCCGCACGCGCTCATCCGCGCGATCGAGAAGCAGGCGGCGCTGGCGTTGGCCGGCGTGCATGCCGTGCTCACCCTCGACGATCTCGCCCCGGTGATGACCCGCCGCCGCATGGTGCGGCATTCCAATTCCGGCCTGCCGCTCGACAAGGCCTGGCTGTTCGCGCTCGCCGACGGCGAGGTGTCCTACGTCGGCGAGCCGGTGGCGATGGTCATTGCCGACAGCCGCTATCTCGCGGAGGACGCAGCAGCGCTGGTCGCGGTGGACTATGAGCCGCTGCCGCACGTTGCCGACGTGCGCAAGGCGGCGGCCGGCCCGCCGGTGCGCCGCGAACTGTCCTCCAATGTCATTGCCACCTATTCGGTCGCCTTCGGCGATATCGAGACGGCGTTCCGGCAGGCAGCGCATGTGTTCACCGAACAGCTCTGGCAGCATCGCGGCGGCGCACATTCGATCGAGACGCGCGGCCTCGTGGCCGAGGTACGCAGCGACGGCGGCATCACCGTGCATGCCTCGACGCAGAAGGCGCATGACCTGAAGCAGACGTTGACCTCGCTGCTCGATTTCGACGAAAGCCTGCGCGTGGTGTCGCCCGACATCGGCGGCGGTTTCGGCGCCAAGCTCTGCGTGTACTCCGAGGACGTCGCCGTGGTGGCGGCGGCGAAGTTGCTGGGACGCTCGCTGAAATGGATCGAAGACCGACGCGAATATTTCACCAATGCGGTGCACGAGCGCGACCAATACTGGTCGCTGGAGATCGCGGTCGATGCGCATGCGAAAGTTTTGGGCATCCGCGGCAAGCTCCTGCACGACACCGGCGCCTACACGATTCAGGACCCGAACATTCCCTACAATTCCGCCTCCACCATGAGCGGGCCGTATGCGATTCCGGCGTTTGCCGTCGAGGTCACGATCGCGCTCACCAACAAGACGCCGGTGTCGTCGGTGCGCGGGGCGGGCTATCCGCAGGCGGCTTTTGCCATGGAGCGGCTGCTCGACCGTGTGGCATACGAACTCAAGCTTGATCGCGCCGAGGTGCGGCGGCGCAATCTGATCCCCAAGGAAAAAATGCCCTACACGAAGCCGATCAAGGCGCGGTCGGGGGTCACCATTCAGTATGACAGCGGCGACTATCCGGGGTGCCAGGAGGAGGTTTTGCAGGCCGCGGGCTGGCATGACTTTCCGCAACGGCAGGCGGCGGCGCGCGCTGCTGGGCGCTACATCGGCATCGGGCTTGCGCACGGCGTCAAGGGCAGCGGCCGCGGACCGTTCGAGTCGGGGCTTGTGCGCGTCTCGCGCACCGGCAAGGTGACCGTGTTCACCGGCGCCGCCGAGCTCGGGCAAGGATTGCAGACGGTGCTGGCGCAAATCTGCGCCAGCCAGCTTGGGATCGCGCCGCAGGATGTGCGGGTAGTGGCAGGCGACACCGCGGGCGTTGCGCTCGGGCTCGGCGCTTTCGCCAGCCGGCAGACGGTGACGGCAGGCTCTTCGGTGCTGCTGGCGGCGCGGCAGGTGGCGGCAAAGGCGCGCAAAGTGGCAGGCCATTTGCTGGAGGCGGACGAGCGCGACCTGGAAATTGCCGACGGTGAAGTGCGCGTGGTAGGCGCACCGAAGCTTGCGGTGAGGCTTGCGGAGATCGCGCGCATGCTTGAGGGCGCGCCGGGCTACGGCTTCCCGCCGGGCGTCGATCCGGGCTTGGAGGCGGCCGTCAATCACCGCACCGATCCCCTCTCCTATGCCAATGGCTGCCACGTCTGCGAAGTGGAGGTTGACGTCGAGACCGGCGCCGTGCGCGTTGTGCGTTACGTTGCCTTGCAGGACTCAGGCGTGCTGATCAATCCGCTGTTGGTGGACGGTCAAATCCGGGGCGGGGTTGCGCACGGCATCGGCAATACGCTGCTCGAATGGATGGGCTACGACGACGCAGGCCAGCCGCTGACCACCACCTATGCGGACTACCTCCTGCCCACGGCCTGCGATGTGCCGCCGGTCGAAACGCTCTACAAACAGACCCCCTCCCCGCTCAATCCGCTGGGCGTGAAAGGCGTCGGCGAGGCGGGAACGATCCCGGCCGCGGCTGCGCTCATCTCGGCGATCGAGAATGCACTTGAGCCGTTCGGCGTACGCATCACCGAAGCACCGATTCGAGCGGAGCGGCTGGTGGAGTTGATCCAAGCGGCACGACAGCAGCGCGTTGCATAACAGCCGCGGATGTTCACCGACGATCCCGCCGTTGCCGCAATTTTCTCCGCCAAAACGCTCGGCGCGCTTTGGCTCGGCGGCTTCCTCGGCGGCTTTGCCACCGGCGCGGCCGGTTTCGGATACGGCATCGTCGCTGCCGCCATCTGGCTGCACGCGATCAGCCCCTTGCACGCGGCGATGCTCGTGGTCACCGGAGGCGCCGTCATCCAGGCCGGCACGATCTGGCCGCTGCGCCGCGCCATCGAACCGGCGCGGCTGCTGCCGTTTCTGCTCCCGGGGCTCGCCGGCATTCCGCTCGGTGTGTGGCTTCTGGTGCGCATCGACGCGCAAACGGTGAGAACCGCGCTCGGACTCTTCCTTGCCGCGTACGGCGCCTACGCGCTGACCGCGCCGAGGCTCCCGCACATCGCACGCGGCGGCCGCATTGCCGATGCAGGAGTCGGGTTTACCGGCGGTGTGCTCGGCGGCATCGGCGGCTATTCGGGCGTTCTGCCGGCGATCTGGTGCCGGCTGCGCGGTTGGCCGGCTGGGGTTTCGCGTGCCGTCTATCAGCCCTTCATCCTCGTCGCACATATCTGGACGCTGACGCTGATCGGGGTGACGGCGCTCGATCGCGTCGGGGTCGTGCTGCTTCTGTTGGGCCTGCCGGCGATCGCTGCGGGCGCCGCGGTCGGCTGGCGTGTGTACGGCGCCCTCGACGAAATGCGCTTCGCACAGGCGCTGGCCGTGCTGTTGTTGATCTCCGGGCTCATCCTGGCGCTATAGGCTCGATTCAGCTTTGTTAACTGCGAAATTCGACCCCGGGGCGTGTCGGCAGCGCAACCATCGTCCGGAAAATGCAATTCGCGGTCACAGGGCCGTGAGCAAACCCTGGACAACAGCCTGTATTCCTTTGATGTTGACGGCTAAAGCGCGGCCAGCCGCGGAGTGGACGTATGCAGGCGGTCGTCGAGTGCGCGCCCGCCCTTTCGTCCGGTGCGAAGGGGCGCCGGCGGGCGCGAACGTTTTTGAGTCTGTTGTTTGTCGGTTGCGTTGTCGGGAGTCCCGTCTGGGCCGCCAATCAGCGCGACAAGGACGATTGCTATTCCAGCGACCCGGAACGCGTTATCGCCGGCTGCACGCGCATCATCCAGGACCGCCAGGAAACCACCAAAAACGTCGCGGCCGCCTACAGCAATCGGGGAACCGCCTATCTCAGCAAGGGCGACCACAATCGCGCCATCGCCGACCTCACCGAATCGATCCGCCTCGATCCCAGGGACGTCACCGCCTACAACCGGCGCGGCAAGGCTTACGATACGCGGGGATATGTGGATCGCGCGATCGCCGACTACACCGAAGCGATCCGCATCGACGCCAAGGTCGCCATCACCTATTTCAACCGCGCGCGCGCCTACGACAGCAAGAACGACGCCGAGCGCGCTATCGCCGACTACAGCGAAGTGATCCGTCTCGATGCGGCGTTCGCGCCGGCTTACGCCTATCGGGGCCGGTTGTTCGAGCATAGGGGCGAGATCGAGCTGGCGATCGCCGATTACAGCGAGGCGATCCGGCTCGATCCAAAGGATGCGGAGAGCTACGGGAATCGCGGGCGGGCGTTTGACGCGCGGCAGGACTACGCGCGGGCGCTCGCCGACTACAGCGAAGCGATCAAGCTCGGACTGCGCAGCGCCGCCATCTATGGCCGCCGCGGCCGCATCTACGACGGTCGCGGCGAAGTCAATCTGGCGATTGCCGACTACAGCGAAGCGATTCGGCTCAACCCGATGGATTTCGAGGCTTTTACCGGCCGCGGACTGCTCTACCTCGGCCGCAACGATTTCGACCGCGCCATCGCCGATCTCGGCCAGGCGGTCCGCCTCGGACCCCGCTCCGCCATCGCCTATAACAACCGCGGCTACGCCTACAGCGCCAAGGGGGATTACGACCGCGCCATCGCCGACTTCGACGAAGCAATCCGCCTGAGTCCGCGCTCGGCCGCCGCCTACAACAATCGCGGCTTCGCCTACAACGCCAAGGGTGACCACGACCGGGCGCTCGCGGACCTCACGCAGGCGATCCGGCTCAATCCGCGTTATGCCACCGCCTATCTGCATCGCGGCCTCGCCTATTCTGCGAAGAGCGACTACGACCGCGCCATCGCCGACTACGCCGAGGCGCTGCGTCTCGACAGCAAGCTCGTTGCCGCCCACTTCAACCGGGGGAATGCCTATCATCAGAAGCGTGACTTCGACCGCGCGATTGCCGACTTCGGCGCCGTGATCGCGGCCAATCCGCACGACGTCGTGGCGTGGAACAACCGCGGCTTCGCCTACAGCGCCAAGGGCGATTACGAGCGCGCCATCGCCGACTACACCGAAGCGCTCCGGCTTGAGCCCAACAATACCGCGATCATCGGCAACCGCGCCCGCGCCTATCGCGACAAGGGGGATCTTGAGCGCGCCATTGCCGACTACGGCGAGGTACTGCGGCTCGAGCCTGCCGACGCCGCCACCTACGCCAGCCGCAGCTATCTGCATCTGGTGCGCAGCGAGTTCGAGCAGGCGATCGCCGATCTCGATCAGGCGATCCGGCTCGGGCTGAAGTCCACCGGCGTGTACGGCAGCCGCGGTTTCGCCTATCTCAATCTCAACCAGTACGATCGCGCCATCGCCGACTATTCGGAGGTAATCCGGCTCGATCCGAAGGCAGCGGCCGCGTACAATTACCGCGGCTACGCCTACGACAACAAAGGTGATTACGACCGCGCCATTGCGGATTACTCGGAGGCGATCCGCCTCGACCCCGACTATGCGGTCGCCTACAACAATCGCGGTTACGCCTACGATAACAAGGGCGACGTCGAGCAGGCGATCGCCGATTTCAGCCGGGCGATCGCCCTCAATCCGAAGCTTGCGGCCGCTTACCTCAACCGCGGCAACGTCTATTTCGCCCGTAAAGACTACGACCGCGCGATCGCCAATTTCAGCAAGGCGATCCGGCTCGATCCGCGCGACTTTATCGCCTTCAACAAGCGGGGCCGCGCCTACGACAACAAAGGGGATTATGACCGCGCGATCGCGGACTACAGTGACGCCATCCGGCTCGACCCCGGGGATGCGTCGACCTATTTCAACCGCGGCGTCGCATTCGAGAGCAAAGGCGAACTCGATCGCGCCATCGCCGACTACAGCGAGGCGATCCGGCTGAAGCCGAATTTCCTCATCGCCTACCACCGGCGCGGCAACGCCCTCTATGACCAACGCCGGTTCGATCTCGCGATCGCCGACTACGGCCAGGTGATCCGGCTCGATCCGCGGGTCGCGGCGGCCTATTTCAACCGCGCCAGCGCCCACTTCGCCAAAGGCGACTACGAGCGGGCGATCGCCGATCTCGACGCGGCCATCGCGCTCGATCCCAACGATGCGGCGGCCTATTACGACCGCGGTTTTGCCTATCTGAACAAGAACCAGCCGCAACACGCTCTCGCCGACCTCAATATGGTCATCAAGCTCGATCCGAAGGACGCTATCGCCTACAACAACCGCGGCCTGAAGTTCGGCAAGAAGGGCAACTACGACCGTGTGATCGCCGACCTCGACAAGGCGATCGCGAGCGACCCGGGGGATGTTGTGGCTTATAACCGGCGCGGCCGCGCTTACGCCAACAAGGGCGATTACGACCGCGCCATCGCCGACTACACGCAGGCGATCCGGCTCGATCCGACGTATGTCATCGCCTACAACAACCGCGGCTTCGCCTATGACAACAAGGGCGACTACGACCGCGCCATCGCCGATTACACCGAGGCGATCCGATACGACCCGAACTTCGTGGCGGCCTATGTGAACCGCGGCAATACCTACGCCAGCAAGAAGGACCGCGAGCGCGCCGTCGCCGACTATCGGCGCGCGCTCGCCCTAAATCCCGCGCTAAAGGATGCGCAGGAGAATCTGGCCGCGCTCGGAGTTCCCCCCTGGACCGACTAGGCGCCTGCAGCCGAGGGTCGCGCGCCCGGAACGGCGAATTTCGTAGTTTCCTCGCCGGAATCAGGCGATAAAGCACACCGCTTGCGGCCCCGCCGGCGTTTGGCAATGAAACGGGCCGCGGATGCGGGATCAGCGATGTCGAGACTTCGGGCCGCCGTACAAGGGGTGTTCAGGAAGATCGATTGGCACCGCATCGGGATCGCGGTCAGCCTCACCATCATCGCGGTGGCGGCGATCATACTCTATCGCAAGTTGCAGGGCGTCGATGTCAACAAGGTGCTCAATGCGATGGCCACCGTGGAGTACCGCGATGTCCTTCTCGCGGCGGTGTTCGTGGCGGCGGGGTACTTTACGCTCACCTTCTACGACCTGTTTGCCCTGCGCACCATCGGTCGCAACGAGGTGCCCTACCGGGTGGCGGCACTCGCCGGGTTCACCAGCTATTCGATCGGCCACAATGTCGGGGCGAGCGTATTCACCGGAGGGGCGGTGCGCTACCACGTGTACTCCTCCTGGGGATTGAGCGCGGTCGAGGTGGCCAAGATCTGCTTCATCGCCGGCCTCACGTTCTGGCTCGGCAACGCCACGGTGCTGGGCATGGGCATCGCCTACGAACCGGAGGCGGCCACCAACATCAATCAGCTTCCGGCCTGGTTCAATCGCGTACTCGGCATCTGCATCCTGATTGCGCTTGCCGCGTATGTCTTCTGGTTATGGCGCATGCCGCGCATGATTGGCCGCGACAATTGGGAGGTCCGGCTCCCCGGCGGACCGCTCACGGTGTTGCAAATCTTTATCGGGATCATCGATCTCACCTGCTGCGCGCTCGCCATGTACATGCTGGTGCCTAACGAGCCGTATTACGACTTCGTCGCCATCGCGGTGATCTTCGTTACCGCCACGCTGCTCGGTTTCATCAGCCATTCGCCGGGCGGGGTCGGCGTGTTCGACGCCACCATGCTGCTGGCGCTGTGGGAATACGACCGCGAGGAACTGCTCGCAGGGCTATTGCTGTTCCGGCTCCTCTACTACATCACACCCTTCGTACTGGCGCTGATGGTGTTGGGCATCCGCGAGCTGGCCTTGAGTGTGACGCGAATGCGCAAGGCGGCCGGCGGCTGACGATGCAGCAACGGCTCGACGAAGGCCCGGCGGCTTAAGGGGCTTGCGCTTTAAGGCTTGGCGGGGCGCCGATCGCGGCGCCGGTCGGCCGGCGGCTGATAGGCGATGCGCGCGTGGTAATGGCAATAGGGCAGGCCCATCAATGGGTTGCCGCCGCAGAAGAAGAACTCCGGCGTGGCCGGATCGCCGATCGGCCAGCGGCAGGTCTTGTCAGTCAGCTCAAGCAGGGTGCGGCGCTGGCCCAAGGGAATGACGTTGTCAATCAGCTCCGGCTCCGGTTCGGCCTCAAGCTCGTAGGCCAGCGCGAGCGCGTTTGCGCCGCGCGACATCGGGCGCGCCACGCGCAACATGTGCGAGCGCGGCTTGCGCGGACGGGGAATGCCGGAGGACGTGGATTTCGCGCGGCCGGAGAGACCGAGACGATGCACCTTGCCGATCACGGCGTTGCGCGTGACGCCGCCAAGCTCGGCGGCGATCTGGCTTGCGGAGAGTCCTTCCGCCCACAGCTTCTTGAGCAACTCGACTCGTTCGTCGCTCCAGCTCATCGGTTGTTCCTCGTCCGCTTTGTCACGCGCAAAATTCGGCAGAATCCTTTTCGCTTATCGGACTGCCGAATCCCGCGCCCGATTTTTCACCACGCAGCAACGATGGGACTTAAAACTGCGGCCGCACGAGATGTCGTGGGCGGTGACGGTGAAGCTACAATATCGAGAGACTCGCGCGCAAGAGTCGGCGCGCCCGCGTCCACACATTCCTTCGCCGCGCGAAACATTGCATGTGCAGCGACGCTTGGCCGCCGCGCCGCCGTTTGCCGCAATCATCAACCGCTGCAGCGACGCCGTAATTGTGGGCGAGCGCGCGGCGACCGCTGTCAAGTGCCGCAACGAGTCCGGCGCGCACGTACGCTGTCCGCCCGGAACCACGAGCCTCCCGCGGCGCATGTTGAGGCGCATGTTGACAAGGCGTGGCGACGGCATGAATTATCGATGGCGCCGCCTGCAAGAGGGCGGCATATTTCATTTCCACGAACGCCTCGCCGCGGGGCGAGCAGGACCGTGACCTCGCATCTGTTGCCGACCTATCCGCGTGTCGACCTCGCATTTGAGCGGGGCGAGGGCGTGTGGCTGATCGCGACCAACGGCGAGCGCTACCTCGATTTCGCATCGGGGGTGGCCGTCAACGCGCTGGGCCATGCTCACCCGCGCCTTGTCGAGGCGATCACCGCCCAGGCCCGGCGGCTGATGCATGTATCGAACCTGTACCGCATCCCCGAAGGAGAGCGGCTCGCCGACCGACTGTGCGCGGCAAGCTTCGCCGACACCGTGTTCTTTGCCAATTCCGGGGCAGAGGCCATGGAATGCGCGTTCAAGATGGCGCGTAAGTACCACTCGGCGAGCGGCAAGCCCGAGCGGTACCGGATCATCAGCTTCGAGGGGGCGTTTCATGGCCGCACCCTCGCCACCCTGGCAGCGGGCGGGCAGAAAAAGCACCTCGAAGGCTTCGGGCCGGTTGTGGACGGCTTCGACCAGGTGGCGCTCGGGGATCTCGACGCCACCAGGCGCGCCATCGGACCGGCCACGGCCGGCATCGTCATTGAGCCGATCCAGGGCGAGGGCGGCGTGCGGGTGGTCCCGCCGGCGTTTCTGAAGGCCTTGCGGCAGTTGTGCGACGAGCGCGGCCTGCTCCTGATCTTCGACGAGGTGCAGACCGGCATCGGCCGCACCGGCGAACTGTTCGCCCATCAACGCAGCGGCGTTGCCCCCGACATCATGGCGCTGGCGAAGGGTCTCGGCGGGGGCTTTCCCGTGGGCGCCTGCCTTGCGACGGCGGAAGCCTCCAAGGGCATGACCTCCGGCACGCACGGCTCGACCTTCGGCGGAAATCCAATGGCCATGGCTGCGGGCAATGCGGTGCTTGACGTGGTGCAGGCCCCCGGCTTTCTGGACAACGTGCGCCGAACGGCACTGCTGTTCAAACAGCGGCTGGCGGAATTGAAGGACCGACACGCAGGGATCATCGTGGAAGTGCGCGGCGAAGGATTTCTGATCGGATTGCGTACCAGCGTGCCGAACAACGAGGTGGTCGATGCGCTGCGCGCCGAGAAGCTGTTGACCGTGGCGGCCGGCGACAATGTGGTGCGGTTGCTCCCGCCGCTGATCGTCAGCGAGGCCGAGATCGCCGACGCGATCGAGCGGATCGAACGCGCCTGCGCCGCGCTCGCCAAGGCAAAGCAACAGAAGGCGGAGGCGAGAGCCGCCGAATGAGCAGCATGCAGCCGCGGCATTTCCTCGATCTGATCGACATCCCGGCAGCCGAGCTGCGCAAGATCCTCGCCATGAGCCGGACGATGAAGCGCAGACCGCGCGGCGCCGCAGGATCGGGCCCGCTCGCCGGCGCCACCCTCGCCATGATCTTCGACCGGCCCTCGACGCGCACCCGGGTCTCTTTCGACGTCGCCATGCGCCAGCTCGGCGGCGAGAGCATCATGCTCACCGGACAGGAGATGCAGCTCGGTCGCGGCGAGACCATCGCCGACACCGCACGGGTGCTCTCTCGCTACGTGGATGCGATCATGATCCGCACGCTCGACCACCGGCACCTGATCGAGCTCGCCACCCACGCCACCGTGCCGGTGATCAACGGGCTCACCAAGCGCTCGCATCCCTGCCAGGTACTCTCCGACGTGTTCACCTTCGAGGAACACCGCGGCCCGATTGCCGGGCGCACCATCGCCTGGACCGGGGACGCCAACAACGTGCTGACGTCATGGATGCATGCGGCGGACCGTTTCAAGTTCGAGCTGCGCGTGGCCACGCCGCGGGAGCTGAGGCCGGAAAAACGACTGCTCGATTGGATCAAACAGTCGGGTGCAAAAATCATCATCGGCACCGACCCGGTGGCGGCGGTGAGCGGCGCCGATTGCGTCGTCACCGACACCTGGGTGTCGATGGGCGACCGCGGCAGCCGGCGGCGGCAGCGGCTGCTCAGGCGCTATCAGGTCAACGCAAAGCTGATGGCCAGGGCGAAACCGGACGCCCTGTTCATGCACTGCCTGCCGGCGCACCGGGGCCACGAAGTCACCGACGAAGTGCTCGACGGCCCGCAGTCGGTGGTGCTGGATGAGGCCGAAAACCGCCTGCATGCCCAGAAGGGAATTTTGGCGTGGTGCCTCAGGGCGAAGGTTTCGGATTGAACCGCTCAGGTAGCCCCAGCACTAGAGCCGTTCATGTTTTGACGGAAGCGTATCCGGCGTTTGCGAAGTAGTTGCTGCACTCGCGGGGTTGGATGGTTGTTACCAGGGTTCCGATCTGCCGCCAGGTATCCTCGATCGTCCGTCTCTGGGCCGTGCGCATCC
>DATLYX010000122.1:0-17378 GCA_035574295.1 Xanthobacteraceae bacterium
GGATAGGCGAGCAGCCCGCAGCCGATGAAGATCGCCACCAGCGAAGCTGCAACCCCCGGAACTCCGTCCCGCCAGATCACCGCCAGCGCGGCCAGCGCGAGCAGGATCGCCAGGCCCGCCAAGGCGAGCACGCCGGACATCGCGCCGAGCGAGGGGCCGGTCTCGATCCAGCCGGCGCGCACGAACAGGATCAGGAGCACCGTGGCCGCGAGCGATAACAACGCGCACCGCCGCGCCCAGATCGCCAGCCGCGAGGGTGGCTCCTTCACAACAATGCGTCTGCGGGCCATGCGGGCTTTCGGTTAGGCCGCCGCGGTCGGCAAAACGTAATTTTTGAACTGCTCGCGCAACGCGGTTTTCTGGATTTTTCCTGTGGCCGTATGGGGGATTTCGTCGACGAACACGACGTCATCGGGCATCCACCATTTGGCGATTTTGTCGCCCATGAATTCCAGGATTTCCTGCTTGTTGAGCTTTTGGTCCTTTTTTGTGACGACCACCAGCAATGGTCGTTCGCCCCATTTCGGATGCTTGACCCCGATCACGGCGGCCTCCGCGACCTTGGGGTGGCCGACGGCGAGGTTTTCAAGGGCTATGGAGGAGATCCACTCGCCCCCGGACTTGATCACGTCTTTGGCGCGGTCGGTGATCTCCATGTATCCGTTCGGGTCCAAGGTGCTCACGTCGCCGGTGTCGAAGAAGCCATCGGCATCTACCGCGTCGCGATCCTCTTTGTAGTAGCGCCGCGTCACGGCTGGTCCGCGCACCTTGAGCCGCCCAAAAGCCTTGCCGTCGCGCGGCAGCTCGCGGCCGGCGTCGTCGGTGATCTTCATCTCGACGCAGAACGGCGGATGCCCTTGCTTGCACTGAATGTCCAGCCGCGCCTCGCCGGTGAGCGAGGCATATTCCGGCTTGAGCGAGCCGAGCGTGCCGAGCGGGCTCATTTCCGTCATGCCCCACGCATGGCAGACTTCGACTCCATACACGTCCTGGAAGGTTTTGATCATCGCGCGCGGGCAGGCGGAACCGCCGATCACCACCTTCTTGAGATACGGCAGTTTGCCATTGCTGGCCTCCAGGTATTGCAACAGTGTCATCCACACCGTGGGCACGCCGGCGGTGAAGGTCACCCGATAATCGTTGAGCAGCTCGTAGATTGAGGCGCCGTCAAGCTTGCCGCCGGGCATCACCATGGCCGCTCCGACCATGGGCGTGGTCAGCGCCAGACCCCAGCAATTGGCGTGGAACATCGGCACCACCGGCATCACGACGTCGCGGCAGGAGACGCCCATGGCGTCCGGCTGGCTCGCCATCATCGAATGCAACACATTGGAGCGATGCGAATAGACCACGCCCTTGGGGTTGCCGGTGGTGCCGGACGTATAGCACATGCCGGCCGCCGTGTTTTCGTCGAATGTCTTCCACGCAAAGTCGCCGTCCGCTTCGGCGATCCACTCCTCGTAAGGCACCGCGTTGCGCAGCGATGTGGGCGGCATGTGCGCGGCATCCGTCAGCACGACGTACCGCTCGATCGATTTGAGCCTGTGCGCAAGCTTTTCCAGCAGCGGCACGAAGGTCAGATCCGTCAGCATCACGCGGTCTTCCGCATGATTGATGATCCAGGCGATCTGCTCAGGGAACAGCCGCGGATTGACCGTGTGATAGATCGCGCCGATGCCCACAATGCCGTACCAACCTTCGAGATGTCGCCATGTGTTCCAGGCGAGCGTGGCCACCCGGTCGCCAAGCCTGATCCCGTCCCGGTCGAGGCGCTGCGCCAGACGCAAGGCCCGGCGCCGCACCTCGGCGTAGGTGGTGGTATGGATCGGGCCTTCGACCGAGCGCGAGATCACCTTCCTGTTGGGGTGGTAGTTGGCCGCGTGGTCGATGATGCGATGGCACAGAAGCGGCCAGTCCTGCATCAAGCCGAGCATAGGTCCTCCATCGGCGGAATTGGCCGGATGATAAGACAAGGCCGCTCGGAGGTTAACGTGGGTCTGCCGCAACGTAATTCGGGCGGTGGCGCGCTCTCCAGCGCGCCCCCGCCCGACCACCCCCCACCTTTCGGAGCGTTCCCCCGATCCGTAAAGCCTAATACGGCTGGTCCGCGTGCGTCCGGCCGGTCATCACCATCTGGGGATTGAACGGCGAGTCCCCTTGCGTCGGCGCCAGCACCACCACCGTCGCCCCCAGTTTGGTCCGATTGTACAGGTCGATCACGTCCTCGTTGGTCATGCGGATGCACCCCGAGGAAATCCCGGCGCCGATATATTCCGGCTGATTGGTGCCATGGATCCGATACAGGGTGTCCTTGTTCCCCTGGTAGAGATAGAGCGCCCTGGCGCCCATAGGGTTATGCGGCCCCGGACCGACGAAATTCGGTACGTCGGGAAGCCGTCGCTTGATGTCCGGGGTGGGCGTCCACGTCGGCCACTCTTCCTTGCGGCCCACTTTTGCAACACCCGACCACACCAGCGCCTCCTCCCCAACGGTTACGCCGTACCGGATCGCCCTCTGGTCCGGCAGCACGTAATAGAGGAAGCGCGCGTCGGTATCGACCACGATGGTGCCGGGCCGTTCCTTTCTGTGATAATCGACGATCGCCCGCCGATAGGGATCGGGAACCTCGACCTTTGCGTACGGTGCCCGCGCCAAGTAGTTGCGATCGCGAGGGGTGAAGTTTTTCTCGGAGGCGGGCTCAAATCTTTCACTTAAGCAGCCGCTCAAAAGCGCACCCAGCCCGACCGCAACCGCCGCGATCCCAAATCTGTTCATGGCTACATTGCCAATTCTGGCTGTTCCCCGAGGTCCGATTCGAAAATACCCCAACCGGAGTCGATCGTGCCAGTATCGGCCGCCGCCGCCCCCGAGGTTCTCTCAGGCTGTTGCAGGAACGCCGCACCGGCGGCTGTGGGCTTCCGTGGCGCGCACGTCCGTTAATCGTTTCTTATCGCCTCTTTGATTTAATTGCGGCCTTTCGTGCCAATGGGGGGTGCCGCGCCTTTGAACGCGGCCGATGGGCCGAAAATGCCTCGTTAATTGACGATTTCTTGCCGATTGCGGCCATGATTCCCATCTATATCCGCTGCAGGCAGGGGTGAGGCAGATACCCGTAGGAGGAGGGTAACGATGTCCGAGAAGACGAATGAGAAGACCGGACCGGGTCGCGATGACAGCGGCAATCCGGAGCCGGCGAGCCTTGATCGCCGCTACGGCAAGATAGGGATACCTGCGGTCGCTGCCGCGCTGCGCTATACCGCCAGCCGGCCGCCGCGTCCGTCGGCCACGACCGTCCGGATCGAAGATCGTTTCATCGAGCTCGCGGCCTAAGCCGAGCGCCGGTCGCTTCCAATCATAGCACCTGCTGCCCCATTGCGGCGCGCTCTTTTTGCGTGCTGGGGTGGCATTTTTTCTTGCAATCGTCGTCATGATCGCGGCATGAGAGGCGCATTCGCAACCTATTGCCGCGGCCCGTCGCTTCGCGCCGCCGGGGCTCCGGCAACTCACGAGCAGGATCGAGCATGCTTTCGGCTTATGTTCCGCGCGGCCAGACGCTCGAGCGCCGGATGGTGGCGACTGACGGCGACGTGCCCGAGGACGCGGTTTGGATCGACCTTGTCAATCCGGCGACCGGCGAAGACAAGCTGGTCGAGCGCCGCATCGGCGTGGCCATTCCCACGCGCGAGGAAATGCAGGAGATCGAGGTTTCGAGCCGCCTCTATGTCGAGAACGGTGCGCGCTTCATGACCGCGACGTTGATGTGCCAGTCCGACACCGCGGCCCCCAAGCACACCGCCGTAACCTTCATCCTGAGCGGCCACAAGCTGGTCACGGTCCGCTACGACGACCCGCGCCCGTTCATGATCATCAGCAACAAGCTGGCGCGTAGCTGCCCGCCGAATGTCAAAGGCGAGACCGTGCTGATGGATTTGCTCGACGCCATCATCGACCGTGCCGCCGATATTCTTGAGCGTATCGGCGCCGAGGTTGATACCGTCTCGCGCGACATTTTCGAGCCGGAAGATGGTGGCGCGTCCACCCGCTCGCGGTCCTACAACGAGATCCTCAAGGCGATCGGCGCGCGCGGGGATCTCACCTCGAAGGTACGCGAAAGCCTGGTCTCGATCGGCCGCGTCCTGCTGTTTCTGTCCAACGAAGCGGAAAACATGCGCTGGCCCAAGGACACGCGCTCGCAGTTGCAGTCGATGCGCCGCGACGTTCAATCGCTCTCCGACCACGCGACTTACCTGAGCAACAAGATCACCTTCCTGCTCGACGCCATGCTCGGCGTGGTGCAGATCGAGCAGAACAACATCATCAAGATTTTCTCGGTCGTGGCCGTGGTGTTCCTGCCGCCGACCTTGATAGCTTCGATCTACGGCATGAATTTCAAGAACATGCCGGAACTTGACTGGCAGATCGGCTATCCTTTGGCGTTGTTGGCGATGCTGATTGTGGGCGTGGTGCCGTTTCTCTGGTTCAAACTGAAGAAATGGCTCTGAGCCGCGCCTGAGATTTGTATCCTCCGCCGTAGGTTTACCTTGGGCAAAACGCTTCCTTAAGTCGATTTTGGTTAACCGGAAGAAATTGCCGGTTCCCGGCAGAACTCCTTCCATCTTTTTCGCGTTTACTTTCAGGGGCGGAAACGAGAAACGACATTCCTCCCCGGAAAGGAGTTTCAGCCATGGGTCATTTTCGCATACCGGCAGCGGTTGTGCTTCTGACCGCAATGGGAATTGCCGCAGCCGAGGCCGGACCGCGCGGCGGCGGTCCGCCGGGCTGGGCGGGCGGGCCGGGCTTTGCCGGCGGCATGCCGCCGGGCTTCAGCCAAGGAAACCGGACCGGCTTTGTGAACGGCCTGCCGCCCGGCTGGAGTCGCGGCAAGAAGGTCGGCTGGGGCTGCAAGCCCGGCACGCGCGGCTGCGTGCCGCCCGGTCTTCGCAACCGTTGAGTTCGCAATCCGCCACCCCGGCACGGCGCTGAACACCCCGAGCGGAGCCGCCGCCGCAGCATTGCAGGTCACACGTGCTCGCCGCCGTTGATGTGGATTTCCGCACCGTTTACGTAGGACGCGGTGTCGGTACACAGAACATAGATGATCTTGGCCACCTCGTCGGTGGTGCCGAGCCGCCGCATGGGGATTTGCGCCACGATCTTGTCTGTGCCGGGTGACAGGATCGCAGTATCGATCTCGCCCGGCGCGATCGCGTTGACGCGGATGCCGAGCGGCCCGAAATCAGCCGCCATTTCGCGGGTCAGAGCGGCAAGCGCCGCTTTCGAGGTGGCATAGGCCGCGCCCGCGAACGGATGCACCCGCGATCCGGCGATCGATGTCACGTTCACGACGGATCCCTTGGCCGCTTTAAGCTCGTCAACGAGGCCGCGCGCGAGCATGATCGGCGCGAAAAAGTTTACCTGGAACACCTGCTGCCAGACATCGAGCGTGGTGTCGAGCGAGCCGAGCCGTGCGCCGCCGGGGGCTTTTGGCGAAATCCCGGCGTTGTTGACCAGCGCGTGGAGTTCGCCCTTCAGCCGCCGTTTGACCTCCGAAATCGCACGCTGCGTGCTTTCCGGATCGGCGAGGTCCACTTGAATGTGATCCTCGGGTCCCGCCTCCCACGGGCAGTTTTCCGGAAAGGGATGCCGCGAGCAGGTGATGACGCGCCAGCCTGCCGCGGAGAAACGTTTGACGGTGGCATGCCCGATCCCGCGGCTTGCCCCAGTGAGCAAGAGCGTGCGGCGTGGTTGGCTTGTGCTTGTTTCAGGCATCGCCCCTTGCTCACGGATAGAGTCGCGTCTTGCTCCACGGCGCTCCGCGCTCCGTGCGGCGGAATTCCACCCGGTCGTGCAAGCGGAACGGCCGATCCTGCCAGAACTCCATTGTCAGAGGAATGATTCGATAGCCAGACCAATGCGGCGGTCTTGGAACAATGCCAATGGCGAACTTGGCGGTGTAGAGCGCGATTGCTTTTTCGAACGCAAGGCGGCTTTCCAGCGGCGCCGACTGCTTGCTGGCCCAGGCGCCGATCTGCGCCAGCCTGGGCCGGGTGGCGAAATAACGATCCGCCTCGATCCCTGAGACCGGCTCCACCGGCCCGCGCACGCGCACCTGGCGGTTCAGCGATTTCCAATAGAACACCAGTGCGGCTTTGGCATTGGCGCTGAGCTCGCGACCCTTGGGGCTGTCGAGGTTGGTGTAGAACACGAACCCGCGCTCATCGACCTCCTTCAGCAGCACCATCCGCGCATTCGGCATGCCTTCCGCATCGACGGTCGCGAGCGTCATGGCGTTGGGGTCGGCCGGCTCGCGCGCGGTGGCCTCCTCCATCCAAGCTGCGAACAGCCGCAAGGGCTCGTCCGCCTCGGTGAAGTCACCGGACGTTAACCAGCCCGGGTGTTTCATGGACACCGTGTCGGACATGTCGCAGCGTCATCCCATAACGGCCCCCGGCGGAGCCGGGGGATGGTTGCCGCTCCCTTATAGTGGAACGGCTGCGGCCCGCCTATGGCGGGGTTGCGCGCGGTTGTCGGTCGCAGTGGCGTTGCTTGCCGGCGCGCTGGTCCATGGTGGCTGCGCCGTGTCCTACCGGTTGGACTCGATCCTCGGCACCAAGGACGACCGCAAGGAAGACGTGACGGGGGCCGTCTCACAAGGGGCTTTCGCCGCGGCCACCCCCGCCGATCTGCTTGAGGCCGACCTCGCCCATGCCAAGGCCGCCGCCGTCGAACTGCTGGCCCGGGGTGGCCCGGACTCCAGCATTCCTTGGGCGAATCCGAACACCGGCGCCCACGGCACCATAACGCCTATTGCGGCCACCAACAGCCAGGACGGCGCAACCTGCCGGGATTTCCTTGCCAGCTATCTGCGTGCCAACACCGAAACTTGGCTGCACGGCGAGGCCTGTCGCACTGGAAGCCGCTGGGACGTAAAGACCCTAAAGCCGTTCAGCCGCACGTGAGCCCGGCGACGGAGCGGCGGTTGCGGAGCCGCGTTGCGGTTGGGAGCGCAAATCCCCACATGTATGCTCTCGAATCTACGCTGGCTGCGCAGTCTGCGCGCCGGAAGGGGAATTTCATTGGAGTCCAATGATGCGCGACCCCTATGAAGTTCTGGGGGTGCCGAAGAATGCCAGCTCCGAGGCTATCAAGGCCGCCTTCCGGCGGCAGGCCAAGAAGCTGCATCCGGACGCCAACAAGCAGGACAAGAAAGCCGCGGCGAAGTTCGCCGAGCTGAACGCGGCCTATGAAATCCTCGGCGATGAGAACAAGCGCAAGGCCTACGATCGCGGCGAGATCGATGCCGAGGGCAAGCCGCGGTTCCAAGGCTTTCACGGCTTCGGTGCGGGCGCCGGTCCGCGCGACGGTCAATTCGCCGACGAAGGTGTCTTCGAGACTTTCACGTTTGGGCCGGGCGGCTTTCAGCGTTCAACCGGTCGCGGCCGCGGGTTCGCCGGTATCGACGATATTCTGCGCGATGTGTTCGGCAGCATGGCGGGCGGAGGAGGCGGTCGGCGCACCGGTTTTGCACACGAAGATTTCGGCGCCCCGCCGCAAGGGCGCGACGTCACGGGCTCCGTGACCATCTCCTTGACCGAAGCGGCCAAGGGCGCCACCCGGCGCGTCCGGCTGCCGAACGGCAAGGAAGTCGAGGCGAAAATCCCTCCCGGCCTTGCCGACGGCCAGACCATTCGCCTGAAAGGCCAGGGCTTGCCCGGTCCGGATGGCAGCGTGGGCGATGCGCTGATCACGGTGTCGGTTGCGCCCCATCCGCTGTTCAAGCGCGACGGTGCCGATCTGCGCCTTGAGCTCCCCATCACGCTGTACGAGGCGTTGCTCGGCGCCAAAGTGCGCGTGCCGACCCTCGATGGCGCGGTCGAGCTTGCTATTCCCCGCGGCACCAACAGCGGCCGCACCTTCCGCTTGAGAGGCAAGGGTTTGCCGAACAAGAGCGGGGGCACCGGCGATCTCTACGCCACCGTGCGCATCATGCTTCCCGAGCGCAGCGATCCAGAGTTCGAGGAGCTGATGCGCAAATGGCGCGACACCAAGCCCTATGATCCCCGCAAGGACATGGTGTGATGCCGCGACACCACTCATTCGACGTAAGCATCAATCCGCCATCCCCCTGACTTGATCCGGGGATTACGGATCGCCTGCCTAATTGCGCTGCTGCGCCATTTCCGGTGTGCGCGTTTCGAGCTGATCGTAGGCCGCCTGAGCCACCTTGAGCAGCTTCTCGCGGTTGGCCGGCCCGGTCAGCACGTAGGCGAGATCGCGGTCGACCCAGTAGAACGCCGCAACCTGATCGCCGCTGTGGTAGCGCATCGCTGTCTGCGGTGCCTTCACGAGGCCGCAGTACAACGTGAAGCGCTCGCCCGACGGGCCCTCGTACATGAAGAAGGCCGCCGGCCCCGTCGGTCCTGGCAGCAGCCGGGCGCCGACGAGCTTCAGCTCGATTTCTTCGAGGTTCGGCACCCGCAGCTGATAGTTCAGGCGTTTTGAGAGCCACTGCACCGCATGCTGCCGCTCGATGCCGGGAACTTCGACCGGATGCCGCACTTCACCCACGTAAAGCTTGTAAGCCTGCATCGCCTCCGCGGTGAACATCTCGAATGCGGAGGGTGGTGCGGCCGACGGCCCGCGCATGAGCCAGCCGGCCGCTCCGCCAGTGAAGAAGGCAATGACCACCGCCGCCGCCGCCGCCGCTTTCCAAAGATAGCCGCGTCGCATAATGCGATCGAGCGCAAGGCGCTCCGGTATCGCTTCCTTGGCCGCGGCGTCAAAACGCGCCCGGATCGCATCGGCTTGCGCCCGCCAGGCGGCGACGCGCGCGGCATCCTCCGGATGAGCAGCGAGCCATCGCTCCACCGCCGCCAGACGATCCACCGGCAACTGCCCGTCGACATAGACGTGCAGCTCGTCCTCGGTGATGGGTGAGTCGCGATCGACCATTATTTGACCTTCGTTGTTCTTGCTTACGGCTTACTTAACGCGGCGAAGCATCGGCCGTCCGCCCTCCAGATATTCCCTGATTTGCGCGCGCGCCCGCGCCAGCCGCGACATGACCGTTCCGATCGGCACGCCCTGAATCTCCGCCACCTCGCGGTAGGACAATCCCTCCAGAACCACGAGAAGCAGTGCCGAGCGCTGCTCCTCGACGAGCATAGCAAGCGCACGCTCGATGTCCCGGCCGCCTGCTTCCGGTCCCGCCGAATTGGCTGCGTCGTTGTCCTCGATCGATGTGAGGACTGGCCGCCGGGCCAGCGCGCGCAACCGGTTGCGGTTCAGGTTGGTCAGAATCGTATAGAGCCAACTTCGTACATCTCCGCCGTAGAACAAATGCTCTGAGCGCAACGCCCGGACCAGCGTGTCTTGCACCAGATCGTCAGCCGTTTCAGCATCGCGCGTTAGCGCCCGAGAGTAGCGGCGCAGAGCCGGGATCGCTGCCTCGATGCTTTGTCGGAAGGAACTCACGACCCATCTCCCGATGTCGCTCTGTTGTCCCGACAAGCATCACTGCCACTGCGCTCTCGGCCTGTCAAAACGCGCGATTTGGAGCGGCGGCGATCAACGGCTGTCGCTCGCACCAACACCGGCCGGACCCGGGTATTCCACTTATGAAATAATATGATTGATCCATGCATTAATGCCGGGCTTGAGGGTTCCGGATGCCTGCTTGAAGGCCCAAATCCCCTATGCCATAGGGGATGCCCAAGGGCCCAAAGCGCGGGGGATAAGGAACATCATGGCGGAAGCCTCAGGTCTCATGCGCGGCAAGCGCGGCCTGATCATGGGGGTGGCGAACAACCGGTCGATTGCCTGGGGCATTGGCAAAGCCTGTCACGCGCACGGTGCCGATCTTGCCTTCACCTATCAGGGCGATGCCATCAGAAAGCGTGTGGAGCCCCTCGCTCAGGACATCAACGCTCTGGTGTTCGGCCATTGCGACGTCACCGACCCTGCAACCATCGACGCGGTGTTCGCGGCTGCCAAAAGCGCCTGGGGCAGTCTCGATTTCGTGGTGCACGCCATCGCCTATTCCGATCGCACCGAGCTGGACGGCCGCTATGTGGACACTTCGGCGGACAACTTCACCAACACCCTGCTTGTGTCCTGCTATTCGTTCACCGCGATTGCGCAGCGTGCGGAGAAACTGATGCCGAACGGCGGTTCTCTGCTCACGCTCACCTATTACGGAGCCGAGAAATGGATGCCGCACTATAACGTCATGGGCGTGGCCAAGGCGGCGTTGGAGGCCTCGGTACGTTATCTCGCCGCCGACCTCGGTGTGAAAAACATCCGTGTCAACGCTTTGTCCGCGGGACCGATCAAGACGCTTGCCTCCGCGGTGATCGGTGACTTTCGCTACATTCTGCGCTGGCAGGAGTATAACGCCCCCCTGCGGCGCAACCTCACGCTGGAAGACATCGGCGATGCCGCCGTCTACTTGCTCTCCGACCTCTCGCGCGGCGTCACCGGCGAGGTGCATCACGTGGATGCCGGCTATCATATCGTCGGCATGAAGCATCCCGACGCGCCGGATATTGCCGCGCTCAAGGAGTGAGCCGTTCGGTTGTGATGCACCCGTGCGTTATTGCGCCGCGTCACCTCTGGGATCGCGCAGGAAGCTTCATTGACCCGGCCGGCCGCGCGGGCTACCACACCGCCGAGGTCGGAATGCCATGTCGTTCAATACCTTCGGCCATATGTTCCGGGTCACGACCTTTGGCGAGAGCCATGGGCCGGCCATCGGCTGCGTGGTGGACGGCTGCCCGCCGCGCCTTCCCCTCACCGAGGCCGACATCCAGCCGTGGCTCGACAAGCGCCGGCCCGGCCAATCCCGCTTCACCACTCAGCGCCAGGAGCCGGACCGGGTGCGCATCCTGTCCGGCGTCTTCGTCGATGAGGCGAGCGGTCAGCAGGTGACGACCGGAACTCCCATTGCGCTCGTGATCGAGAATGTCGACGCACGGCCCAAGGATTATTCCGAGATCAAGGACAAGTACCGTCCGGGGCACGCCGACTACACCTACGACGTCAAATACGGCATCCGCGACTACCGCGGCGGCGGCCGCCAGTCCGCGCGGGAGACCGCAACGCGGGTTGCCGCCGGTGCCATTGCGCGCAAGGTGGTGCCCGGTCTCAACGTTCGCGGCGCGCTGATCCAATTGGGCAAGCACAAAGTGGATCGCACGCGCTGGGATTGGGCGGAGGTGCACAACAATCCCTTTTTCTGCCCCGACGCAAAAGCAGCGGCCGAGTGGGAGGCTTATCTCGACGGTGTGCGCAAGGCCGGATCTTCCGTGGGTGCGGTGATCGAAGTGGTGGCCGAAGGCGTGCCTCCAGGTTTGGGCGCTCCGGTCTACGGCAAGCTCGACGGCGACCTCGCCGCGGCGCTCATGGGGATCAATGCGGTCAAGGGCGTCGAGATCGGTGCCGGCTTTGCCGCCGCTTCGCTTTCCGGCGAAGAAAATGCCGACGAAATGCGCATGGGCAATGACGGCAAGCCGCGGTTTTTGTCCAACAATGCCGGCGGCATCTTGGGCGGGATTTCCACCGGCCAGCCGGTGGTTGTGCGCTTTGCCGTAAAACCCACGTCGTCGATCCTGACCCCGCGGCGTACCGTGGACCGCTATGGCAACGAGACCGAAATCGTGACCAAGGGCCGCCACGACCCTTGTGTCGGTATCCGCGCCGTCCCCATCGGCGAGGCCATGGTGGCGTGCGTGATTGCCGATCACTATCTGCGTCATCGGGGTCAGGTGGGCGGCAGCGTCGCCTGGCCGTTCCCCCAGCCGCGTTGAGGCCGTTGTGCAGAGCCAGAAAGACGTCGACGCAGCCATAGCCGCTTTCGCCCGCGGCGAGATCGTCGTGGTCACTGATGACAACGACCGCGAGAACGAGGGCGATTTGTTCATTGCCGCCTCGCTCTGCACCCCGGAGAAGATGGCCTTCATCATCCGCAATACCTCGGGCATCGTCTGCGCGCCGCTCTCCGCTGAAGACGCAAAACGCCTGCATCTCGACCCGATGGTGGCGATCAACGACGCGCCGCTCGGTACCGCTTTCACCGTCTCTGTCGATGTCCGCCACGGCCTGACCACCGGCATCTCGGCCGAGGAGCGCACCAACACGGTGCGTGCGCTGGCCAACAGCAACAGCGGCGCGGCTGATTTCGTGCGCCCGGGTCACATCTTTCCGCTGGTCGCACGCGAAGGCGGTGTGCTCATGCGCTCCGGCCATACCGAGGCCTGCGTCGACCTATGCCGTCTCGCCGGCCTGCCGACGGTGGGCGTGCTCGCGGAGCTGATGAACGACGACGGCACCGTGATGCGCGGCGCCCAGATCAGCGCCTTTGCGGAGCGTCACCGCCTCCATCGCCTGTCCATCGCCGAGCTGATCGCCTATCGGCAGGTGCGCGAGAAGCTGGTCGAGCGGGTGGGCGAGTTTCCGGTCGACTCCGAGATCGGCCCGTTGCAGGGCTACGCCTATATGACGCCGTTCGATCGCCTGCAGCACATGGCCTTCGTGCACGGCCGCATCGGCGACGGCAAGGACGTCCTTGCGCGGCTGCACCGCGCTGACATCATTCGCGACGTGTTCGGCGGAGCCAAGGCCGTGCACGCGGCGTTGCGCCGATTCAAGCAGGAGGGCAGGGGGGTGATCGTGTTCCTGCGCGACGGCGCCGCCGGTGTGCCGACCCACGAAATCCCTTCGAGCGACCGCGCCTCCGATGCGGCGCGCATTCGTCAGTGGCGCGAGGTCGGCCTCGGCGCGCAGATCCTGAAGGATCTCGGCATCACCTCGATCCGCCTGCTCACCACCGCCCAACTCACCTACGTCGGCCTTGCCGGGTTCGGCATCGAGATCACCGCCACCGAGAAGCTGGAGGGCTGAGGCCGGAAATCGTCGGTCGTTGCCGGCTGTTTATCTGGCCGCCGCCCGCCTTCCCGCAGGCGCCGAGCTGTGCCAGCATGAAGTCCGAAAAGGACAGGATTCGAATGCGTCAGCGTCTGGTGCTAATCGCGATCGCGGCCCTGTTCGGTGCCGCGGCGGCTGCCGGCCTGAGCGGCGGACTTGCCGCCGCGAGCGGCGCGATCAAGCGCGCCCAGGCCGACGCCATGACAGTGGACGTCCAACTCGTGCTTGCGGTCGACATTTCCTATTCCATGGATCTCGAGGAATTGGCGCTGCAGCGCGAGGGTTACATCGCGGCGTTGACCTCGCGCGAATTCATGCAGGCGATCCGTCAGGGAATAAACGGTCGCGTCGCAGTGCTCTATTTCGAATGGGCGGGCGTTGAGATTCAACACATCATCGTGCCTTGGCGACTGATCGACGGTCCCGAAGCGGCCGACGCCTTTGCATCTCAGATCGCGCGCGCGCCGGTGCGTCGCGGCTCGCGCACCTCGATTTCCGGCGCGCTCGCCTTCGCCATGCCGCTGTTCGAGGGCGGGGGATACAAGGGCCTGCGCCGCGTCATCGACGTCTCCGGCGACGGCGTCAACAACAACGGGCCGCCGGTGACGCTTGTGCGCGACGAGGTGCTCGCCAAGGGCATCACCATCAACGGGCTGCCGATCATGCTCAAGCGGCCTATCCCCGGCAGGATGGATATTGAAAACCTGGACGTTTATTACGAGGACTGCGTGATCGGCGGCCCCCGCGCCTTCGTCGTTCCAATTCGCGCTCGTGACGAATTCAAGGCGGCGGTTCGCACCAAGCTGGTGTTGGAGATCGCCGGCCGCACGCCTATGCCCCGCCTTCTGCGCACATCTGCAGCGAAGCCGCGAATATCCTGTACCATCGGCGAGCAGATGTGGCAGCAACGCTGGGGAAATTGATCGTTATTTCTTTACTCCGACGCGGCTCTGCCGTCGCGTTTGCGGCGGTTTTTTGCTTTATCGCCGCGGAGAATCCGCTGTCAGGTCATTTCAACACAGCGCGCAGATGAACGCGCATTAATTTGCATCGCAGTCTGCTCTCGCAGCCAAATACCGTTGGGCCTGCGTGTCTGAGATATGGTAAATTTTCATTAGATGACAACTGCGCGAAGGCGGACTGCGTAAGCAGATCGACGCTGCGCAACAGGGAGGAGTGGGCAGATGTCACGTTTGATGTCACGTTTGAGCGTTGCGGTTGCGTTGCTGTCCCAGTTCGTGATCCCGCCGGCACAGGCCCAGCGCGATCCCGACTGGGTGTTTCTCGGCGAGCAGTTGGTCGGCAAGGTTGAGCGAGACGTGATTAATATCGGTCAACCGGAGGACTGGTTCACGAACCGCTGGTTCCGATCTCTCTACTTTGTGGCTGAACGGACCGACGTCTATCTGATTTCGGTCCGGCTCGTGTATATCAACGGATATACCGAGGATCTGCACATCGACGAGTTTATCCAGAGGGGCGACCGTCTCGAGGTGCGGCTGGGCGGTGATCGGAGTTATCTCAAATCGATCGAGATGATCTACCGCGCGCGCCCCGAGTTGCGCGGCGAGGCGGTGATCAAGGTGTTCGCAGACCCCGTGCGTCGTCGCGGCGACGTGTCGCCAGGCGGCGCGTGGACCGAGCTCGGCTGCCAGCAGGTCGCGCTCTTGGGTCGGGACCGCGACTCGATCCGTGTGGGGCGCCGCGAGGGTCGATTCCGCGCCGTGCGTCTCTCTGCCCGCGAGGCCGACGTGGAGCTGATCAATGTGCGAGTGGTGTATGACAACGGATCGCCCGACGAGATCTCCGTGCAGCAAGTCCTGCGGGCCGGCGAACGCACGCGCCCGCTGGATCTGCGCGGCCGCGAACGCAGCATCGAGCGCATCGACCTCGTCTATCGGACGGCGCTCAACCCCGCCGCCATCATTGCCCAAGGCGGCATCCGTACCGCGATCGTGTGCGCGGAAGGTCTCCTATAGAGCCGCCCGTCACGCGCAAGGGGGAATAGCTTGACGTGCCGGAAATGCCGGCGCGCGGCCGCATCTTCACCGCTCGAACCGCGCCACGATCTCCACGTGGAAGCTGAAACGGAACTGGTCGACGGGCGTTACTTGCGTCAGGCGATAGCCGCCCTCGACGAGGATCCGCGCGTCGCGCGCAAAGCTGCCGCGGTCGCACGACACCGCAATCACCACCGGCACGTCGCTGCGGGCAAGCTCGCGCGCCTGCGCCCGCGCGCCCTGCCGCGGCGGGTCGAAGATCGCGGCCTCGCAGCGTTTGAGCTCCTGTGCAACGAAGGGGCGCCGGAACAGGTCGCGCACCTCCGCCTGTACCGGCTTGAGACCGGGGGTCGTGCCGGCAGCGGATTTGAGCGCGGCAATTGCCGCAGAATCATTGTCCGCCGCCCGCACCCGCGCCCGCTCGGCCAGCCGCAGCGCGAACGGTCCGACCCCGCAGAACAGGTCGGCGACAGTCTCCGCCGTCCCCGCATGGGCGAGCACGAGCCGCGCCAGCTCCTGTTCGCCCGCTGCCGTGGCCTGCAGGAACGCGCCCGGCGGCAGCGTCACGCGCGCCCGGCCCATGGTCAGCGTCGGCTGAGCCCGCAGCGCGATCAGCTCCCCGTGCCGCGTGAGCCGGGCAAGCCCCCGCGTCTCGGCGAGGCGCGCGAGCCTTTCCGCACGCGCGGCATCGAGCGGCCCCGAGCCGCGCACATCCACATCGAGTCCGCCTTCCGTGGCCGTGACCGCAATATCGAGCGGTTTGCGTGTGGGTTTGAGCTCCTCGGCGATCGCCCAGGCCGCGGCTATCGCGCCGTCGAGCGCCGGCGCCAGCACAGGACAAGCGTCGATGCCGATGACGTGATGGGCGCGCGCTGCTGCAAATCCCACCTCCAAAATGTCATGCGTTCCGCGCCGGGCATGGAACGTCGCGCGCCGCCGCCCCTCGCCGTGCGCATCGATCAGGGGATCGACGACCGCATCGAGTCCCTCATGCGATAGCGCCTCCACCACCAGCGCCCGTTTCCACTCCCGGTAACGTGCGGTCGTCCAATGCTGCACGGCGCATCCGCCGCAGGTGCCGAAATGGCGGCAGATGGGGGCGATACGCTCTGCGCTCGGTTTGATTACGCGCAGCAGGTGCCGCCGGTCGGGATGTCCGGGTACGGGCTCCGCCTCCACCACCTCGCCGGGCAGCGCATAGGCAACGTACACTGCCCCGTCCGCAGTATCGGCAACGCCGTCGCCGCGCGATCCGAGGCGGGCGATGGCAAGCCGTTCGGTCATTGCGATTTTTGCTCAGAGGCGCAGGACTGCCGGAAGATAGCCGCGCTTGGTGAGGGAGAGGAAGCGCCACACGAGCAACGCGGCATAGAGGATCACGCCGGCCGAGAGCCCGATCCACACGCCGACCGCCCCCCATCCCGCCGCAAACCCGAGCGCGTAGCACGCGGCAAACCCGACTGCCCAGAAGCAGACCGCGGCAAACAGCATCGGTACCCGCGTGTCGTTGAGCCCGCGCAGCGCGCCGGCGGCCACCGCCTGCACCCCGTCGGCGATGAAGAAGCTTGCACCCACCACGAGCAGCAGCGCCGCAAGTGTTGCCGTCGCCCGCGCGTCGGCCGCCGCCGCGCCAAGGAACAAGTGCGGAATTACATCGCGCGCCAACATCACGGCGATGGTCATCGCCGCCATGAATCCGGCCGCGAGCGCGACCGCTGCAAGGCCGGCGCGCTGCGCGGACTGCGGCTCGCGCCGGCCCACCGCGTGACCGACGCGCACGGTGGCCGCGAGCGAAATCCCGTACGGCACCATGAACAGGATCGATGCCACCTGCAGCGCGATCTGGTGCGCGGCCAGCTCGACGGTGCCGATCCACCCCATGAGCAGCGCTGCCGCCGCGAACACCCCATACTCCAGCGTGAAGGCGACGGAGATCGGCGTCCCGATCCAGAACAGTTTGCCGAACAGCGGCCAATCGCTGCGCCAGAAGCGGCCGAGAATGCGATACTTCTTGAACGGCTGGCAGGCGTAGGCCACCCAAATGCCTGCCGTGCACATGCCGATGTTGACGATCGTGGTCGCAAGCCCGGCGCCGAACAACTCCAGTCGCGGCAGGCCGAAGGCGCCGTAGATGAGCGCGTAGGCCAGAACGAAGTTGACCGGGATTGCCACGACCGTGATCCACAGCCCCGGCTCCGGCCGGTTCACCGCGCCCATGAATCCGCGGATGGCGATGAACCACCACGCCGGCACGAGGCACCAGGCGAGGCTGCGCAGGTAATCCGCAGCCAGCTTCGCGGACTCGCGCGTCTGCCCGAGCGCGAGCAAAATCTCCTCGCCGTAGAGCTGCACCGCGCTCAGCGGCACGCCGAGCATGGTCGCGGCCCAGAGGCCGACGCGCAGCGCCCGCCGCACTAGGCGCGGCTCGCGGGCGCCGAATGCCTGGGCCGCGAGCGG
>DATLYX010000123.1:0-42777 GCA_035574295.1 Xanthobacteraceae bacterium
GCGAGCGTCACGTGCATGTAGCGCACGTGCCAGCGCGCAAGATTGAGATAGGCGAACAGGAACACGAGCAGCGTGGCGGCGAGAATCGCCTCGCCGGAGGCGCGCCAGATGCGCTCGGCGCCGGCGGACATGTCGAACACCTTGCCCCAGAAGCCGAAGTCGATGCCGATATAAACGAGCACCGCCCAGCTCAGGGCCGCGGCGGCGGGGAACATCACGCTGCCCTTGACGACAAAGAGAATGGTGAGGAACAGCGAGAGCAGCCCGGCGATCCCGATCACGATGCCGTGGTAGAGCGTGAGAGAATTGACCTTGTCCTTGTAGGCGTCGGGCTCCCACAGATAAATCTGCGGCAGATGATCGGTGCGCAATTCAACGATGTAGGTGACCACGTTGCCGGGATCGAGGGTCAGGCGGAACAGGTCGGCGGTGGGGCTCGGTTGGCGTTCGGGGCGCTCGCCCGAGCTCGGCGTAATGGCGACAACGCGCGCGAGCCCCAAATCCGGCCACACGACTCCGGAGCCGACCATGCGGTAATGCGGCACGACGATCAAACGGTCGATCTGCTCCTCGCCGGTGTTAGCGAGCGCAAACACCGCCCAGTTGGTCGAACCTTCGCGCGCGATCTGCTGGATGCGGCGCACGATCCCGTCGGGGCCCGGCGCAGCGGATACCTGAATCTGGTTGGTCTGGGTCTTGACGATCTCAACCACCGAGGTGAGATCGATCGCGGGGGCGTCCTTGGCGCGGATCTTCACCGCTTCGACTGCCGATGCGGGCGCGGCGCACGCCAGAAAAGCGGCGAGCGCCGCGGCGAAGGCGGCAAGGCGGGCCGGGCCAGGGCCGCCACGCAGAATCTGATCATCTGCAGCCATGCACCTACGACTAACTCGCTAAAATTGTGCCGATTTCACGGCCCCTGCGCGCCATGAGTAGCAGCCGGCCGGAGCCGAGGGCAAGGTCGCATGGCCGTGACGGTCCCCGAGGCGCAGCCTGGTCAGGCGCTTGCTAAGCTCACCCTTTGAGGGCCGCCGCAGGACGACCACCTCAGGACCCGGCTGAAAATTCGAGGTGATGAATTGCGGCCGAGCGAGAGCGGGCCCTCCCCCTCTCCGGGTCGGCGTGCGCGCTCGAAACGCGGTGTTCGTCGCTTGCTCATCGCGTGCGCACGCCTCCCTTCCTCTCCCCCTTCCATTCGCGCCGCAGAGACAGAACATCACCGCATGACATGCGTAAGCGCGAATGGGAGGGGGAGAGGAGGAAGCGAGCGCGAACGCCAGGGCGCAAAGGTATCAGACCGTCAGCACGATCTTGCCGATGTGCAGGCTCGTTTCCATGCGGGCGTGCGCGGCGGCGGCCTCGGACAAGGGAAAGGTGGAGTCGATCACCGGTTTGATGCGGCCGGCGGCAATCAGCGGCCATACCTTCTCCTCAATGCCCCGCGCGATGGCGGCCTTCTCGGCAATGCTGCGGGGGCGCAGCGTTGAGCCGGTGTGATGCAACCGCTTCACCATCAGCCGTGCAAAGTTGGCGGTGGCCTTCGGACTTCCCAGGAACGACACCTGCGCGATGGTAGCCTCGTCGGCCGCGGCCTCATAGTTGCGGTCCACGTAGTCGCCGCCGACGATGTCCACAATCAGGTTCGCGCCCTTGCCGCCGGTCGCCTCCTTGGTCTTGGCGACAAAATCCTCGGTCTTGTAATTCACCGCAACGTCGGCGCCGAGTTTTTGCGCGGCGGCGCATTTTTCCGGCGACCCGGCCGTGGTGATGACTTTGGCACCAAATGCCTTCGCCAGCATGATGGCGGTGGTGCCGATGCCCGACGTGCCGCCGTGAATCAGAATCCAGTCGCCGGGGCGTACCTGCGCGCGCATGAACATGTTCTGCCAGCAGGTGAAAAAAGTTTCGGGGATCGCCGCGGCCTCGACCATGGACAGCGACGGCGGCACCGGCAGCGCGTGGCTCTCGTGCGCCGGGCAATATTCGGCGTAGCCGCCGCCGACCACGAGCGCGCAAATCTTGTCGCCGATCTTCCAACGCCGGGCGTCGGGCGCGAGCGCGACGACTTCACCCGCGATCTCGAGTCCCGGGATGTCGGTGGCGCCCTTGGGCGGCGGATAGGTGCCCTGGCGCTGCCGCACGTCGGGGCGGTTGACGCCGGCAGCCGCCACCTTCACCAGCACCTCACCCGAAGCGAGCGTCGGCATCGGCCGCTCTTGCGGCACCAGCATCTCCGGCCCGCCGGGGGCCTTGATGGCGATCACGGTCATGCTGGATGGCAACGCGGGCATAGCAACCTCGACTGGAATGCGAAGCGATGGGAGACCGGCCAAGCCCAAGCCGCGGTCCTCGGAACATTCTCGGCCCCGGTTTCCGCATCTCGCTTGCGCATTTGGCTGGCTTGCAATCGATGATCCCGGAGGGCATTAACAGCCGTGGCGTGAAGAACGCAAGCACCACCCGTCCACCAACCCCACCGCTCGCGCGCCAATTCGCTCCGCGCCTGCCGTTCTATTACGGCTGGATCGTCCTTGCGTGCCTGTGCTGCGCCGGTTTCGCCCGGCAAGGTCCAGCAGTGGCAACGCTCTCCATATTCATCGAGCCGCTCACACGCGAATTCGGCTGGTCGAGGGCAGCTCTGTCGGGCGCGGTCTCGCTCGGCGGGTTGCTGGCCGCGCTTGTTGCACCGCTGCTCGGTCCCATGCTCGACCGCCGGGGCTCGCGATTGATTTTGTCTCTTGCAGTGACGGCGAACGGCGCAGCGCTCCTGTTGCTCTCTCTTACACCGTCGCTATCAATCTTCTATGTGCTGTTCTCCTTTGCCCGGATGAGTTGGGCGGGGCCGTTCGATCTCGGGATTTACGGCGCGCTGAACAACTGGTTCATCGCGCGACGCAGGAGCGCCGCCTCGATCGTCACACTCGCGCATATGGCGGGATTGATGGCAATGCCGCTGATTGCGCAGCTTGCGATCTCGCAATCCGGCTGGCGCGGCGGTTGGATCGCACTGGGTATGGTCACGCTGGCGGTTGGTTTCATTCCGGTCTGGTTGTTTCTCGTACGCCGGCCCGAAGATCTGGGGCTTGTGCCTGACCGTTCCGCACCTTCTCAGCAGGACGCCCACACGCAGACCGTTGCCGAGCCTCGCTTCTCTCGCCGCGAAGCAATACGCACGCCTGCATTCTGGTTGCTGATGCTCTACACGGCGGCAGTGTATCCGGTACAGGCGGGAGTCAGCCTGCATCAAGCGCCACATCTGCTGCAGCGCGGCCTCGATCCGACGACAGCGGCGCTGATCGTCAGCAGCTTCTCACTGATGTCCGGGCTTGGGACCATTGCCTGCGGTTTCTTGCCGCGGAGATGGTCGATCCGCTTCCCGCTGGCGGTCGCAGGGGTGCTGCTCGCTGTGGGGACGTTGCTCATGCCGGGCATCGAGGCGGCGTACCATGGGTATCTGGCCGTCGGACTGTTCGGGCTGGGTATTGGCGGGGTACTGACGCTCACACCGGTCGCCTGGGCCGACTATTTTGGCCGCGAGAGCTACGGGGCAATCCGCGGCATGGCACTATCGACGCAAGTGGTCGCGCAGGCGGCCGGCCCGCTTCTCGCGGGCGCCCTCTACGACTTGACCGGAAGCTACCAGTTACCTTTGCAGGTCTTTGCCGCCCTCTCGGTGCTGGCGATTGCGGCGGCGCTGGCGGCAAAACAGCCGCGCAGCCCCTTTGAACCACGCCAAGCCTGACTATGATCGTTCGGCGCGCGACAAGCGGGAGATCGACCATGCCAGCCATCGACGAGGACGACCGACCCAAGAAGAAGATCGCCCATGAGATCGGGCAGGACTTGAGCCTGCTCTCGGTGGCGGAGCTGCGCGAGCGGATCGCGCTCTTGAACGAGGAAATCGCGCGGCTTGAGGCCAATATCGCCAGCAAGCAGGCCTCGCGCACCGCCGCCGAAGGAATCTTCAAGAGCTGATCAGGGCCCCGGACCTCGGCCGGATCCCGTATTGCCTTGCGCGTGCCGCACGGCCGGGACGGCCGTTAACCATAAATTAAGCTTTCAGGTCCATTACAATAATCGTCCAACTTGTGGACATTGAGTGGCTCCTGTCCACTCTGTTTGACGCCTCCCTGTTAGAACTTGAGCCGTCGGAGACGACGGCTCTTTTTTTTGCCCCGAAATATGGCCTCAGCCACCCTTTCGGCCGGCAACAATATGGCCTCGGTCACCTTTTCGGCCGGCAACTATGTCGGGAGCTTTCCGGCCGGCGCGCTGGACAGGCGCACCCGGTCTCGGCATATGCTGGACCCCGGTCAGGTGGGGCGTACAGTATGTCCGAGCAGTTGGCGGACGAAGGGGTGGCAGTGGCGTTCGGCCAGCGGCTGGCCAATTCCCAGGCGTTCACGCAGTTGTTCCGCGATGGAATGGCGCTGGTCGAGGAGACGGCCGACTATCTTGCGGGCGCGGGCCGGGTGGAGTCGCGGCAGCTTTCGCGCAATGCCTCGCTCGCCTACGCCACGGAAAGCATGCGGCTGACCACGCGGCTGATGCAGATCGCGTCCTGGCTGCTCTTGCATCGCGCCGTCAAGGAAGGCGAAATTTCGCTGGCGCAGGCGAGCAAGGAAAAGAGCAAGGTCAAGCTTTCCGTCGGCGTGCCGCCCGACGCGCAGACCATGCAGATCCTGCCGGAAAAGTTGCGCCAACTGATCGCGCGCTCCTGGCAGATCACCGAGCGCGTGCGGCGGTTCGATCACAACATGTATGCCCCGCCACCGTCGGAACAGGTGCTCGACAATCCGGTGGGACGCCAACTCGGCATGCTGAAGGCGGCGTTCGAGCAAAACCGGCGCTAGCCGCAGTGGCGGCGCGGCGCGGAACGAAATGCCCCCGCTCGCGCGGGGGTTCTGCTTGGAGAACGGAGGCCGTTCGCTCTTGGAAGGCTATTCTTTCTTGTCTTTGAGGAAGCCGGAAAATTTCTTCTGGAAACGGGAGAGCCGGCCGCCGCGGTCCACGAGCTGCTGGTGGCCGCCGGTCCAGGCCGGGTGCGATTTCGGGTCGATGTCGAGATGCATCACGTCGCCCTTCTTGCCCCAGGTCGAGCGCGTGGTGAATTCGGTCCCGTCGGTCATTTTGACGGTGATGGTATGATAGTTTGGGTGGATATCGGGCTTCATGACGCTGACTGCGGCTCGCAAAACGGCGCAAAACGTCGCGCCGGGGGAATTGCCATTGATCGGGGCGGTTCTATACAGCACACCACCGGGGCCGACAAGCACCCGGCGCAATCCGCAATCACTCTGCGCAGGATCCGAGCAAAGCCATGAATGACATGTCGCGGACCCTGGCAGAGGACGTCGCAGCGCCGGTGCGCGCCGCCGAGCCGGCCGCGGCGCGCCGTGAAGTTGCGTTCGGGCCGCTGCGCCTGCTGCTCCCTTACCTGAAACGCTACCGCGGGCGGGTGGTTCTGGCCGTGATCGCGCTGCTGGTCGCCGCGCTGGCGACGCTCGCGGTGCCGATTGCGGTGCGCCGCATGATCGATTTCGGCTTCACCGAACGGGGGCCGGAACTGCTCGATAATTATTTTTTGGTGCTGATCGGGGTGGCGGCGGTGCTGGCGCTGGCGAGCGCGGCGCGGTTCTACCTCGTGACCACGCTGGGCGAACGGATCGTCACCGACCTGCGCGACGAGGTGTTCGCGCACCTGACGACACTGTCGCCGGCCTTCTTCGATCAAAGGCAAAGCGGAGAATTGCTTTCGCGGCTGACCTCCGACACGACGCAGATCAAGGCCGCGGTCGGCGCTGCGGTGTCGATCGCCCTGCGCAACATCGTGCTGTTCGTCGGCGCCGCGATCATGATGGTGGTCACAAGCCCGCGGCTGTCCGGCTTCGTGCTGGTGGCGATCCCGGCGATCGTGCTGCCGCTCGTCGCCTTCGGGCGCGCGGTGCGGCGCCGGTCGCGCCTGGCGCAGGACGCGCTCGCGGACGCCTCCGCCTACGCCGCCGAGCAGATCGGGGCGATGCGGCTGGTGCAGGCGTTCACCAACGAGAAGTTCGCCACCGCGCGTTTCATGCAGGCTGCCGGCAAGGCCTATCGGGCGGCGCGATCCGCGACCTTGGCGCGCGCGTTCCTCACCGCGATCGTGATCTTTCTGGTGTTCGCCAGCGTGGTGATGGTGCTGTGGGTCGGCGCGCAGGACGTGCTCGATAAGCAGATGACGCCCGGCCGGCTCAGCCAATTCGTGCTGTTTGCCGTATTCGCAGGCGGGGCGCTGGCGGAGCTGTCGCAGATCTGGGGGGAGCTCACCGCGGCGGCCGGAGCGACCGAGCGGCTGTTCGAGATTCTCAACACCAAACCCGCCATCAAGGAGCCGATGCTGCCCGCCGTGCTACCGCAGCCGCCGCGCGGCGAAGTGTCGTTCCTCATGGTGCGGTTCTGTTATCCGAGCCGGCCCGAGCATGTGGCGCTGGAGGACGTGTCGTTCACGGTGAAACCGGGGGAAAAGGTGGCAATCGTCGGCCCCTCCGGCGCCGGGAAAAGCACGATTTTTCACCTCCTCTTGCGCTTCTACGACCCGACCGAGGGGGCGGTCACCTTCGACGGGGTCGAGCTGATCAACGTGGATCCCGCGGCGCTGCGGCGGCGCATCGCGCTCGTGCCGCAGGAGCCGGTAATCTTTGCGGCGTCAGTGCGCGACAACATCCGGCTGGGGCGGCCCGACGCCAAGGACGCCGACATCGAGGCCGCGGCCGAGGCGGCGGCCATCGCCGATTTCATCCAGCGGCTGCCCAACGGTTTCGACACGCAGCTCGGCGAGCGCGGGGTGACGCTTTCCGGCGGCGAGCGCCAGCGCATCGCCATTGCGCGCGCGATCTTGAGGCAGGCGCCGCTGCTGTTGCTCGACGAGGCAACCTCCTCGCTCGATTCGCAGAACGAGGCGCTGGTGTCGGATGCGCTGTCGCGGCTGATGCAGGACCGCACCACGCTGGTGATCGCGCATCGGCTATCGACCGTGCAGTCCTGCGACCGCATCCTGGTGCTGGACCGGGGCCGCATCGTGGAGGAGGGAACCCACGAGCATCTCTTGGAACAGGGCGGCCTCTACGCCCGACTCGCCAAGCTGCAGTTCCAGAGCGAGTGACCGGCCAGGCCGTGATGCGCTTGGCATGTCCCTTGGCATGTCCCGGGCGCACCGCATCTGGGACGTGGAGTTTAATAAGGACGCTGTTGAATTGGGGTGCTCAACACTACACTCGTGTCCCGGGCGCAGCGCGCAGCGAAGCGGAGCGGTGCGCTGCAGACCCGGGACCGTTGCACACTCCGAGCTTGTGGCGGTCCCGGATCAGCGGTGCACCGTTCCGCTTCGCTCCACGCTGCACCGCATCCGGGACACACCGAGCTGCGATGCATCACTCCGCGCTCATGCTGCACCGCGTCCGGGACACGCCGATTTCACCAATCACGCCTTCGCCAACCGTCCCCGGTTGAGGGCAAAGAACCCGGGGCTGCACTCGGCTTCGACGCGAGTTTCCCGCATTTCGCCCGCTCATACGGCCTACGCACTTTAATCGCTGAGGCCGATCGACTTCTTGACGCGCGTCACGAGCTCCGGCGAGGCGGCGCTGATCTTGTTCACCAAACCCTGCACCTCGGCGGCGCTGCGCGGGCCGATCTCAAGCTTGCGCTTCTTGGCGTCGGCGAGGAACGCCTCGTCCTTCATCAAGGCGTCGAAGGCTTTGCGCAGGGCGGCGACGCGGTCAGCCGGCACGCCGGGCCCGACCGCCATGGCGCGCGCGAACGGTGTGCCGGCGATCATGAATTCAGCCACGTCCTTCTTGCCGGGCGGCACAAGCTCCATAAGCGTGGGCACGTCCTTGAGATACGGCGCGCGATCGAGAGTGAACTGCACGAGCATCTTGACCTTCTTCTCGGTAAGCCACTGCGGCCGGGCGCCGGCGATGCTCTCCCATGACGCGGTCCAGCCGTGAATCTCGCCGCGCTCCATGGCGAGGTTGCAGTCGTTGCCGCTCTTGTATCCCGCGACGATCTTGTAGTCGGCGCCCGCGCCGATGGCATCCTTGAGCAGGGAGGCCCAATGGTAGGTGAAGTGCGTCTTGCTGAACGCGCCGACGATTACCGGTTTGGTCTTCAACTCCTCAACCGTGCTGGCGGGCGCGGTGTGCCAGAGCGTGAGCACCTGCACGATGGCGTCGTAGGCGCCGAGCCAATGAAATTTCGCCGACTGAAAGCGCACGCCGGACGGCTCGAGTTTTTCCGGCATGGGAATGGCGTGAGAGAGCAGGATTTTGGTGCCGTCCTGCGGCGCGGTGTTGAAGATGTGGTTGGCGGCGATCACGCCGCCGGCGCCGGGCATGTATTCGACGATGATGGTGGGGTTGCCGGGGATGTAGCGCGTTAGGTGCTCGGCGATGGTGCGGCCGTAGAGGTCGTAACTTGCGCCGGGGCCGGTGCCCATCACGATGGCGATGGTCTTGCCCTTGTAGAAGTCGGCGACGCTGTCGGCCGCGCAGGGCGATGCGGCGAAAGTGGCCGTCAGGGCAACGGCGGCCAGGCGGCTGGCAAGCGGCATTCGAAATCCTCCCTCCCTTAAGCCGCGCGTTCACGCGCGGCGGATTTTTTCGTCCGCCGATACTAACACCACACCGGACGCAATACAGCGTCTTGCGGCGATGCGCTCAGAGCTCCTTGCCCAGCTTACGGTCGAGCGAATACGGCCCGCCGCCGCGCAGGGCGATGGCGAAGCTCACCAGGCCCCACATCAGCACGTATTCGTAACCGCGCCGCGTCCAGGCAAAGCCGTTGCCCCAATAGGCAACGGTGATGCACAGCATCTCGATCGCGGCGGCGGCGGCAAAGAAGCGGGTGAACAGGCCGAGAATGATGGCAATGCCGCCGAAGAATTCGATGGCAAACGCGGCCCAGAACCAGAATATGGGCGGGCTGAAGCCAAGATCGGCAAATGCCTTGAGCGCGGCCGGCGTCGGTCCGCTGAGCTTCGGCCAGCCGTGCACAAGCAGGTTCCAGCCGATGGCGAAGCGGATCACAAACCACGAGAATGGTATGGCGAGATCGTAAAACGATCTCAGTGCCGGGAACAGCAGTTTGGGTTCGGCGTGCGTGTCAGCCATGGCGTCCTCCTCCCCGTCCGCCGTCAGCACTTGGCGGGCGGACGGAGGCGAGCCTATTGCATGACGCCTTTTTGTTTCAACGCGGTCGCGATCTCGCCGAGGATCGCCGGGCGCGGGTCGATCCCACGCTGCTCGCCCACGCGGCCCAATCAGCCGGCGGGTTCCGGCGCATAGTGCAAAACGAGCAATTCCGCACGCGAACAGGGCACGACCGCGTAGGCGCGGCCGTCGTCGCCGCTGAACTCGACCAGCACGGTCTTGTCGTCGAGCGACTCGACGACGGTGCCCACCTGTCCGCGCCCAAGCCCCGCCGCCGGCAAATCCGACAACAGCGCTACCACATCGAGCGGAGAAGGCTCAGGCGATTTCTTGCTCGTCATCACAGCACCCAACACGTCAAAAAGCAGGGCGCACGCTCGCCGCTCCTTATCATCCATATGGTTCTTATCACAGCGCTTCGGCCCTGTCGCCTCATTGGAATATCAACTCGCCAACGGCAGCCAAAGTTGTCATTTGCGATCTCGACGGCTTCTGTCAGCGGGAGGGCATGCAGCACAGCGTCTCGTAACCATTGAGCATCGGCGCGGGTGAGGCCAAGCGCCTGAGAAAAGACACGCGCTTTGTGGCGACCGCGTGGATGCGTGGGGCTGAGGCAATAGTCCTGGAGTTTTTTCAGGTCGAGAACCGCGAGGTCAGCATTCGGCAGCGGCGCCATGAGATTAGGTTCTGACCACGCCTTTCTGCTGCAACGCGGTCGCGATCTCGCCGAGGATCGCCGGGTCGTCGATGGTGGCGGGCATCTGATAGGGCTCGCCGTCGGCAATTTTTTTGATGGTGCCGCGCAAGATTTTTCCCGAGCGCGTCTTGGGCAGGCGCCCAACGGTGATGGCGAGCTTGAAGGCGGCGACCGGGCCGATCTTTTCGCGCACGAGCTCTACGCACTCGCGCTCGATCTCCTCAGGCGCACGGTTGACGCCGGCTTTGAGCACGATGAAGCCGCAGGGCACCTCGCCCTTGAGCGCGTCCTTGATGCCGAGCACGGCGCATTCGGCCACGGCCGGATGCGAGGCCAGCACCTCCTCCATGCCGCCGGTGGACAGGCGATGGCCCGCGACATTGATGATGTCGTCGGTGCGGCCCATCACATAGACGTAGCCGTCCGCATCGATGTAGCCGGCGTCCGCGGTCTTGTAGTGGCCGGGGAACTCGGCAAGGTAGCTCTCGCGCATGCGGTCGTCGGCCTGCCACAGCGTGGGCAGACAGCCGGGCGGCAGCGGCAGCTTCACCACGATCGAGCCCATCTTGCCGCGCGGCAGCTCGTGGCATTTCTCGTCCACGACGCGCAGGTCGTAGCCGGGCATGGGCACAGCGGGCGAGCCGTGCTTGATCGGTAATAGCCCGAGCCCGACCGGATTGCCGGCGATGCACCAGCCGGTCTCGGTCTGCCACCAGTGGTCGATCACCGGCTTCTTCAGAAGGTTTTCCGCCCAGATCAGCGTGTCGGGATCGGCGCGCTCGCCAGCGAGAAATAACGTGCGGAATTTTGCCAGGTCGTACTTTGCGAGCAGCTTGCCGTCCGGATCTTCCTTCTTGATGGCGCGGAAGGCGGTGGGCGCGGTGAACAGCGCCACGGCGCCGTGCTCGGCGATCACGCGCCAGAAGGCGCCGGCGTCCGGCGTGCCCACCGGCTTGCCCTCGTACAGGATCGAGGTGCAGCCGTGGATCAGCGGGCCGTAAACGATGTAGCTGTGGCCGACCACCCAGCCCACGTCGGAGGCGCTCCACCACACCTCGCCGGGGTTCACACCGTAGAGATTCTGCATCGACCATTGCAGCGCCACCATGTGGCCGCCGTTGTCGCGCACCACGCCTTTCGGCTTCCCCGTGGTGCCCGAGGTGTAGAGGATGTAGAGCGGGTCGGTGGCGGCGACGGGCACGCAGTGCATCACGTTCTTGGCCCAGACCAGCGCTTCCTCCCAACGCGCCTGCCAGTCGTGGTCGCGACCGGGGATGAGCTCGGCCCGGCACTGCGGCCGTTGCAGGATCATGCAGGCTTCTGGCTTTGCCTGCGCGAGCGCGATCGCCTCGTCGAGCAGCGGCTTGTAGGGGACGATGCGGCCGGGCTCGATGCCGCAACTCGCCGACAGCACGACCTTGGGTTTGGCATCGTCGATGCGGGTGGCGAGCTCCTTGGCCGCAAAGCCGCCGAACACCACCGAATGGATGGCGCCGATGCGCGCGCAGGCGAGCATGGCGATCACAGTCTCCGGCACCATCGGCATGTAGATGACCACCCGGTCGCCCTTGGCGACGCCAAAATCCTTGGCGAGAATTCCCGCCATCACCTGGGTCTTCGTCTGCAGATCGGCGTAGGTGAGCACCTGCTTTGCGCCGGCGACCGGGGAGTCGTAGATGACGGCCGCTTGCGCGCCGCGGCCGTTTTCCACATGACGGTCCACAGCGTTCCAGCAGGTGTTGCAGACCCCGCCCGCAAACCAGCGGCCGTACACGCCGGCGTTTGGGTCGAAGATTTTTTGCGGCGGCTCGATCCAGTCGATGGCGCGGGCGGCCTCGGCCCAAAATCCCTCGGGGTCGCGTTGCCAGCGGGCGTAGACCTCGTGATAGCGGCTGGTGCGGGCGTCCATGGCTCCTCCTCCCCGCGATTGTGAGCCCGCCGGCGCGATTTGCAAGCTTCGCGCGGGCGGGCGACCTCTCCGCCACAAGCGGGGAGAGGTGCGGTCGCCATCAATGAAGGTGGGCCATGCAAGAAGCGCGCTGGCGCGGCGGGCGCGGTTCATGTTTGATGCGCCGCCGAATCCAAGCCCGAACGAGCCTTCGTGCAATTGCTTCTCGATCCCTGGTTCGTGGCCACCGGCTGTGTGGCGGTCACGCTGCTCGGCCTGTCGAAGGGCGGGTTCATCGGCCTCGGCACCATGGGGCTGCCGCTCTTGTCGCTGTTCGTGCCGCCGATGCAGGCGGCGGCAATTCTCCTGCCGACGCTCCTGGCGCAGGACGTGTTGACGATCTGGACCTATCGGCGCGACTGGAGCGGCTGGAACCTGGCCGTACTCCTGCCGAGCATGGGGCTGGGGATCTCGGTCGCCTATTTCTTTGCCGCCGCGGTGTCGCCGACCGAAATCCGGCTCGCGGTCGGCATCATCATCATCGTTTTCGTGCTGCGGCATTGGCTGGGCTCGGTGATCGAACGGGTGACGCTGCGGCCTGGCGTCGGCACCGGAATCCTGTTCGGGATCATCGGCGGATTCTCGACCATGCTGGCCAATGCCGGCGGCCCGGCGTGGCAGATGCACCTGTTGCCGCAAAAGCTCGACAAGCTCACCTATGTCGGCACCATCACCATGCTGTTCGCCGCCAGCAACATCATGAAAATCCCGGCCTACGGCGCGCTCGGCCAACTCACCGCGGACAACCTTTCGGCCGGCGCGACCCTGCTCCCGGTCGCCGTGGCGGCGAACTACGCGGGTATCTGGCTCGTGCGGCGCACGCCGACGGAGGTTTTCTACCGCATCGCCTATGTGCTGATGTTCGTCATCGCCCTCGAACTGATTCGCAATGCGCTCACCGAAATGATGCGGTCGGCATGACCATCATCACCGATCCGCTGTTCTACCTGTTCGCGGTGCCCGCGGTGGTGATGCTCGGCCTGTCGAAAGGCGGCTTCTCCGGCATCGGCATGGTGTCCACCCCGCTGCTCGCGCTCACCATGCCGCCGTTGCAGGCGGCGGCGATCCTGTTGCCGATCATCCTGTTGCAGGATGCGATCTCGGTGTGGGTGTACCGCCGCGACTGGGACGCCTGGAACATGAAAGTGATGCTGCCGGGCGCGGTGCTCGGCGTGGGCGCGGCGTGGCTGTTCGCGGCTTACGTCTCGGATGCGGTGATCCTGCTCGCAGTGGGCGCGATCGGGCTTGCGCTCTGCGTCTATGCCTGGTTCTGGCCGGCGCCGCCGAAAACCGACAAGCGGCCGAACGCCGCCTATGGGGCGGCCTGCGGCGGGCTTGCCGGATTCACCTCGACGCTGATCCAGATCGGCGCGCCGCCCTATTACGTGTTCGTGCTGCCGCAGCGGCTCGACAAGATCGTGTACGTGGCGACGACCGCGTGGTTTTTCGCGGCGGTGAACGTGATGAAGGTGGTGCCGTATTTCGCGCTCGGGCAGTTCTCCACCGCCGGCCTTGCCACCTCGTTCGTGCTGTTTCCGCTCGCCATCGCCAGCAATTTTTTCGGCATCTGGCTCGTGCGCGTCACCCCTACCGCGCTGTTCTACCGGATCACATACCTCATCGTGTTCCTGCTCTCGCTGGAATTGACCCGGCGCGGCGTCTTCGGGTTGATCTGGCCCGCGTAAAGGACCGCGGCGGGCGCTGCGTGCATTGATCGCGCACGGCCTCCTTCGCTAACTTTGCGCGGGGGAAGCGCCATGACACGAACGAAATACGATATCGACCTCGACCGTAGCCCGGCGAATTTCCAGCCGCTCACGCCGCTGACGCTGCTCGAACGCGCGGCCTCGGTGTTTCCGGCGCACACCGCGATCATCCACGGCAAGCTCAGGCGCTCGTATGCGGAATTTTATGCGCGCACGCGACGGCTGGCTTCGGCGCTCGCCAAGCGCGGGATTGCGCGCGGCGACACGGTGTCGGCGGTGCTCGCCAATACGCCGGCCATGCTGGAGGCGCACTACGGCGTGCCGATGACCGGCGCGGTGCTCAACACCATCAACACGCGGCTCGATGCCGCCACCATCGCCTTCATCCTCGAACATGCCGAAGCAAAAGTGCTGCTCACGGACCGCGAATATTCCGCCACGGTGAAGGAGGCGCTGACGCGCTCAAAGGCAAAGCCGCTCGTGATCGACTATGACGACCCGGAATTTTCCGGCCCGGGCGAGCGGCTCGCAAATATCGAGTACGAGGATTTTCTCAACGAGGGCGAAGCGGACTTCGCCTGGAAGATGCCGGACGACGAATGGGACGCGATCACGCTCAACTACACCTCCGGCACCACCGGCGACCCCAAGGGCGTGGTGTATCACCATCGCGGCGCGTACATGATGGCGGTGGGCAACGTGTTGTCCTGCGCCATCGGGCGGCATCCGGTGTATCTCTGGACGCTGCCGATGTTCCACTGCAACGGCTGGTGCTTTCCGTGGACGATCTCGATCGTGGCCGGTACGCACGTGTGCCTGCGCTGGGTGCGCGCGCCGCTGATCTATGACGCCATTGCCGCGCACAAGGTCACGCACATGTGTGGGGCGCCGATCGTGATGGCGACGCTTTTGAACGCGCCGGCAGCGGAGAAGAAACCCCTGCCCCACCGGGTCGAGTTCGTCACCGCCGCGGCGCCGCCGCCGGAGGCGGTGCTCGCGGCGATGACGGCCGCGGGGTTCAACGTCACCCACGTCTATGGCCTCACCGAAACCTACGGCCCGGCCACGGTGAACGAATGGCAGCGCGACTGGGAGGCACTGTCGCCGTCCGAACAGGCGGCGAAGAAGGCGCGGCAGGGCGTGCGGCTCGTGCCGCTCGAAGGCCTCGAGGTGCTCGATCCGGAGACGATGCAGCCGGTGCCGCGCGACGGCCAAACGCTCGGCGAGGTGATGTTTCGCGGCAACGTGGTGATGAAGGGGTATCTGAAAAATCGCGCTGCCACCGAGAAGGCGTTCGCCGGCGGCTGGTTCCATTCCGGCGACCTCGGCGTGGTGCATCCGGACGGCTACATTCAGCTCAAGGACCGCTCCAAGGACATCATCATCTCCGGCGGCGAGAACATTTCCTCGATCGAAGTGGAGGACGCGCTTTACAAGCACCCGGCGGTGCAGGCAGCGGCGGTGGTGGCGAAGCCGGACGAAAAATGGGGCGAGACGCCGTGCGCCTTCGTGGAGCTCAAACCGGGGCACACGGCGAGCGCGGAGGAGCTGGTGGCGTGGTGCAAGCAAAACCTCGCCGGCTACAAGGTGCCGCGCTACGTGGTGTTCACCGAGCTGCCGAAGACGAGCACGGGCAAGATCCAGAAATTCAAGCTGCGGGAAATGGCGAAGGGGGTGTGACATAAGACTGGATCGTATCCCGGGCGCGGCGCAGCACGGAGCGAAGGCGGAGTGCTGCGCCGCAGACCCGGGATCGTTCATGAGCTTGTGAAGGTCCCGGAGCAGCGGTGCACCGCTCCGCGCCTTCGGCGCTGCGCGCTGCACCGCGTCCGGGACATGCCATCGCATCGCGCTTTAGCGTTATAAAAATCGCGCTTTAGCGTTAGCGTTATAAAATAAGGCTCACGCCGCCTCGGCCTGCATGACGCCCACCACCAGCCGCTTGCCGAGCGCGCGCAGGGCGGCGGTGAGGGTCGGCAATTTGGTCGGGTGGCGCGGATCGAGAATGCGGCGCACTTCCTTCTCGTCCTTGCCGATGCGACGCGCGAGTTCCGACTTGCTGATGCCGGCTGCCTTGAACGCCTCAAGCACTGCCAGCTTCGCCGCCACGTCGGGGGCGACGGCGACCTCGACAAGATTGCGTCCGCGGGCGCGCGGCTTCGGCAACGGTTTGCCGTGTTCAAGATAGGCCAGCAGCACGAGACCGAGCGCCTCCTCGGCCATGGTGCGCGCATCGGCATGACCGCGGCCCTGCGTGATGGCCTCCGGAACATCGGGAAAGGTCACAACAATGTTGCCGCGCCGGTCGCCCGGCTCAAACAGTGCGCGATAGCTATAGGCCTTCATCGCCCTTATCCTTCTTTCTCCGCGAGGCCCAGCGCCTTCTTGATCTTGCGCCCGGTGTGCGGATCGATTTCCCGCGACGGCAATGTGGTGAACCGGGTGCCGACCCACACCATGGCGTGACCGCCCTTCCCCCGCCGATATTCGATGCGGAACTCCAGCCCGCGCCGCCGCGCCTGTTCGTGCAATTCGGCAATGAATCGGTCGCGCTTGTTCATCGCCGGCACAGCATCGGGTGGCAGCTTTGCATTCTCGGACAAAATTGACCGAACGTCAAGCGGTTGGTGCCCCGGCGGCGCGCGCCGGACACATCAGGCCTGATGCATCCCCTGCGAGCCGATTGTCGGGCTTGTTGTCGGCCTTGGCCGCTTGACCTAACATTGTCCGCGCTTCGAACGCGGGGAGATGCCGATGCCGCGCACGCCGATCCTGTCACGCTCCGGTGCGATCCTGTTCGCGCCGGCCACGCTTGCCGCCATGCTCATCGCCGGCCCGGCGCGCGCCGACTTCTATGCCGGCAAGACCGTGGAGCTGTTGGTCGGCGCGCCGCCCGGCGGCGGCTACGACATCTACGCGCGGGCGATCGGGCGCCACATGCCCCGCTACATCCCCGGCAACCCGACCATCGTGGTGAAAAACATGCCGGGCGCGGGCAGCGCCAAGGCGGCGCAGTTCATCAGCTCGATGGCGCCCAAGGACGGCACGGTCTTCGCCGGGGTGATGCCGGGCGCCATCATGGGGCCATTGCTCGACGAAAAATCCGAGCGGCTGTTCGACCCCACCAAGGTCATCTATATCGGCACCGCCAACAACGGCACGCGCGTGTGCGTCACGCTGAAAGGCTCGAAGATCGCCACGTTCGACGATGCGCTCAAGATCAAGGCCAAATTCGGGGGCTCGGCGCCGAACGATTCGACCTACGAATACGGCTATCTGCACAAGCACGTCTCGGGCGCGCAGTTCGACATCGTCGCCGGCTATCGCGGCACCACCGACATGGCGCTGGCCATGGAACGCGGCGAGCTCGACGGGTTGTGCGGCTGGGACTGGTCGAGCTTCAAGGCGCAGAAGGGAGACTGGCTGCGCGACAACAAGGTGAACGTGCTGCTGCAGGTCAGCCTTGAGCCGCACCCGGAGCTCACGCGCATGGGCGTGCCGTCGGTGTTCAACTACGTCAAGAACGACGCCGACCGGAAGGTGGTGGAGCTGGTCATCAGCCAGACCGTGTTCCAGCGCTCCTACATCCTTCCGCCGGAGACGCCGGCGGCGCAGGTGGCCGTCCTCCGACGCGCTTTCGATGCGACAATGAAGGACAAGCAGTTCCTGGAGGAGGCGGAAAAGCTCCGCATCGAAATCTCGCCGTTGTCCGGAGAACAGGTTCAGGACCTGGTGCGCAAGATCTACACCACGCCGAAGGACATCACCGAGCGCGCGCGAAAAGTCATCCGGCCGTAGTCGTAAGGCGGCTAACCGAGGTGTCCCGGACGCGGTACAGCACGAAGCGCGTCAGCGCTGCGTGATGCACCGCAGCTCCGGGACCGTCACAAGCTCGGAGTGCGTACCGGTCCCCTCCGACATGAAAAACACCGCCGGCGCGTCCGCGAGCCGGCGGTGTTTTCAACGGTCACAAACCCCAAACGTCCGGCCGAATTCAGTGCACTTGCGAGTCGGCCGCGCTCTTCAATCGCGCAATTTCGTCCTTGACCTGCAGCTTGCGACGCTTCAACTCCGCGATTTTCAAACCATCAACCGATGGATGCATCATGGCCTCTGCGATTTCATCCTCCAGCGCACGGTGCCGCCTTTCCAGTTCCGCAAGATGCGCTTCAATCGACATTCGGATGTCTCCTCCGGTCAGATTTGAGCCTGACGTGACAAAATAAAGTTTGCCACGCAGGCGGAGGCAAGTCGACACCCCTGCTGCTGCATTGCAGCAAATCCCCACGAATTTGCCGACCGCCTACACCGCGCCTCAACCGTCGCCTTGAACGCGGCTTGCAGAGGCGCGATAATTTTATGACGTTTTTGATGCGCCGGCGGCAGAAACGTCTCCTTGGCGGGCGTCGAGTATGGGCATTTGCGGCCCGCAAAGTCGCTGAGACCGAATAAGTTAACAAAGAACTTGGCGCAGCGCCGGCAATCGGGTTCCCTGCCAAGGCGGGTCCCAAGGGCCTCGAGGCAGCGGCGGCGATGACGCAAGAAGAAGAACGCGAGCTGAAAGCGCTCTTGGCGCGCCTGCGACAGGAGCACCGCGACCTCGATGCCGCCATCGAGGCGCTGCACAATTCGCCCGGATCGGACCTCTTGCAGGTGCAACGGTTGAAGAAGCGCAAGCTCATGCTGCGCGACCGCATCAACGCCATCGAGGACCAGCTCACGCCGGACATCATCGCGTAGCGGGAGCCATGATGGCGGCAAACAGCGGCGCGGCGGCAGGGCATGTCCCCGGACCGCCGGGTGGACTTCTCGCGCATTTTCTGCTACATGCGCGGTCAATTGAGCCCGCGCTTATGGCGCTTTCCGGCGCTGATGCCGGGCTCGCTTGCAATCCGGAACCCATCGACAAGAGAAGGAGCACGCGTGCAGGTTCTCGTTCGTGACAACAACATCGACCAGGCGCTGAAGGCGCTCAAGAAGAAGATGCAGCGGGAAGGCATCTTCCGCGAAATGAAGCTTCGCGGACACTACGAAAAACCATCGGAAAGAAGGGCTCGGGAAAAGGCAGAAGCGGTGCGCCGCGCGCGCAAGCTCGCGCGCAAGCGGTTGCAGCGCGAAGGCCTGTTGCCGACCAAGGCGAAGGCGGCCCCCGCGTTTGGCGGAGGGCCCGGCGGCGGCCGGGGCGCCCCCTCGCGGAGCGCCACGACGCGCTGAGCGGCGGTCCGCCGCAGGCGCTCAAGCAAGATTGCGGCGCGGGCGGGTGGTGTCCCTCCCGCGCTGTCGCTTTTGGCCCCCTGCGGATGAGCGCTGAAAGATCGCCGCATTCATCGGGATGATGCGAGAATCACGCCCCGCGCAGGCGAGACGGCACATGAGGCGACGCAGGAACAGACGAAACGGGCTCACCCATGCGACACCGCTGCTCGCAGCGATCGCGCTTGCGGCCTGCCAGACGCTGCCGGGCGAGACCACCACCGCGGTCGAAACCGAGGACAGCCGCTACGCCGCCTCTCCGGCCAACATCGCCTCGCTCACCGAGGTGGTCACACGCCATCCGAGCGATCCGCAGGCGTTCAACATGCGCGGCTCGGTCTACGGTCAGGGCGGCCGCTACCAGGAGGCGCTCGCCGACTTCAACAAGGCGATCCAGCTCGACCCCAACTACGCGCAAGCCTATGCCAACCGCGGCCTGATCTACCGGCAGACCGGACGGCTCGATCTTGCGTTTGCGGATTACAACAAGGCGATCCAGCTCGACCCGAATTATGCGGCGGCGTATCTCGGGCGCGGCATCGTGCACCGGCTGCGGCGGCAGCCGTTCAGCGCCTTCAACGACTTCAACAAAGCGATCGCGCTGCAGCCGGATAACGCGCAGGGCTACTACAACCGCGGCCTGCTCTATCAGGGTCAGCGGCAGCACCAGTTCGCCATCGACGACTTCTCCACCGCGATCGGACTTGCGCCCAACGAAGCGGAGCCGCTGATCGCGCGCGCGCAGAGCTACATGGCGATCCGCGACTACAAGTCGGCGATCGGCGACCTCGACAACGCCATCACCATCGATTCCCGCAACGTTGCGGCCTGGACCAACCGCGGCCTCGCCTACGAGCGGCTCGGCGACAAGGATCGCGCCGCGGGCTCCTATGCCAAGGCGCTCGAGCTCAACAAGGATTTCGAGCCGGCCAAGCAGGGCTTTGCGCGGGTCGGCGGCCAGGCCGGGCAAACCTACAACATCAACTGAATCAACCGAGGGTCAGCGCGCCGCCTCGGCAATGAACGTCCGGGCGACGGCCTGGGCGCCGTAGGCATCAAGGTCGTTATGCCCGCCGCCGGGAAAACGCACCATGCGCTTGGGCTCGTTCGCCAGCGCAAAGAGCCGCTCGCCGAACGCAAGCGGCACCACATTGTCGCGCGTGCCGTGCAGAAACAAGAGCGGCGCCTGCACCTGGCCGATGCGCTGGTCGGAGCGGAACTGGTCCTTCATCAACAGGCGCACCGGCAGGAACCAATAAACCGCGGCGCCGATGTCCGCCGCAGAGGTGAACGCGGCCTCCAGCACGATGCGGCCGACTTGGTGCTTTGCCGCAAGCGCGACGGCGACGCCGCCGCCGAGCGATTCGCCCCACAGCACGAGCCGCTCCGGCGGATAGCGGGCGGCCGCAAAGGCATAGGCTGCCTCGGCGTCGGCGATGAGCCCGGCTTCGGTCGGCGCGCCGCTCGAGCCGCCGTAGCCGCGGTAGCTGAGCGCCACGAGCCCGTTGCCGTCGCGGGTGAGGTCGCGGAAACGCTGCACGCGGTAGCGCAGCGCGCCGCCGTTACCGTGGAAATACAGCACCACCGGATCGGCGCCGCGCGGCGGCACATGCCAGACGATGACGCGCTCGCCGTCGGCAGTGTCGAGAATCACCTCCTCGGCCGCGGGGAAGCCGGCGGCGGCCGGCGCGGTGCGCAGGGTTTCGGGAAAATACATCAGCTTGCGCTGGGCGAAATACATCACCGCGGTCAGCCCGCCGAACGCGATGAGCGCGACCAACGCCGTCTTGAGCAGGGACATGGCCTTTTCATTAGCACACGGGCACGCGAGCACACAGGACGCGCGCGAAACGCCCGGGCATGAAGTTGCCGCGCGACCCTGCGGCCCATAAAATCGCGCCATGCCGACGCACGAGGAACTGGTCATTGTGGCGCGCGTGCTGGGCGCGGTCGCAATCGGGGCGCTGATCGGGTTCGAGCGCACTTTCCATGGCCGGCCGGCCGGCTTCCGCACTCACGCGCTGGTCTGCATCGCTTCGGCGCTCTTGATGCTCGTGACCGTCTACCAAAGCCAGTGGATGACCGAAGTGCCCATCGATTTCATTCGCACCGATCCGACGCGCATGGCACAGGGCATCATGACGGGCATCGGTTTTCTCGGGGCCGGCGTCATCTTCAAGGAAGGGCTGACGGTGCGCGGCCTCACCACCGCGGCCTCGATCTGGGTCACCGCGGCGATCGGCATACTGATCGGGATCGGCTTCTGGTTTGCGGCCGTCCTCGGCGCGATTGCCACGCTGACCGTGCTGTCGCTCTTGCGTTTCATCGAGATGAAGCTGCCGAGCGAATTCTATGCGCATCACGTGATTAGCTTCCGTCGCGGCGCCGTAATCAGCGAGGAGAAGCTGCGCGAGCTGCTCGGCCGATACGGCTTCTCGATCGCCAATCTCTCCTCGCGGCTGACCGAAGGCGGCGAGATGTTCGAGTATCGCATGGTGCTGCGCAGCCGCGACCCAAAGCAGGCGGAGGCGCTGTCGCAGCATCTACGCTCGCTGCCGGAGGTCATCGAATTCCGCATTTCGCCAACCGGCGATTGATCAAGGTCGGGGCGATGCAGCCGTCCAAACCAGCGCGTTCGCTTGCACTCGTGACAGCTCTGAAGCGATATCCCTGGATCGGCTGGGCCGGCTGGGGGGCACTGGTGATTGCCATTCTCTGGGGCATGCACCCGCGCCGCTTCGGTTCGGCCTTCCAGTATTACCTGGATTTTGCCGCGAAGCTGTGGGCCGAGCAGACAATCTACGATCCCAGCACACTGGGCGACGTGAGCTACTGGCCGACCTCGCTGCTGCTGATGGTGCCGCTCACGACGCTCGCCCCCGTCATTGCTGCTTCGATCGCGTTCTCGGTGTTTGCCGCGCTTTTTACCTATGCTGCTGTTGCCCTGTCCACCTCGCTGATCGACGACCGCCGGCAGGCGACGTGGCTCGCCGGCCTTTTGCTGGTCGTCAACATTTGGCCCGGCTGGTACCATTTCAAGCAAGTGCAGCTGCATATCCCGATGATTGCCGCAATGATGCTAGCGGCCGCCGCCATTGTCCGCGAGCGTTGGACCGCCGCCGGGCTGTGGCTGGGGCTCGCGCTGTTCTGCAAGCCGCTGGCGCTGGTCATGATTTTGCTCGCCGGCGCGCTCCTGCCGCGTATGCGGTCGGTTCTGGCCCTGGGCGTCGTCGCCGGCGTCGCGCTGCCATTCGCGTTTCTGAACTTCGACTATACGGTCACGCAATATCAGCTTCTTGGGCTGAAGCTATGGGCTGTGGCGACGGCGGCGCCGGGAGAATGGATCTATCAGGCGGATTTTACCACCCTCATGCGCGCGGGCGGCATTGTGCTGCCTGGCACGGTTTCGTTTGCGGTCCGGCTTCTGGTCGCACTCGGCACGCTCTGGCTCGCCTGGCGGGTGCGGAGCACCGGCGATTGCAAGGCGCTGGGACTCGCCCTGCTGCTGTTGTCGGGCTGCTACATAACCCTGTTCGGCCCGCGCAACGAATATCTCTCGTATTTGGCGGTGACGCCGGCGATCGCTGCACTTGCCTTGCTGATTCTGCTGCGTGACGAAAGAGACTGGCGCGGATGGCTCTTGCTCGCCGCCTGCCAAGTGCTGGGTTTCGGGATGAACCTTGCGGTCGCCACTGTACTCAAACCTGCGGTCGTGCTCGTGATCTATGTCTGGATTGCGTGGCTGATGGCACGTCCAGAACGCTGGCGTGCGACAATTGAACAACGCGCTTCTGCCGTCGTCAAAGCGCCTTGACGATGCTCTCCGCCATCTTTTTGGCGTCGCCGAGCAGCATCATCGTGTTGTCGCGGTAGAACAGGGGATTGTCGATGCCGGCATAGCCGGAGGCGAGCGAGCGTTTTACGAACATCACCGTGCCCGCCTTCCACACCTGCAGTACCGGCATGCCGTAGATCGGCGATTTCGGATCCTCCTCGGCCGCCGGATTGGTCACGTCATTGGCGCCGATCACGAACGCGATGTCGGCCTGGGCGAATTCGGAATTGATGTCCTCCAGCTCGAACACCTCGTCGTAGGGCACGTTCGCCTCGGCGAGCAGCACGTTCATGTGGCCCGGCATGCGGCCGGCGACGGGATGGATCGCGTATTTGACCTCGACGCCCTTGGCTTTGAGCGCGTCGGCCATTTCGCGCAGCGCATGCTGGGCCTGCGCCACCGCCATGCCGTAACCGGGCACGACGATGACCTTGGAGGCGTTCTTCAAGATGTAGGCGGCGTCCTCGGCCGAGCCGATCTTCACCGGGCGTTGTTCGGCGGCGGCGCCGGCAGCAACCTCGCCGCCGAAGCCGCCGAGAATCACCGAGATGAAGCTGCGGTTCATCCCCTTGCACATGATGTAAGAGAGAATGGCGCCGGAGGAGCCGACCAGCGCGCCGGTGATGATGAGCGCCGAATTGCCGAGCGTGAAACCGATGCCGGCGGCGGCCCAGCCGGAATAGGAGTTCAGCATCGAGATCACCACCGGCATGTCGGCTCCGCCGATGGGGATGATGATGAGTACCCCGAGCGCAAAGGAAATGAGCGCAATCGCCCAGAAGTCCAACTGGCTCTGCGAAACCACGAGGCCGTAAATGAAGAAGATCAGCGCCAGCGCCAGCACGATGTTGATGATATGGCGGGCGGGGAGGATGATCGGCGCGCCGCTCATGCGGCCGGACAGTTTCAGGAAGGCGATCACCGAGCCGGTGAAGGTGATGGCGCCGATGGCGACACCGAGCGACATCTCGATGAGCGTCGCCTTCGGGATATTGCCGACCGTGCCGATGTCGAAGGCGGCCGGAGAGTAGTAGGCGGCGGCAGCCACCAGCACGGCGGCGAGGCCGACCAAGGAGTGGAAGGCGGCGACCAGCTCCGGCATCGCGGTCATCGGCACGCGGCGCGCGATCACCGCGCCGATGCCGCCGCCAAGCCCGACGCCGAGCACCACCAGCGCCCAGGCGCCCCAGCCGCTCGGGGGGTGGGCGGCGAGCGTGGTGAGGATGGCGATCGCCATTCCAACCATGCCCAACAGATTGCCGCGGCGGCTCGACTCCGGGCTCGACAGACCGCGCAAGGCGAGGATGAACAGCACGCCGGAAACGAGATAGAGGAGCGCGGCGACGTTGGCGGTCATGGTCGATGCTCTTGGAATGCATCACCGTCATGCCCGCGCTCGCCGCGGACCTCCACGCCTTCCCGTGCAGCGGTCAAGACGTGGACGGCCGGGGCAAGCCCGACCATGACGCCGAGAAAATTGGCGTTCATGCAGTTCATTTCTTTTTCTTGTACATGCCGAGCATGCGCTGGGTGACAAGAAAGCCGCCAAAAATGTTCACCGACGCCATGAGCAGCGCGAAAAACCCGAGCACGCGCGCCCAGATCGGACCGCTGTCGTCGGCCACGAGTTTTACGCCCACCGCAAGCAAAGCGCCGACCACGATCACCGAGGAAATGGCGTTGGTCACCGACATCAGCGGCGTATGCAGCGCCGGGGTGACCGACCACACCACGTAGTAGCCGACGAACACCGCAAGCACGAAGATCGATAAACGGAACACGAACGGATCGACGGCATCAATCGGAGTTCCGGTCATCGGGGCCTCCTTGTTCCTTATCCCGCAGAAGGGATTTTGCCGCAGTGAGGTCGGAGCATTGTTTCAGGCGGCGCTCTTGGCGGCGAAATTCGGGTGGATGACGGCGCCGTCGCGGGTGAGAGCGGTCCCCTTCACGATCTCGTCGTCCCAGTTCACGGCCAGCGATTTTGTATTCTTGTCGATCATGGTTTCGAGGAAGCTGAGCAGGTTTCGGGCGTAGAGCGCGGAGGCGGAGGCGGCAAGCCGCCCGGCCATGTTGACATGGCCGACCAGCTTCACGCCGTTGATCACCACCACTTCGTCGGGCTTCACGCCTTCCACATTGCCGCCGCGCTCCACCGCAATGTCGACGATCACCGAGCCGGGCCGCATGGTGGAAATCATGCGCTTGGTGACCAGTCGCGGCGCAGGGCGGCCGGGAATGAGCGCGGTGGTGATCACGACATCCTGTTTCGTAATGTGCTCGGCGATGAGCGCGGCCTGCTTGGCCTGATACTCCTTCGACATTTCCTTGGCGTAGCCGCCGGCGGTCTCCGCCTGCTTGAACTCCTCGTCTTCCACGGCAATGAATTTTGCGCCGAGGCTCTGCACCTGCTCCTTCACGGCCGGCCGCACGTCGGTGGCGCTGACTACGGCGCCGAGCCGGCGCGCCGTGGCGATGGCCTGCAAGCCGGCGACACCCACGCCCATCACAAATACCTTGGCCGCGGGCACCGTGCCGGCTGCGGTCATCATCATGGGAAAGGCGCGGCCGTATTCGGCGGCGGCATCGATCACCGCGCGGTAGCCGGCGAGATTGGCCTGGCTCGACAGCACGTCCATGGATTGGGCGCGGGTGATGCGCGGCATCAGCTCCATGGCAAAGGCAACCACGCCGGCATCGGCCAGGCTCTTGAGCGCCGCGCCCTCGCCGAACGGATCCATCAGGCCAATGACCAGCGCGCCTTTCTTGTAAGCCTTGAGTTCGGCGGGGGTCGGGCGACGCACCTTCAACACCACATCGGCGCCCTTGATCGCGTCCTTGGCCATGGTCGCGCCGGCGGCGGTGAAATCGGCATCCAAAATTCCCGACCGCTCGCCGGCGCCGGGTTCGACGACCACCTGGGCGCCGAGCGCGATCATGCGCTTGACGGTGTCGGGCGTGGCGGCGACGCGCGGTTCGCCAGCATCGGATTCACGCGCAATCGCGATACGCATTTGGTCTCCCGATGCAGTTTTTCGGAACTGACGACGCGGCGAGAAGCGGGCCGCGCCGGACTCGAACTTACGCGAATGCAAGCCCCAACAAGCCGATCACCAGCACCACATAACCGGGAAGTTTCGCGTGCGTGGGCAGGCTGATGGCCGCGGCGATGATCGAGGCCAGGATCAGGAGGCCGCCGAACCACCAGTTGCCTTTCACGCCGCCAATGGCAAGGCCGAGGCAGATGTTGACGACGGCGACGATGGAGACCAGCACCAGATAGGTGAAGGTGCGGTACATCTCCTCATGCGCGGGGTAATCGTTGCCGGAGGCGGTCGCATATTCGGGGGTGTCATGGGCCGACATGAAAGGTCCTTCTCGCACACTCTGGGGACACTGCTGGTTGCGCAAGGCTTTAGCGGAATCGGGACCCAGGTTCAATGCTCGGCTCGGCATGGCTCGCAGCCTGCCGCGGCAGGCTGCGCCGGCGCTGCCGCCGGGACATCAGCGGCATTCCGGCCGGGCCTTCACCTCGCGCATGACCGCAAGGTCGCTCTCGTGTCCGCGCACGATGTCGCTGACCATGGTGGCGGCGCTGGGATCGCGGCGGCAGCGGGATTGCTTGAGCGCCTCGATCTGGCCGGCGAGCTGGGGCTCGAGCAGGCGGGCAAGACGGCACTCCTCGGCCCGCAACCTCGGGCTCGGCCCTTCGCGTTGGATGCGGCGGGTGATGCGATGATATTGGCTCAAGAGCCGTTCGGTGTCCCTGGAGATCAACCGGCTGACGTCCTGCAGGCAGTTGGCGTGCGCGAGGCGCGGTCCAATGGCGGCAAGGCCGAGGGCGGCGGCGCAAACGAGCGTGAAAAGTCTCATATCGACCGCCTGGCCGCCGCCCCGGCTCCCGCCCAAGATTTCCGGACAATGGGCTCGCAGCGACGGGGCATGATCGAGGAGATCATCGGTGCATTCATGTCGGTACTCGGAAGGACGGAAGGTGGGACAACTTGAAGGCGGGGCAACACATTAATCAGGTCGGCGGGGTGAGGCCAGCCCGGGCGAGAGCCTGCGCCTGCCGCTCCGCCACCTGCGCCACGGAGAAGCTCTCTATCGCCTCGTTGAACAGCCGATAAAAATTGAGCTCGGCGCGCAGGTGCAGGAAGACGCCGCCGAGACCGATTGCCGCACGGTCCATCAACACAAATTCGCGCGGCACGGTGACGGGACCTTTGCGGCGCAAGGCCTGCTGCACCTCGAACGCCTGACGGCGGCCGTATTCGCCCGGCTTCACGCCGTCGGCGATGGTGCGCACGCGGTCGTCCATCAGCGGTCCGTAGATGAAGCGCGCCCAGATGTTGAGAATCTCGATCAGCTCACGCGTGAGATTGCGGAAGCCCCATGTCGCATAAGCATGGGCAATCAACTCCTCGTCGTTGCGGCGCAGACCGTTGTAGAGATCGACCACGCCGCCGACGAACCGGGCGGGAAAAATCCGGATGCAGCCGTAATCGAGCAGGTTGATGCCGGCGGCTTTGCGGCCGTCCGCGAACACCGTGTAGTTGCCGAGATGCGGATCGCCGTGGATGACACCGTAGCGGCTGAAGGGGAACCACCAGGCGGTGAACAAGGCACGCGCCAGCAGATTCCGGGTCGCCAGCGGCGCGTCCTTGTATTCGAGCAGGCGGCGGCCTTCGAGCCAGTCGAGGGTCAAGAGCCGACCGGTCGACAGTTCGGGCCATACTTTCGGCACGTGAACGAGATCGCTCGCCTGCAGCATGTCGCGGTAGAGGGTGACGTGTTTGGCCTCGCGCTTATAATCCAACTCTTCGCGGATGCGCGCGCTGATCTCCTTGAGAATCTCACGGGTGTCGATCGCCGGATCGAGGCGGCGGTGTATCGCAAACAACAACGCCAGTTGTTTCAGATCGGCCTCGACGGCGGACTGCATGTCGGGATACTGCAGCTTGCAGGCGAGCGCGGAACCGTCGAGCGCACGGGCGCGGTGCACCTGGCCGAGGGAGGCGGCGGCGGCGGGGTGGTGCTCGAATTCGGTAAATTTTTTCTGCCAGTCGGCGCCCAGCTCGGCCTGCATGCGGCGCTTGACGAAGGCCCAGCCCATGGGCGGCGCCTGGCTTTGCAGCTTGCTCAGTTCGGCGATGTATTCCGGCGGCAGCGCCTCGGGGATGTTGGCAAGGAGCTGCGCCACTTTCATGATCGGGCCTTTGAGCCCGCCCAGCGCGGCGGCCAGTTCGGCGGCGTTCTTGGCGCGGTCGAGGCTCAGACCGAACAGGCGCGCGCCGGCAAGGCGCGCGGCAATGCCGCCGACATTGGCGCCGACCCGCGCATAACGGCGGGCGCGGGCGGAAAAACGGTTGGCTTCGCGGTCGGAAGGCATCGCGACTGATGTTAGGCGAAGATTGCGGCCCGCGCGCGGCCGCAAAAGTTCACTGCGCGGTCCAGCCGCCGTCGACCGGCAATGCCGCACCGCGAATTTGCGCGGCCCCTTCGGAGCAGAGGAACACCGCCGTGGCGGCGAGCTGCTCCGTGGTCACGAATTCGAGCGAGGGCTGTTTCTCGGCCAGAAGGTCACGCTTTGCTTCATCGATCGACAGGTTTTTCGCCGTGGCGCGCGCCTCGATCTGGGCCTGGATCAGCGGCGTCAAAGTCCAGCCGGGGCAGATCGCGTTGCAGGTGATGCCGGTCGTCGCCGTCTCCAGCGCAACCACCTTGGTCAGGCCCACCAGGCCGTGTTTTGCAGCGACGTAGGCAACCTTCTGCACGCTGGCGACGAGGCCGTGCGCGCTCGCGATGTTGATGATGCGGCCCCAGTTGCGCTGGAGCATGTCGGGCAGCGTCGCGCGTATGGTGTGGAACGCGGCGGAAAGATTGATGGCGATGATGGCGTCCCAGCGCTCGATGGGAAAATTTTGGATCGGCGCCACGTGCTGGATGCCGGCATTGTTGACGAGAATGTCGATGCGGCCGAATTCGCCGAGCGCTTTTCCGACCATGGCATAGATCTCGTCCGGCTTGGCCATGTCGGCGGCAATATGAGTGGCCCTGACCTTGTATTCGTCGCTGAGTTTCCTGCGCAGGCTTTCGATGGCCGCGGGCTCGCCGAAGCCGTTGAGCACGATGTCGGCGCCCTCGCGCGCCAGCGCGCGGGCGATGCCGAGCCCGATGCCGGAAGTGGAGCCGGTGACGAGAGCGGTTTTTCCCTGCAGCATGTTTGATCCTCTCGCTATTTGGAGCGGGGTAGATTTTCCCGTATCCACCGCGCCAGACCTTCCTCACCGATCTCGCCGGCGGCAAGGCCCAAAATCATCGCGGTGGCCTCTTCCGGCGGCACATCAAAATCGATCCCGTTCAGGCCGAGAAAGACGATAATCGATGCGAAGGCTGCACGCTTATTTCCATCAACAAACGGATGATTGCGCGCAATACCGAATGCGTAGGCAGCGGCAAGCGCAGCGATATCGTTTTCCCCATAATGGAACTTGTTAACGGGCCGAGACAGTGCAGATTCGAGCAATCCCCGATCGCGGATACCCTCCGCACCGCCGAAGAGGGCCAGTTGCTCGGCATGAACATCAATAACGATGTCGTGGTCGAGCCATCTTGGCTCTCTCACTTGGCCAGGGCCTTGTAGGTATCGGCGTATTTCCTGAACGAGCGGCGCGCAATCTCCATGGCCTCAGCGTGTTTCGGATCGTAGGGCGTGAGCTTGAAGCCACGGTCGGTCTGCTCGACGACATGAAGCTTGTCGCCTTCCTTTAATTTCAGGCGAGCAAGCAATTCCTTCGGAAGGATCAACCCAACCGAATTGCCGATCTTTTTGATCTGCAGGAGGTAGCCTTCAATTTCGATATCGCGAGCGCTCTTGTTCATGGCGGCACTTCCCTCGTTATACATAAAGTATAACGCCATTCCCGTGACGGTACAACAGGTGTTATACCGGCACGCCATTGAGAGAGCACCGCCGTCGTCCTTGAGGCGCGGGCGCGACGCGCGGGGCCGCGAAGGACGGCGTGCTCGTCATCCTTCGAGGGCCGGCTTCGCCGGCCACCTCAGGATCACGGATCGATGCTCAATTCGAATGAATGGCGCCGGTATTATCCCCAATGAATCATTGAAATTATTTCATCCTAAACCTTCCAGCTCCGCGATCATGCGTTCGATGACGGCCAATCCGCCCTGCCAGAAGGCGGGGTCGCGGGCGTTGAGCCCGAACGGGGCGAGCAATTCGGAATGGTGCTTAGTGCCGCCGGCAGCGAGCATTTCGAGATAACGCTCGGCAAAGCCGGCGCTCGCGCGCTCGTACACCGCGTAGAGCGAGTTCACCAGGCAGTCGCCGAAGGCATAGGCATAGACATAGAACGGCGAATGAATGAAGTGCGGGATGTAGCACCAGAACGTCTCGTAGCCGGGTTTCAGCTCGATCGCGGGGCCGAGGCTTTCGCCCTGCACTTCCAGCCAGATGCTGCAGATGCGGTCGGAGGTAAGCTCGCCGGTGCGGCGTTCGGTGTGGATGCGGCGCTCGAAATTGTAGAACGCGATCTGCCGCACCACGGTGTTGATCATGTCCTCGACCTTGGCGGCGAGCATGGCCTTGCGCTGCTTCTTGTCCGCGGTTTCGGCGAGCAGCCGCCGGAAGGTGAGCATCTCGCCGAACACGCTGGCCGTCTCCGCAAGGGTGAGCGGCGTCGGCGCCATGAGCGGACCGTTCGGCGCCGCCAGCACCTGATGCACCCCGTGGCCGAGCTCGTGCGCAAGCGTCATCACGTCGCGCGGACGGCCCTGATAGTTGAGCAGCACGTAAGGGTGAACCGAGGGAACGGTGGGGTGCGAGAACGCGCCGGGCGCCTTGCCGGGACGGGTCGGCGCGTCGATCCAGCGGTTGCGAAAGAAACGCTCGGCGATCTCTGCCATCTTGGGCGAAAAAGCGTCGTAGGCGGACAACACCAAATCCTTGGCATCGGACCAGGAAAGCGTGCGCATGGGAATTTTCGGCAACGGCGCATTGCGGTCCCAATGGGGCAGCCGCTTCTTGCCGAACCAGCGCGCCTTGAGCGCATAATAACGATGCGAGAGCTGCGGATAGGCGGCGCGCACCGCTGACACCAGCGCCTCGACGACTTCCGGCTCCACGCGGTTGGCCAAATGGCGCGCGGAGGCAACGTCGGGGAAGCCGCGCCAGCGGTCGGAAATCTCCTTGTCCTTGGCCAGCGTGTTGGTGATGTGGGTGAACAGCCGCAGGTGCTCTTTGAAGGTTTTGGCCAATGCCTGAGCGGCCGCCTTGCGCGCCGCCGCCTTGGGACTGTGCAACAGATGCAGGGTCGGCTCGAGCGCGAGCTGCTTGCCGGCGACGTTGAAGCGCAACGCAACCATCGTTTCATCGAACAGCCGGTTCCAGGCGGCGTAACCGGTGACCGACTTCTCGTGAAACAACTGCTCGATGCGATCCTCGAGCTGATAGGGCTTCTCCCGCCGGATGTCCTCGAGCCACGGACGATAATGGCCGAGCGCCGGGTCGGCCATGGCCGTTTCCAAGAGCTTGTCGTCGATGCGATTGAGCTCCAGCACGAAGAACAACAGGTGCGAGGAGGCGGCCGTGATGCGCTCCTGCATGTCGCCGTAAAACTTGGCGATGGCGGCGTCGGCGGTGTTGCCGGCATGCAGCAGGCTGGCATAGGACATCAGACGCCCGAGCAGCTCGTCGATGGCTTCATACCTCTTCACCGCATCCGCAAGCTTCGCCCCGGCATCAGGACTTGCCGCAAGTTCGGCAAGTTTGCCCCGGTAGGTCTGTTCAAACTCAAGGCACTCGGCGTCGGCCTTTTCCAGGTCGCGCCTGACCTGGGGCGCTTCGGGCGCCGGGTAGAGATCAGCGAGATTCCATTCCGGCAGCGCAGCGCGGTCGTTGCGCAATTTGCCGACATGCCGCGGCGCAGGCTTTTCGGTGCGCCTGAGGGCAGCGCGAGCAGGAGACGGCATGGGGTCAGTCCGACTGGGTGTGAGTGGCAAGAGAACTCAACGACAACATATCGCGAGGCCAAACGCGCAGATCAACCGTACTGCGGCATCGCGCCGCTCAAATATTCAACTATGAGGTCGAGGTGCTGAAATTGTGGCGGCGGTTTGCGGCCGCCCCGCTCGGTTCAGGCCAGGGCCGCCATCTGCGGCGCCAGGTGGGTCAACAATTCGAGCGGCTCGGCGAGCATGGCTTCGGTCTTTTCCTCGATCGCCTCGCGCAACGCGCACCACGCCACGGCAATGCGCGCAGCGATGGCGACTTTGCCGCGGCGGAGCAGCTCCGTGGTCTGCTCGGCCAGCAACAGGGGATCGTTGTGCTCGAACAGCACGCGGCCGCTGCCGTCCTCGACCACGTAAAGCGGGCCGAGACGCGAGATGCACAAAATGCAGTCATAGTCGGGGGGCGGGCCGAGCAGATAAATCTGCGGATCGCCGTTGTCGGTCCGACCCATCTCCCAGCCGCTTGCCGCACCGCTTGCAATCGATACCGAACAGGCATCGATCACATGCCGCAATTCCGCCGACGGCGAGCTCGCCGCCTGACGCTCCTCGGGCCGGGGAAATTTTATGACGTTCATTTCTTCACCTCGTACAGCAGGCGATAAAGCTCGGGCTCATAAAAGGAGAGGAGCATCTTGGCAAAATACGACGGATTGACGCCAAGAGCGGAGGCCCAGGCCTCCATGCTGGCGGTCGGCACGCGGCCGAAACCGTTCTCGACCTGCGAGATGAATGTGTAATATTTGAAGCCCAGGCGGTTCGCGAGTTCGATCTGGGACAGCCCAGCCTGGGTTCTCAGCTCCTTAAGCCAAGCCCCGGCCTCCTTGCGTAGCTGTTTGGCCTGCGCATCGGAGCGCGCAAATTGCATAGGTACCCCTGCCATCATCGACCCCGGCCGGTTTTGCTTGCCTTGTTGTGACGTTTCGTATCTACTAAACTATGGAAACATAAACAGAACCCGGCTAGACGCAGCATAGCATGATTTGTCGCGGCGTATAGCCCGAAAGCGATGGTTGAGACCTGTTGAGACGTCGAGAGGAGGCGTGACGCCATGTCGATCACCGACCGCGCCAAGCGACATGATGTACCGCTCGCGCGTGCGCTTCGGCCCGGGCCGCGCATTGCCTTTCTCGGCAGCGCCGTCGGGATCGCCGCGCTCTGGATTCTGGCGGGCGGCTGGGTGCAGCGGGAGCTCGTGATCCCCCTGGTCACTACCGCGACCTTGGCGCTGGCGACCGCCTTCGCCCTCCTCGCGTGGCGGCACCGTGCGGAGGACCCGACCCAGGTGACCTATGGCGACGTCGCCGGCGCGCTCGTCCTTGTCGGTCTTTGCGCGGCCGCAACCATCGAACCCGACAATCTGGTTCGCGTCGTGCTGCATGGCCCCACCGAACGGTGAAGGCAGGCGACCGGCATCATTTCGACCTTCGGAGCGGATCACTCGGATAGCCCAATGATGACACTTGTCCAATTTGTCGGCGGCTTCGTTCTGTTGCTGTTCGGGGCGGAATATCTGGTGCGCGGCGCGGTGGCGCTGGCGCGCAGGCTCAAGGTCACACCGATGATCATCGGCATGACCATCGTCGCCTACGGCACCACGTCGCCGGAATTGGTGGTAAGCCTGCAGGCGGCGGTCGACGGCCTGCCCGGGATCTCGGTCGGCAATGTGGTCGGCTCGAACATCTGCAACATACTCCTGATCCTCGGCCTGTCGGCGGTGATCTTTCCGATCGCGGTGCAACCGACCACGCTGTTGCGCGACGCAACGATGTGCATGGGGGCGGCGCTGGTGTTCACCGCGCTGGCCTTGTCCGGCACAATCGAGCGCTGGCAGGGCGGACTGATGGTGGCGATGCTGGCCGCCTTCTCGATTTACGCCTTCCGGCAGGAACGCAAGCGCGGCAAAGCCAACGATCCGGGCGATCTTGCCGAAGAGGTGGCCAAGGAGTTCAAGGAGCCGCCCAAGCCGGTATGGCTGTCGTTGCTTTCGGTCGTCGGCGGCATCGTCGCGGTGGTGGCCGGCGCCAAGCTCTTGGTGACGGCGGCGGTCGAGACGGCGCGTTTCCTCGGCGTCGGCGAAGAGGTGATCGGCCTTACGATCGTCGCGGTCGGCACCTCGCTGCCCGAGCTCGCCACCGCCACGGTTGCGGCGATCCGCAAGCATTCCGAGGTTGCGGTCGGCAACGTGCTCGGCGCCGGCATCTACAACCTGTTCGCGATCATGGGCCTTGTCGCGGTGGTCAATCCGATCCCGGTGCCGCCGCAGATACTTGTGTTCGACCTGTGGGTGATGCTGGCGGTGACCGCGGTGCTGCTCGGCTTCCTGCTCATCCGCAACGGCTTGAGCCGGCCGGTGGGCGCCATGTTTCTTGCCGGATTCGTCGCCTACACGGCGCTGCAATACTATGGCGTCGAAAAAGTTTTGTCCGGCGACAAGAGCGGCCAAGCGACCGCACGGGAGGCGCCGACGGGAAATTAGTTTTTGCCGCGACCCGAGCGCGTGATCGGAGAGCGGCAGGAGGAAGAAACGGCGCCGGCAACGGCGCAAAAGTGAGGAAATTTCGGGCTAAAACCGCGGCATGCGACGTGGTTTGAGCCCATATCGGACCACCAGGACGGGCCCCTCTGGCAGCTTCCACGCTGCGATGTCGGACTGGGACAAGGCTAAGGAGCGGCCTTCTTGTGCCCGTTGTTCCGCAGCGTCCATCGCTCTGACGATTCAGAGCAGAGGCAGCGGCGATCCGCGCCCCCGCAGGCGGGGGCAACGCGCCGGCCATACGATTCGTTTCCCCTGACCGGCGGCAGCCCGGCGAATGTTTCAGACCGAGCGTCCGCCCGCCGGCACATCCACGCGCACTTGGCGTGCGACAGCTCCTTGATCTGTCGCAATGCGGATGACCCGTGCGCCCTCGCAAACATGTTCGCAACGCAAAGGACTGCATCGTGACGACCCTGCTCGAAGCCACCCAAACCGCACAGCCGTCTGCCGAGCCGACGCGCGCGCAACCTGCACCGCACCGGGTGCCCGCCGCGGCCGTCGTTGCCTCGCTCCAATCCGATGCGGTGCGCGGCTTGAGCCGCGATGAAGCGCAGCGCCGGCTTGCCCATTACGGACCGAACGAGCTGAAAAGCGCGCCGGAGACGCCGTGGTGGCGGCGGCTGCTCGAACAGTTCGAGAACGTGCTGGTCATCATCCTGCTCGTGGCCATCGTGATCTCGGTGATCGAATGGCTGCTGCAGGATCCGCGCGAGACGGCGTTGCCCTATGAGGCCATCGTTATCACCGCGATCGTCGTCCTCAATGCGCTGCTGGGATTCTTCCAGGAGGCGCGCGCTGAGCGGTCGGTGCGCGCGCTCATGGCGCTGGCCGCGCCGGAATCCTCGACGATCCGCGACGGCGAGCGGCAGCGCATCCCTGCGCGCGACATCGTGCCGGGCGACATCATCCTGGTCGAAGCGGGAGACAAGATCCCGGCCGACGCGCGCCTGATCGAAGAAGCAAACCTGCACACCGACGAAGCGCCGCTCACCGGCGAAAGCGTTCCGGTCGCCAAGGACGCCGCTCCCGTCGACATCGACGGCAGCCTGGGGGACCGGCGCAACATGATCTATGCCGGCACGGTCGCCACCTACGGCCGCGGCCGCGCGGTGGTGGTGGCCACCGGCATGGCAACCGAGGTCGGCCACATCGCCGGGCTGCTGGAAGCGGCCGAAAAAGAACCGACGCCGCTGCAGCAGGAGCTCGATCGCACCGGCAAGTGGCTGAGCGTCATCATGCTCGGCATCTGCGCGGTGGTATTCGCCGCGGGTCTGCTCAGCACCTCGGCGTACACGCTCAACGTCGTGCTCAGCCTGTTCCTGTTCGCGGTCGCGCTCGCGGTCGCTGCCATCCCCGAGGCGCTGCCGGCGATCGTGACGATCGGGCTGAGCCTGGGCGTGCGGCGCATGGTGGCGGCGCACGCAATCGTGCGCAAGCTGCAGGCGATCGAGACCCTGGGCGCGGCCACCGTCATTTGCTCGGACAAGACGGGCACGCTGACGCGCAACGAGATGACGGTGCGCATCGTCTACGCCGGCGGCGCCACTATCGAGGTGAGCGGCAGCGGTTACATTCCGGAAGGGCAATTCACGGTCAACGGCAAGCCGCTCGACAAGGACTCGCCTCTGCGCAGGGTCGTACTCGGCACGCTCAGGGCGGCCGCACTGGTCAACGATGCGACGCTCTCCGACGGCAGCGGCCGATGGAAAGTGCAAGGCGACCCGACCGAAGGCGCGCTGATCGTGGCTGCGCGCAAGCTCGGGCTGACCGAGGCGGATTTGTCCCGCTACCGGAGAATCGGCGAGATTCCGTTCAGCTCCGAACGCAAGCGCCACACGACAATCCATCTTGACCCCGACAATGCGCGCGCGTTGTCGGTGTTCGTCAAGGGCGCACCGGAAATTCTTTTGCCGAAATGCCGCTACGTGACCACGGAGGACGGCGAGCGCGTGCCGTTGGACGAGGCGCGCCGCGCCGAACTGATGCGCCGCAACGACGGTCTCGCCGCCCAGGCGTTGCGCACGCTCGCCATCGCCATGCGCACGATTGATCCCGCCATGCTCGGCGTCGATCCGAGTGCGCCGCGCAATGTCGAAGCGCCCCCCGAGAACATCGAGGATGACCTCATCCTGCTCGGGCTGGTCGGCATGATCGACCCGCCGCGCGAAGAAGTGAAGGCTGCGGTCGCGACCGCGCGTCAGGCGCACGTGCGGACGGTGATGATCACGGGGGACCATCCGGCGACGGCAGCGGCCATCGCGCGCGAGCTGAATATTCTGGAACCGGGCGCGCGGCTCGCCACCGGCGCGGAGCTGCGCACGATGTCCGATGCCGAGCTTGACGCGATCATCGAGCAGGTGCGCGTGTTCGCGCGCGTCGATCCGAGCCACAAGCTGCGGATCGTGGAGTCGCTGCAACGCAAGGGCCACATCGTCGCCATGACCGGCGACGGAATCAATGATGCGCCGGCGCTGAAGGCCGCCAACATCGGCGTCGCCATGGGGATCACCGGCACCGACGTCGCCAAAGAAGCCGCCGACATGGTGCTGACCGACGACAACTACGCCAGCATCGTGAAAGCGGTCGAGGAGGGCCGCGGCGTCTTCGACAACATCCAGAAATATCTGATCTATCTGTTGTCCACGAATTCGGGCGAGCTGCTCACCATGTTTGCCGGCGTCATGCTCGCCGGCGCGCTTGGGCTTGTTTCGGTCGATATCGGACTATTCCTGCCGCTGCTCGCGGTTCACCTGCTCTGGATCAACCTTGTGACCGACGGCCCGCCGGCGCTCGCGCTCAGCGTCGATCCCAAGGATCGCGATGTGATGCGGCGGCCGCCGCGGCGATCCGGCGCGGGCGTCCTGCTGCCCGAAGACTGGGCCCGACTTGTCTACGTCGGCGTAATCATGATGGTCGGGACGATCTTCGTGCTCGACGCCTACTATCCGGGCGGGTTGATCACGCTGTTCGCCACGGGCGCCGCACCCAATCTGCACGACGAGGCGCTGGCGCGAACGATGGCCTTCACCACGCTGATGATGTACCAGTTGTTCGACGTCTATAACTGCCGCTCGCGGCGCCGCAGCGCCTTTTTCGGCTTCCTGGAAAACAAATGGCTCCTGGCGGCGATCGCGTTTTCCCTCGGCACGCATATCCTCGTGATCTACGTCCCAATGCTGCAGGTGGCATTCCACACGGTGCCGTTGTCGCTCATGGACTGGGTCATCGCCACCGCGGTCGCCTCGTCGCTCCTGTTCGCAATGGAAATCTGGAAAATCGCGCTGCGCGCGCGCGACGCGCGGCACGCGGCAGCGCGGGTGGCCCACGACGCGGGCGTGCATACCTATCGCGCCGCCAAGTGAGGAAACATCGTCGCCGTTTCCGGCGCGACGTCGGCGGCGCGAAGGTCCGCGCGATCTGTCGGCGAGCCAAGCGGCTCCGCCGCTGTCCGCCGACGGACCCGCTCCGGCCGAGTCCGCGTCCAGTTTTCGCAGGCGCGGTGGCGCGGCGATCAAACAACGCAAGCGCCGGGTTGCGGCGCGGCTTCGCCGTTCTCATGGTTAACGAGCGTTTGCGACGGATCGCGCAGCTTTGCGCTTAATTCCCCGTTAAGCGCGTTCGGCCACAGTGCCCCGATACGGTACAGCGTAGCGGGTGCGATCATGGTCGAGCGCGTTCTCATTGCCGACGACGATCCGGTGCAGCGGCGGCTCATCGAAAACATGGTGCGGAAGTTCGGCTACGAGCCGGTGGTGGTGGAGTCCGGCGAGGCCGCCGCCGCGCTGCTCACCGGCCCAGCCCCCCAGAACATCGACTGCGTGGTGCTCGATCTGGTGATGCCGGATCTCGACGGGCTCGGGGTGCTGGCGCGGCTGCGCGCGGCGGGATGCAACGTGCCGGTGATCGTGCAGACGGCGCACGGCGGCATCGACAACGTGATTTCGGCCATGCGCGCGGGCGCGGTGGATTTTGTGGTCAAGCCGGTCGGCGCCGAACGGCTGCAGGTGTCGCTGCGCAACGCGATTGCCACGCGGGCGCTCGAAGGCGAAATCACCCGCATCAAGCGCAGCCAGAGCGGCACGCTCACCTTCAGGGACATCGTCACCCGCAACGCCGAAATGGAGGCGGTGCTGCGCGCGGCGGAAAAGGCCGCGGCCTCCGCCATCCCGGTGCTGATCGAAGGCGAGTCCGGGGTCGGCAAGGAATTGATCGCGCGCGCGATCCACGGCTCAAGCGAACGTCGGGCGAGGCCGTTCGTCGCCGTCAACTGCGGGGCGATCCCGGACAATCTCGTGGAATCGATCCTGTTCGGCCACGAGAAGGGCGCCTTCACGGGAGCAACCGAGCGCCACGTCGGCAAGTTCGCGGAAGCCTCCGGGGGCACGCTGTTCCTCGACGAAGTGGGCGAACTGCCGCTGCCCGCGCAGGTGAAGCTTTTGCGCGCCATCCAGGAAGGAGAAGTCGAGCCGGTGGGCGCGCGCAAACCGATCAAGGTGGACGTGCGGCTGATTTCCGCCACCAACCGCAATCTGATGGCGGCGGTGAAGGAAGGCCGCTTCCGCGAAGACTTGTTCTATCGCCTGCATGTGTTCCCCATTGCCGTTCCGCCGTTGCGTTCGCGGCCGGAGGACATTCCGCATCTGGTGCGGCATTTCCTGGCGCGCATCGCGGCCGAGGAAGGCAAGCGCATCCGCATGGTGAGCGGAGAGGCGCTGGCGCTGCTTGCCGCCTACCGCTGGCCGGGCAACGTGCGCCAGCTCGAAAACGCGGTGTTCCGCGCGGTGGTGTTGGCGGAAGGCGACTGCATCGGGGTGTCGGAATTCCCGCAGATCGCAGCCCAGGTCGCCGCGGGCAAAAATGCACCGGCCGCGGGTGAGTGCCCATCGCAGCCCGCCATGATTCACGAGTCCCCTCCCCTCCTGGAGGTGGGGACCGGATTGGCGGTCGAGCTTGGCGCTCCGGGATCGCTGAACCCGCACGGCACGCTGCGCCTGCTCGATGCCGCTGGCGAGGTCCGGCCGTTGGAGGAGATCGAAACCGAAACCATACGCTTTGCCATCTCGCACTATCGCGGGCAGATGTCGGAGGTTGCCCGCCGCCTGCGGATCGGGCGCTCGACCCTGTACCGCAAGCTGGAGCATCTCGGGCTTGACGGCCCGGCTGGCCCGGGGCGCAAGGACACCGTGGCCGCCGGGTAACGGGCTGCGACAAAGCAGCCCCCTCACGCAAAAACTACCGAATTTCCGCCGATTTTCCGCAGTTGCGGCCCGCGTTCAGATCGACCCTGCGGCAAATTTATCGTAACCTTTCCGCACGGTAGACTTCATGATTCATAGACGACGCGATGCTATGTGTCGGGCTATGCGTTAGTGTCTGGTGCGGGGTCGCATACGGTAAAGCGTTTACGGATAACGCCGGTCCGACGACCCGGAGCCAGTGCCAAACGAGGGGAGACCATGCGCCGCAAATTCATGCCCGGCCTGTTGGCCAGTAATGCCGTGGCAATCCTGCTCGCGAGCGCCGTCAGCAGCGGCGCGACGCCCGGAGGTGAAGCGCGTCTCAGCGGCGGAGCATCGCCGGCGAGCGGATCTGGTGCCGATCGCGCGCAGTACCTCAAATTCGCGCAGGCGACCATGCCGGCGCCCGGGGCTTCGAACCGCGGCGCAAACGAAACGCCGCCCGCCCCGCCGGCCGCTGCATCGCCGCCCGCAGAACCGACCATCAGCGACAGGCTGCGCGACATCCTGAGCTCCCCGACGAGGGGCGACCGCATCATCACGCGCAGAGGCGAACGCGCGCTGGTCGATGCCTTCTACCAGAAGCGCAACTATCAGCCGCTGTGGGTCGAGCAGGGCGGGCCATCGCCACGCGCCCAGGCGGTGCTCGACTACATCAAGACCATCGACGCGGACGGGCTTGAGCCGTCCGACTACGTGTTCCCCAGGTTCACGGCCAGCAGCCTGGAGGGGCAGGCCGAGACCGAGGCGCGTTTCACCGCGGTCTTTCTCACCTATGCGCGGCACGCGATGAACGGCCGCGTGCATTGGTCGCGCATCACGGCCAACGCGGTCTACAAGGACAACTACGACGCCACCGAGGTGCTCAGCCGGATCGCCGAGGCAAGCGACGTGAAGGCCGCCCTCGATTCGCTGCAGCCCCCGCATGCCGCCTACAGGGCGCTGAAGCAGAAACTGGCGGAACTGCGCGCACAGACCGGGGAGAGCGGGCCGCGCATTCCTTACGGCCAGTATCTGAAATACGGGAACGAAAAATTCGGGGAGAAGCCCAGGAACGCAAAAGACAAGGGCAAGTCGGCCAAGGACAAGTCGAAGCCTGCGGAGGTTGCGATGATGCAGGATCCGCGGGTTCCGCTGATCCGCGAGAAGCTTGGCCTGCCGCCGAAAGACGACACCTACTACGACAAGGAACTGGCCCAGGCGGTCGCCAAATTCCAGGAGCGCAACGGGCTCAAACCCGACGGTCAGGTCGGCAACCCCACGATCGATGCGCTCAACGGCCCGACCCGCGAGGGCAAGATCAACATGATCCTCGCCACCATGGAACGCTGGCGCTGGGTGCCGCGCGACCTCGGCAAGACCCACGTGGTGCTCAACATTCCCGACTTCCACCTGCGGGTCTACAACGACGGGCAAGAGATCTGGAAGACGCGCGTGGTGGTCGGCAAGCCGTCGCAGGCCACGCCGTTGCTCTCCGAGACGATGAAATTCATCACCGTCAACCCGGTGTGGAACGTCCCGCAGTCGATCATCTACCAGGAGCTGTTGCCGATCTTCGAGACCTCGGACCCCGGAATCTTCGCCAAGCAGGGGCTGAAGGTCGAGCAGGGGCGCGACGGCATCCGCGTCTATCAACCGCCGGGAGACAAAAATGCGCTCGGCCGCCTGCGGTTCAACTTCCCCAACAAGTATCTCGTGTATCAGCACGATACCGCGGAGAAGCACCTGTTCGCGCATGAGCGACGCGCCTACAGCCACGGCTGCATGCGGGTACAGGATCCGGTGCGCTATGCGGAGATCCTGCTCAGCTTTGCGATGCCGAACGAGAGGTACACGCAGGAACGGATCCGCCGGATGTTCTCGGACAACGAGATCAACATCGATTTCAAGGTCCACATCCCGGTGCACATCACCTACCAGACCGCTTTCGTGGACGAGAACGGCGAGTTGCAGTTCCGCGAGGACCTTTACGGCCTTGACGCCAAGTATGTGAGCATCATGAAGGGCAGCGAGCGGCGCGTGGCCGACGTGGCGATCGACCGTCCGGCCGACCCGAACTACAAGCCGACGCCGACCGATCTTGCCAGGCTCGCCAATGTGCCGCGCGACGGAGGCGGCTGGGACTACGGAAACGGCCCCTACGGACGGCGCGGCGACAATCCCTTCCACTTCTTCGGCCGGCTGTTCCGCTGACGCGGCAGCGGTCAAAGCGCAACAACCAATCTCCGTCCGCATGCCCCGAAGTGATTCGGGGCATGCGGCTTGTTGGGGGGCGGCTTGATGGGAGGGCGGTTCAGCGTCATCAAGGCGTTCAGGTTTCGTTATCCTTGATCCGAAACGTCGACTTTTCCCCAGTGCATTAGCCATCCCCGGCGAAGTTTGTGGCCTGCGGCGGCCTTTTTTGGCCATACTCCGCGGCTAGTCGCTTAACGACTGGGACGGGAGCGCTAAGTGCGCGTTAATCAATCCCGATAACACTGCGTTAGCCAAGTTGCGCGGGCACATGCCCGCGGGCGGCCGACGCTTGGGGCGTTTCGTTTTTGGGGTGGGATCGAAGTGGCAGTTGGCAGGGGCCGCCAGACAGCTCTGAGTTTGTGCCACCGCCGGGCCGGACGGGCGCTCGGGCTTGCCGCTATTCTGCTGGCGTTCGGCATGCAGGGACCGCAGCGCGCCGGCGCCACCGGCGACACACGCACCATCTCCCTGCATCACGTCCACACCCGCGAGGACATCACCGTCACCTTCAAACGCAACGGCCGCTATGACGAGGCGGCGCTGCAGAAGCTCAGCCATTTCCTGCGGGACTGGCGAAAGAACGAGCAGGTGAGGGTCGATCCGCAACTCATCGACCTGTTGTGGGAAGTGCAGCGCGAAGTGGGCGCCAAGGGGCCGATCCACGTCATCTGCGGCTACCGCTCGCCGGAGACCAACGCCATGCTGCGCGCGCGCAGCAACGGCGTGGCGATGTTCTCCCACCACATGACCGGCAGCGCCATCGATTTCTCCATTCCCGGCGTGCCGATCGAGGAGGTGCGCGTGGCGGCGCTGCGGCTGCAAGGCGGCGGCGTCGGCTACTACCCCAATTCCGGATCGCGCTTCGTCCATCTCGACGTGGGCAACGTGCGGCATTGGCCGCGCATGTCGCGCGAGGAGCTCGTGCGCGTGTTCCCGAACCAACGCACCGTCCATATTCCTTCCGACGGACAACCGCTCGCAGGTTATGCGTTGGCACTCGCGGACCTCGAACGCGGGGTGCGGCCGGTCGCGGCGCCGAAACTCGCGGCGGCGGCAAGGACAAACGAAGCTCCGTCCGCGCCGGCCACCCTGCTCCGCCAGGCAAGCCT
>DATLYX010000124.1:0-50660 GCA_035574295.1 Xanthobacteraceae bacterium
CGCGCCGACCACCTCCGCCGCCGGCTGAGTCCGTCGCCCCGCCAGTCGATCAGCTGCCGCCTGCTCCGCCACCCATCGCTGCCCCCGTCGGAGAGCCCTACAGTGGGCTGCCGGTGGCTCCCGACGTCGGACCCATCGGCGGCGCCGATCCCGCCATGCGCGGCGTGATGGCCGGCGCATCGCTCGGACCATCCATCCTGTCGCCGCCGCCGCCAGGTCTGCTGTCGCCTGCTATGCAGGGCTATCCGGGCGTGCCCGGCACGCAGCGAGCGTACCAGATGCTGCCCGATCTTGCGCGCGCCACCGCGCAGCCGCCGCCACCACCGCCTCCACCGCCTCCACCGTCGCCGCCTCCGCCGCCTCCGCCGCCACCACCGCCACCACCACCACCGCCTCCACCGTCGCCTGCTGCGGCAGAGACGCCGACGGCGCCGGCGCAGAACGTGCCGATTCCGCTCCCGGCGCCGCCGCCAACCCTAACGCCGCCACTCGCCGCCGTGCCGCCCCCTATGTCGGCACCGGCCCCGGCACCGGCACCGGCGCCACCACCCGCGTTCGCGCCTCCTGCCAATGGTCCCGCGCTGGACACGCCGCCGTTGCCGGCCCCCAACTACTACGGCCGCCTGCAGGCTCGCGCTCAGGACTTCTCCGCCGGACGGACCGGGCCCGCGCTCGACCCCAACGACATTCGACGGATCGTCGCTCACGACGTATCGGGCAACCCGTTGACGCGGCGCCTGCCCAATCCAGGCAACATCCCACAGTACCACTACACCTTCGACGACCGCGGCATCTATCGCGAGCGTCCCGAGACGGTGCAGGCCCCGCACGTTGCCGGCCTCAATCCAAGCTCCCTCGGCATTGCCAGAATCGGATTCGAGGGGGATGCCCTGACGCCAGCAGCGCAGGCCAACGCCGAGCTGCTCGCGCGCGGCCTCAGTCAGCGCTACGGGGTGCCGGTCGTCACCCATCCGTCGCTCGGCTCCGCCGGGACCAGGGCGGCAGGCGGTAAGGACCCGCGCGAGGCGTCCTGGTTGCCGCCCGTGCTGGCGACGACCCCGCGTCCAGCGCCAAGCGGGTTGATGGCGCTCGGCACGGCCGGCGCTACGCCGCCACCGCTCCCGTCCCCGCCGTCCCCGGCTGCGGCTACGCCCGCGCCCATGCCCACACCTACGCCGTCGATCTCGACACCGGCGCCGGTGCAGACGGTGCAGGCGCAGACGGTATCGCCCGACATCATCAGACAGATGCTGCAGAATCCCTACGCCAGAGAGACCGGCCAGCGGCTTCTGCTCGAGCAGTACAAGCGCAGCCAGCCGCCGACCCCGCAGGAGCAGCTGCAACAGCAAAAGCTCCAGCTCGAGGTCGAGCGCCTGCGCGATCCGCGCCGTTACGAGGCGGCGCAGGCGGCCGGCAAGGCGCAGGGCGAGGCGCAGGGCAATTTGCCCCGCGCCATCGGCAATGCTGAGAACGCATTGCGCACCATCGAGCAGGTGGCGATGCACCGCTATCTGCCGCAGCAGACCGGTTGGACCTCATACCTGCCGAGCATTTCGCCGGCAGCGGCGAGCTTCAATGCGGCGCTGGCCCAGCTCAAGGGCCAGGCCTTCCTGGCCGCCTTCCAGGAACTCAAGGGCGGCGGTCACATCACCGAGATCGAGGGCCAAAAGGCGACCGAAGCCATCGCGCGGCTCGACACCACGCAGAGCGAGGACGACTTCCTGCGAGCGGTCGACGACCTTGAAACCGTGGTGAGAAGCGGATTGGCGCGCGCCTATATCGCAGCGGGGCGGGAGCCGCCGAAGGACATCCTGACGCCGCAGCCGCCGTGGGCCGAGCGCCGGCGCCAAGCGCTGGAGGCGACCGGTGCGCTGCCTCCTGGCAATTACGTGTTCGATCCAACCACCGGCCAGCTGCGGAGACCGTAATGCCGATCAGGGTCGAGGCTCCGGGCGGCATCAGCATCGAGTTCCCGGACAACACCGATGCCGCTGTCGTTCAGAACGTGATGCGCCAAGCGACCGGCGGGGCGGCGCCCAAAACCGACCAGAGTTACTGGGCCGGCCTCGGCCGGCAGGCGCTGCAGGGGGCGACGCTGGGCTTTGGCGATGAGATTCTGGCTGGCGTCAAGTCGCACCTGAGGCCGTTCGGCAACTTCGGCAGTTACGAGCACGAGCTGGCGCGGGAGAGAGCGCACAACGAGTCGTTTGCGCGGGAATATCCTTGGCGGTCGACGATCGCGCAGATCGGCGGCGGCCTTGCTTTGGCGGCGGTGCCCGGCGTCAACGTGGCAACCGGCGCGCAGCGGCTGCTTGCTGGCGCCAGCACTGTGGGGCAGGCCGCAACCCGTGCCGGAGCCGTCGGCGCCGGCTATGCCGCCGTCGGCGGCTTCGGCGCCGGCGAAGGGGGCGTGGAAAACCGTCTTGTGAACGCGACCGCGGCTGCCCCGCTTGGCTTCGCCGCTGGTGCTGCGCTGGGCGCGGCCGGCCGCAAGGTGGGACAGATGTATGGCGCCTACCGCGCGGCCAAGGCGGAAGCCGGCGATCCTGGCCGCGGCGCCATGATGGCGCTCGAGCGCTCCTTCTCGCGCGACCGCATCGATCCGGCCCAGGTCCGCAGTGAGATGCTGGCGACGGGCGCCCGGGCCATCACGCCAGATCAACTGGCCGACGCTCTGCAATCCATCGAACGCGGGGAGACGGTGCAGGCCATCGCTAGCAGGCTCGGTCTCAATGCGCGCACGCTCGGGGAACACCTGCGACGGTTCGAGGAGCGCACGGTCAATCCGCTCAACCTGGTCGACCGCGCGCGCTTGACGCGTCCCGGCGGCGGCGAGAACACCGGCTGGCTGTTGCGGGCTGCAGCGGCGACACCTGGGGAGGCTCGCACCATCGCGGCCCAGCAGCTCACCGAGCGGCAAGTGGGCGCCGGTGCCCGCCTCCTCGATGCGGTGCGCAAGACGCTCGGCGATGGCGACGTCGATGGACGCATCGCGCAAGCCATGCAGGCCTTGCGCCAGGCAGAGAGCAAAGCCTACCGCGCCGCCTATGCCAACGAGAAGCCATTCAACATTGGCCCTATCCTGCGGGCATGGGATAAGGCCCGCGGCGGACGCAACACCGATCTCGATCGCACGATAAAGAACGTGGTCGGCGCCTTCTACCGGCCGTCGCAGGTGATCACTCCCGATGGCCGCATGGGCCCGGTGGCTCTCCACCCGGTCAACACCCTCGCCGAGTTCCAGCGCATCCGCGCCACCGATCTCAGGTCCGCCATGGAGCGCGCGCAGGCGGCCGGCGACAAGACGCTGCTGCGCGAGCTCACCCGCTTCAAACGGCATCTCGACAACGTGGTCCGCCACACTAATCCCGAGTGGGCGCGTGCCAACGACATGTTCCGCGACGGCCAGGCGGGCCAGCGGGCCCTGCAGCTCGGCGAGCAGACGGCGCTGCGCCTCAACGCGCGCGCCCGCGATACGCTGCGTCAGTTCGATCGCATGTCGGAACCGGAGCGCGAGCTGTTTCGGCAGGGTTTGTCGCGCGCGATCCAGGACCGCATTCTCAATCGCCAGCAGACCCACGACATCGCCGCCGAACTGCGTCTGCCCGGGGCCCGCAAAATCCTGCAGCGCGTGCTCGGAGCAGACCGCGCTGCGCAGCTGACCCGCGCCGTCGATGAGGAGACGGCGATGCTCGCCACCTATCGCTCGTTGGGCGGCTCGCAGACGACACCGCTGCGCGAGGCCATCGACGAAAACAATGCCGCCGCGCTGATGACGGAGGCGCTCAACGTGCTGCAGCCGAAGCAGTTCGCGCTCGAGCTGATGCGGCGAGGGGCGGCCCGCATCAACGCGGCCCGCAACCGCGAATTGATGCGCATGCTCACCGACGAAAGTCCCGCCAACCAGATCGCCATGCTCGGCCGCATGGCGCGGGTGCGCGGCGCGCGTGCCACGGGCGGCTCGAGAGGCCTGCTGGCGCTCGGTCGCGGGCTGCCGGCATTGGGCGTGATTGGCACGTTGCCGCACTATGGGAGGCCATGATGGCTGAGGCAGAGCGAGAGCGCAGATACCGCAGCGACGCCGAGCGCGCCATGGAGATTCTCAATGGCGGAGCAGGGATCGCTGCAGGTCGGATGATGCGGCAGGTGACAGGCCCTGGCATCGGCCCGTTCTTCTGGCGCAACGTGGCCGGGCCCCTCATGTACGGGACCGGCGGTACGCTCGTCGCCGATGGGTTACTGAGAGATACCGCCAGCGCCGCAGAGGCTGAGGACCCAAAGACGACCGCGCGCCGTATTCTGGCCCAGCAGTTGCTCGCTGCGACGCTTGAGCAAGAGCCTGCCCTCTCGACCATGGCCGCGTCGGCCGATCCGCTCAAGGACGTCGGCGCCGACAAGCCGGCGTACGCCGCGCCGGAGAACGCTGCGCGCGATCCGTGGCCCTATACGCTCGGTCCTGATCCCAACGAGCCCGAGGCGCTTGACAGCCTCGGCGAGCTCATCAGTCTCGGTGGCTCGACCGTGGGCGGACCTACTGGGGTCGGCGCCAGGGCGGCGCTGGCGCAGTTGCTGGCACGACCGGCGGCGCGCGCAGCCATCGCCGGCGGCGTCGCCGCCGGGGTGCCGCTGGCGCTCTCCGCGTCCGCCGATACGACGGTGAGTGAGCAGGTCAAGGCGTTGCAGCGCGAGATGCAGGCAGCCGGTTTTTACGGCGGCAAGATCGACGGCGTCATGGGTCCGCAGACGCAGGAGGCCAAGATGCGCTACGATGCGCATCAGGCCAGAATGCGCGAGCTGGCGGCACAAGAGGCGGCCGCCAAGGCGGCCAGCGACAAGACCGCAGCGGAGGCGGCGCAGGCGGAAGCGGCGAAAGCGGCAGCGGCCGTACAGGCGGAGAAACAGCGCCTCGATGCCGAGCGCAAGGCGGCCGCCGACAAGCGCCTCAAGGACATGGAAGCCAACCGCTCCTGGGTGAGCGCGCTGATCCAGGACTACGCGCCCATGGCCGGCTATGCTGCCGGGATTGGAGTGCCGTTGGCGGTCAGCAAGGGCCTCGATTTGGCGCGCCGGGCCGCCGCGGCCCGCGCCGCCGCGCGTGGCGACAGGATCATGGCGGCCGCCGCCCACGACTGGCCCGGGCGCGCCGGCCGCGTCAACGAGTTCTGGACGACGGGCGGCAGCCCACAGGCGCCGTTCCTGGTCGATCCCCGCGCGCCGGCCGGCTTCGCCCTCAATCCCAGCAGCCAAATGGTATCGCCCGCCTCGGAGCTCTATCGGATCGGCAAAGGGCCTGCCATAGCGACCGACCTTGCGTTTTTTGGTGCCGGTCTGGTCGATTGGGCTTACGGCGAGGCTCAGGCCGCCAAGGCGCGCGAGGAACTGGAGGCGGCGCAGGCGGCCGTGGCGGCCGATGCGAGCGAGGCCAACATCCAGCGCCTGGAGACGGCCAAGAACGCCGTCGGGCTGTACGACATGATCACCAACGCCGGCCGTGGCGCGACGGGGGCCGGCGGTCTCCATGCCTTCTATCGCTGGCGTGGCCCAGCCCCGTCCGGCGCCAGACCTGAGTCGATGGGCCTCGCCGAGGCCGAGCGGATTCGCATCGGCAAGCTGCTGGCCCGCAGCAAATGGCCGCCATGGGATCTGCCGCCGCGCGGCCCCGACGGGCGCTTCGTGTCCAGGCGCTAGCGCCGGCGCCAGGCGCACTCGAGCCAGAGCATGTAGAGGAAGTAGGCCGCGGCGGCGGCGACGACGACCGGGATGCCCCATTGCCAATGGGGTTCATTCCAGAGCAAGGTAATGCCAATCGCGCTCGCCAGGAGTACGAATCCCGGAAGCACGAGGTAGTAGAGCACAGGGGACCTCTCGGCGGGGATATGCCAGTCCTCGGTTAGGGCCGAGGCGCCCGTCGCCCCGACCGCGACAGACAGGAGCGGCGCGGCGATGCAGAACCATTGGGTGCCGCCGGTCACGCGATCGAGCGTCACCATGGTCACCAGTAGGCCGCCGGCCAAGCAAAGCTCCACCAGCCAGGGCGACCAGCCGCTCACTCTCGATCTAACCCGGTTGACCCAGCTCGTCGCGCTAACGTCGTCCATCTTCGACCTCCAACACTGCATCTGGCTCCGCCCAGCGCCGCCGCCGCAGCCAGCGCCGGACGGCGCCGAGGCATAGTATCAGCTGCAGCTTGACCCAGGTCGCGACCAGCGCGATCGCCAGCCACACCGGCAGCAGCAGCGCGGCCGAGAAGCTGATGGCGACGATCGCGATCCAGTCGACTATCGTTTCCGGGCCGCCGCCATCGGCGAGCCCGGCAATCTGCATCAAAACGAAGAGAACGCAGCCAAGCACCAGCGCCTCTGTGAGATGGCGCCGGATCGCATCCTTGTGCACGCGGATGGTCATCGTGCTGTCCGCCAATCCAACTTTCCCAGTCTAGCACCACTCGCGAGCGAGAGCAATGAATGACGCCCTGAAACAGCGCCTTGAATTGGCCCGCCTGCTGATGCAAGGCAAGGCCCTGTCGCCGCAGGCCATGCAGCTCAATCGCGCCGCCGAGGCCAATCGCCCGGGCTACGCGGATGCCGACGCCTGGCCGGCTGGAACGATGGAGCAGCTGCTAAAGAGCTATCCGGGCAGCCCGCTCGATCCGCCGCCTCCACCGCTGCCGCCGACCTCGCCCCCGCCTAAGGGATGGCTCGACTACCTCAATGACGGCGCTGCCGGTCTGCGCATCCTCTATGGGCCAAGTCCCTACGACACCATGCGCTGAGGGACCAGCACGCAATACATGAGCGCTTGCCCTTCGGGCGGCACCAGCGGCCGGGCCTGCTCACAGATCAGCCTCGCCGCCGGCGTTTGCTGCGTGCGGGGCGGCGGCTGGCGCGTGCACAGCGCGGCATAGCCGAGCCGCTGCCACAGCGCGCTCGCCGTCCGGCAGACGGCGTGCGCATCGGCATGGCGCGCCGGCACCGGCAGCACGTGCGCCAGATGCCCGGAGGCCATCGCTGTCCACACCACCACGAACCATTCGGCCATAGGGCCGAGTACCAGGAAAAAATGGAGAAACTGCGATGCCGTGGAATGGCGCAGGCACGTTCTCGCGGGTGTACGGCTCAACCGGATGGGTAACCGATCGCGGCAACGGCACCAAGATCGTGGCCGACCGCCACGACACCCATGACGAGGATTTGGCGAGCGGCATCAACAATGCGTTGTGCAAGGATGGCCAAAACAGCCCGACAGCCGACATCCCATGGAACAACAAGCGGATCACCGGACTAGGCAACGCCACCGCCGACAGCCACGCGCTCAACCGCATCACCGCCGACGGCCGCTATTTGCGCAAGACCGGCATCACCGATGTGGCGAGCGCCGCGACGACGGATGTGCTCGGGGCCGCCACCGACGTGGTGCGCATCACCGGCACCACCACCATCACCTCGCTGGGCACGACCGCCAACGCCATCAAGATCGTCTATTTCGCTGCTTCCCTCACCCTCACCCACAACGCCACCTCGCTGATCCTGCCGGGCGGGGCCAACATCACTACGGCGGCAGGCGATTGCATGGGCGTCATCTCGGATGCGGCCGGCAATGCCCGCGTCATCTTCTACGAGCTTGCCTCCGGCGGCACCCTCTCCACCGTCGACGACGTCGACATCGTATGGTCGGCGGAGGCCACGGTCGCTTCCGCCGGCACCACCGACATCGGGGCTGCCGCCGCGCTGCGGGTGCTGATCACCGGCACCACCACCATCACCTCGCTGGGCACCACCGCCAACAAGATGCGGTGGGTGCGCTTTGCCGATGCCCTCACCCTCACCCACAACGCCACCTCGCTGATCCTGCCGGGCGGGGCCAACATTACCACGGCGGCGGGCGACACCGCCCTGTTTTCCTCCGACGGCTCCGGCAACTGGCGCTGCCGCCACTACCAGCGGGCATCGGGCAAGGCCGTCACCACCGCCATCACGAGCGCCGACATTCCCAACGACGCCGTTACCTACGCCCAGTTGCAGAACGTGTCCGCCACCGATCGCCTGCTCGGCCGCGCCTCCGCCGGCGCCGGCGATGTCGAGGAGATCGCCTGCACTGCGGCCGGCCGCGCGCTGCTCGACGATGCCGACGCGGCCGCGCAGAGGACGACGCTCGGGCTCGGCACGGCGGCGGTGCTCAATGCCGGCACCAGCGCCAACAACGTGGTACAGCTCGACGGCTCGGCCAAGCTGCCGGCGGTCGATGGCTCGCAACTCACCAATCTGCCCGGCCGGCAGCGCGCCTACGCGGAGTATACCGCCAACGCCAGCCTGTCGGCCACCATCCCGCTCGACGACACCATCCCGCAGAACACCGAGGGCACCGAGATCGTCACCGCCTCGATCACGCCGTCGTCGTCGTCCAACCGGGTGCGGATCACCTTCACCGCCTTCGGCGTGGGCGCTTCCAACGGCGAGCAATATGGCATCGCGGCGCTGTTCCGCGACAGCGTCGCCAACGCCCTGCACGCGACGATGACGCCACTGCGCGCAACGGGCGGGGGATGTACGGCCATCGACGTCGGCGGCATCCTGGCCTTCAGTTTCGAGCACGCGCCCGCCACCACGTCGTCGATCACCTACAAGGTGCGGGTCGGCCCGAACACCAGCACTATGCGGCTGAACGGTAAATCGTCCGGCCGCCTCTTCGGCGGCGTCGCCGCCGCCACCCTCGTCGTTGAGGAGATCGTGCCGTGATCGCAGGCTACACCATGCTGTCGGCGGCCTACGCCGACGAGCGCCACGAGTCGGTGATCGTGATGACCGAGGAAAGCGGCGCGGTGGCGGTCAGCGCGCGCGATCGCCCTGAGCTGTGGGCCGCGCTGATGGCCTCCGGCCTCCCCATCGCGCCCTATACTCCGCCCGTTCCGGCGGAAGCGCCGGCAGGCGGACAAGCGGAGGGACCGGATGTCATTGCCTGAGGCCCGACCATTCCGGCGGGGCGCGGTGAGCGGCATCGTCTACGATTTCCGCGCCGCCGGCGACGAGCTGCCCATGCACGCACACACGGCCGACGACGTGCATATCTCGATCATGACGCGCGGCCGGCTCATGTCCAGCGGCGACGGCTGGCAGCGCGAGCTCAAGCCGGGCGACATCGTCGCCTATGAGGCCGGCCAGCGCCACAACTTCGTCGCGCTCGAGCCCGGCTCGCGCGTCGTCAACATCATTTACGGGAGCGCTGGGCGAGCGCAGAACCCTTGACGGCGGCGGCGTTTGGGCGCAAGATTCCTCGCGTCGCGTCTCGGGAGGACGAGATGAAGGAAAGTTCTCGCAATGAAGACGCTGACGCTTTCCGTCGCCATCGCGGCCCTGTCGTCCTTCTCCGCCGTCGCCCAGCAGGGCAAGACCCAGCAGGCGGCCTCGCCTGAGTGGCACGAGAAGGGCTGCTATGTCCTTTACCCGGCGACCGAGTCGAAGAAGCACGGCGTGCAGTACCGCGCCATGCTGAGCTGCCGCGGCATCGATAAGCACAAGTTCTTCGACAAGTTCGACCAGGACCAGAACGCGACGAGCGGCCCGTCCAACGATGGGCCGGGCCTGCTGTAAGGTCTGCCACGACACCCTCGAGCAGAGGGCCGCTCATCCGGGCGGCCCTTTGCATTTTCGGCCGCCTGCAAACATCCAGCGAGCATGCCCATGCCCACCAAACAGCCCCGCAGCAAAAGGCAGCCCGAGGATCGCGTCTCGCCCGGCCGCTTCGCGTACGAGGCCAAGGTGCCGGTCAAAGAGGTGCTCAAGGTCGGCGCCCAGTCCAAGACCTTGTGGAGCCTCGCCATGTCCTGGCTCGCCATCGCCGGGGCCATGCTGACCGACATCCTCGATCAGGGCCTCGATTGGGTCTACTGGCTGCTCGGCATCCTGCCGGCGGTGACGGCGGAGGTGTCGGGGCACATCTCGACCACCGCCCAGATTGCCGGCTGGCTCAAGCTCAACCTCGCCAACTGCACGTTGACCATCGTTCTGGTGTTGTTGGTCGTCGCCTTCGTGCGGCACTGGCGCGACCGCGTGAGGCTCCATCGATGACCGCGCTCTTTGGCCTTGTGAAGGCCGGGCTCGCCGCCGTCTCCGTCGCTGCGCTCGTTGCCAAGTATGCGCCGTGGATTCGTGGCGCGCTGACGCTGGCGGGCTGGACGCCGCTGCTGGCGCCCGCCGCCGCTTTCGGGCGCGCGCTTGCTGGCGCCTTCTGGGCCGTTGTCAATAATCCGTTCACGTCGGCGGCGCTGGTAATGGTCGGGTTCGCTCTCGGCTTCGGCCAGGGCGACAAATGGCGCTACCGGCAGGTCGCGGCGATCTACGCCGAGCTCGAGGCAAGCAACGCGCGGCTGGCGGCTTATGAGGCCCGCGACGAAGCGGAGGCGGCGAGGGCCGCGGCGGCGCGCGCCGAGGCGGTCAAGGCGGCCCGCCTCGGGACGGCGGGCTTTACGTGCGTGGTGCCCTCCGCGGCGCTCGCTGACGCTCTCGCGAGGATCGGACGATGATCTGCACCTACTGCGGCCAGATGGGCCACACGGCGGCGCACTGCCCGCGCCGGCGCGGCTATGCGGTGGCTTGGAGCGTGCTGGCCATCATGCTCGGTGTGCTGATGGCCGCCTGCGCGAGCCTGCCCGCCAAGCCCTCCGGCATCCGCCCGCCGGCGGCGCGGCTGATGGCGCCGCCCAAGCCGCTGCCCACCGTCAAGGCCGGCGACGATCTGGTTGAGAAGTACATCGAGCTGGCCGAGGACGCGGCTGAGGACAAGGCGCGGCTCAAGTCGTTACAAGGCTATGTGAGGACCTTGCGAGGGAAATAACAGACGCCAGAGGACGCACGATGGATGACCGATCCCACGCAACATGGGCACCTGCTTGGCGCGGTCGTGCACCAGCTCGCGACGATCGCCAAGGACATCGGGGCGATTCAAACCAGCCAGGCGCACCTCGGCGCGCAAATGGTGCGGCTCGAGGGCAAGGTGGACTGCCTGGCGCGCAAGATGAGGACGTCTTTGCCGCCATCGACGCCGCGCTGGCGCGACGTGCTCGCCGGCCTGATGCGGGCGCTGCCGTGGCTCAAGCTAACGGGCATCGGCATCCTGCTGCTGCTTGGGGGGGCGGGCTATCTGAGTCCGGAGGAGGTGCGCGCCTCGGTGCTGTGGCTGATGGGTCGCCTGTGAGGCGGCTGTGGCGCAGCTACGGCTGGCTGGCGGTGACGGCGCTGGCGCTGGCGTGGGCGGCCGGCGGCGTGATCAATGTGGTGATGCGCTAGCTGCGGCTGCGCGTCGATTGGGATGATTGGAGGCCCGCCCCAGGAAGGGGGCGGGCCGTTTTTCTTTTTTGCGCCGGCGGCGCGCGGGGAATGACTTCGTCCCAGCTGGGCATCTCAATCCTCAACGGAGGAGTCGCCGCTACAATCCGGCGGCGCGCGGGGAATGACGCGGTCCTGAGCGCTGATTTCGCACATAATATAGACTGTCGCCGCTACGAACCGGCGGCGCGCGGGGAAGGACGGCCGGCTGTCGCCGCTATGATCCGGCGGCGCGCGGGGAATGAGGCACTGCCATTAAGGCGGATGGAGTCGGGAAGGCAAGTTGTCGCCGCTATGATCCGGCGGCGCGCGGGGAATGAGGCGGGGAATGACTCGACGCGTTCCGCTTCGATCCGCAGTCGCCGCTATGATCCGGCGGCGCGCGGGGAATGAGGGGGCGCCGCCCAGAGGCTTGGGCGGCCATGCCGATCGGGGACGGGCGCGAGCGCTCCGCTGGGATGCGCGGCGGGCCAGCGCGGCGCCCGCCCAGCGCGCCCATAACCTGCTGATTGTCCTTGGCGAGCGCTCTCAGTCCGAGTGCCGCCGCCGGAGCGCTCGCATCGCCGCCGGCAGCACGATATAAGCCCGGAAACAAGGCCGCCGGGCCGGCCTGCGGGATGCCGTATCGGCGCGAGGCCACGGCTCCCTTAGTAGGTGTCCCTCTCGCCCGGGCGCCGGGTCGGGGGATCGTGCACGATGTCGTCGGCCGCTATTCGGCGGCCATCACCCGTACTGCATTCTCGTCTTGATCGATGGGGTGTACGTGATCCGGGTCGCAGTGTCCACAGAATTGGTACAGCTCGGCCGGCCGCCGCTTCTCGATCTCGTGCCCGCAGCGGTGGCAGCGCCAGGTGGCCGGGCCGTCGTGGGCGACGACCGGCACCCCGAGCTTGCCCGCCGCCTCGCGGATGTAGGTGATGAGCTCGCCCACCGCCGCGATCTGCCGGTTGCGGCGGGCGCCCTGCCAGAGCGGGTTTTCCGTGCCGTCCGGGCTGCTGCGCCTAGCGAGCGCCGCCCAGTCGGCGGCATCGACGACGATCTCGCCCGCCATGCCGGCGAGCCGCCTGGCGACGCAGCGGTAGAGGTCGCGCCGGCGGCCGATCAGCTTGGCGCGGGCGTGCTCGATCTGGACCCACAGCCGCTTGTCGGCGCGGCGGATGTCCTCGATGGTGCGCCAGTCCTCGGAGCGCCAGCCCTGGTGCGCCCGCCAGGCGAGCGCGATGCGGGCCACCGAGCGCGGGCTTGGCCGCGGCGTGCGCAGAAAGCGGGCGTAGGCCTCGGCCAACTCCGCCGGCGCCTTGGCCATGACCGGGGCCAGGCTGCGCAGCCAGGCCACGCTCTCGATGAGCGCCTTGTCGCGCTCTGACTGCCACTCCCGGAGGCGCTCGTGGCCCTCCAGGATGGCCTCTGGCAACACCACGTATTCGACGAGCCCGCGGTTGCTGGCGAGGACGGTGGCGACCCGCAGCCCCTCATCGAGCCGCCGCCAGCCGCAGTTGACGGCGAGGATCGGCTTGCCCGCGCGCGAGGCCGGCGGGCGGGCCGGCACCCGCGTCAGGAACACCGCATGCCAGCGGTCATCGGAGGCCACCTTGCGGCGGGTGACGGTCACCTCTTTTAGCGTGCCGTCAGTGGGCAGAGGACGGTGCATGAGGATGGGCAGGCTCGCCATATGGCGGGTGCCGCGCCCGGCCGAGTGCACGGTCACGCACAGCGCATGGCGGCGGCCGGCGTGACGGCCGCCGCTGCGGATGGTGCGGCCGTGCCGGCTCATCGTGCGCTCGCCGAGCGGATCGGCCCCCAGTCGCACCTGGGCGTGACCGGCCGAGAGGAACTCGCCGACCGTTATACCGCCCCCCGGAATCTGATTGACGAGCCGTCCTTCCCCGCGCCAGGCGCGGAACCTGAGCTCGCCGCCGCGCTTGAGCGCGCCATCGCGTGCGCGCTCGAAGTCCTGCCGCACGGCGTTGGCGTTGGCCCAGAATACCGGCGACTCCGGGAGCGGAATGGCCTTGATCTCGGCGGCGAGCGTGGCGAGGCGCTGTTTCAGCGCAGCCTTGCGCTGACGCTTCGTGAGGCTGATGACGCGGCGGCGGCTGCGGATCGTCTCATCGAGCGCGGCGCGCTCTGCGGCATCCTCGGTCCGTCGCCGCTCGGCGACGAGGCTGGCGAGGGCATCGCGGGCGGCGGCGAGCTCGGCGTCCTCGGCGAGCGCCGCGGCGAGCTGCTGCTGATAGTCGGCCTCGAGCGCGACGAGCCGCTCCGGTATCGGCTCGGCGAGGTCGGCGAGGTAGTGATCGGCGTATTTGACGCGGGCGGTGCGCTCGGCCTCGAGGCGCGCGAGGCGCGGCCTGAGCCGCGCGCGCGCCGCCTGGCGGGCCGCCTTGGTTGCAGCGGCGGCCTCGGCGATGAGCGGCTTGAGGGCGGCGATCTGCTCATCGAGGTCCGGCGTCGGCGCCCTCGACCGCGCTGCCTTGCGGCGGGCCTTGCGCTCGGCGATGAGCGTCTCGCGGCGGTCGGCGAGGCGGGCCAAGCGCTCCTCGGCCGCCTGCACCTCCTGCTCGGCGCCGGTGAGGGCTGCCACCGCCTGACGATGGGCCTGCTCGATCTCGACGAGCCTATTCCACAGCCGCCGCATGGCGCGCATCTGCGCCTCGCCGGCCTCGTCCCAGTCGAGCGGGGCGAGCAGGCCGTAGCGGCGGACGCAGATGGCGGTGTCGTCACGCGGTGCCATCACGGCGGGCCTCCTTGCGGTGTGTCCTGCAGGCCGTCGTACATCTGGCGCACCATGTCGCGCGCTGCCTCAGACGAGCATTCGCAGTCCTTCAGATGGCGGCCGACCAGCCACCACTGATGCGCCGGGCCGAAGTTCACACCTTTGTCGCGCGGCCACCTCTCTGCTGCCTCGCACACGGCCACAAAGAACCGCGCCTGCGCGTCGTCATCGAGACTCGCGAACCACTGTGCGGCCAGTTCTATGCTGAGTCGCACCTTCGTCTTGATCTCAATCTCAACTTCCTGGACTTCGGGCATTGGCGCCCCCCTTTCTCCGGTCAGCGGATCAACCGACGTATCTCGGCATAATCCAGCCCCAGAGGATCGAGGATGGGGTGATACTGCCCCCTCTGCGAGGCCATCGCGGCGATCTCATGTCGCCCCTCATGTCCCGCGAGGCGCCGGGCTTGATGGTGCTAATATAGTGCCACAGCGCGCCGCCGTCAAGCGTAATTTCGCGCTTGATGTCCATTCGCGGCGGCACTATATTAGCACCATAGACAACTTTGCGCAGTGGCTAGGCGCCGTTTTGCGCTTGCACGCATATGCAACACAGGATGCGGCCTGATGCCTCCCACTCCCGGCAGCATCCATCGGCGGCCCCGCCACGACAGCGGGGCCGCGCGCATCTGGGCTTGGGCGCGCCGCCAGCGCCGCACTTGGACCGCCCACGAGGCCGCTGCCGCCTGCGCCGTAGCTTCGCGGCGTGCACGGGCCATCGTTGCCGCCATGGCGGCAGCGGGTCTACTCGAGCAGACGGCCGAGGTCGCCCGTGGCGAGGGCGGCCAGCTCACGCCAGCGGGGTGGCGGCTGAGCGCGGCGGGCCGAGCTCTGCCCGTGCCGCCCGTGCTCATCATCGATGGCGAGACCGGGAGCATCGTAGGTGTCCGCGTCTACGACGGGAGCGGCAATGCCGAGCTGCGCCGCCTGATCGAGGAGACCGGGCTATCGACGAGAGCCGCGGCGCGGGCGCTCCGGCTCAATAGTCGGACGCTCCGTCGGATACTGTCGGGGGAGACCCCGATTAGCCGGGACGATCCGGTGCTGACGAGGGCGATGCCCAGTCGTCGTTGATTTGCTCGGCCGCGCATTTGCGGATGTCGGCCATGGCATCCTCGTTGCTGGCGAAAAACCACGGCGCGGGCGCCGCCCGCGACTTGTGATAGATGAGCGTAGCTGCCATCAGCACGCCCACGCGATCTTGTAGCGCCTTGCCTGCCGCGCCTGCGCAATGCACGGCCCATCCTGCGCGACAGTGTGTGGTGCCGCACCAGTCATTCTCAGGCCCATGCCACGAACGCATATCGAGCGTGCCGCCCCGCTCGATGGCGGCCAGAATAACCGCATCGATACGCTCGATAGCCGGAACGTCTGCATCATCGACCTTCAGAGCGCCCGCGAGGTCGGCGCCCGCGAGGTTGGCGCGCGCGAGGTTGGCGCCCACGAGGTCGGCGCCCGCGATGTCGGCGCCCGCGAGGTCGGCGCCCGCGCTGACTGCTGCCCTCACAGCAAGACCAAGCTTGTACCCATCGCTGGCGTCGGCCTCGCATTTTATTTTGGCCTCGAAAATGACAGAGCCATTCCAGCGCTCATGGATTGGGAATGTCATAGACAGTACTGATGGTGGATTCTGTTGGGACTCGATGCGCGGCGTTTTGGTCTCGTTCTGGCCGGTTCTGGCCATGTTCTTCCCGTTGTGTTTCGAGGCAATCGCCTGTATCTGCGGCCTTTAAGGGCCCGTAGCTCAGCGGTAGAGCACCTGACTTTTAAGAAGGTGATGCCATCCCTAATTACGCAACAATCTCCGCGACTTAATGCTTACGACGTTCGGTCTGTTGGTGCCTAATATCGGGAGTCGACGCAGCGCTTCCTGCACCTCGGTGTCGTCGACATGCGCGTAGCGCATCGTCGTCGACAGCTGCGTGTGCCCCAGGGATCGCTGTACAACTTCAACCGGCACCTTCGCCTGGCGCAGCCACGTCGCATGCGTGTGGCGCAGATCATGCCAGCGGTGGCCCTCGAGCCCGGCCTTCTTCAGCCCGGCCGCGAAGATGCGGCGCACGCCGCGGCGGTCGAACACATAGCGGCCGGCGCGTTCGCAGCGCGCCAGCACGTCCATCGCCTGCTCGCTGAGCCACACCGTATGCGTGCCGCCGCCCTTCTTGGTGACGGTGGCGTAGCCGCGGTCGAGATGCACGTTCTCCCAGACCAAACCGAACGTCTCGAACTTGCGGCAGCCGGTGTAGAGCGACCATTCGACGGCGAGGGCCACGCGCGCCGGCAGGCAGTCGATCAGGCGGCGGGCCTCCTCAAGCGTGAAGTAGGCCAGCCGCTTGCTCTCGGGATTGAGGACGTCGGCCCAGTCGATCTCCTGGGTGCGCTGCTTCCAGCGCTTGCGGGCGCGGCGATGCATGGCGCGCCACACCGCCAGGGCGCGGTTGATGGCGTAGCGGCCGCCGCCAGCCCTGAGGCGGGCCTGCACGAAGTCGTTGACCTCGGCATCGCTCAATCGCTCGATGGGCATGTCCTTGTCGACGTGGGCTAAAATCTGCTCGATGTAGCGCTCGACCTCTGCGGCCCAGGCGAGCTTGTGTCCGTGCTCGCGCCAGTAGCGGCCGAAGCCTTGGTCCAGGCTAAGCGCGTCGGCTCCGGCGCGCTCGGCGAGGCCGGCGCGCGCCTCGTCCCTGAGGCGTCTTTCCTCGGCGCGCGCCTCCCGCTCGGTAGTTCGGCGCGTGCTTCGGCAAAACCGGTTTCCCTGGATTTGGAACTCGGCGTAGTAGTACGGCGAGCCCGGCCGCTTGAAGATGGACATTGTTTGACCCTCGCCAGATAGGCCTCGACGTCGCGGCGATCATACAGCCTGGTGTTGCCGTCGCGCGAGAAGGGGATGGGGCGGCGCCTGACCGTGCGCGGGCTCTTGCGCAGGATGGCGGCGACCTCCTCGATGGTCAGCAGGCTAGAAGACATTGCCAGTCTCCATGGGCGGGAGCGCGGGATCGTCGTCCTTCGACAACGCGATGAGGTCCTCCGTGGCGTCCTTCACCGGCCAGAAGCTCGCACATCTGTCGGCGCCGGGCTCGCGCGTGAACGATCCGTACGCCTGCGCAAAGGACGGCTGCGCCGTGAACCGGTAGCAGCGCTGCCGCGACGGGCAGTCCTGATCAGCGCACATGGCAATGTCGGGCATCAGCACCATCCCTCCCTCGGTCCGCCAGCATAGGGCCGCGCCAAACCCTCCCGCACCAGCACCTCCCCCGCGTCCTCGCCATCGACGAGGAGTCGCGCGAGTGACCGCCCGTACCTGTCGGTGCGGCCGGAAGGGACGAGGGCCAGCGGCGCGCCGGAGCGGGCGAGCGCGAGCAGTCGCGATCTGGCGGCGATCCCGCGTGCCAACTCTTGCGTGCATCGGGCGTGCTCGATCTCCGGCGCGTCGAAACCCTCAAGCCGCCATCTCTCGCCCTGGTAGCGGATGGTGTCGCCGTCGATGACGGCGAGCGCGGCGGGGTCGATGGCGCGCGCGGCTGCCTCGCCTTCTTTTGTCCATCCCTCATGGGGGAGGATGAGCAAGAGCGCGAGGGCGAGTGGCCGCACAGGACTCCGCCGCCCAGGGCGCGGCCGATCCGGCCGATAGATGGGGTTGTCGGTCATCAGTTGTTCAGCTCTGGGTCGAAGTCTACATTCGGCGTGTGCTCCATTCCCCACTTCTTCTCCAGCTCCGGCCGCAACGACTCGACCATCGCAAAAGTGTTGGCGGCGATGTCGCGCATCTGCATGAGGACGTGCGCGGTGAGTTCCGATGTTTTGTGCGGATCAGACCATTCCTTGCCCTTCATCCGCACGCGAACGTAGGTCTCGCCTAACTCAATGCAGGTCCACGTCGGGAAGTGGTACTTGAACATGGACCGTTCCTTGTCGACGATGGTGACCGCGCCGGCCATGTCGTATTTCTTCAGCACGCCGATGATCTCGGCCATGCACTCGCGGTAGCGCTTGTCGGTCATGGCCCGTCGCCCGGCAGGGTCACCCGCTCCGGCCTGAAAATCGACCGATTGATCGCCATGAATGCCTGCTCCAGGTGCGTGCGCCCGATGGCGAGCCAGCGCTTATCGATATCGACCGTCTCGCCGTTGACAGCGGTGAGCGTCGCGAGTTTGTCGAGCTGGCGCAGCACGCGCTCCTCCAGCTCTTTGTTCTCGTTGACCAGATCGACCTTGGCCTGACTCTGTGGCTTGTAGCCGGACACCGGCAGTGATTGATGTGTCGTCATCTCTTGTCCTTTCGTTGCCTCTGGCGCATCGGGGGGCATCGCCTCACGTCCGCTTGTTTGTGCGCCGACTCATCGTCCCCCCGGACCGGAGCCATGTTCCGCTCCTCTCCCTGAGCTGGCGAGGGCGTCACGGACGATGCCCTCGTACCTCTTTATGACGGCGGGCGACACGTGAGGCACGAGATGGTCGGCGACGATCTCCAATGCCCGCAAGAAGGCGTGCACCTCTGTCAGCGCCTCGATCAGCCTAGCGTGATTTTCAGCCGCGAGCGCGGCGTCGAGCTCGGCTTGCGTGGTGACAGTGATCATTGTACCTCCCCATCCTCATCGACCTCATACACGGGAGCAGCGCAGCCCCGCGCCTTGATTTTCGCCCGCAGCGAATCGTCCGCCCTCGGCGGGCGCATGTCGGCGAGCGCCACGGGGCAGGCCACGTAGCGCGTTGCCGCGGCGAAGAACGACCGCGCCAGCGCCGGCGTGGGCGCGAAGTGCAGCCCCCCACCGCACTCGGCCTCGCCGCCGTCCCAGTCGGGCGCGACCGGCACCGTACCGGGCGTGTACGCGACGCCTTTCGGGGAGAGGTAATTCTCATCGACGGCCTTAAACAGCACAGCGATGCCGTCCCGCACCGGCACGCCATAGTAGGCGCACCAGTCCTCGGGCGTGCTCAACCGCAGCGGAATTTGCCGGCCGCCCTCGACCTGCGCCTGCTCACCCTCGATCAGCACGGCGACGTGCGGTCCGGCCCGCACGGCAACGCGGCCGACCACGGACACCTGCGCGTGGCCGTGGGCCTCGACGCGCGGCTGCGAGATGCCGTAGGCCGCGACGCGCGCCTGCGAGCTGCCGTGGGCCACGACGAGCGGCCGGGCGCTATCGTAGGCCTCGATACGCGCCTGCGAGCTGCCGTGGGCCACGATACGCGCCTGCGAGCTGCCGTAGGCCACGACGCGCGGCCGGGCGCTATCGTAGGCCTCGATACGCGGCCGGGCGCTATCGTAGGCCTCGATACGCGGCTGGGCGCTATCGTAGGCCTCGATACGCGGCTGCGAGCTGCCGTGGGCCTCGATACGCGCCTGCGAGATGCCGTAGGCCACGACGAGCGGCCGGGCGCTAGCGTAGGCCTCGATACGCGCCTGCGAGCTGCCGTAGGCCACGACGCGCGGCCGGGCGCTATCGCAGGCCACGACGCGCGGCCGGGCGCTATCGTAGGCCACGATGCGCGGACTGGCATCGCCGCGCAGCATGCACACCAGGGACGCATCGCCCACGATCTCGATCGTGGCGCTCGGATCGGCCGCGAGCGCGGCGTCGAGCTCGGCTTGCGTCGAGACCACAGTCATTTGTCGCCCTCGCTCTGTTTGTGCTCGCCGACCGCCGCCAGCATGGCGTACTGGGCGCTGTCGTAGGCCTCGATACGCGGCTGGGCGCTGCCGTGGGCCACGACGCGCGCCTGCGAGCTGCCGTGGGCCACGACGAGCGGCTGGGAACTATCGTAGGCCTCGATACGCGGCCGGGCGCTATTGTAGGCCACGACGCGCGGCTGGGAACTATCGTAGGCCTCGATATGCGGCCGGGCGCTATTGTAGGCCACGACGCGCGGCTGGGCGCTATCGTAGGCCTCGATACGCGGACTGGCATCGCCGCGCAGCATGCACACCAGGGACGCATCGCCCACGATCTCGATCGTGGCGCTCGGATCGGCCGCGAGCGCGGCGTCGAGCTCGGCTTGTGTCGAGACCACAGTCATTTGTCGCCCTCGCTCTGTTTGTGCTCGCCGACCGCCGCCAGCATGGCGTCGAATATGCGCAGCAGGTGCTCGCGCATGGCCTGCGCCACCTCATCATGCACCGCGTCCGGCGCGTTCAACAGGATGGTGCCGCACACGGTCGTAACCCCGTGCATCGCCGCCGTCATGGCGGCCAGCGCGTCCAGCCCACGCGCCGCCTCATTCTCGATCCAGCGCTCGATGACATTGACCAAATCGCGGTTGAGACGCGCGGTCGCCGCCGCCGCCGGATCGGCGCTTGCCATCTGGGCGATGTTGTTGAGGTGGCCTTCCTCGATGTCGCCGATGGTGTGCGTCAGGCCGCCAACACTCTTCTTCATTCGCGCCCCCATCTCGGATTCCTCACCACCTCACCCGAAAACCTCCGCCAGCCGCGGAAGGTGGCCCGCTTCTTCACCCCGAAGCGCTTGAGCAGAACCCGCCTGTCCTTGGCGATGGCGCGCAGATCGTCCTTCGTCTTCTCAATCGCGCACCGCTGATGGGCGGGCGCGATGTTGTCGTCGCTGTCGCGGCCGCCCGCTGCCAGGGCCAGCACGTGCTCGAGAATCCAGGGCTCGCGCAGCGGATCGATCTTGAGACGGCAGATGCAGCATTGCCAGCCGTGGGCCTCGGCAATGGCCAGCCGTTCAATGCGGGTGCGGCGGCGTCTCATGCGGCGCCCTCGTGTTCGTTGAGCAGCGTCTCGACATTGAGGCCGGTCTCCGCCAGGATCACCTCGGCCACCGCTTCGTTCAGCACACAGAACTCTTTGTGCCCGAGCTTGTCGAAGGCGATGCTCTTCGGCGTCAGCACCACCAGCACGTTGCCGTTCAGGATCACCTCGGCGTAGCTGCCAGCGGCGCGGATCGCCGCCTCCGCCAGCAGAACCGCCCGCTCCTTGGGCATGCCGGTCAGCGGGATCGAGGCACCGACCTCGAAGTGCCCGGCCCGCATCTGAATCCACTTGCGGCACTCCTCCTCGGAGGCGAACTGGCGCTCGTGCGTCTCCGGCCAGTGATGGTAGAGGGCGCGGACGATGGCGAAGAAGCGGCGGTGCTGCTCAAGCGAGCGCGGCGTCACCTTCTTGGCCCCGCACGCGGGGCAGCGCTCGCCCTTGGCGCGCACGCGCTCGATGCGCTCCTCGATGCTCATGGGCCCGCCCCCATGCGGCCCATCACCAGACCGGCCTCGCCCAAGAGCCGCTGGTTGCGCTTGACCGTGCGCACGGCGTGCAGCACGGTGGTGTGATGGCGGTGGAAGGCCTTGCCGGTGGCGGGCAGCGAGTTGCCGAGGGCAACGGAAACGTACATGCCGACTTGGCGGATGGCCGAGATGCGCTTGCCCTTGTAGTGGGCGGTGACGTCGGCGGGAGTCACCCGGTAGTGGCGGGCCAGCGCGGCCAGCACCTGCTCGGCCGCGATGATCGCCGAGCGGCGGGCCGGGGCTGACGTGAGAAGGGCGGCCTGGGGCATCGCTCACTCCACCGCTTCCGCTTCCGCCTGCGGCTTGGCCTTGGCGGCGAGGCGCTTCGCCGCCCGCTCCTTGGCCGCCGTCATCCGCGCCTTGCGCTCCTCGTCCATGGCCTCATAGGCGGTGGCGTAGTCGCGGCACACCGCATTGAGACCGCTCACCGAGCGGCAGGCCGCCAGCGCCTTCTCGAAGTCGGCCACGATCCGATCATCGACGTCATCCGCCGCCTGCGGATCATCCGCCGCTTCCGGCGCTTCCGGCTCCGCCGCCGCCTCGGCTTCTGGCTCCGCGTCGCTCGCCGCCTCCGCCTTTTTCACGATGAGCGGCGGCAACGGCTTCCGTTCGCCGCTCTTGACCGGCGTCACGGCCTCGGCTTTCTTCGGCTCCGCCGTCTCGATCGCCATGTCCTCAAGCTCGCTTTCGTCGGGGAAGCCGAGCCCGGAAATCGACAGCGTGACGCGGCGCTTGGCCTTGGTCACCGCCTTCATGATGGCGTTGGCGCGATCCACGCCCTTGAGCGGCTTGCCGGCCTTGGGGTGGACGGTCCAACCCTCCCGCCCGCGCATCTTCTCCGGGTAGACCATCATCACCGCACCGCAATCCTCATCCTGACGGCCGTCCTTGTCGGTGGCGCGGACATGCACCGTATAGAGATCGTCCGCCAGCTCACGGCTGACGATCTCGATGGAGATGCGGTTGATCTTGCGCAGCTGATCGGTGCAATCCTTGCGCGCATAGAGCGTGAGCCGGCCTTCGAGCATGATGTAGTCGAAGGGCTTGGTGAGGGGGTTGACGCCCACGCTCTTGCACACCTCGATGTAGTAGCGGGTGCGCTCATCCGAGGTGAGCTTGGCGAGGTCGCCCTTGGCGATCACGCTCTCGATGATTTCGCCCGCGCCCATAGGCCCGAGCGCACTGCCGTTCGCCATATCGCTCTCCATTACGCCGCACGCTTCTTGAGTTGCTTGTCGAGGTCATAGAGACGACGCATGAGCAAGAAGGCCTCCCAGGCGTCGTCGAGATTGGGATAGTGATGGTGGGAGAAGTCGCAGTTCTCCTTGCTGAAGCGGCAGAGATGGAAGCCGCCGGTGATCTTGTGCTCTTCGCCCGGGTAGTTCTCCTCCCAGAGCGCCTTGTAGGCCGCCATCTGGATCAGGTAGTCGTGATAGATGGCGTTGGAGGACTTCCAGTCGATGAGGATCAACTGGTTGTCGAGCGTGCCGATGGCATCGAGACAGCCGCCGTACTTGTGCGTCTCCGAGCACAGCGGCACCTCGGTGTGGCGGATCACGAGGCGGGACATTTCCGCCCACTTGAGGTAGGCGGCAAAGCCGGCCCTGGCCTTGGCCAGCACGTCGGCATCGGCCGGCTCTGCGGGCTTCCATGGCTCGCCCTTGATGTGCGCTTCGATCATCTGGTGGGCGATGGTGCCGGCGTCGGCCGCCTTCTGCCGCTCCTGGCGGTAGTCCTTGCCGTCGATGCCGAGCTGCCAGGCCCAGTGGATGAGCCCGCCGGAGTCCTTGAAGCGGGAGATGATGGTGGTGACGGACGGCAGGCGGTTGCCGGCGAGGTCGCGATAGATGTGCGTGGCCATCAGGGGCTCCATTTCTCGATGTAGTAGGTCGGCGTCTCGGGATCGGGCATGGCGTTGAGGCGGCCGGCCTTGCGCCGGCGGGTCTTGCGCTGCAGGTCGAAGCAGGCAAAGCCCGCCTCGCGCCGCGTGCGGAAGGCCTTGACCGGCCAGCTGCGCGCGCCAAGCCGCGCCATCATCAGCCAGGGCCGCTCCGGCGAGCCGACGGGAAACAGCATCTCGCGCGTGAGCCACGCGCCCTGGCGCGACCGGCTCATCAGATCATCTCCTCCATGGCGGCGCGCCAGATGTCGTCGGCGCTCCAGCCGTGGACGGAGGCCATGCGCCTGATCGCCTCCTTGAGCTGGGCGAGGTCGCGCTCGCGGCAGGCCTCCGGCGACAGCCGCGGCTCGGGCGGGCGCGCCGACGAAAAGTTGTCGATCACCTGCTGGATGGCCGAGCGGCGCGGTGGCCGCTCCGCCTGATGGTCGGCGAGACGCGTGATGCGGGCGTTCGGAAAGAAAATGATGTTGCTCATCGACGCGCCTCCCTTCGGCTCTTGGCGGCGCGAATGTCGGCCGCCAGCAGGCGGAACGCGGCGATGACGTCGCGCACCTTGAGCGCGCCAGGGTCATCGGCGAAGATGCGGACGAAGGCGGCGTGATAGGCGTCGGCCACCTCGGCCGCCGCTTCCAGCCCCTCGTCGAGCGCGCGATCGACGAGCGCATCGGCCTCACCCGACTCAAGCATCGGCCATCTCCATCTCGATGCTGGCGATCAGCGCCGCGCGCAGGGCTTCGCGCTGGGCAAGGCGCGCCTCCTCGACGGCGAGGGCGCCGATGAGCGCGCGGTGGCGCGCGAGGTCGTAGGTCCAGTCGCCGGCGAGGCCGCGCGCTCTCTCAAGCCGGCAGGCGGTCGTGAGCAAAGCGATGAGCCGGCGCTGGCCCTCGATGGTGGGGTCGGCCAGCTGCTCGGCCGTGAGCGGCAGCAGCCGGGGCAGGTCGCGGTCGCGGTCGTAGAGGCGTGACATGGGTTAAGCCGTGACGCGCGCCTTGATCTCCAGGCGTTCGGACGCTACTGCGATGTCGATGGCCGGCGCCTGCTTGCCGATGGCAAGCGCCCCGTCGACGATGGCGATCGCGTCATCGACGAGAGTCGCCCTGGCCGCCCAAGCCGCCTCAGCAGCCGCCCAAGCCGCCCAAGCCGCCTCAGCAGCCGCCCTGGCCGCCTCAGCCGCCTCAGCCGCCTCAGCAGCCGTATCAAGAGCCTGCTGCAACGTGGTCGCAGCACGGCACTTGGCCGCCCATTCGGGCAGCCCGATGGCTCTCATGGCCGACGACACGATCCGCCGTACCGTCTCGACGACGATGAATTCGAGGCGCTGTTGCTCGACTGCGGGCGTGTCGCGCGACCCGGACAGGCGCAACACGAAGCGCATAAGCTTCTGGCGCTCATCGTCTGGCAGGACATCGTTGATCTTGATTAGGTAGGCGCCGATCACCGGGCAGAAGCACGCCGGCAGCTCGTCGACACCGCGGACCGGCCGGTAGTCGAGCCCGGCCGCAACGATGGCCGCCTCGTTGATGCAGGTGCCGCCGTCGGGGCCGGGCCATTTGTGCGAGCCGGGCAGCAACCTCCACTGCAGCAGGCTGCGCAGGGTGTCCATGCCAGTACTCATGCTGTCTCTCCATCCATCCGGTGCGGCGGCCAGGGTCGCCCCCGCATCTGCAACCCCGACCGCCGCCAGGCCCGCCGCGTCGGGGCAATGCTTGGTGCGGCAACGCGAGGGCCGTCAGTGTCGAGCGGGGCCGGCGGCGCGCCTCGGGAGGACAGGGGTGGAGCCAGCACATCGACCGGCGCCCGCTCGATGTGTAATACGTAACGTATTCATTGGCGCCAGTCAATACGATTTGTATTTATGCACATGAAAAAATGGCTACAGCTCCGCGTAGCGGCCGACCACGCGCGCGATGATGCGCACGCGCTCGCCATTGGCCTCGGGTGGATATGAGGCCATGTTCTTGAACTTGGGATCGGCGGACCATGTCGCCAGTCGCACCCGATCCTCATCGCGCGCGAACACGCGACGGATTGTTAACTCCTTGAGATTGCGCTTTGTCCGCTCAACAAGAAACAGGTCGCCGGTGGCCATGTCGCGGGCAGCAATCGGTTCGGTGAGCCGCTGACAGATAGCGTACTCGCCGACCGCAAAAACCTTGCTCACGCTCGCGTCCCCCACACGCACGGCAAAGCGTGAGCCCTCCTCCGCATCGCGTGCCAACGGCATGACCACAAATTTTTCTGCGGCCTGTGGCATAAAGTCAACGCCGATTTCGCGCCAGACCCCAACAGCGGATTCGCCTCGCACTGGCACACCTTTCACTGGTGTGGAGGGTCCAATGTTTTCTTCAGATAATCCCAACAGATACGCAGCACTCACGCCGAACGCCCTTGCATACTTTTGTGCGTCCGCCACCTCGAATGCGCGGGTCCCGTTCTCATGGGAGGTGTAGGTCGAAACCACCCACCCATGCGCCAGCGCGGCAGCGCGGGCGCTGCGGAACTTGGCCGCCCGCGCCTTACGCAGTCTGTCTCCCGGTGATTCCATAACACGACTATAGGTGCGGCGCAAATACGTTAGGTATTGACAGGTATAGATGCGCTGCGTATTATCTCCCCCATGAAGGACTTCGCGGAGCTGATTGGCACCTGGCCCGCCGCGCCGGGTCGGACCTCGATAGGCACGTTCGCGGCCGACATAGGCGTGAGTTACATCCACGCCTGCACGATGAAGCAACGGAATTCCGTCGCCGACATTCATTGGGATGCGGTGGTGCAGGCAGCGGCGAAGCGAGGAGTGCCGGTCAGCTACGAGATGCTGGCCAAGATGAAGGCCAAGCCGAAGGCCAAGCCGAAGTCCAAGTCAAAGGCGGCTTGTGCCCGCCCTACCAGGCGGGCTCCGGCCCGCGCCGCCGCGTAAAGAGCAAGCGTCAGTAGCGGTTCTCTCCCGTATCGGTTGCGTTTGCAAGCCCCAGCGCGAGGCCCGCAGGGCGCGTCAGCTGCACCGGCCCCGTATCGGCGTCTGGTCGCGCGTAGGTGGACACGGTCCGGTCGCAGCGCCCTTTGCCCCTGCGGGTCTCGCCCTGGGGCTGGCGGCAGCATGAGGTCGGTCGGTCAGTACCCGCAGCCCGAGTCCAGCGGGTCATGGGGAACTGGGCTTAAGGCACAGGCTACACCCGGGGCCGCGCCCCGGTGATGCCGCGCCGTACCGGCCGACCTCATCCTGCCGCCGGAAAAGTGGGGGCGTTCCCAGGTCGGTGATTGCGTCCGCCCGCGCCCGCACGCGGGCGGAAGGGCGCGGGGGCGTCGAGTGCCCTGCTGGCCTTGCTGGGGCGCTCCGCCTCCGCGCCAGAATGCACGGACGGGACAGAGAATGCCAGATCACGGCAAAGCCAATGCGATCCGCTCGGCCATCGCCCGTGCCAAGGGCGAGGGCGCGCCGCTCGATCCCGATGCCATCGCCCGGGCCACCGGGGCGAGGCGCGAGTATGTCCTCCAGCTCTTATCCCAGGCGGGCTGCCCCGTCCATCACACGCCCTGGGACGCCCGACTGTCCTGGACGAGGGAGCGCATCGAGCAGCTCAGGACCCTGCACCAGCGGGGACTGAGCGCCAGCCAGATCGCGGCGCGGCTCGGCGGCGTCACCCGCAACGCCGTCATCGGCAAGCTGCATCGCATGGGGCTGGCGCAGAACACCGCCGCCTCACGAAGCCAGCGCAGCCGGCCGAACAGGTGTGTGCGCAAGCGCATGCCGCCGCGGCCGTTGCAGAGCCCGCGGCGCCGGATTCTGGCGCTGCTGCCGGCGGCGTCGCGCGCCGCTCCCATGGAGATCGAGGTGCCGCCGGGCGCGCGGCGCCAGCTCGCCGACATTGCGGCGAACAACTGCCGCTGGATCATCGGCGATCCGCGCGAGGCCGCCCATCATTTCTGCCATCAGGTGCAGGTGCCGGGCCTGCCCTACTGTGAGTTCCACGCGCGCAAGGCCTATCAGCTGGCGCCGGCGGCTCGGCCGTGCGCTGAGGCGGTCGCGGCCACAGCCACAGAGACTGTGGAGGTCGCATGAAGCGCCCGCACGCCATCATCGATATGGAGGCGGACCATCCGCGGCCGTTGTTGGCTGGCGGTCTTGTCGTCGTTGCATTTGCAGTGATGGCGGCGGTCGTCGCCGTCGCCATGGGAGTCCAGTTGTAGGAGCAAACGCCAGGGGGGTCGTATGAGATGGCGTAGCGCCATCAAGAGTTGGTTCTGGGCTGGCGTGCCATCCGGAACCGTTCCGGATGTTCCGGAGCCTGTTCCGGAACAGGCCGAGCTTTGCCTGCCCAGATGGGTCAGCGAGTTCGATGGGCAACCCATTCGCAACTGGGAGGATGACACCGAAGCCCGTCCCGGAACCGATCCAGAGCATGTGGCGGCGATCCTGGACTCGTTCCGGCATCAGAACCGGACCGGATGGGTGCAGGGCTGGGTGATCCTGCGGCTCTACCCCGAAATCTGCTGGGCGGCCGGGCTTGCGCCGCTGACCAACCGGCAACTGCTGCTGGCGCTCGGCAAAATGCTGCGCAAGGCCAAGCGGCGCCTGAACGGGGGGCGTCCGGTCACCTGCTACTTCGTGCCGGCCGAACCCGAGAACGTGGCGTGTGTCGCAGAGCGCGCTCCGCGGCGTGCGGCGGTGGCGAGAGACAACGTCCTGCCTCTGCCCACGGCGCGCCGGAGCGGCGCTGCAACCCAAAGCTTGAAGTCACAGGCTGTGACTTCAAGAGGGGGCAAGCCCAGGAAAGGAGGTGGTCCGCGCATCTTCGGTGCGGTGCCCGCCGGCGCATTCGTGAGCGGCCCGGCGTCGGCGGGAGCAAGCGCCTAAGCCGCAGTTCGGTGAGCGTGTGCGTACAACCGATTTCCGAGCCCGTGCGGCTCGAGCGTGTGTTGAGGGGGCGTCGGGGAGCGCCGGTACCAGCAGGCCTGGACCGGGGCTCCCCTTCAAAAGAGAGAAGATTGCGCTTTGGACCTTTGCGAAGTGCGCGTGCGGGCGAGGACTGAGACATGGAAGCGGACAGACGCGGCTGGATCAAGGGGCTCGAGAGCGCGCCCAAGGACCGGGACATCCTGGTTGTCGTTCCGTATGCGGACGAGGACGGCAAGCCCGGCTACATCCACGCGCTCGCCTGGTGGGTGGCGCCCGATCCCGGCGAGGACAACGGCTATTGGGACGGCGACTGGGCCTATATGGAGATACCCGGCATCGGCGATTGCGAGCCGACGCACTGGAAGCCGCTCGATCTGCCGGCCGAGTACGAAGACGCGGAGGCAGCCGCCTGATGCGCCTCGAGATCAGACCATCGGGCAAACGCTACGCGGTGGCCGCCGTGATCAGGGGCGAGGCGATCCCGCTGAGCGCGGAGGGCCTGCCCTTCGAGCGGGCCCGCGACATGGCCTGCGAGGCGGCGCTGAGCGGGCCGTTTCGCGGCTGGCCGGTGATCCGCCGCGAACCCCAAAAGGAGGATTCGTTCGTGCGCGTGCGCAGTTGCCTGTGGGGGCTCGCATGAGCCGGGCGCCCGCCGGCAGAAGCGAGTGAAGGCCGCGCGGGCGGCGGCCTTCTGACTAGAGTTCGAGATTGAGTGGTCGGTCGGTCGAGCTGCAACTCGCACCGACGCAACGGAAAGCGCAGAGGAACGAGACGCGACAGGAGCGAGACACCATGCATATACCCGACGCGGGCAGCCCATGCAAGAGCGACCTGTGGGAATCCTCGGGACAACTCGTGGGGATCACGCCCCGCCAGCGCGCCCTCTTGAGCTTCATCGCGGAGCACGCGGCGCGCTCCGACGGCGCGTCGCCCAGCTCCTCAGAGATGGCCTCAGCGCTCGGTTTGCGGTCGCGCTCTGCGGTCGGGCGGATGCTGCGGCGGCTGACCGAGCGCGGGGCGCTGCGCCGCATCCCCGGCCGCCATCGCGCCCTTGAGGTGCGCTGCCGGCCGCTGGTGCAGTTCTTCCGCTTCGACGAGGCGAGCAAGACGCTGGTCCTGCATGGCGGGAGGGTCGGGGCATGAGCACGTTGGATCAGCGACTCTATCAGCAGCCGCCGCACAACATCGACGTCGAGCAGGCGCTGCTGGGCGCGTTGCTCATCAACAACCGCGCAGCCGAGCACATTCCTCCAAACTTCGACGCGCGCGATTTCTTCGTGCCGCTCCACCAGCAGATTTTCGAGGCGGCCATCAAGCTCATTCAGGCCGGCAAGCCGGCAAGCCCCATCACTCTCAAGAACGCCTTCGAGGGGGTTGAAGCGGAGGCCGGCAGGACCGGCGCTCAGTACCTCGGCACGCTCGCCGCCAACGCCACCACCATCTTCAACGTGGCGAGCTACGCCGCCACCATCACCGATCTGTCCAAGCGTCGGCGACTGATTGTGCTGGCCGAGGACATGCTGAGCGAGGCCTACAACAGCCCGATCGACACGCCTTGCGATGCGCTGATCGAGAAGGCCGAGAGCCAGTTGTTCGCGCTCGGCGAGGCTGGCGTGGAAGCGCGTTGGATGTCGCTCGGCGAGGCGGTCAGCAAAGCCATCGATCGCGTCAATGCCGCCTACCAGCGCGACGGGCACCTGTCCGGCCTTGCCACCGGCTTCGTCGATCTCGACAACAAGATGGGTGGCCTGCAGCCCTCTGACCTCATCATCATTGCCGGCCGCCCCTCCATGGGCAAGACGGCGCTGGCCACCAACATTGCCTATCATGTCGCCAAAGAGGGCACGCCGGTCGACTTCTACTCGCTCGAGATGTCAGGTGAGCAGCTTGCTCTGCGCATGCTTGCAATGTGCTCCAAGCTGAGCACCGACAAGCTCCGGCGCGGTGACGTTGGAGATGAAGACTTCCGTACCCTGATCGACATCGGCAACAGGCACGCACGCCTGCCGCTGCACATCGATGAGACCAGCGCATTGTCGATCGCGCAGCTCGCCACCCGCGCGCGCCGCAACAAGCGCCGGCACAGAAGCGGGCTCATCGTGGTCGACTATCTTCAGCTCATGCAGGCGAGCGCCAAGCGCGAAAACCGTGTTCAAGATGTCACAGCAATCACCAATGGTTTGAAGGCGTTGGCAAAAGAACTTAATGTGCCGGTGATCGCGCTGTCCCAGCTTTCGCGCGAGACCGAAAAGCGCGCCGACAAGCGCCCGCAGCTGGCCGACTTGCGGGAGTCGGGCTCGATCGAGCAGGACGCCGATGTGGTGATGTTCGTCTACCGCGACGGGTACTACCTGGAGCGCACCAAGCCCGACGAAAAAGACACCGCGGCCTTCACCGAATGGCAGGCCAAAATGCAGCGCTCGGAGGGCGCGGCGGAGGTGATCATCGCAAAGCATCGGCACGGCCCGACTGGCATCGTGCGTCTCGCGTTCGATGCTCAGCACACGACCTTTGGCAACTTGGCCCGCGAGCCGATGGAGGTGCGCTATGCATGATCCTCGGCACAACGGCGGTCCTCCGATCGAGGAGGACGACGCCTACGGCGCCGACGGCTGGGTGGCCATCGCCCGCCGCATGCGCTGGCACCCGCTCGTGGGATGCGGCCAGCCGGTCAAGCCCGCCAACCCCGAGCGGGGGGCCTGGTCGCGGTACGAGGCCTGGCAAGACCTCATCATGGAGTGCCGCTACGCCGCCGGCACGATCAACAACGGCGGCCGGCTGATGGAGATCAAGCCCGGGCAACTGGTCGGCGCGGTGTCCTGGCTCGGGCAACGCTGGAACTGGACGCCCAAGACCGTGCGCTGGTTCCTCGACCGGCTCGAGGAGGAGGGCATGATCGAGGCCAAATATGAAGATTATGCTGGTGCACGGACATTGTCTGAACCGGGCAAACAGCAGGGCAAACACAGGGGCAAACAAGCGCGCGTCATAACTATCTGTAAATACGACATTTATCAGTTGGCTCGCCACTATCAAGGGCAAATGGAAGGGCAATTGCAAGGGCAAATCAACGGCAAATCAACGGCAAATGAAGGGCAACACTTAAACAAAGAAACAAAGAAACAATATACTCTATTGTCCGAAATCGCTTCGGACGACGAGGTTTCGGTTGCCAAACCAACCAAAAAGAGACCGTCCTACGATGAACCCTTCGAGCGGTTCTGGAAGGCGTATCCCGACACCCGGAACAACTCGAAGGCCAATGCGTTCGCGGAGTGGCGACGGCTGACGCTCGAGGAACGTGCGGCGGCGATGGCCTCGCTGCCGGTGTTCCAGTCGTACTGCCGCGCGAACCCCGATTACCGGGTCGTGCACGCCGAGCGCTACCTCAAGCATCGACGCTGGGAGTCGCACCAGCCGGGGGCGCAGACGGGTGAGCCGTGGTGGGCCAATCCGGCCCGCCTGGCGGCGATGACGGCCGAACGCTGGCGCAAGGGCATTGCCGAGTACGCCAACGGTCTGTGGCCGGTGGACAAGCTCGGTCCGCCTCCCGGCAGCGCCGGCTGTGTGGTGCCGCCGCAGATCGTGCGCGAGCTGCGGCTGACCGAGATTTACAACGAGCATGGGATCAGGCGCTCATGATCAAAACCATCGCCCAAGCGACAGCCGACGTGCTGGGCCTGCCGCGCCCGGCGCTCTATGGCGGCACCCGCTGCCAGCAAATCGTGCGCGCGCGCCACATCGCCTGGTATGTCGCCAATCGCTGCTACGGGTATTCGCTGAGCCGGATCGGGTTCCGGTTCCGGCGTGATCACACCACGGTGCTGCATGGCGTGCGTCTCATCGAGCGCCGGCTGCCGGCGGACGCCGAGCTCGGCGAGACCATCGCCCGCATCCGCGCCGCCATCGAGCACCGCGTGGCGACGCGCCCCGTGCAGCCGACGCCTGTCGCAAGCGGCCAGCCGGAGTGTGCGCCGCCGGCGGAGGCAAATAAGCTAGTGTGCACCGCGCCGCGCAGCTGGTGGCAAGAGCAGAACGATCGGTTCGTCGCCGCCATGCGGCGCGCGCACCCGGAGCGGGAGGTCGAGTTGCGCCATGGCTAGCATTCCCGCCACGCTGTGTCGGCTGTCCGCGCTGTCGCCGGGCGAGGCCATCGTCTACTACCGGGGGCACTTTCACGACGACATCAGACGATCCTTACCCGGAGCGACGACGGGGGAGGGGGCGCCCAAGTATGCCGAGCTGCTGATGACGATCGAGGCGACCGCCAAGCGGATGGCGGCGGAGGGCCGGGTGAAGCTGTCGGCGCGGCGGGCGCAGCGCGCCAAGGGCAGGATCAAGGCGGAGTTCTTCGAGTACGTGGCCGAGGGGATCGGGGAGGGCTCATGAGGCTGATCAAGATTGCCTCCGGCTACCGGATCAAGAGCGGCAAGCTGGTGAAGGTGACGACGGCGAAGTCGGTGTCCCAGCGGCTGAAGGAGCGGGGCTCCAAGAAGGTCCGCGTGGTGCCTAAAGGAAGTTTGTAGTTGGCGTTTTGTGTTTGCGTTTTGGTGCCGCGTTTCAATGCACCCGGTCAACGGGGGGAGCATCAAACATGAACGTATCAGCCCTCATGAAGGCGCTTGGAGCCATGTCTCTAGCGCTGGTACTGGTGGCGTCTGGCGTAACGAGTGCGTTCGCGCAGTGGTCGGGGCCGTGGGTCGGCGTGCATGGCGGGGTCGCCAATTCCACGACCTCGATTTTGGGCTTGATCGACGATACCGACAACGAGTTCGTCGGCGGCATCTCCGCCGGCTTCGATGTGCGTCTGGGCAGAACGGTGGTGGTCGGTGTGTTCACCGATTACACGTTCATGGATGTGTCGGCGGCATTCGGGCCGGCCACGGTGTCTCTGGACGAGCAGTGGACCATCGGCGGGCGTGCCGGCGTTCTTCTCGGCGACGTGCTTGCCTACGTCATGCTGGGCGCGGTCCAGCAAGCGACGGGAGACAACATCCCAACCGTCACTGTCTCCGACTTCGACGGCATGATGTACGGGGTGGGCGCCGAAGCGCTGATCACAAACAACATCAGCCTCGCCGGCGAGGTCCGCTATGTCACGTTCTCGGAGAGCTTGTCGACGGGCGGTCCGCTGACGCTTCCGCTCGACACCGAGCAGGTGACGGCGATGGTGCGCCTCAACTACCGCTTCGGCGGATTTCCCAATCCGCTCGATCCGGCGAAATAGCTCAGGGGGGCGCGGCCGGGCCTGAAAGGCAGAGGGAAGCGGGCCCGGCCGCGACACATGTGTTCGGGTTCGGCTCATGTCGAGAGTATGAGCCGAGAGCGGAACAACCGACCGCGCCAGCGGAGAGCGAGACATGACGTACACTGATCGCGGCCTGCGCGAATTGTTCGCCGGTCTCGGCGCGGCCCTCGATGCGCTCGAGCTTGAGCGCCAGCGCACAGGTCTCATCGAGGAAATAGCGGATCGCGAATCGCGCCTGCGGGCGCTCAACACCATCGAATCCGGGGTGGCGCTGGCCATGGAGGTGATCGCCGCCTGGCAGCGAGAGCGAGAGGCAGCGGAAAAGGCAAGCGAGGGGGCTGGCACATGACGCAGGTGAGAATGACCAAGCTCGAGCGGGCACTCAGCCATTTCGAGGCGCTGTCGACCGAGATCAGGCAGGTCGAGGACAACCTGTTCCGCGATCTGGCCGGCATGCAGGTGGCGACGCTGAGGGACCGCCTGCAGATGATGATGTACGCGGCCGAGGCCATGGAGCGCTGCGCGCATCGGCTGCGCTCCTACGTGGCCGAGCACGAAGTGGACGACGATCCCGACGGCCTGCCGGAGGGGCCGCCGCCGATCCCCGGCATGCGCCAGCGCGGCGCTGCTGAGACGGCGGACGGGCGACCTGACTACGGCGCCGACACGCAGCACACGGCCGATCAGGTCCGCGCCATGATGGACGGCATCAAGAAGGCGCTCAACATCGGCCAGCCGAGCGAAGCGCGATGACCGTCGTCGATTTCGACCTCGCCCGCATCGAGCGCGAGCAGGACAACAAGAAGGTTGGGGTGGCGGATTTGCTCCGCTACGCGCTAGCCAACATCGACAAGGGCGAGCACAAGGATGCCAAGCGAGCGATTCTGTGCATCATCGAGGAGCATGAGGATGGCCGCGTCACGCTCGACGGATACAGATGCGGGCTGTCGCGCCTGGAAGAAGTGGGGTACTTGGAGGCCTATCAGGCGCAACGGCTGCGTGCATGGTGGGCCGATGCCTGATCCTGGCGGCGAGGTGTACGCATTGACTCCGTTCGGCCTTCTCGCGGACGAGCTGGCGATCCGTCTCGGTCTCGCGCACGGAGCTTGCGACACAGCGGTGCGCAGCGCGCTGGATGCGCTGGAGCTGCACATGCGCAGGCACTACGCCAAGGGCGGCAACGCCGCCATCATCCTGCAGGACGACGGGTCGATGGTGTTTGCAACCGTGCATCGCGCGCCGACCAGGGACCGGAAGGCCGGATGAGCCGTCTCACCGCCCTTGAGCGTCAGCGCCAGCGCGAGGAGCGCTGGCTGCAAGCCGCCGCCGATCGCGCCGTGCGCCGCCAGCTCGGCGGCCCCTCCGTCGCGCCGGAGTTCACCCGCGACTCGCTCAGCATCACCGAGGAGCGCAAGGCCAAGCTCAGGGTGCAGCTCGCCCGCGTCGCCGAGCACCTCTCTCAGCACCGGATCGTGCCGCGCATCGAGGAGCTGGCCAAGGTGCGCAAGGCGGGCAAGCCGAGCGCGCCCGCCGAATCGCGCAAGCCCCATCTCACCCCCAACATGCTGATGGCCATCCAGTACTACGCGGCGCTGGCCTTCGTCGCCGACGGGCCGAGCGTCGGGGTCGCGCGTTACGGCGAATGGCAGCAGGCCACGGCCGCCTGGCGGCGGTCGCTGACCAACGACGAGCGCATGCAGGCGCGGGCGCTGTTCGACCGGGCGCGGGCGGCGGCCTTCTCGCTCAAGGATCGCTACGGCAATCTCGTGTTCGACGAGCTGGCCCGCCAGGAGCTCGAGCCGGTGCTGCTTGGCGACGACACGGTGCCGACCTGGGAGCAGATCGGCTACCGGCTGTCGTCGTACACGAGCAAGAACGGGGCGCAGGCGGCGGCGATCACCGAGGTTGTGCAGGTGGCGCGGCGGCTGCGATTGTTCTTCCGGCTTGCGGACGATGAGGGCTAGGGCTGCGACCTTTTGTCCACTGGCGTTTGGCAAGGGTCGCGCGGGTCTTGCATTTTCCGCTTGACAGCGGGCGCGCCCGTCAAGTAGAAGGTGTGTCAGGCTGAACAAGTGCGCCCGGAGCGGGCTTTCCCCGCACGGGCGCGCGGCGTTTCTGGTGCCCGACGGGGTGGCAGATTTTGCCCTGGCCCACGCTCGCGGGGAGGCCTAAAGCCGCGAGTCCCGGGTACTGTCCGAATTAGGACAGACTAGCCCCTTGACTTAGGACAGTTAACGCAAAGAAGTCCGCCGTCTCTGACGGGCTTCGCACTTGGAGAGGACACAAATGAGGGCTGCTCGACTGTGGATAGTGACACGCATCGCCAAGCTGTGCGGTGTCCCCATCAAGGTCCGCGACCGCTGGTTTCGACCGCTGCCCGACGACCTCACCGTCGGCGATTGCTCTAAAGATTCTTCTTGAGCCAAGCGGTCCCTGCCGCACGACCATTTCGTGTTGCCCAGTCAGAGCCTGACTTCAACTCGATCACCGCAATCGTGATGGGCTCGTTCCACGTGGTCTCGGAACAGCACCTTGGCCGCTACGTCGATGAGTTCGCGTTCCGCTGGGATACGCGGTCGTCACTCGGGATCGAGGATGCCGAGCGCGCGAGTCGCATGATCAAGGGCGCAGTCGGCAAGCGGCTGACCTATCGGCCGACTGACCAAGGAGCCTAGCGCCGTCAAAATGACGCGCCAGCTGAGGGCAGCCTACCGCAAATGGAAGCGAGAGAACCCGTGAGATATCGAGGCGTCATTCTCCCCGAGGGCATGACGCCTCAGTGCTTGGACGAGCTGGCGACGCTGTTCGTCGACTTTGCCGATGAACTACTGAAGAAGGACGGCGATTTGGCGACTGCTGCCGATGCAGCAGTTATGGCTTTTCAGGTTGCGCATCTTCGAGGCTGTCAAAAAGTTCGTCCGCCAGAGCGATGAAGTGCCTGTTGGCGGTGTTACAAAGAGATGCGATGATCGCAAAGTCGTTCATTGGGATCTCGTAGGTTCGCGGTTCCCATGTGTCCTTGCCCACGTGGCCGTGGGCGGGAAGTGTGTAGATGACGTACCGGGCGGCGCCAGCGGCCCTACTGTTGCCCCAGAATCACCCGATTCCGTGATCGCAATCGCCCTCGTTCCAGTAGCCTTCGCCGGAGTCCGCGATCTTCTTGCCGTTGCTAGCCTGAAGAAACCAGCGCCATTGGCCGGCGCTGTCGATGTACTTCCAGAACACCATCCTATGATGGTCCTTCTGTCAGAGGTGGAAATGGACGCCGAGTACAGAACGCACTTGTTCACCTACCGCCACGACGGGGCGGAATGGATACTCGCAATCAAAGCAACTGACGCTGACGACGCGCGGGCTCGGGTTGGAAAGCTGGCGTATGCGACATACAACGGAGTAGCCGTTGCGCAGCTGCCAGCAAGTCTTGCCCCGATCGGAAAACTGTCCGTCTGGGCGAGGAACACCGCAGCCTATTTCTTGCCACGATTCTTCGCTCGCAGCGAGTCTTGACGACGCCAACGCAAGAAGCGCCGTGCCGCCTGCTTAGGCGTCTGCGGCCCGCTCTACCCCTGTGGACACACGTGTATCCACAGCCCGCCGTTTCTCCCGGCCGTCCCGCCTCACCAAATCGCATCGCCCTTGATGATCTGAGCGGACCAACGGCGCCGGGGAAAGGCAACAATTCCTCTGGGCCAGAGCATCTGCATGACGAAAACGGTCAAGGAACTCCGCGCCGAGGCTAGGGCGCTGGGGATCAAGGGTATGAGGCTCCGTTATTATGCGGCATGTCTCAGAACGCAAAGCGCGGCCGGCCGCCCAAGGGCGAGGAGGCCATGTACGCGCGCATCAACATCCGCGTGCCGCGCGCCATGATGGCGGAAATCGAGCGCCTCGCCAATGAGCGCATGGACCGGCCGGACAAGGCCGACATCGTGCGCATGCTGCTGGCCGAGGCGATCAGGGCGCGGCGGCTCGGGGGCTAGTAGCGTGTCCGTCCCGCGGTCGATGAGTTCGCGGCCCGGACTCGCCTGGGGTTGACGAGATCAGGTGGCTGACTGAGGCCGCATAAGCCGCTCGTGCTCCTCCGCCCGGCGCTGGCGCCCAGCCCGCAAGCCAAAGCGGGCTGCGCGCTGCCGCCGGCATCAGTCCCCGGCGGCAGCGTTTCCTCCCTAGGCCTGGGCCGCTCTTAGGGGCGGCCCCTTTTCGCAAGCGGCGTGCGCGGCGGTTCGGCGTTCGGAGGTGGAGACCCCCCATGATCTGGCTGTTGCTCGACATGCTGGCCCGGCCCGAAGCCTACGCCATCACCGTGCGCAACGGCGAGCTCTTTATCGAGCCCGTCGGCGCCGTGCAGGCGGCCGGAGGCCAGGTGCGCTGATGCCCTATCTGCTCGCCCCCATCCCCTACGTGCGCTGCCTCGTGCGCAAGGAGTACCTGCGCAATCTCGAGGATGGGCACGGCGAGTTCCTCGAGGCCACCGCCGTCGCCATCCTCGCCGTGCGCGGCGATTCGCTTCACTTCCAAGTCATCCTGCACGAGCCCTTGGCCGGCTGCGCCTTCCTCCTCCCCATCGAGGCGCTCGCCATCAAGCCCTGCGAGGCCCTGCCCACCAAGCTCGTGCAGCCCTGGGACTGCTTCTCCTCCGACATCGGCGTGTGCGAGATCGCCGTGCACCGCAGGGGCGCGGTGCGCCTGCTCAAGGACGGCGCGCTCGCCACCTACCTCTTCACCGTCGCCTCGACCGGCACCGACCTCGCCGACGACCCGGCCCAACGCAAGCTGCTGCATGTGGTGGCGCGCGAGGACGGACCGCTCGGCGCCTACCCCAACAACCGCCTCGTCTTCATCGACCGCGCCCTGTTCGGCGATCTGACCGAGCGCCCGGACTTCAAGACCTTGGCCCATGAGTTCCGCGCCGAAGGCGTGGCCGTCCCGCACGCGCAGACTGCCCACGCCAACGGCGGGGTCGTTCCGCTGTCCTGAGGGTTCATGCCATGCCGCTCGACCGCACCAACGGCGAGGTCATCGAAGGCCTCGTCGCCGGCCCGCACGTGGCGATTCCGACCCGCCTGCTGGCGGGCATGACCAACTACCGCACCCCCTATCAGCCGCCGCGCAAGTTCGTCTCACGGGCGCAGCGTGACAAGAACAACGCGGCCACCCGCCCGGTCTTCGAGGATGCGGTCGCCAACGCCATCGAGGCCTTCGCCGCCAAGGGTGCGCTGTCGCCGTCGTGGAGGCGGCCGGAGCCCAGGTGCGCTGATGCCAGGCATGTCGATGACAACGGGATTGTGCCGCTGACCCATGCGCAAAGCCAAGCCTGAAGCGAAAGCCAGCAGGCAGCCGTTTGCCGAGCTGCCGCCTTCGCTGGACGTCAAGAAGATCGGCCGCCCGAGCAAGTACGATCCGAGCTTCTGCGACCTCGTTTTAGAGCTCGGCGCTGCGGGAAAAAGCAAAACTCAAATTGCGGCTGCGCTTGGCGTGGTGCGCGCCACCCTCGATAACTGGGCCGATCAGCACCCGGAATTTCTGGCCGCCTTAAAAGCGGCGAAGGAGCTGGAATTAGCGTGGTGGGAGACGGCCGGTCAGATCAACATGTCGCGCCAGGGATTCAACGCGACCGCATTCATTTTCCAGATGAAAAACCGCTTTCCCTCCGACTATAAGGATCGCCAGGAGGTCGGCGGAGACCCCGACAATCCCATCCATCTGCTGATGAGTTCTCTCGATGGGCTTACCCGCGGAGTTCCAACGCGCCAAGGCCCTGCTGAGTGACTGGCGTTGGCGGCTCGATAATCTCTACTGGATCACCGACAAGGAGGGGCGTGAGGTCCGCTTCAGGCTGAATTGGGCCCAATCGCTCCTCTTTGAGTCGATGCACAATCTGTCGCTGATCCTCAAGGCGCGGCAGATCGGCTTTTCGACCTTTGTCGTTCTGTTCATGCTGGATGCATGTCTGTTCAACCGTAATGTGCGGTGTGGCATTGTCGACCGGAGCCTGGACGACGCGAAAAAGAAGCTCGAAAAGGTCAAGTTCGCCTATCGGCGGCTGCCAGTGTGGCTGAAGATGGCGGTCCCGATCAAGACGGCCAACGTCACCACCGTCGAGTTTGCCAACGACTCCTCCATTGAGGTCGGCACCTCGCATCGTGGCGGTACGCTGCAGTATCTGCACATTTCAGAGTACGGGCAGATTTGCGCAAGGTATCCAGATAAGGCGCAGGAGATCAGAACCGGGGCGCTCAACACCATCCAGGCAGGCCAGGTCGCCATCATCGAATCGACGGCCGAAGGCCAGGACGGGGATTTCTACGAATTGTGCGCGGCCGCGCAGAGCAAAGCGCGGCTCGGGGCAAAGCTGACGCCGCTCGACTTCAAGTTCTTCTTTTTTCCATGGTGGCGCGACCCGGCCTACGAGCTGACCCCGGAAGGCGTGCTGATCCCGGAGCATTTCGCCCGTTACTTCGCCGCGCTCGAAAGCGCGGAGGGCATGGTCGGCTGCCAGCCGGTGAAGGGTATCTTTCTCACGCCGCGCCAGAAGGCGTGGTACGTGAAAAAGGCGGAGACCCAACAGGGGCAGATGAAGCGCGAGTACCCCTCGACGCCAGAGGAGGCGTTCGAGGCGGCGGTAGAGGGCGCGATCTACGGCCAGCAGATCGAGGCGGCGGAGCGCGAAGGCCGCATCGGCGCTTATCCGGCCGTGCCCGGCGTGCCGGTGCATACCTTCTGGGACATCGGCCGTTCGGCCTACACCTCGATCTGGTTCGCTCAGATTTTCGCCGGGCCCCGCATCAGGCTTGTCCACTTCTACCAGAACGCGCTGAACGCCATGCCGCATTACGCGGCCTACTGCGCAAAGCTGTTTCGCGAGCGCGGCTGGGTGCATGGCGAAGATTGGTTCCCGCACGACGCCAAGGTTGAGGAATGGGGCTCCGGCCGCTCGCGCATCGAGCAGCTGATCGGCGCGGGCTTCAAGGCCCGCCTTGCCCGCGAGCTCGGCGTGGAGGACGGCATCAACGCCGCCCGTGCCGTGCTCGGCTATTGTGAGTTCGACGCTGGGGAGTGCGCGGAGGGGCTTAGGATGCTGCGCGCTTACCGTTACGAGTGGGACGATATTCGCGGCGCTTGGAAATCATCGCCGAGGCAGACGGACACAGCCGCGCACGGCGCCGATGCATTCCGCTATCTGGCGGTGTCATTCCGCGAAATCGTGCCGACGATCGAGACTCGGCCCCCACAAACAGACCTGAAGTTCGAGGTCCGAGACGGCCGGCTCCGGCCCAATTTGTCGGTCAGGGAGTGGGCCGAGATCAAGAGGCGCAAGCGATTGGCTGATGAGTGACCATGGCGAAAAAACGCGGCGCCGAAGGCGATCAACTCGAAACTGAAACAGCCGCCCGGGCGCAGGGGCTCACGGACGCCGAAATCTGGCTGAAAAAGATCGAGCGCGCACGCAAAGAGGAGGAGGACTGGCGCAAGGACGCCGAAGAGGCGGTCAAGGTGTATGAGGCCGACGAAGAGAATCCGCCGGCCTTCAACGTGCTGCATTCCAACACCGAGACCCTGCTGCCTGCCCTCTACAATTCGACGCCGATCCCTGACGTGCGGCGCCGGTTCGGCGAGGGCGACATCGTCGCCAAGCACGTCGTCGATCTTACTGAGCGCTGCCTGTCCTACAGTGTCGATCAGTACGATTTCGACGATGCCATGGAGACCATGGCCCGCCACGCGGCGGTGGTCGGGCGCGGGGTCGTGCGGATACGGTATATTCCGCAGATGCGCCCGGTACGGGATGAGCGCTCCGGCGCACCGATGCTCGATGAGGCGGGGCAAATCCGCGAGACCATCGGCTACCAGGAGGTCATCTGCGAGGCGGTGCCGTGGGAGAAGTTCATTCGCGGCCCAGGTCGGTCGTGGTCGGAGGTGAAGTGGATCGCGTTTGAGCACGACCTGACGCGCGAGGAGCTGGTCGCTCTCAACCCGCAAGCCGGCGAGGTGCTTGGGCTCGGCAGCGCAGGCGTGGACGAGGAGGAGGCGAAGACCGAACGCGCCAGGGGCGTGTTCAAGACGGCGTGCGTTTACGAGATCTGGGACAAGAAAAGCCGCCAGGTCATCTTCATCGCCAAGGAGCACAAAGAGGCGCCGCTGCGCATCGAGCCTGATCCGTTGGGCCTCACCGACTTCTTTCCGACGCCGCGACCGATTCAAGCGCTCAAGCGGGTCAACTCGTTATGTCCCATCACGCCGTACAGGGTGTGGAAGCCGCTCTTTTGGGCCCTCGACAAGGTCACGAAGCGCATCGACAAGCTGGCCAACCAGCTGCGCGTGCGCGGCCTCGTCGATGCCAAGCTCAAATCAGACCTCAATCGGCTGGCGACCTGCGACGACGGCCAGTACGAGGCGGCCGACGACGTGGCCATGTTTGCGCAAGGCCCGGGCGGCCTCGAAAAGGCCATTGCGCACTGGCCTCTCGAGCCCACGGTCAAGGCGCTCGGCCAGCTCGAGATCATCCGCGCGCAAATCAAGGCCTTCATCGATGAGGTGACGGGCGTCGCCGATCTCCAGCGCGGTCAGGTGGACCCCAGGGAGAAGCTCGGCCAATCGCAGCTCAAGGCCCAATGGGGGTCCCTGCGGCTGCAGAAGATGCAGAACGAGATCGCGCGCGTCGCCCGCGATCTGTTCCGCATGAAGACGGAGGTGCTGGCTGCTAAGTTCACGCCGGCCAATCTGTCGCTGATGAGCGGCCTGCCGGCAAACCAGGAGCAGCAGCAGCTGTGGCCGCAGGTGCTCGAGGTGTTCCGCTCCGATGCGCGCTCCTATCGCATCGACATCGAGACCAATTCGACCATTCGCGCCGACATGACGCGCAATCAGGAGCAGATGAACATGTTCCTGGCGGGGTCGGCTCAGTTTGTCCAGGGCATGACCACCGCCGCCGCGGCGGCGCCGATGCTGATCCCGACGATGATCGAGGTGTATGCCGCCTTCGCCCGCATGTGGAAGCTCGGCAAGCAGGCCGAAGATGCGCTGGACAAGCTCACTCAGGCGGGGCCACAGATCGCGCAGATGGCAATGGGACAACAGCAGCGCAACGGGCAGCAGACGGAAATGGAAATGAAGGCCCAGGAGCGCCAGCAAGAGTTGGCGATGAAGCGCGATCTCCATGCCATGGACATCGAGGCCAAGCGCCTCGATCTGGCCATCAAGCAGCAGGAGCAGCAGGCGGCAGTGCAGAAGCTCCAGCTGGAACAGCAGGGCAGGGAGCTCGAGCTGGCGCACAGAACGCGTCTGGCGGAGCAAGAACTTGCAACGCGACGCGAGTCGGCCGCCATCCAGCTTGCCAACGCCGCCGGCAAGAAGGGCCTCAAGGCGAAGCAGGGCAAGAATGGCGCGGCCTACGTCGACCCAACAACGGAGGCCATCAGCGCGTTGCTGGCGCAGCTCGGCCAGATGGCCCAGCAGGCGCAAGCGCAGAATGCGACCATGATGGAGCTCATCGCCGCCTTCGGCAAGGGCCTTGCCGGTCTGCAGCAGACGATCACCGCGCCGCGGGAAATCGTAGTCACGCGCGACAGCAGCGGCAAGGTCGTGGGCGGGCGCAGCTTGGTCAACAACGGAGCGCTAGCGCAGCATGGCGGATAACGTCTCAATCAGTACGGGCTCGGATGCTGCCACAGCACGCTGAAGCGGCTGCCGCTCCCCCCGCCGATGACGCACCGCAAGCTGTTGACGCACCGCAAGCTGTTGACGGGCCTCTGGAGCCGCCATCAGCGCCGCCCGTCGAGACGGCGGCGGTCAATGCCGCTGCTCGCGCCAGACTCGCTGAGGCGCTCGTTGGCGCCAAGGGCGCCATGACACAGGGCCCAGCGCCCAACGCAGCCGGCGAACAAGACGCCGATGCGGAGGAAGCTCTGGCTCTCGAATTGCTGTTCCGATTGGCTGCGTGAGGAGAACCGTATGCCGACCTATGTGTGGCGCAAGGGCTGCTGGCGCGACAAAAAGACGGGACGTCCGATCCGGGATAAGTACCCAGACGCCATCTGCCAGCCCTATGTGCTGTCCGACATCCCTGAGTACCGCTCGCCGATCGACGGTCGGCTGATTGCCTCGCGCTCCCATCGGCGCGAGGATTTGCGCCGCAACGGCTGCATCGAGGTCGACCCGCCCAAGCGCCCGCGCGGCTTCAAGAACCCTCGCTTTGCCAAGAAATTCGGCCTACCGCTGAACCCGGAGCTGACCGGCCGCGATGAGCCCAATACCCATGTCAAGGAGCGGCGCTGACCCGTCGCGGCTCTGAACCAGGACACCCAAAACCATGAGCGATGATACCAACGTTGCCGCAACGGCAACGTCGGAGCCTGCTCCGCTGCCTGCCGGCGCGCGTGCCTCCGCCACCATCGACGACAAGTCTGTCGCGAAGATCGCCGATGCTGTGCGCGAGAAGTCTCCTGCGGAAAAGGCCGAGGCCGCCCGCAAGGCGCTGGATGACGATCTGCGGAAGGTGTTCCGCAGCAAGCGGAAGCCGCGTGACGAGGACGGACAGTTTGCCCCCAAGGACGGCGCGGCGCCAAAGGCACCGGAGGCGCCCTCGCCGGAGGCCAAAGAGGCGGCAGCAGCCGCCGCCAAAGAGGCCAAGCCATCAAGCGAACCACCGGCGGAGCCGCACAAGGAAACGCCGCCCACTTCTGAAGGCCAGAAGCCCGACCAAGGCCACCCCGAGCCGGCCAAGACGGAGGCGAAGACGCCGACGCCATCGAGGCCCGCCATCGAGGCGCCGCGGTCCTGGCCGCCGGAGCGACAAGCCCAATGGGCCAGCCTCACTCCCGAGATGCAGCAGTTCCTCGCGCACCGGGAGCGCCAGGTCCAGGATGGCTTCACCCGGCTGGGGCGCCACGCGAAGGCCATGGAGCCGGTGCGTCAGATCATCGAGGCCCACAAGGGCACCTTCGAGCGCAACAAGCTGTCCGTGGAGGAGGGACTGAAGGCCCTGCTCACCGCTCAGGAAGCGCTCGACAGGAATCCCATCGAGGGCATTCGCTGGCTGGCGCAGACCTACGGAGTGGATTTGGGGCAGCTCGCCACCACAAGCGACATGCCGCCAGATCCCGCCGTAGACCGCCTCACCAGGCAGGTCGCCGATTTGCAGCGTCAGCTTGAAGCCGAGAGAGCCGCCCGCACGCAACGCGAGCAGGCGGAGGTTCATTGGCTTGAATCTGACATTATGCGCCAGATCGACCAGTTCGCCGCAGACAAGCCGGACTTCGACAGCCTGCAAGCCGAAATCTACGCCAACATTGCCGCCATTCAGCAAGCCAAGCCCGAACTCCCGATCCCCGATGTCCTCGCCCAAGCGTATGAGCGCGCGCGCTGGGCGAATCCAGCCACGCGTCAGTCCATCATCGAGGCTAGGGAGCGGGAAATCCGTGAGGCGCTGGCCAAGGCTGAAGCCGAACGGTTGGCGAAGGAAAAGAAGGCTGCGGAGGAGGCGAAGCGTGCCTCCGCCATCAATGTGCGCGGCGCGCCGTCGCCGAGCGCTCCGGTCAACTGGGACGACGATCTCAAGGCAATCTGGCGCAAGAACGCAGCTAGATAGAGGATCACATGCCTTCACCCAACAGCGTGTTCACCGAAATGGTGACGACGACCATGCGGAAACACCACCGCAAGGTCGTCGACAACGTGACCGCCCATAACGGGCTGCTCACGTTGCTGCGTGAGCGGGGCAACATCCGCACCGACCACGCAGGCGGTTACGAGATCGCCATCCCGCTCTCGTATGCCGAGAACAGCACCTACCAGCGCTATTCCGGCTACGACCAGCTCAACATCGGTGCAAGCGACGTGCTGAGTGCGGCGAAGTTCGACTGGAGCCAAGTTGCGCTCCACGTCACCGCCTCGGGGCGCGAGCTCAGGATGAACAACTCCGAGCAGCAGATGATCAACCTCGTCAAGGCGAGGATCGACGTGGCGTTCGCCACTGCGGCGAACAACATGTCCGTTGATCTGTACTCGGACGGCGCGCTGACCAACCAGATCGGCGGTCTCGCGCACATCATCCAGGCAGCGGGCACCGGCACCGTCGGCGGCATCAACTCGACCACGTACACATTCTGGCGCAACAAGTTCGACGAGATTCTGACCGACGCCACTGTGTTCGCCAACGTTAAGGCGGCGATGAACCGCCAATGGCTGGCGCTCTCGCGTGGCACCGACAAGCCCGACCTCATCGTGATGAGTCACGATCTCTATTCGGTGTACGAGGGCGGCTTGCAGGACCTGCAGCGTTATGCCGATGCCAAGATGGCGGCGGCCGGGTTCGAGGCGCTGAAGTACAAGAGCGCCTCCGTCATCTTCGACTCCAACACCAACTTCGGCACCACCGCCGAAATCGGCTATTTCCTGAACACCAAGTACCTGTATCTCGTCGAGCACCCGGACGCGCGCTGGACCGAGGACGACGAAAAGGTGCCCGTCAATCAGGATGCCGTGGTGGTGCCGATCTACTGGATGGGCCAGCTCTGCTGCTCGAACCGCAGCCTGCAGGGCCGGATCCACGATCTCGCTTAAGGAGGGCATCATGTCGTTTTCCGCAGGAATCAAGCCCGCCGAGGTCTACAGCTCCGACGACGTGCTCTCCGGCAAGGCCGGCTGGCGCGTTGGTCAGCGCGTGCAGAGCGACGACGGCAAGGAGTACGTGTTCTGCCTGGTCGCCGCTGGGCAGAATCTGGTGAGCGGCAACATCGTGTCGCTCATCAACAATGCTTCGTTCGGCACGGTGGCGATCCTCGCCACCGGCGCGCCTGCGCCGGGCACGGCTATGCCGCTCGGACGGGCCGTGTGCTCGGTGACCGCCTCGGCGTCGAACTACATTTGGGTGCAGGTCTTTGGCTCTGCTGCGGTGTCCATCACCGATGCCACCGCCTCGAACCTGCCCGGCCACATTGTGATCCCAGGGTCGGTGGCTGGCGCGGTGCGCGGGGGGCTGGCGACCGCATCAAGCTACATCGAGGGGTTGACGTTCACGGCCACTGCCTCGACCGGCGCCACCGGCGCCATGTTCCTGTCCTACCCGCGTCTGGCTCCGGCCTGATGGGTTGAGCGATTAGGAGGGGCCCGCTGGCGGCCCCTCCCTTGCCTTCTTTGCGCCGCCTACCTTCCCAAGGCATCCCAATGGATCGCGCCATTTACATCGGGTACGACTCCCGAGAAGCGGAATGCTTTGCCGTCTGCCGGCATTCGCTCAGGCAGCACGCGCCCGATGTGCCCATATACGCCATTGCGCTCGAGGAAGTGCGCAACGCCGGCCTCTATTGGCGCCCGACGTCGAGGAGGACTTTCCCAGCCGGCGCCTCTCAATTGTGGGACGACATCTCCGATGCGGCGATGTCGACCGAGTTCGCCATTTCGCGGTTTCTGACGCCGGTGCTCGCCAAGGCCGCCTGCCACAGCGGCTGGGCCATGTTCCTCGACAGCGACATCCTTGCCCGCGCCGACATCGATGAGATATTCGCCGCCGCCGATCCGACCAAGGCGGTGATGTGCGTCAAGCATGAGTTTGTGCCGGCCACAGCCGTCAAGATGGATGGCCAGCTCCAGCAGCCCTACGCGCGGAAGAACTGGTCGTCGGTCATGCTGTTCAATCTGGCGCATCCTGCAAACCGGGCGCTTACCGTCAATATGATCAACTCCGTGCCGGGCCGCGATCTGCACCGCTTCTGCTGGCTCGGCGACGATGACATCGGCGGGCTTCATCCCAAATGGAACTACCTCGTTGGACACACACTCTTGCCTGAGGGCGTGGAACCGGCGCTCGTGCACTTCACCGAGGGCGGGCCGTGGTTCGCCGGCTACGCCGACGTCGAGTACGCCGAGGAGTGGCGCGCGGCGCGAACCGCCTGGCTCAACGAGGGCCGAGCAACGACGCCGGTCAACCGCAGCGGCCCGCCCGCTCACCGCCGCGCCAACGGCGCCAACGGAGAGCTCGTCTCGCTCCGCCCATGACGATCTCACCCACCTACGCCGAGCAGAACCGACAACTGCACGCCAGCAACGAGAAGTACGGTGCCGGCGGAGGCGAGTGGGGCTATTACATCGAGCGTCTCATCGCCGAGGAATGCCATCGCACGGTGTGCGATTACGGAGCCGGCAAGGGGCGGCTCGCATCTTTCTTGGCCGAGTTCGGCATTGACGTCGCCGAATACGATCCGGGCGTGCCAGGCAAGGAGCGCCGGCCCGACCCGGCTGATCTGGTCGTGTGCACCGACGTGCTCGAGCACGTCGAGCCGGAGCTGCTCGAGGAGGTGTTGCGCGATTTGGCGCGGCTCACCCAGCGCAAACTGTTCCTCGACATTTGCACGGCGCCAGCCGTGAAATGGCTGCCCGATGGCCGCAACGCGCATCTGATCGTCGAGCCGCCGACCTGGTGGCGACAGCAGCTTGAGCGGCACTTCGACGTTATCCATTGGGTCGAGCGGCCCGACCTCAACATGGTGTACGGCGAGGCGGTGCCGAAAGGCATGGGTACGGCCGAGGCGGAGGCCAGAAGTAAGCGCGCCAAACGGCGCAAACTATCGCCCGAGCTCTCCGCCATGTGCGGTAGGCTCTATGCCCTCTCCAAGCGCTGCCACGACGAACTCTCCCGCATCCGCACCATCCGTATGTACGAGGGCGACGGCGACGAGCTGGCCGATATGCAGATCGTGTGGGACGTGCTGGACGACCTGTCCGAGCCGGTCCCGGCATTGAGGCGCATCGCACAGTTGGCCCGCAAGGGCGCGATGTTCCGCGTCGCTCTGACCGAGCAGCGCAGTGAGGAGTGGTGGCGCGCGCTGATCGAGACACACTGGCACATCGTGGATTGGGTGGCAGACGGCAAATCCTTGGGCATTGTCGTCTGCCCCAAGCTCGGCGTCGCCGGGGTCAATGTGATCGGGGCCGTCGACAGGGAGCAGCGCTGGCGCCAGATCGAGGCGGCCATGGCGCGCATCTCCAAGCGCATTGAGCCGAGGCCGGCCCACGATCGACGGGGCATCGTCGCCTGCTACGGTCCATCGCTGCGGGACACCATTGCCAGCCTCAAGGCCGAGCTCGCCGAGGCCGAGGCGGATGTCGCCTCCGTATCAGGCGCCCACGATTTCCTGCTCGCTCACGGCGTGGTGCCGACCTACCATGTCGAGTGCGATCCGCGAAACCACAAGGCAGACAACATCGCCGCCGGCCATCAGGCGGTCAAATACCTGCTCGCCTCCGTCGTGCATCCGGCGCTGCTCGACAAACTGCAGGGATGCGACATAGCGCTGTGGCACGTGGCCGACAGCGAGCATGCGCCAAAGCTGCTGATGGCGGGCGAGAGCGGGCAACACATCATCACCGGCGGCGGTTCGGTCGGACTACGGGCAATCCCGCTGCTCTATGCCATGGGCTACCGCGACTTTTCCGTATACGGCATGGATTGCTCGTTCGCGGACGACCGAGCCCAGTGGGCCGGCCCTCATGCCGGGAAACCCCACGATACCATTGACTTTGTGATGGCGGGCAGACGGTTCCTCACCTCGCCGGTGCTCATCACCTACGCCACGGATTTCATCGCCGTCATGCAGAAGATGCCAGACGCCGTCTTCCGCCTGTACGGCGACGGCCTCCTACAAAGCATGTGCCGCATAATGTACGCCAAGTAGCAACTCGGATCGGAAGGTGACCGATGTCAGCCAAAGCATTCGCAGTGAAGGGATTCAAGACCAAGTACATCACCAAGCCGGACGGCACTTTAGTGGCCGAGGACTGGGTTGAGTACGGCCCGCTCGGGGCGGTCGATAAGACCTGCAACGAGGCTCCGGTCGCCGCCCTCGCCAAGATCGACACCAATGCCGATCCGGCCAACCCAGCCTACCAGATGGCGCTCGGGCGCTGGCTGACCATCAAGCCTCTCTATGAGGCGTGGAAAACCGGCCAAGAAGCTCCTGTCGATGGCGTGCCGCTCGCCGCTTGGCCGGGCGTGTCGTCCGAGCAGGTTGAACTGCTGCGGGGCATGGGCTTCCGCACGGTCGAGGAGATCGCCGAGGCCTCCGACGGTCTCACCGCCAGAATTCCGCTGCCCAACGCCCGCGAAATCCAAGCCAACGCGCGCCGGTTCCTGGCGGCGCGCGACCAAGCCAAGGTTGCGGCCAAGCTCGGCGAGAAGGATCGCGAGATCGCCGAACTCAAAGACCAGCTCGACGAAATGCGCGCCATGATGGTGGCTATGCAGGAGGAGGCGACCGAGCAGAGGCAGAAGCGGGGCAAGGGTAAGCGTGACGACGCCAAGCAGGAAGCGAACGTCTAGGTCATGGCCTCCATTCTGGCCATCTGCTCGGATGCCGCGGACGCGCTCTCCCTGGTGCGGCCGGACGCGCTGATCGATGTCACCGACGACAACACTGCTCAGAAGCTTTACCGGGCGATGATCGCTACGCTTCGGCAGATCGCGGCCCGGCACGACTGGCAGGTATTGGTGAAGGAGAAGACATTCACCACCAGCGCGACGGCGGAGCAGACGGGCGCCATTGCGAGCGACTTTTTGCGCATCATTCAGGGTACGGTCTATAACCGCACCAGGCGGCGCGAAGTGGCGGGACCGGTCAGCGCAGCCGAGTGGCAGCATATCCAGGCTTCGCTCGCCACTCTGGTGAACCCGGCCTTTCGCATCCGCGGCAATGCCTTGCTGCTCACCCCCACGCCGCCGGCGGGCGAGACCATCGCCTATGAGTACATCAAGAATGCGATCGGAACGTCGGCCGACGGCAGCGTTGACCGCGCCACCTTCACGGCCGATACCGATCTCGTCCTCTTCGACGATGAGCTCGTCATTCTCGGCACCGTCTGGCGCTACCGCAAGGCGGAGGGGCAGGACTATTCCGAGGAATATCGGGAGTTCGAAATGCGGCTCTACGACCTCATCAAAATGGACGGCGGTCGGCGGCGCATCGAGATGGCCGGGCCGCCGGACGAATTCAAGCCGCGCGCCCCGCAGATGCCAGATACGCTGACCGGCCTGTCCTGAAATACGATCGCTGGCCATGCTGCTCGCTCCGCTGCGCTTCAACCGCACCAGAGGATCATCGAGCGTCGTCAAATTCGTGCCCGCTCCCTACGGCGGATGGAATGCGCGCGACGACCTCTCCGACATGAGCCCGGAGGACGCCGTCACCCTCGACAACTTCATCCCGTCCGAGTCGGGCGTGTTCCTGCGGGACGGCAAGTCGGAGTGGGCGACCGGGCTCGGCGGGGCCATCGGCGCTCTGATGGAATA
>DATLYX010000125.1:0-46927 GCA_035574295.1 Xanthobacteraceae bacterium
TTGGATGATCTCTTCGCCTTCGAGGGCGCGGACGAGCTGCTGCAATGCTGGCGCGAGGGGCTGACCCCCGACCCGGCGCTTACCGTCTCGCAATGGGCCGACCGGCACCGAGTGCTAAGCCCACGCGCCTCGGCCGAGCCCGGGCGCTACCGCACGGACCGCACGCCGTACATGCGCGGGATCATGGATGCGCTGTCGCCGGCCCACCCTGCAAGGCGGGTCGTGGTGATGAAGTCGGCGCAGGTCGGCTTCACCGAGGCTGGCAACAACTGGATCGGCTACGTCATTCATCACGTGCCCGGGCCGATACTCGCGGTCCAGCCGACGGTCGAGCTCGCCAAGCGCTTCTCGCGCCAGCGCATCGATCCGCTGATTGCCGAGAGCCCGTCCTTGCGCGAGCGGGTGAAGCCCGCGCGCTCGCGCGACGCCGGCAATACGGTGCTGTCGAAGGAATTCCCGGCCGGGCTCCTCGTCATAACCGGCGCCAGCTCGGCGGTCGGCCTGCGCTCGATGCCGGTGCGGTATCTGTTCCTCGACGAGGTCGACGCCTATCCGCCGTCCGCCGACGAGGAAGGCGATCCCGTCGCGCTTGCGGAAGCCCGCACGCGCACCTTCTCGTGGCGTGCAAAGATCCTCATCGGCTCGACGCCGACGATTCATGGCCTCTCGCGAATCGAGCGCGAGTACGAGGCCTCGGACCAGCGGCGCTACTTCGTGCCGTGCCCGCACTGCGGGGCGATGCAGTGGCTCAAGTTCGAGCGGCTGCGCTGGGAAAAGGGACGGCCCCAGACCGCCCACTACCAGTGCGAGTCATGTGACGGCCGGATCGAGGAGCACCACAAGACGGGGATGCTTGCCGCCGGCGAGTGGCGCGCCACGGCGCAGGCACAAGACCCCGGCACGATCGGCTTCCACATCTCAGCGCTCTATTCGCCGGTCGGGTGGCTCTCCTGGGAGGCGATAGCCCGCCTCTGGGAGGCGGCAACCACCGACGAGGCCAAGCGCACCTTCAAGAACAGCGTGCTCGGCGAGACTTGGGTCGAGACCGGCGAGGCCCCGGACTGGCAGCGCCTCTACGAGCGCCGCGAACCCTGGCAGATCGGTACCGTGCCGACCGGCGGCCTGTTTCTCACGGCGGGCGCCGACGTGCAGAAGGATCGCATCGAGGTCTCGATCTGGGCCTGGGGAAGAGGCCTCGAGAGCTGGCTCGTCGATCATGTCGTGATCGACGGCGGCCCAGAGCGCGACGAAACGTGGGCCAAACTCTCGGCGCTGCTTGGGCACACATGGCCGCATGCGCATGGCGCGCGCCTCGGCATCGCAAAGCTTGCGATCGACACCGGCTACGAGGCACCCGCGGTCTATGCCTGGGCGCGCCGGATCGGTCACGCCCAGGTCGCGCCGATCAAGGGCGTCGAGGGTTTCAATCGCACAGCGCCGATCGTCGGTCCGAGCTATGTGGACGTCACCGAAGGCGGCAAGAAGCTGCGCCGCGGCGCGCGGCTGTGGACGATTGCGGTTGCCACTTTCAAGAGCGAGACCTATCGTTGCTTGCGCCTTGCGGCACTGACCGACGAGGAGCTCGCCGCGGGCGGGAAATTCCCCGCAGGCTACGTGCACCTGCCGCGCGGGGTCGAGGCCGAGTGGGTCAAGCAGCTCGTTGCCGAGCAGCTCGTCACGGTCAGGACCAGGCGGGGTTTCACCCGGCTCGAGTGGCAGAAGATTCGTGAGCGCAACGAGGCGCTCGACTGCCGTGTCTATGCGCGCGCTGCGGCCTGGATCGCGGGTGCGGACCGTTGGACGGACGCGATGTGGCGCGATCTCGAACGGCAGATCGGCATGCCGACACATGACGACGAGCCATCGCCCTTGACGGATGATGCATCGGACGCGCAGCTGCTCGCCGGGGTCGTGCGGCGCTCTCCCTTGCACCGTGGTCGGCGCGTGTTCCGGTCGAGCTATCTTTAGCTGACCGCCCATGACCCTCGAAGAGCTGATGGCGCAGCGCGAGGCGCTGCTCGCCGCCCGCTTCCGCGGCGTGCGCACGGTCGAGATCGAAGGTCGACGCGTCACTTATGCGTCCGACGCCGAGATGGCGGCCGCCATTGCGGATCTGGAACGGCGCATCGCGGCTGCCGGTGAAGGCGGCCGACGGCGCCGAATTCTCACCTCTGCGTCGAAGGGACTGTGAGTGCTCCGATCGCTGCAACAGTTCCGACGGCGGGTCGGCGCTTTCATCGGCGGCTTCGAGGCAGGCCTCGCCAACCGCAGGCTGAAAGGTTTTCAGCCCAGCCGCGCCCACCTCAACACGCTGATCGCCGCGGCGGGTCCCGACATCACCGCGCGGGCCCGCTGGCTCGTGCGCAACAACGGCTATGCGGCCAACGCCATCGAGAGCTGGGCCGGCAACGTGATCGGTGCCGGCATCAAGCCATCGTCTCTGATCAAGGCTGCAACGCTCAAGGCACAGGTCCAGAAGCTCTGGCTCGACTGGACGGATGAGGCCGACGCGGAAGGCTTCACGGACTTCTATGGCCTGCAGCGGCGCGCGGCACGCGAGGTGTTCATCGCCGGCGAAGTGTTCTTCCGCTTCCGCCCACGCCGGCCGCAGGACGGGTTCACCGTGCCGCTGCAGCTGCAGATGCTGCCGTCGGAGATGCTGCCGCTCAACCGCAACGAGCTGGCGCCCGGCGGCAACGTGATCCGTCAAGGGATCGAGTTCGATCGGATCGGCCGGCGTGTCGCCTATCACTTTCTGCGGCGGCACCCGGGCGACGTGACCGATCCCGGGATCGCGGGCGAGACGGTACGAATCCCGGCCTCCGAGATCATTCACGTCATCGATCCCGTGGATGCGGGGCAGCTCCGAGGCGTCTCCCGCTTCGCCCCCGCCATCGTGAAGCTGTTCCTGCTCGACCAGTACGACGACGCCGAGCTCGACCGCAAGAAGGTCGCGGCAATGCACGCGCTGTTCATCACGACGCCGGCGCCGGCCGAGCCGCTCGACGCCGCCGAGGGGCGCGATGAGAACGACGAGCGCACGCTCGATCTGCAGCCCGGCACGATCATCACGCTGGAGCCGGGCGAGGAGGTGCAGACCTCTTCGCCCGCGGAGTCGGGCCAGACCTATGAGCCGTTCCAGTACCGCACGCTCTTGCAGGTGTCGGCGGCGCTTGGCGTGCCCTATGCGTATCTCTCGAACGACATGCTGAAGGCGAACTACTCGAACTCGCGCCTTGCGCTACTCGAATTCCGCCGCCGCATCGAAGCCTACCAGCACGCCGTCGTTGTCTGGCAGCTCTGCCGCCAGGTCTGGGCGCGCTGGATGGACACCGCCGTGTTCGCCGGCGCGCTCGATCTGCCGGGCTATGAGGAACGCCGGCGTGAGTATCTCGCTTGTACCTGGCTGCCGCCGAAGTGGGATTGGGTCGATCCCTTGAAGGATGCCCGCGCCGAGATCGAGCAGATCGAGGCGGGCCTGAAGAGCCGCACGCAGGCGCTCGCCGAGCGTGGCTACGACGCCGAACAAGTGGATGCCGAGATCACCGCCGACAGGGCACGCGAGAAATCGCTCGGCCTGACATTCAGTTCGCAGGCGGTCCCAGCAATCGACGGGCAAACAGACCAATCACAAGCGGCGTAAGATGCTGACATCAATGACGCAAAAGCACCGTGCCCGCTAAGCCGCCCGCGGATGCACCCGCGCTTTGATCTTCTTGCCGATCCGATCGCGGGCAATTTCCAGGTCGTAGGTGGCCTGCATGCCGATCCAGAATTCAGCGCTGGTTCCGAAGTAGCGGGCAAGCCGCAGCGCCGTATCCGGCGTGATCGCGCGCTTGCCGTTGACGATCTCGCTGACGCGAATCTGCGGCACACCGATCGCCTTGGCGAGCGCGTACTGCGAAAGACCGAGCGGCTTCAGGAAGTCCTCGCGCAGGACCTCGCCGGGATGGGCTGGGGGAAAGTCCGCCATGGTTCAAATCTCCTCAGTGGTAGTCGACGATCTCGACGTCGTAGGCGTCGCCGCCATGCCAGCGAAAGCAGATACGCCACTGGTCGTTGATCCGAATGCTGTATTGCCCTTTGCGGTCACCGGCGAGGCGCTCCAGCCGATTCCCGGGTGGGGCGCGCAAATCGTCGAGGCTGCGGGCGTTGTGAATCTGCATCAGCTTCCGGTTCGCCGACTTCATTATGTCGTTCGGAACGCCCTTGACGAAACGGCGCTCCCAGGCCGCCTCGGCTGCAGCGTTCCGGAACGATTTGATCATCGACGGCTATACTAACGGACCGCGTTAGCTAACGCAAGACATAAGTATTCTTTTTAAGCCCCGCAAGCCATCATGAACCTGCCACACATCGCGTCCCGGGTGTTCGGCACGCCGCTCTTGATCGCGCGCGCCAAGCTCGAGGTGATCCTCGGCCTGCTGGGGGCGCGGCTCGCGGGCGGCACCTTGGAGCCGCTCGAACCGGGAACCGAACCGCGGCCGCTCAGCTCGGTCACCGCCGAGAAGATCGCGGTCGTGTCGGTTATCGGCACGCTGGTGAGCCGCTCGGCCTATCTCGATGCCGCAAGCGGGCTTGTGTCCTATGGCGACATCGGCGACGCCATTGCCGGCGCGATGTCGGACCCAGCCGTCCGCGGCGTCATCCTCGATGTCGACTCTTCGGGCGGTGAGGTCGGCGGTCTGTTCGATCTCGTCGATCGCATTCGCGCCCTGCGCGCGGCGAGTGACAAGCCGCTGTGGGCGGTGGCGAACGAGAGCGCGTTGTCGGCGGCCTATGCCATCGCGAGCGCCGCGGAGCGGCTCTACGTCACCCGCACCGGCGAGGTCGGCTCGATCGGCGTCGTGGCCGTGCACGTCGACGAGAGCGGCGCCGATGCCAAGGCCGGGCTTGCCTGGACCTTCATTTTCGCGGGCGACCGCAAGGTCGATGCCAATGCGCATGAGCCGCTCTCCGAACGTGCGCGCGCTACGATCCAGGCCGACGTCGACCGTCTCTATGCCGAGCTCTGCGCGCTGGTTGCCGCGAATCGAGGACTGAGCCCCGAAACCGTGCACGGCACCAACGCTGCGATCTATCGCGGCGAGCTTGCCATCCGCGCCGGCCTCGCCGACCGGCTCGGTACCCTCGACCTCGCCATCGCCGAGATGGCGGCCGAACTCGATCGCGCCGCGTCCATGGCGCGCATGCCCATCAACCCAACACCCAAGAGGAGCCTCTCCATGGCGACGAACGAAACCGAACAGTTCCAGGATCAGCCGCATGAGCCGCAGCCGGCCGCCGCCGCTCCGCCGGCCGTAACACAGGCTGCATCGCATACCGCGCCGCCGGCAGCGCCGGCACCAACCACGGCGGAAGCGAGCGCGGACGAACGCTTGCGCGCGGAGCTTGCCGAGGTTGTCGCGATTGCGACGCAAGCAGCTCGGCTTGGGGTTGCGGTCGATGCCGCCGACGCCCTGAAAAAGGGCCTGACCCCCGATGCGCTGCGCCGTTCCGTGCTCGAGGAGCTCGCCGCGCGCGCCGAGGCAACGAGCGTGATTGCCGCGGCACCATCCACTCCCACGGCCGGCGACAGCCCGATCGTACGGCGTGCACGCGAGCGGGCCGCGGCGGCTCGTGCCTGAACACTCGAGGAGTACAACACATGCCCACCCTGACGATGGCGCCGACGCTCGGCGACCTGCTCAAATACGAGCTCAACGGCAACTACAATCGCGAGACGGTGACGCTGAAGGCCGGCACGAACTACCCGCTCGGCGCCGTGCTCGGCAGGATCACCGCCACTGGCAAGTATCGGCTCTCGCCGGCCGCGCAGGTGATCGGCGACGAGGGCGCAGAGACCGCGGTCGCGGTTCTGATCGAGGCGGTCGACGCCACCGCCGCCGATGCGGCCGGTCTCGTCATCGCCCGCGGTCCCGCGATCGTGTCCAAGGCCGCGCTCGTGTTCGACACCTCCGTCGACCAGGCGGCCGAGAAGGACGCGAAGCACGCGCAGCTCGCCACGGCCGGTATCGTGCCGCGCGACACCGCCTGATCCCGAGCAAAACATCTGAATGCCACCATCGGGCCGCGACGGAAACAGGTCGGGGCCCGAACCATTTTGAGGAACCGCAATGGCCCCGATGATCAATCCCTTCGACGCGGGCGGCTACACGCTCGCCGAGATGACCCAAGCCATCAACATCCTGCCCAATGTCTACACCCGCCTCGGCCAGCTCGGCCTGTTCCGCTTCGAGGGCATCACCCAGAGGAGCGTCATCATCGAGCAGGCCGAAGGCGTGCTGAACCTCTTGCCGACGGTGCCGCTCGGCGGGCCCGCCACGGTCGCCAACCGCGATGCGCGCTCCATGCGCTCGTTCACGGTGCCGTGGATCCCCCACGACGACGTGATCACGCCGCAGGACATCCAGGGCGTGCGCGGCTTTGGTGTCGCCGATGCCGCCGACCCGCTCGCGACCGTCATGGAGCGCAAGCTCACCCGCATGCGCGCCAAGCACGCCCAGACCCGCGAGTACATGGAAGTCAATGCGCTGCGCGGTGTGGTCAAGGATGGGGCCGGCATTCAACTCTACGATTACTTCGCCGAGTTCGGGCTTGCCCAGCAGTCGGTCGACTTCGTGCTCGGCACCGGAACCACGAACGTCCAGGCCAAATGCCGCGAGGTGCTGCGCGACATTGAGACCGAGCTCAAGGGCGAGACCATGACCGGGGTGCTGGCCCTGGTCAGCCCCGGCTTCTTCGACAAGCTGATCGGCCATGCCAAGGTCGAGGACGCCTACAAGTACTTCTCCTCGACCGGCGCCCAGCCGCTGCGCGAGGACACGCGTCGCCGCTTCCCCTTCGCCGGCATCGTGTTCGAGGAATACAACGCCACCGTCACGCTCTCGACCGGCGCGACCGAGACGCTTGTTCCGGCGAACGAAGGCATCGCGTTTCCGCTCGGCACCATGGACACGTTCGTCACCTACGGGGCGCCGGCGAACCTGATCGAGACCGTCAACACGGTGGGCCTGCCGATCTATGCCCGCCAGATCGCCCGGCCCGACGGCAGCGCCATCGACGTGAAGACCGAGGCCTCGCCGCTGCCCGTGAACAAGCGGCCGCGACTCGCCGTGCGCATCTACACCTCGAACTGATGCACGAGGCCTTTGCGGCTGCGATCGACGCGATCTTTGGCGACTCCAGCATGGCCGAAGACGCGCTCTGGCGCGCCGGCGGGAGCGATCCCGCCGTGCCTGTGCGCGTCATTCGGCGTGCACCGGACGCGGTCGTGGGCTTCGGCGACAGCCGTGCCCTGCTGCCGTCCGTCCTGATCGACGTGCGCCGGTCGGAGGTCGCTGAACCTGCGAGCGGCGACACGGTCGAGATCGAAGGGGAGCTGTTCGAGGTCATTGCCGCGCCAGTTGTGGACAGCTTCGGTCTCCTATGGACATGCGAGTCTTGTCTGCGTCGTTAGAGGGGCAATGTCGCGGTTCCTGCTCCGTCCAGCGATTACTTGTACATTGTTAAAATAACTGCTATCCTGCGAGGATCATTCTGGTTGCCCATCGTGGGTCGACCAAAGCAGGGAGCATGCAGGGTGTCGAAAGGAACCGACGAGCGGCGTGGCCCTCCGGCTGTACCGTTCAGGATTCGCGCCGTGGTGACGGCGGTAACCGGATTGGTATCGGCGCTGGTGATGTCGTTCTTGGGCCTTGCCATCAACTATGGCTTCCGGTCTGATTTTCTATCGCGATGGCTTTTCGCCTTCGTGACCGGCTATGTCATCCTCGTCCCGGTCTTGTTGTTCATCCTGCCGATCGTGCAACGCGTGGTCGTCCGCTACTTCACACCTTTTCAGCAGTAGCGTGCCTTTCACTTTCGGCCGCGCGTCGCGATGAGCGCCTCGCACGCATCCATGCAGGCCACCTGTACGCGCGGCCACCAGGCACTGGCCTTCTTGTCGGCGAGGCGCGTTGTGCTTGCACCATGGAGGACCAACCACACCTGAAATGCTCGCTCGCGCGCGAGATCAGGGGCAAGCCCCGATTCACGCGCAATGCGGTTCCCAAGCTGAGCGAGCAAGGCCTCGAGATCGGATTCGGTCGTACGACGCTGGGAACGCGAGCCGAACAAAAGGCCGTATTCGTATGGGTTATTCTCGGCAAACGTCAGATAGGCTCGGCAAGCGTCGCGGAAAGTCGTCTCCTTCGACATCGTCTCCTTCAAACGACGGCTCGCATCGTTCTTCAGCGCGGCGAGGAGGTGCTCTTTTGTCTTGAACCGTGTGTAGATCGTCGGCGTCGTCGTGCCGACCTTTGTCGCCAAGGCGCGCATCTGAACCTTCCCACCCTGCGACGCGAGCATGTCTCGTGCCGCAGCAAGGATCTGTTCGGTGAGGTTCGGATCGGAAGGTCTGGCCATGTGGGACCGCTATTTTCTGCGAGATCCCGCCTTTCGTCGCACGCAGATTGCGCCAGCGCAATCCAGTTCTATCCGCAGACAGGCGCGGGCAAGTGAGTGCATGGGTACAACCATTTGCCTGCCCCGCCGGGGTCGAACCTGATGCGCTTCACCCTCAAGACGGATGATCTCGTGAAGGGGTCGCGCCAGGCCGAGGCAGATACGGCGCGCTCGGTCACCCGCGCCATGCGCGCGGTGACGGAAGGCCTCAAGGCTGATCTGCGTGCCGACGTGGTCGATGCGGGCCTTGGCCAGCGTCTTGCCAACACCTGGCGTGGCAAGACGTTTCCCGAGAGCGGGGCGAGCATCGAAGCGGCAGCCTTCGTGTGGTCGAAGGCGCCGAACATCGTCGATGCCTTCGACCGTGGCGTGACGATCCGCTCGCGTCATGGGTTCTGGCTCGCGATCCCGACGCTGGCGGCGGGCAAGACCGGTCTCAACCCGACCGGCGCGCGCAAGCGGATCACCCCGGGCGGTTGGCAACGGCGCACCGGCATGCGCTTGCGTTTCGTCTATCGCCGCGGGCGGCCGTCGCTGCTCGTGGCCGACGAAGCACGCATGACAAGGCGTGGCCTCGCAGCCAAAAGCCGAAGCAAGAGCGGGCGTGGGCAAGTAACAGCCATCATCTTCCTTCTCGTTCCACAGGTGACGCTCCGAAAACGCCTCGACATCGAGGTGAGCGCTACCCGCTGGGCCGCCCGCGTGCCGGGCCTGATCGCAAGCCATTGGAGATGACGCTGCCGTGAGCAAGCGCGAGCAGGTGATCGAAGCCGTCGTTGCGCTGGTCGCGACAGCGCTGCCGGCGGCGAAGGTCGAGCGCAACGCGGCAAAGCCCGAGCGCATCCCGCAGGGTGGGCTCGTCATCGTGCGCGATGGCGATCCGGGCGAGCCTGATGTGTTGCTGTCGCCGCTGACCTATCTTTATACGCATCGCATCCCGCTCGAGGTCGCCGCGCGCGAGAGCGGCACGCAATCGCGCGAAGACGCGCTCGATGCGATGCTCGCGGCGATCGGCGCGGCGGTTGCCGCCGACCGCACGCTCGGCGGTCTCTGCGACTTCTTCGAGGCCGAGGCGCCGGCCACAGCCGATATCGAAGCCTCGGGCGCACAACCGGTTCGATGGGCCGACGCCGCGCTCATCGCCAGTTACGGCACGCCCGATCCGCTGAACTGATTCCTGTCATTTCAGGAGGTATTCCATGGCACGCGCAAGGGGCGCCAACGCTGTTCTGGCCGCGGCGTTCGAAACCACCTATGGCACGCCGCCGGCAAGCGGCTACAAGAAGCTGCCGTTCGTCTCCTCGGCGCTCGGCGAGGAGCAGAACCTGATCGAAAGCGACCTTCTCGGCCTTGGCCGGGAGCCGCTGCCGCCGAGCAAGGACGTCGCCAACAACGAGGGCGACGTGGTCGTGCCCGTCGATCTGCGCAACTTCGGTTACTGGCTCAAGCTCCTGCTCGGCGCGCCCACCACGACCGGCGCCGGTCCGTATACGCACACCTACGTCTCGGGCGCGCTCGCGCTTCCCTCGATGGCGATCGAGATCGGGCTTCCCGACGTGCCGAGCTACGGCATGAACTTCGGGGTGCGCGCGAATTCCATGAGCATTCAGATGCAGCGCTCGGGGCTTCTCAACGCGACCATGGGTCTGATCGCGCAGGGCGAGACGCGCTCTGCCTCTTCCGGCGCGGGCACGCCGTCGGAGGCCGCGATCGAGCGCTTTTCGCAAGCGATCGGCGAAATCAATCGCAACGGTGTTGCGCTCGGCAACATCGTCTCGGCGGAACTCACTTATTCCAACAATCTCGACAAGGTCGAGGTCATCCGCTCCGACGGTCGAATCGAGGACGCGGAGCCAGCGATGGTGGCCGCGACCGGCAATGTCGTCGTGCGCTTCGCCGATACGACACTGCTCGACCAGGCGATCGACGGCACGGCCTGCGAGCTGTCCTTTGGCTGGGAGATCGACGCGGACCGGTCGCTTCTCTTCACGCTGCACGAGGTCTTCCTGCCGCGCCCGAAACTCCCCGTGAGCGGCCCGGGCGGCATTCAGGCGACCTTCGCCTTCCAGGCGGCCAAGGACCCGAGTCTCAACAAGACCATGACCGCGGTACTCGTCAACGACGTGGCGACCTATTGAGGCTGGCGATGCTCAAGCTTTTCATCGATCGCGAGCCGTTCTGGCTCGACGTGCAACCTGGTGTGCGCATCAGGCTGCGGCCGGTCACGGTCGCCGCGATTCTTGCCGCGCGCGCCGCGGCCGCCGAGGTGCTGCGCAAGGGCGGCGAGGATGCGGAGACGCGGGCGAGCTTTGCCTTCACGCGCGCGCTTGCACGTTCCGGCATTATCGAGTGGGAAGGCATCGGGGACCAGGACGGCAATCCGGTCGCGCCTTCGCCCGAGGCGATTGATGCGGCGCTCGAATGCTGGCCGGTGTTCGACGCGATCGACCGGCTCTACGTCGCGCCGGTCCTCCTTCAGGCCGAAGAAAAAAACGCCTGATCGCCCTCGCCGAATGGCATTTCGGCGGAGGCGCCGGCTACTGCGCCGTGTGCCGGGAGACATGTGCGGAATGTCCCTATGTTCTGCATGCCCCGCGCACGCCTGAGGGGATCGTGGCCTGGGAGGTAATCCGGCGCGCGGCGGGGCAAGTCCGCGTTGCGGCAGGTGGCGTCTATGCGCTCGACTTCGGCGCGGTGCTCATGCTGGCGCACGCCATGGGCGCGCTCAATCCGCTCCTCGTCGAGGCGCTGTCCGAGATCGAGCCGATCGTCGTGCGCGCCTATGCCGGGAATGCCGACTGAATGAGCACGACGCAACCGCGGGCGTAAGCGAGCGATGTCCACTACAAATGTCTCGATCCGCCTCAACATCGAGGGCAAGGCGGACGTCAAGCGCGCTTTCGACGAGGTCGCGGTCAGCGGCACGGCCGCATTCCGTGGCATCGCCTCTGCGATGGACGCGGCGGGCGCCGCCACCGACCGGGAGACGCAGCGCCTGCAGCGCCTTGCGCAGGCGGCGAAGCAGGCAGCGGCCGCCGAGCAGGCGCAGCGCGCATTCAACCAGTTCCTTGGGATCGGCACTGCGCCGCCGAAATCGGCACGCGAATCGGCGGCGGTCTTCGAGGAGGCGGCAAAAGCGGCCGAGGACCTCGAGCGGCGCAGCGAGGCGCTGCGTGCGCAGATCGACCCTCTGGGCGCCGCGCAGAAACGGCTCAATGCCGAGCTCGCTGAGGCCGACACGCTCTTCAAGGCGGGCGCGATCACTGCCAAGGAGCAGGCTGCGGCGCATGCGCTCGCGCGGGCGCGGTTCGAGGCAACCGCGAAAGCGCTCGGCGCGGTGGGTGGTCAATCGCGGTTGACGTCCTATCAGCTGGCCAACCTGTCATATCAGTTGCAGGATGTTGCCGTTTCCCTTGCATCCGGCCTTCCCGCATGGATGGTGCTGATCCAGCAGGGCTCGCAGATCTCCCAGATCGTTGGTCCGGTTGGCTTGACCGGTGCCATGAGAAGCCTCGGTTCGGCGCTCGCGTCGATCCTCACCCCCGCGCGGCTCGCGGGAGGCGCGATCGCCGCGATCGCCATCGGCGCCGCGGCCGCCTGGAACGCCTGGTTCGAAAGCCAACGGAACGTGATGACCGCGCTCGCCGGCGCCGGACGTATCGCCGGCGCCACGGTCGCCGACATCAACCGGATTGCCGAGGCCGGCGCCATTGCCGGCAACGTTTCTGCCGCGGCCGCGCGCGAGATGGCGGTGGAACTGGCGCGCACCGGCAAGATCGGCAAGGAGCTCTTCGGCGATCTGATCGCTATCGCCAAGGACTACGCCACGACGGTCAATACGGACCTTGGCGATGCCGTCAAGCAGCTCGCGCAGGCGTTCGCCGACCCGGCGCGCGGCGCCGAGACGCTCAACAATCAGCTCGGATTTCTCGACGATCGCACCCGGCAATATATCCGCAGGCTCATCGAGCAGAACGATCGTACCGCCGCGCAGCGCGTCCTGCTCGAGGCCATGCGCGGCAGCCTCGTCAACGCCGAACAGGCAACCTCCGCGCTCGGCCGCGCCTGGGATTGGGTCAAGCGCGCGGCGTCGAATGCCTTCGATGCGCTCGGCCGCGCCGTCGATCGTGCGACCGGTGGCGGTACGCCGGAAGAGCAGCTTGCGGCCATTGAACGCCGGATCGCGGCGCTCTCGCGCGGCGGTGGCGCGCCGACGCGGGTGCTGAATGAGCTTCGGCGGCAGGCCGACGAATTGCGCGCCAGAATTGCCGAGACGCGCCGGCAGGCCGATATCGGGCGCATCGAGGCGCAGGCGCGAGAGCTGTCGCTCCGAGTCGGCGAAGCCGTCCGCGACATCGTCCCCGGCACGGAGACGATCCGGCAGCTCGAGGCCGTTCGCGGGTCTCTCGGCCGCCTCCTCGAGGACCCGATTGCGGCCAGGCATGTCGGCAATCTGCGGGACGTGGAGGATGCCTATCGCCGCGTCACGCAGGCCTTGGAGAGTTATCGGGGCGAGAATGTACGCTTTCTTGATCCCATGGAGCGAAAGCTCAGGCTCCAGCAGATCGAGATTGCGCTCATCAACGCGACGACGCCGGCGCAGAAGGCGGCGCTCGAAGCCGAGCGGACACGCATTGAGCTGATCGGCCAGGCCATCACGCCCGAGCAGCAGACGCTGGCGGTCGCGCAGGCCCGCAACCGCGTGCTTGCGGAAGCATCCAAGTGGGTTCGCGACTATGTGCGCGATCAGCAATTCGCGATTGAGCAGACGCAGGCGGAGATTTCCTTCGTCGGCAAGAGCGTCGAGGAGAAGGATAAGTACATCGCCCGGCTACGCGCCGAACAGGATCTGCGTCGGCAGGGGATTTCCGCGGCGAGTGCCGAGGGCCAGTTGATCCTCGCCAATGCCGCGCGTCAGGCCGCGCTCAATGCCGAGCTCGACCGCGCGCGGGAGATCGTGCAGGGCTGGCAAGGCGTGTTCGACTCTGCGATGAACCGCTTCGCCGACCTATTGGCGCAGGGCAAGCTCGACTGGAAGTCCTGGGCCGACGCCGCGCGCGCCGCGATCATCGATATCAACAAGGAGATCATCAAGCTCGCGCTGATCAATCCGCTCAAGAACCTCCTGTTCGGCACCAATGTGCCGACCTTGGAAGGCGCGGGTGGCTTGATCGGCGATCTGTTCAAGGCGTTCAGGTTTCACGACGGTGGTGTCGTCGGTCTTGCTGGCGCACCGGCGCTCGCGCCTGCCGCGGCCTTCGTCCGCGCACCCCGGTTTCACGACGGGGTGTTCCTGCGGCCCGACGAGGTGCCGGCGATCCTCCAGCGCGGCGAGCGCGTGCTCTCGCGCGATGAGGCGCGCCGTTACGAGCGCGGCGGCATGAGCATGCCGGTCGTCAACGTCACGATCCAGACGCCGAGCCCGGCCGCGTTCCAGGCAAGCCGCACCCAGGTCGCAGCCGATCTTGCGCGTGCTGTGCGGCTCGGCATGCGTGGAATGTAAAGGGCATGCCACAACCGTTTCTTGATATTGCGTTCCCGCCATTCGTTGCGCGCGGGGCGACTGGAGGGCCGACGTTCTCGACCAATGTCGTCACGCTCGCCTCCGGCGCCGAACAGCGCAATGTGCTCTGGGCGAACGCACGCGGGCGGTGGAACATCTCGACGGGCATCCGCACCCGCGCGCAGATGCTCGACGTGATCGCCTTCTTCCATGTCGTGAAGGGGCGCGGCTACTCGTTCCGCTTCAGGGACTGGAACGACTATCAGGCCTCCGACGTGCCAATGGTCGAGGTCAGCCCAACCGTGTGGCAACTCGTCAAGCGCTACACCATCGCCGGCTTCGAGCACGTCCGGACCATCACCAAGCCCGTGCCCGGCACCGTGACGATCGAGGTGAACGGCACGCCCGTCACGCCCGCCGACATCGACCACCTCACTGGCCGGGTCACCTTCGCCTCGCCACCCTCGGCGGCGCCGAATGCGTCGTTCGAGTTCGACGTGCCGGTGCGCTTCGACACCGACCACCTGCCGGTTCAGGCCAATGCCTGGGACCAGCAGGTGGTCTCGCAGATCGACCTCGTCGAGGTCCGCGAATGAAAGAGCTCTCCTCCGGCCTCGCCGGTCATCTTGCCGGCGGGGTCACGACCCTCTGCCGCTGCTGGCGGCTTGCGCGCAAGGACGGCACGGTCATGGGCTTCACCGACCACGACCGCGATATCGTCTTCGACGGTGTCACCTATCAGGCGGCGACCGGCTTCGCAGCGTCGGCAATCGAGGATCAGTTGGGCTTGGCTGTCTCCAATCTCGATGTCGATGGCGCGCTGAGTTCGGCCGCAATTACGGAAGCGGATATCCATGCGGGGCGTTACGACGATGCCGAGGTGACCGTGTTCCTGGTCAACTGGGCGGACCCGGACGAGCGCGTGGTGCTGCGCAAGGGCTTTCTTGGGCAGGTCGAACGCGGCGAAGTGGCCTTCAAGGCCGAACTGCGCGGGCTTACGTCGCGCCTCGATCAAGTCGCGGGCCGGGTGTTCCAGCGCACCTGCCCGTGGGAACTTGGCGACGCGCGCTGCGGGGTCAATCTCGACGCGCCGGAGCACCATGGCGCCGGAACGGTCGCGCAAGCTTTCGATGCTTTCGACTTCACCGCGACCGGCCTCGACAGCTTCGCGGCCGGGGTCTTCTCCCGCGGAAAGCTCACCTGGACGTCCGGCGCCAACACGGGCCTTGCGGTCGAAGTGAAGGCGCACGCCTCCGCGGGCAGCGTCGCGCGTATCTCGCTGTTCCTGCCGGCGCCCGAGCCGATCGAACCGGGCGATGCCTTCACGATCACCGCCGGCTGCAACAAGAGCTTCGAGACCTGCCGCGATCGATTCGGCAACGTCCTCAACTTCGGCGGCTTTCCGCACGTCCCCGGCAACGACTTCGTCCTTTCCTATCCGACGCAAGGGAGTGACAACGACGGTGGCAAGCTCGGCTAACCGAACGGCGATCGTCGCCGAGGCGCGGAGCTGGATCGGCACGCCCTATCACCATCAGGCGAGCGTCAAGGGCGTGGGCTGCGACTGCCTCGGCCTCGTGCGCGGCGTGTGGCGCACGCTCTATGGCGAGGAGCCGGAAGCGATCCCACCCTATTCGCGCGACTGGGCGGAAGCGGGCCGCGAGACGCTCGCCGAGGCCGCCGCGCGTCACATGCGTTGGTCGTCGCCAAACCGCATGCTGCCGGGCGACGTGCTCCTCTTCGCGCTTAACGAGCGCGCGCCGGCCAAGCACTGCGCGATCCTGACCGAGCCCGAACGCATGGTGCATTCCTACGAACGCCACCCGGTCGCAGAGGTCTCGCTCACGCTCTGGTGGCGCCGGCGCATCCGTTTCGTGTTCTCGTTTCCAGGCTGCTGATCCGGGCTGCTGAATGGCGACGCTTCTTCTGACCGTCGGCGCGAGCGCGCTCGCGACGAGCGCGGGGCTCGGCACCTTCGCCGCGCTCGGCCTCAGAACCGCGGCGGTGCTCGCCGGCAGCTTCATCGACAATCGCCTGTTCGGCCTTGGCGGCGGGAATCAGCACATCGAGGGGCCGCGGCTCGACAATCTGCAAGTGCAGGCCTCGACCGAGGGCGCGCCGATGCCGGAGGTCGCCGGCCGCGTACGGCTTGCCGGCCAGATCATCTGGGCCACGAGGTTCCGCGAGGTCGCGACCACCACCACGCAGGAAATGGGCGGTGGCAAGGGCGGCGGCGGCGGCACCGTCACGCAGACGACCTACGCCTATTTCGCCAACTTCGCGGTGGCGCTGTGCGAAGGGCCGATCGATCGGGTCGGGCGCATCTGGGCCGACGGAAAACCGCTCGATACCGCCAACATCGTGATGCGGGTCTATCGCGGCACGGCTGACCAGATGCCCGACCCGCTGATCGAGGGCGTCGAAGGTGCCGGCAACGCGCCGGCCTATCGGGGGACGGCCTACGTGGTGTTCGAAAACCTCGCGCTCGAAAAGTTCGGCAACCGCATTCCGCAGCTCAACTTCGAGGTCTTCCGCCGCGTTTCCCCCAGCGACGGCACCGGCGTCGAGGACCTCGTCAAGGCGATCACGATCATCCCGAGCTCGGGCGAGCGGGTGTACGACCCCGTCGTGCACACCCGCGATCTCGGCGGCGGCGCGAGCGCTCCGGAGAACCGGTTCGCCGGGAGGGAGCGCGCGGACTGGACGGTCGCCATCGACGACCTTGAGGCGTCGCTGCCGAACGTGAACACGGTCCTGCTTGTCGTCGGCTGGTTCGGGGACGATCTGCGTGTTGGCGCCTGCACCGTGCGGCCGAAGGTCGAGGTGCCGAACAAGATGACCGCTCCCTACGCCTGGCAGGTGCACACCCTGACGCGCGCGGCCGCACAGATCGTGAGCACCGTCGATGGCCGGCCGGCCTACGGCGGCACGCCGTCCGACGACTCGGTCGTGCGGGCGATCCGCGATCTCAAGGCGCGCGGACTGTCGGTGATCTTCTATCCGTTCCTGCACATGGACATTCCGGCCGAGAACACGCTGCCTAATCCTTGGACCGGGAGCATCGGTCAGCCGGCCCATCCCTGGCGCGGGCGCATCACCTGCGACCCGGCGCCCGGGCAGCCGGGCACCGTCGACCAGACCGCCGCCGCAGCCGCGCAGGTCGCAAGCTTCTTCGGCACGGTGACGCGCAATCAGGTCAACGTCTCGGTCAATCCATCCACCAACGAGGTAACCACGACCTACACGGGGCCCGCCGAATGGAGCTACCGCCGCTTCATCCTGCACTGCGCACGGCTCTGCGCCGCGATCAACGCGGTCGATCCGGGCGCGGTCGACGCCTTTCTGATCGGCTCCGAGCTGCGCGCGCTCTGCGCCGTGCGCGACAGCGCGACCCACTTCCCGGCCGTGGATCACTTGAAGGCGCTCGCAACCGATGCCAAGGCGATCCTGGGATCGGGCGTGAAGGTCGGCTATTCCGCCGACTGGTCGGACTACAACCGCTATCAGCCGGGCGGCGACGAGCTCTTCTTTCATCTCGATCCGCTCTGGGCCGACCCGAACGTCGATTTCGTCGGGGTGGACGTCTACGTGCCGCTCTCCGACTGGCGCGACGGCAACGCGCATCTCGACGCGCTCACGGGCCACGCCTCGATCTACGACCGCGATTATCTGCAGGCGAACATCGAAGGCGGCGAGTTCTACGACTGGTTCTACGCATCGCAAGCCGACCGCGATGCGCAAATTCGCACGCCGATCACCGACGGCGCCTACGGCAAGCCGTGGGTCTGGCGCGCCAAGGACTTCCGCAATTGGTGGCTCAACCCGCACTACGACCGGCCCGGCGGCGTCGAGAATGCGACGCCGACCGCCTGGGTGCCGCAATCGAAGCCGATCTGGTTCACCGAGTTCGGCGTGCCGTCCATCGATCGCGGCACCAATCAGCCGAACGTCTTCTTCGACCCCAAATCGTCCGAGAGCGCGCTACCCTACTACTCGCGCGGAAACCGTGACGACCTGATCCAGCGCCGCGCCATCGAGGCGATGCTCTCCTACTGGTCCGGCGCCAACAATCCGGTCTCGACCGCCTACGGCGGGCCGATGATCGAACGGATCGCGGTCTGGACCTGGGACGCCCGACCCTATCCCGCCTGGCCGGCGCGCACGGATGCCTGGAGCGACGGCTCGCACTGGCCGGTCGGCCACTGGCTCAACGGCAAGATCGGCCTTGCCGATCTCGGCGCGCTGGTCGCCGAGCGCTGCCAGCGCGTCGGCTTTACGACCGTCGATGTGAATGCGCTCGCCGGTGTCGTGGTGGGTTATGTGCGCGACCGGCCGATGGCGCCGCGCGCCGAGATCGAGATGCTGATGTCCGCTTTCTCCTTCGACGCGGTTGAAAGCGAAGGTCTGATCCGTTTCGTGCCGCGCGGCCGCAATCCGGTGGCCGAGGTCGTGCGGGATGCCTGCGTGCTGCCCGACCAGGGCGACGTCATCATGCTGGCCCGCTCCCAGGAAACGGACCTGCCGGACGTGGTGTCTGTGACCTTCATCGACGGGGCCTCGGACTACGCATCAGGCACGATCTCGGCGAGCCGCCTTGCCGGCTATTCCGAGCGCAAGAGCGATGCAAGCTTCGCGCTGGTCATGGATGCGACGCAGGCGCAGACAATTGCCGACCGGATGCTGGCCGAAGCCTGGATCGGTCGCGAGACAGCGCGCCTTGCCCTTCCGCCGTCCTTCATCGCCTTCGATCCGGGTGACGTGATCGAGATCGTGGTCGATGAACGGCCGCGTGCTTTCCGCATCGACCGGATTCGCGATGCGGGCGCGCGCGAGATCGAGGCGCGGCGTGCCGAAGCCGCCGTCTACGGCCCGCCGCTTCCCGGCATCGAGCCGCCGACAATCAGCACCCCGCCCGTCTATGGCGCCGCAATCCTGCGGATCATGGACTTGCCGATAGTGCGCGAAACCGACGTGCCGTGGGCGCCCTATGCGGCGGCCTCGGCCTCGCCCTGGTCCGGCATCGTCGTGCTCGACAGCGCAACCGGCACCGGCTTCGCGCTCGACACTACGCTCCCCGTGCGCGCGATCATGGGCGAGACGCTTGCCCCCTTCGGCGCCGGCCCCACCGCCTATTGGGACCGCACGAACGTTCTTGCGCTCAAGCTCTATGCCGGCGAGCTCGCGAGCCGTTCCGAGGACGACATTCTCTCCGGCGGGGCGAATGCGCTCGCCATTCAGAACCCAGATGGCGACTGGGAGATCGTGCAGTTCAGCCAGGCGGAGCTCGCCGGAAGCGGCACATATAATGTATCGACGCTCCTGCGCGGCCGGCTCGGCACCGAGCACGCCATGCGCTTGCCGCTGCCCGCCGGCGCGCCGGTCGTGCTGCTCGATGGTGCGATTTCCCAGCTCCAGACGACGCTCGCCGAACGCGGTCAGGCGCGCTTCTACCGCTGGGGGCCGCCCGGGATCGACCTTTCGGACCCCGCCTGGCAGCAGGCGACCTTCACTGCCCGCGCGGTCGGGCTCATGCCCTGGGCGCCGGTCCATGTCCGCGGCACGCGCAACGGCGCGGGCGATCTCACCATCACGTGGGTGCGGCGCACCCGCCTCGGCGGCGTCTGGGCCGATGGTACGGACGTGCCGCTCAACGAGGAGAGCGAGCGCTACGAGGTCGACGTCCTTGACGGCGCTGGCGCGGCGAAGCGCACCATTGCCGTCACCGCGCCAGCGGCGACGTACACCGCCGCCGAGCAGATCGCCGACTTCGGCGCGCCGCAGGCTTCGATCGCGATCAAGGTCTATCAGCTTTCCGCCACCGTCGGCCGCGGCCGGCCCGCGGCGGTCACACTCTGAGGTCCGTCCCATGCCGACGCCCAATCTCGGTCTGCCCTTCATTGCCCAGGGGCAGGCGCAGAAGGAGGTCACCCACAACGAGGCGCTGCGCATCCTCGACACCCTGGTGCAGCTCGCGGTGCTCGACCGCGATCTCTCCGCGCCACCCGGATCGCCGAGCGAAGGCCAGCGCTGGATCGTGGGCGCGTCGCCCACCGGCGCCTGGGCCGGACATGCGAACCATATCGCCGCCTGGCAGGACGGCGCCTGGCAGTTCAGCGTGCCGAAGATCGGCTGGCTCGCCTACGTCATCGATGAAGGCTCGCTGCTCGCATGGGACGGCAGCGCCTGGGTCGCGGCCCTTGAATTCGTACTCGACAATCTCAGCCACCTTGGCATCAATACGACCGCCGATGCCAACAACAGGCTGGCGGTGAAGAGCAACGGAGCGCTCTTCTCGCACGATGACGTCACGCCCGGCACGGGCGACATGCGCGTCAGTGTCAACAAGGCCACCGCGAACAAGGACGCAAGCTTCGTCTTCTACGACGCCTGGAGCCCGCGCGCCATGTTCGGGCTGCTTGCCGACGATGACTTCGTGCTCAAGACGTCGCCGGACGGCGCGAGCTTCTTCAGCGCGGCGCGGGTCTTCAACTGGTGCGGCCGCGCCGACGTGCGCGATTCAGCCCGCCGGCGCTATGTCGAGTGGTTCCCCAACGTCAATACCACGACCCTCAACGCTCAGGGGCTGACGTCGACCATCACCGGCACCGCCACCGCCGCGGCACTGTCCAACGTCAGCATGTTCGCGCAGAGCCCGCGGCTGATCTTCGCCTCCGCTGCTGCGGCTGGCTCATCGGCCGGGGTCAACGGCGCGCAGCTCATCGTCTGGCGGGGCAGCAGCGGCGACCGCGGCGGGTTCTATCTCCTGATGCGTTTCGGCTGGGAGACGCCGCAGGCGCAGGGCCGCTGCTTTGCGGGCCTGCGTGGCTCGACCGCGGCGATTGGCAACGTCAACCCGAGCACGCTCACCGACATCATCGGGATCGGCTTCGACTCCGGCCAGACCACGATGCGCATTCTTTCCAACGATGCCTCTGGCACCGCGTCCGCTCTCGATCTCGGCGCGAACTTTACCTCGAACCAGGGGCATGACTTCTACGAGCTGATGCTCTCCGCCGAGCCGGGCGGCAGCGAGGTGAAATGGCGCGTCGAGCGGCTCAACAGCGGCCACATCGCGACGGGCACCATCAACGCGGATTTGCCCGCCGCCGGCACGTTCCTCACCCCGCATCTGTGGGGCAACAACGGAACGACCGCCGCCGCCGTCCAGATCGCCCTTCACACCATGTACCTGGAAAACGCGAGCCTCTACGGCTCGCGCGGGTTCTGACACGCTCCGGTCACGCTCCCAGAAAAGGACGTCCGCCATGACTCTCCCCCGGTCGGACGAGGATCACGTTCGCATGACCCAAGCCGAAATCGAGGAACTGCTCGCCCGCGCCGCCGAGCGTGGCGCACGCCGGGCGCTCGCCGACGTCGGACTCGAAGGCAAGGAGGCCGCGCTCGATATCCGCGATCTGCGCGCGCTCCTTGAATGCGTGCGTCTCGTGCGCCGGACCGTGGTGCAGACCATCGTGCGGCTGATCACCACCGGCATCCTGCTCGCGCTCCTCGCCGGCATCGCCGTCAAGCTGAAGCTGTTCGGCAACGGCTCTTGATCTCGACGCAATGCAGGACGGCTGCGGCCCGCCTCCCCGGCGGGCCTTTTCGTTTGGAGGACCACCCATGACCCCGAAATGGTACCAGATCGCGATGGCCGAGCTCGGCCAGCAGGAGTTCGCCGGCACCGCGCACAATCCGCGGATCGTCGAGTATCACCAGGCGACCGGGCTCCGCGCCGAGGACGATGAGATGCCCTGGTGCGGCGCCTTCGTCGCCTGGTGCCTCGGCGCGGCGGGTATCCCCTACGACAAGGCGTCGGCAGCCTCGGCACGCGCGTGGCTCGATTGGGGACGCGCGCTCGAACACCCGACCATCGGTTGCGTGGTGGTGTTCTGGCGCGGGCGCCGCGACGGCTGGCAGGGCCATGTCGGCTTCTATGCAGGACGCGATGCGCAGGGTCGCATCCTGGTGCTCGGCGGCAATCAGGGCAACGCGGTGAGCGTGCGCCCGTACTCCGCCGATCAGCTCCTCGGCTATCGCTGGCCCGCGAGCGTGCCGCTGCCGCCAGACATTCAGCCCCTGCGCCAATCGGGTGTCGTCCAGGGCAGCACTGTCGCCGCGGCAAGCGGCGCCGCGGTCGTTGCCGAGAACCTGCCGATGCTCGTGAGCGACCTCGAGCGCGCCGACGGCCATCTCCAGGCCGGTACGCTCTTCGGGGTCGTCATCGGCCTGCTGATCATCGCCGGCGCCGGTTGGGCGCTGTGGCAGCGCATCCGTGCCGCGCGCGAGCTGCGCGATGGAGTAGCGCCATGATCTCCTGGATTCTCTCGCCTGCCTGGGTGCGACGGCTCGGTCTCTGGATAGGCGCCGTCATCGCAGCCCTTGCGGCCGTCGTCGCCATCCGCCGGTCCGGCGAGCGCGCCGGCCGCCTCGAGGAACGCCTCAACCAACAGAAGGAAATCGCCGATGCCGAACGTCGGATGCTGGATGCCGCGCGCGATCGCCCTCGTGATCGCGACGAGCTTGCTCGCCGCCTGCGCGACGGCTCGTTCTGACCGGCCCGCCGGCGTCGTCTGCCCGCCGGTCCCCGTCTACAGCAAACCATTCCTCAAACGCGCCGCCGACGAGCTCGACCGCCTGCCGTCGGGATCGGCGATCGAGCAGATGCTCGCCGACTATCAGGTCATGCGGGACCAGGCGCGGACGTGCCGGCGAGATTAGGGCTTGATGGCATAAAAGGTGGCCTTCGCTGCTATGCCCTTGGTGGCATGCGGGCCGCATCCAGCCGGCGATGAATGAGGGATGCCAGAGACAAGAGATCCTCGGCATCGGCCTTGTTCATGACCCAATGGATGCGAGGGGCATGCGCTGTCGGGTTCCGGAACATTCCGAAGACGCCCTTGACGAGGTTGGCGAAACCGCGCTGTTCGCCCCGCTCGCTCTCGGAGCTGAGATCGTTGATCGCCAGCATTGGAAGATCGCCGCCGAGAGCACGATCGACGAGAACGGCTCCGTCGTCAGCGAGGCCAGTGCGGGCGCGCAGCTTGTCAGCGATGCTCTTGGTCGCCTCCAGGACCGCATGAAAATAATCGTCTGCCACCAGCTCAGCTCGACAGAAACGCAGCACGTCCGGGTGGACGCCGCGCGCGGTCAGGTCATCCTTCAGTTCCTGGGCCCGGCGCTCAGCCTCTGAGAGCGTTCGCGCCCGCTCGGCCGAACTCAGTGTCCCGGCGGCGTCGACGGCGAGCCCGGCAAATGAGAGCGCACGATTGAGGTTGGTGCGCATCGGCTCGAAGCGCTCGGGACAGCGGGCATAGCGCTCAGGCTTCATGGCATGGCGGATGAACGCCAGGATGGCCCGCCGATCTTGACGGCTGTTCTGGCTTTCTGCGAAGGCGTTAAAGAGGCGATGTCGCTTGGTCATATTCGGGGTCGGATCAGCCATACGGCACGTCGCCAGGAGATGGGCGATTTCAGATCCGGTGAGGCCTTCGCTTGTGTCTGCGAGCGCTGCAGCAATGGCCTCGAGCTGGCTTTGAGTGAAGAGCGGCGGAACGTCGTTCACTTGCGATCCCACTGGCAATCCGTCCTTGCCGGACCTACGTCTTGAGCCGCAGGTCGGGGCTGACCTCCTCCAGCAGCCCGTTGATCGATTCGACGGTCTCGGTGCTGATTTCCTGGCCGTCTCCCAACGTGACGGAGAGTTGGAACTGCAGGGGCACCCCAGCGGCCGCCTTGACGACGTCCGGCAGCACGTCGACCAGGTCTTGCAGCGCGGACGGCTCCAGGGCAGCCGAAGACGTATAGACGCCCTTCGGCTTCGGCACATACCCGCCTGGTTGAGGCTCCGCCATTCCGCCCGGGGCGGCAGGCTGCTTCAGCATTACCGCCGAAGCGCCCGCCATATCGCATGGCCACGTGCCGCTCCCAGACGCGAGCTCAAGCCACCGGGCCTTGATCGCATCGTCGATGGCGCGCCGTAGGACCGTCCACGGAATGGGGTGGTCGGTCTGGGCAGACAACGCGACCGAAAGCGCAAGCGCCGTGGTTTGCCCATCTTTCCATGCGTCCGGCACCGCATCCTGCATCAGGCGGTTGACCGGCAGCGGCGGCATCGGTGCCCGCAGCTGGGCGGTCGCGGTCAGCACGCCGGAGGGTACCGGCTCGCCCTGGAAGCTTGCGGGTCCGTTCACGAGCCAGAGGATGCCCTGGCGGACAGCATCCGAGATCGCCGCCTCGACGGCCGCCCTCGGACAGGCCGGGATGACCACCGGCTCCTCATATCCCTCCCGCTGCACCATGACCGTCCGGCCGCCCGCAAAATAGGAGATCACGTCGGCGACGGTCACGGCGTCGCCGTTCCAGAGGCCCGGCAGGACACTGGGAGCTAGAACGCTCGGGTGGAGTTCGGACAGTGTCGCCTTTTCAGGCAGGAACACCTCGAGCGCCGGCTCCCTGCGCGCCGCCTCGTCAATCGGCGTGCGCCACCAGGTCCTGACCGACTTGTCGGGCCGGGTGAGCGACGCAACGAAAATGCCCGCCTGGACGCCCTGGTCGATGGTGTCGAGGATCTCCTTCTGGCGCAGCATCTTCGGCAGCTTCGGGTTCTCCGCGAACGCACTTACCAGGTCCTTCACGCGGCGTGACGGCTCGTCCTTGCGCCACAGGTCATAGGGCCCGCCCGGCAACATCGCCTCGGCGCTGATCGCGGTGTCCTGAATGCGCGAGCGCTTGTCCGCCTTGACGGTCGAGAACAGCGGCTCCGAGCCGACCGTGACCTTGAATGCGTGGATGTCGTTCTGCTCGTTGACGGTCACGACGATCGACCACGCCTGGCGGATCGCCTCCGGAATCCGCCTGCGCGCCTCCTCGGTCCAACGGGCCAGCATTTCCTCCCGGATAGGATCCTGCGGCTGGTCCTTGAGCTGGCTGCGCACCTCCTCCCAGCCGAGATATTCCCGAATCCGGGTGCGGACGGCGTCGAGGCCATCGCGCGACGGCGCAACCAGCACCACCGCATTGCGGTAGGTCCGCGGGCGGTCCGGTCCCGTCGTCTCATCGATGAAGCGCCGCGCTTCCGCGCTCGGCTTGCCCGAGTCCGAGACGGCCTTGGGACCGAGGATGGCGAAATGGAAATCCCCGTCGTTCTCGATGTCGCGCGGCCGCTCGGGAAGCGTGTGGACGCGCGCACCGGCCGCCGCTGCCCCCTGCGTCAGGCTCTTCGTCTGCTGGACATCGGCCAGCAGCTTCAGCTCGATCGCTTCCGCCGTCACACGGTTGGCGCAGGCGTCGTGATGCATCTGCTTCAGGTTCGGCCGGTTGCCGAGTCGCCACGCCTTCGGCAGCGCCTTTGACTGGCCATTGTCCGCGACATCGCTCGCAAACTCGGCTTCGTCGAGGAACCAGGACAACTCTGTCCAGCGGCGCAGACCCTTCTCGAGTTCGATGCGGTCGGGGCGCGTCGCGCTCACCAGAGCGACGAGATCCGGCGTGCGCGCCTTCTGACCAATCGGCTGAGAGCTCAGGAACACCGCGCAGACGGCCTGCTCCATCTCCCGGAACTTGAGCCCAGGCTGCTCCGTCTGGATCGCGCGCGCCTTGGCGAGCTCGCCTTCGAGGATCGCGGTCCACTCGTGCCCGCGGCCCTCGGTCACTTCGCGCGTCGCGATGCCGGTCAGCTCGCGCGCCGCCTCGGCGATGCCCGTTTGCTCCGGCGCCGGCAGGAACACGTTCGGGCCGACCAGGGGCGAGCTGTCCCATTTCTCCGCGTCGCGCAGCGCCAGCGCGAATGTGCGCAGGATGCCGCGCGTGCGCTGGAAGCCGTCGAGCTGCGTCCAGCGCGTGTAGAAGATGTCGGTAAGGTCGGGGTGGAAGGGATAGCTGCGGAGGAAGCGGTCCTCCGCGTTCTTCCTGTCTTTGCGCACCGTCTCATCGAGCTCGGCGATGTTCGCCACCGCCGTCGTGACATGCGGCCGGAAGGACTCGGTGTCGGCGATCGACGCCGTCTCGAAGAAGCGGCGCCGCAGCACCTCGGCCACGTCCTCCTTCTGCACCGGCTGGACACCTTCCTCCTTCTGGCGGTTGAAGATCTCGAAGATCTGGGCGATCAGCTCCTTGCCGAACGGATCGCTCTTCTCCGGGTCGGACGCGAGGAGCGAGGCGACCATGGCGCAGCGGTCGACCTTGGCGACGGCCTGGCAGAGGTACTGGAAGAAGTCGATCAGCCGGCCGCGCCAGACCTCGGCCATCGCCACCTTCTCGCGGGCGTACATCAGCACCTCGTCGATGAGGACGAGGGTCGAGAGCCCTTCCGCTTGCGGCCTGGACAGCAGATCGACGAGCAGCGGCTCGGCAGGCGGCGTCTCCCGCTCCTCGCTCTTGCCGTCGGCATTGAGGGCGCGCAAGCCCTCATCGCCAGCAATCTGGAAGGCGAGCACGCTCCAAGGATGCTTGAGCCAGCGCATCTCGCCCTTGGGCCCGCGCACCTCCATGCCCTTTTCGACGTCGAGCTTGTCGAAGCTCAAGGCCACGACGCGCGCCTTCGGCAGCGGGGCGCCGATATGGGACTTGAACTGCTCGACCGCGGGCAGCGACGGAAGCGACGCTGGGTCGTGTACGAGGTGGCGCAGCGTCACCAGCGTGTGCGTCTTGCCGCCGCCATATGTGAGTTCCAGCTGGCGGATCGCCTTGGTGTTTCTGCCGGCAAGGCGCAGCACCACATCGCGCGCCAGCTCCCTCAGCGAGAAGGTCGGATAGGTGAGCGCGAAGAACCGGGCCGGATCCTCATAGATCGGCCGTGCGCCCCTCTGCATCATCACGTCGTGCAGGTCGGCCGCGAAATCGGCGAGCGACAGCGCGCCCGTGCGCACGTCCTCGCGCAGCTTCACCACGCCGTGCCAGGGAGTCCAGGGAAGTTTCGGTGCCATGTCAGACCTCCATGGCCGTCTGCCGCGGCGCTGAGATGCCGCCGCGCGAGGCAATGTGGTTGGAGAGGGATTCCAGGATCGCGCGCTCCTCGGAGCCTGCCGGGGCCAGCTCGATCAGCGCCTGCAGGACTTTCGCGAACAGCGCGTTGCGCTTGAGCCCGCGCGAATCCAGGTAGTCATCGACCTTCGCCTCGTCGCCGGCGCGCCAGAGATGCATCAGCCGGTGCGCCTGGTCGATCAGCGGCACCGGGCGACCGCCCGGACCCTCAAAGCCCAGCCATTTGGCCTTGCGCTGGTGCCAGGGCTTCAGCTTGACCTTGTTTCCTTTGCCGCCGGAATCGCTGTCGGCGTCCTCGGCGTCGGTGTCGCTGTCCTCCTCGGCGTCCTCGGCACCGTCCAGATCGTCGAAGAGCGTGCCGCCGGTGCGCGAGAGGATGTCGAAGCGGTCGGCGAGATCGCTGTCCGAAAGGTTGCACGACAGCGCATAGAGGATGCAGGCGCCGATCGGCGCATCGTCGAGTCCGAAGTCGTTCCGGTGCAGGAGGTAGTAGGTGGTGATGTCGTCGAGGCCGCTCGCCATCTCGGCATCGCCGTTGTGCGAAAGGACCCGCCCCACCACGAAATCGACCACGATCCGGCGCACCTCGCGCAGGAATTCCGAAACGGTCATGACCGCGCCGGGATCGTCGGCCTTCTTGACGACTGGGTATTTCGAGAAGGCTTCGAGTGCCGGTCCTGTTGCCGCCCAGACGAAGTCCGGCCCGCGGATGCCGGCATCCCAAAAGGCGCGGAGCTGGGTGTGGATGCGCTCGCGCATCTCGGCGAGGACCGCAGTGTCCCAGCCCGGCCGGGCGGCGGGGCGCTTCTTGCAGACGAGCCAGACGGAGGAGGCGAGCGCAGCGGATGCAAGCGACCGCGTGCGAACCTGCCGCTCAGTCTGGATGGGCCAGGAACCATCTACAACGAAGCCGGCGCGAATAAGGGCGGCAACTAGAGTCTCCCATGCATCTGGCTGTTTATTTGCGAACACGACGACAAGACGGCCACTTGGCACCAGGGCCGTGTGACAAGCTTGGAACGCCCGCGCCATTCCGTTCTCGTAATTTGCCTTAGAGCGCGCCTTGTCGCCCTCAAAGCGACTGGCATCATCGATCAGTTCGCCGTCATCTGCCTCTCGGTCCCACTTAGGGCCGAGAGGAGAGTTGAACGCACCGTCTAAGGAGCCGTTGCTGGCTCCAACAGAGCGTCGCAGCCAGATGTAGAAGAAGTCCATCAAGTCGGAATAGGGGATGGCGTCGTAATAGGGCGGGTCGGTGATGATCGCGTCGTAACCTGTAAGACTATTTTCGATCGCCGACTTTCTCAGGATTGTCGGTTGAGAAGTCGTCGATGATGCGCGCGATGTGTGATCGAATACCTCTCCTATCCACTCAATGGCCTGAACAAATCCACCAGATGAATCTACGAAGGGATTTCCTTCGGCGAAGTCCCAAGTTATCGGCAGAGCAAAGCGAGCAAAGCTATTGCGAAGCTTCTCCGGGTCGTTCTGCCATGTCGTGATTTGACTGCCACGGTCAGCAGCCCTATCCAAAGCACATGCAAGGCTGGCAACCAGCGCTTCCGACCACGGCTGGGGAAACGAATTCGCTGTCGCAGCGTCCACCAGGGAGCGAATAACGAGCGCGAATGTCCCAAGCGAGACCAGCTGCCGATCCGTGAACAGCTTGGCCCACTGGTCGAAGCCGTAGCCGTCAACGGAGAATGCACGCGCCGCGCCGCTGCCTCCCTTCGGCGTCGGCTCCGTCGGCAGGCCGAACGGAATGCCGGCGTACAACGCATCGAGCTCGGCATTCGACACCTCGGCGGCGCGAAGCTCTTCGGCGGTTGGCAGCCGATACTCCTTGCCGTTCGGCCCATCGACGACCACCGCCGTCATCACCGCGCCGAGCCGGCCGGCGCGCCCCTCAAGCCGGATGTCCTCCATCGTCATGATCGTCGGGCAGCAGGGGCATTGTGCGCCGGAGCGGCTCATGGTGCCGGCGCCCCGGCGCTTATCGTGCTCGCGCCGTTGCGCGGCGTTGCCGCCGACGAGCGGCACGTTGTTCTCAATGCCGAAGACGACGCCGGTCCGGTCGGCGTTCGGCGTCATGGTCAGCAGCACCCGCTTGTTGTCCTTCTTGGCGAGCCAGCGGGTCTTGAGCAGCGGAATGGTCGCGCGGCAGCCCTTGCAGCGCACCGTGCGCGCCCAGAGATAGGCCACCGTCGGCTTCGCCACCCAGCGCGGGTTGCGCGGATCGTTGAGATAGGCCCTGGCATAGCCCGCGTTGAGCGGCGCGACATCGACATTGCCGTCCGCGTCCGGCTCCAGCAGCTGAAGGGGCTGCGGCTCGAACGGCTTGTCGCCGGGCTCGAGCGGCTGGAACTCGGCATAGGTCGGATAGCGGTGGGCGAGCTTCCGGCGCGCTTGGGCAAGGACCCAGCGGCCCCAGGCACGCACCTGCCAGGCGAGATCGGCTTCGAGCAGCGGGTCGTGGGCGATCAGCTCGGGCTCCGCCTCCGTCCCATCCTCATCGAGGCCGAGTTTTGCGAGCTGGCGCTTCAGCGCCGCACCCTTGAAGCCTTTCGCCTTCAGGAAGGACTCCATGAAATCGCGGTCCTTGAGCGCGAAGTCCGGCAGCGGGCGGGTTTGCCCCGCGAGCTTCTGCGGGTATTCCAGCGTGCATTTCAGGATGAACCAGGCGACCGGGTTGATGTCGATCGCCGTCACCTCGCAGCCCAGGCGCATGGCCTCGAGCGGGATCGCGCCGCCGCCCGCGAAGGGATCGAGCACCTTCGGCGCGCGCCCGCCATAGGATTCGCGGATCTTTTCCCGGAACCAGTCGAGATCGGGGCCGCTCTCCCGCCCCCAATGCAGAATTCCGCCCTCCGTCTCGCGCTTGCGGACCTCGACCGTCCGCCCGCCGACCTTCTTCTGCTCGATCCTCTCCTTCACCGTGCCGGCAAGCCGCCGATAGATCGCCTTGCGCTCCTCCGCCTCGCCGGGATCGGGCAAGAGCGTGGCGATCAGCGCCGCGCGGCTTGCCGCGAGCGGCCGCCGCGCCGGCCAGATGTGCAGCGTCGAGATATGCCCATGCCGGACGTTCTTCTCATGCACCGAGTCGAGCGACACCTGCTCCAGGGGGAAGTCGACTTCGATGAGGCGTTTATCGTTCGGCATAATTATTTTCCCAAAGACATGAGCGAAGCCGGCGCGATCGAATTGAACCATCGCGAGGAGGCTCCATTCTGTTTTGCCGGCCAGCGGCAGCTGCGAGGAAGGAGCCTGCTTGCCAGGATGGCTACGTATTCTTCGATCAGCGCTTGCTCGCCCGCCCATTCCTCGGGTTTCTCGAAGTCCTTCATCTCGGCGTAGCGTCGAAATATGAATGCGAACAGATCGGCGACCTGAACCAATCCCGCGTGGTGAGACTTGATGCTGAAGGTCGTATCCACGATCTGGTCCAGCCGGCCCTGCTTCTTTTGCCTGTCGTAATAGTCGTCGGTCCACTCCGGGGGCTGCCACAACAGATCGCTCAGCGCGTCTGCCTTCACTTTGTTGTCGTCAAAGATCAGGAACGTGTGCCCCTTATTCTTGTCCTTGTTTTGATGGGACTTTTGAATCTGTAAGGCAATATGCAGGCCTCCCGCTAGCCAATCATCGCGGCATTGCTTCGGAACGTCGGCAGTATCATCCTTCTTCAGCTTGCTTCGGTCGATTGCTGAGAGCGCAAGGTAATGCTTGCGATCACCGATCCACTTGCAAAGATGGCCGGCAATCTTCTTGCGAACTTCCGGATCGACCTTCCGCCAGCGGTCCCGGCCGAAGATCATCTTTGAGCCCTTAAGCTCTCGCAGGTTCTCTTCGAAAAGTCTCTGAACGTCGTCGAAAATCTCGGCGAATTCCTCCCGCGTCCGGTTCAGGCGATAGGCATCAACAAGGACCCCGACCATGACAAGGCAGGGATCCTGGGGGCTGTTGCCGCTCTCATCGACGTAGCAGATTTTCATGTGCCCCTCAGTCAGTGGCTGCCATCAAGATTTCGGTCTCGGCGATCAGGACGCTGCCTTTGGCCTTGGCCAACAGCTTTCCAAACGGGTCCTGCACCTTCACGAGACGCGGTCGCGGCGTGGCGCAGTCGAAGGCGACGTAGAGCCAGTATCGGCCGCGCAGATTGCAGGCCTTCGCCCATTCGTTTTCGCTGACCTCCACGCCGCCGGCCCCGGCGCAGCCCTTGACCTCGATGGCACGCTCCTCCGCCGGGCCGTGCGGGGTGGCAGGCCGCAGCGAGCGGAGATCGAATCCGGGCCAGTCGGTGAGGCCTGCGGCGCGCGCGAGCTCGGGCCGCGACACGTCATGGACAGTGGCGCCGGCCGCCTCTTCGTGTGCGCGCGCAAGCCGTATGGCGATGGCCTCCACCTCGGCGTCGTGCCGCCGCCGCTCCTCCGGATCGTCGGTGGGAAGAACAAGCGCGTGCGCCACCATCTCCGCTTCGCCCGGAACGATCAGGGCCGGCTCCATCTTCAGCAGCTTTAGCCGCCGCTCCTTCTCGGCAGCGAGCTGGCGCTGCTGCTCCCTGACCCTGGTGAGCTCGGCCTTCGCATGGGGATCGCCCTGGCGGGCCGCTTCGCTCACGCGCTGCCGCTTGGCGATCAGCTCGGCCGTCTTGTGGTCATAGCCGCGGGTGATCCAATCGAGCCGCTCCGGCAGGGTGTTTTCAATGCGCGCCCGGTGCTCCTCCACCATGTGGGCAAGTGCATCGCCCTTGATCCATTCGGCGGCGGCGTCCGTCAGCCCTCGCGCAAGCCGGGCGAGCGGCACGCTGCCGGGAGGCACGCCATGCGCACCCCGCAGCAGGAGCAAGTGCTCCAGCGGACAAAGAGCGATCGTGCCGTCGCTTTCCTGTCTCAGGCCGATCAGGCGGCTCTCGATGATCTCCGAGCGGACGCTGTCCTGACGCCCAAAGTGATCCTCGAAGAGCTCGACGGCCTCTGTGGCCGGCTGGCGGCGGACGACCGATACCTGGGCGAGATGGAAGAGATAGGGTGCCTTGGCGTGAGAGTCGACGAAGATCGCGCCGCGACGCGCCTCGTCCCCGCGGCGCGAGAGCAGCGTCGCGCAGAAGCGGTCGAACACCGGCTCGCCGGGGTGCATCCAGATGGCATCGGCGCGATCCCTAGGACGATAGACGGTCAGCCGGCCCTGCATCTCCGCCGGATAGAATTCCATCGCGCTGAGCACGGGATCGAGCCCGCGCGTGCGTTCCGGGGTGAGATCGAAGATGCCGTCGGGATCGCCTTCCAGCCGCAGATCGATCAGGGGCGCCGCGTTCTCGACAAATCGACGGATGTAACCCGGAAGCAGGCGGCGGTACTGCTCCTGCTCCATGGCGGCGTTGAGCTCAGGGAGATGGCTCTTGACGTCGCCGCCGCCGAACAATGCGCGCTCCCGCTCTTCGAGCGCGCGCACCTGCTCTTCGGTCAGAAGCCCGTCGATGCCCTCGATGGCGGCGCGGGCGCCGTCCTCCGTCGCCGCCATCTCCAGATAGGCCTTGAGCGACACGTTCTCGAACAGCCGCCCGACGACATCGAAGACCTTGTCCGACCGGAGCTGCTTGCGGATCAGCTCCAGCTTGTCGAGCAGGGTCTTCAGGACCCGGCCCTCGCGCGTTTCTCCGGCAATGAGATTGACGATGATGACGGGATCGCGCTTCTGCCCATAGCGGTGGATGCGCCCCATCCGCTGCTCAAGACGTGCCGGATTCCACGGCACGTCGTAGTTCACCATGAGCCAGCAGAACTGGAGATTGATGCCTTCGCCGGCGGCGTCCGTGGCGACCAGATAGTTGGCGCCCCCTTCGTCCAGCGGGCGCCGGAACAGCTCGACCTGCGCCTCGCGGTCCCGGTAGTCGAGGCCGCCATGAATCAGCGCGACCTGTCCGGTGAAGCCAAGCCCCTCAAGACGGCGCACCAGGAACTCGGCCGTGTCGCGATGCTCGGTGAAGATAATGAACTTCTCACGGGCGAATTTGGGGTCCCGCAGCACCGCGCGGAGCTTCTCGAACTTGGAGTCCTCGCCCGCATCGGCAAGGCGCCGAGCCTGGGCGAGCAGGGTCTCGACCTCGGCACGCTCCTCCTGGAGCTCCATCAGGGTCAGCGCGACAAGCCCGCCCAGGGCGCTTTCCTCGAATTCCTCGTGGCGCTCCCGCTCGCCCGTGTCGTCGGCGTCCTCGTCGGCGGTGCGGGTCTCGAAGAAGTCGGGCGTCTCCCCGATGCGCCTCTGGCGGCGCTCCAGCTCTTCAGCGCGGCCCGAGCGGACGAGCTCGATGGCCTCGTCCAGCCGCTCCAGGCGGCGCTCGAAGGAGCGCATCAGCGCATAGGTCGAGCTGGCTTGCCGGCGCTGGAACACGCTCATGGCAAGCCGCGCCGCGGAGCGGTTCAGGATGCGCGCCTTGTTATAGGTCTCGGTGATGTAGCTGGTCGTCGCCTCGTAGAGCTGCCGCTCTGCGGGGCTCAGCTCATAGCTGAGGGTGTCGCACTGCCGCTGCGGGTAGAGAGGCTGCCCGTCGAAGCGGACCATCTCCTCCTTGGTGCGCCGGATGAAGTGGCGGCGGCGCTGGGCCTCTGGAAAGGCCTGGAACGCATCGAAGGTGGCGAGTGCATCCGGCGCGAGAAGCCGCCACAGGCAGTAGTACGGGAAGTCCTTCCCCATATGCGGCGTCGCGGTCAGCAGCAGGATGTGCGTCGCAGACCAGCCGAGCTCCCACCGCGGGCCATCGGCCGGCAGGCCAGCCAGCGCCTCCGCGAGGCGGTACCGGTCGGTCTTGCGGACGTAGAAGTCCTGCTCGCGGTCGGCCGCCAGCTTGTGGGCCTCGTCGAACACCACGAGGTCGTATGGCAAGGCGGCGCCTGAAGCGACCGCTTCGCGCAGCCGGGCGAACATGCGCTCGCCGGCAAGGGTGTCGACGCTGACGATGAGGCGGTCGCTATCCGGCCCGACGAATGGATTGCCGGTGCGGGAATCTGCCCCGCGCACGATCCGGAACGGGAGGCGGAATAGGGTGCGCATCTCGCGCTCCCAGTTGCCGACCAGGCCGGCCGGGGGGACGACGAGAACGCGCTTGATGAGGCGCCGTGCCAAGACCTCCCGGAGATAGAGGCCGGTCATGATCGTCTTGCCGGCACCGGCGTCGTCGGCCAGAAGGAACCGCAGCGGCGACAGGCCGAGCATATGCTCGTAGACGGCGATCCGCTGGTGCGGCAGCGGATCGATCAGCGATATCTCCGTGGCGAAGGCGGGATTGAAGAGATGGCCATAGGCGAGGCGGTTCGCCTCGGCCACGGCGGCAACGACGGCCGGCTTTGCCGCGAAGTCGAGCATTGACGGAGCTTCTGCGGGGGCGGCTGTGGGCGCGGCTCTCTCCTGAGAGGCCGCAAGCTCGGATTCAAGGTCAACGATCTGCTGCCAAGCCAGCCGATTCGGTTTGGACTGGCCGTTCTCCCACCGATTCACGGTTGCAAAGGATACGCCGATTCGATCGGCTAGCTGCGCCTGCGTCAGCTCAAGCCGCCCCCTGATGGACCTCACGCGGGCCGGATAATCGGCCGGGATGTCGGCGCTGGCGTGTCGCATCGAGGTGGCCTTCGCAGCGGATCGTAGTTTCATGAAGGCTACGCTTACGTCGCGTGCTATGTCAAGTGCGATATAGCATGTGCGATAGCGGGGTTCCATTGCTTCCCGCCTGGGGGGGGGTACGTCGATAGCCGCCAACGATACGCGCCGGTCTCGCCAAGGCGCGCAACAGCGCGACGAGTGCGCGCAACGAAATACTGTTTGAACGAAACATTTTAGGCTTGTTACGCAACGAATGAACTGGTACAAGCAGTGAACCGCGTGACCTCTGCAACGCGTCCAGGAGCCAGCATGGAGCACTTCTCGATAATTCACGCTCTTTGCCGGGCGGCAATGGCGGAAGCTTCGCCCGCGTTGCGGAAGCAGGTGGAGCGGCTGAGGGACGCGCTCGCCAAGGACGGGGAGACCAAACAAGCAACTGCCCTGACCAGCCTTCTCACCGCCGCCGAACGGACGAAGGAGATGGCGCCGAGTCGGCTTGCGCGTTCAAGGGCGCAAATGCCTGGGGAAGCGCTCAGCCGGAATACACCGGTCCCTGTTGATCGCGAGACATCGGCGCCGCTGGCCGAGATCCTGTTCCCAGCGGACGTTCGCGCCGACCCGCCCTTGTTCAACTCGACAGTCACGGCGGCGATCGAGACGATCATTGAGGAATGGGCGAACTTTGAAGCGCTTTCCGCCATCGACCTCCAACCGCCAAAGACCTGCCTTATCTATGGTGCGCCGGGCACCGGCAAGACCCGCCTTGCCCTGTGGATCGCCTACAAGCTCGATCTGCCGGTCGTTCTGGTGAGGCTGGACGGTTTGGTGTCGTCATTTCTCGGGACGACAGCGCGCAACATCGGCAATCTCTTTGCATTCGCGAACCGCCATCGTTGTCTGCTGCTTCTGGATGAGTTCGACGCCATTGCGAAGCTTCGCGACGATCCGCAGGAGGTGGGCGAGATCAAGCGGGTGGTGAATGCCCTGTTGCAGAATCTGGACGCCCGTAAGGACCTCGGCTTCACCATCGGTATCACGAACCATGAGCGCCTGTTAGACCCCGCCGTCTGGCGGCGCTTCGAGGTGCAGCTTGAGATTCCGAAGCCGGACTTCCCAATGCGAATTGCGATCGCCCGGCATTTCATGCCCCCGATCGATGCCCCCGAAAGCCATCTGCGATTGATTGCATGGTTCACGGCGGGCTGCACGGGTGCAGAGATTGAGTCCCTGGTGCGCACATATAAGAAGGCCACCACAGTAAAGGATCGGGATCGACGGGGCCTGCTGGACACGCTTCGGCAGTTCGCGACGCTGAATAGCGCCCGCATAGACAGTGCGCGGCGGACGCTCTTGTTCGGCGATGCCGCAAACCTGTTTCGCGCCATGAAAGATGATCCCGAGCTCGGCTTTTCACTTGCTGACATCGGCGAAGTCGCTGGACGGGACAAATCCACAGTGAGCCGTCAACTCGGGAAACTTGGAGCCCGTCATCCTGAAATCGGCGACGAGGTGAGCGCCGATGGCTAGCCCGATCCAGATCATCCTCAATCCCGAGAATTACGAGGAGGCACGGGAAATCTCCGGTGGTGGCCCGAAGAAGGACTTTTTCGCAAATCGCGACCAGGAGTTCCGAGAACACAAGGCGCGCCTCATCGCGCAGCTCAGAGCGATCGCAGACGGCTTGCGTGCCAATCCACAAACCGATCTGGGCTATGTGAAGGTGATCCTGCGCCGCTCGGCGTGGGCCAAGAGCCATCGGCCTCTGAAGGCACTCTTCAAAGCGGAGCGCACTCCGATCGTTGGTGGCGCGGACCTCGGTGTAATGCTTGTCGAAGTGCGGCCTCAAGCCTTGTTGCAGATTGCCGAGGACATCGAGAGAGCAGAGGACCAGACCACGCTCCGGGATGTGCAGGGAAAGCAGGTGCCATACCCCTCGACAAGGCGCAGTGAAGCCGGCGCTATTGAGCGAATTGAGTTGTATAGCGAGAGCGACAGACGCGGCTTTTCATTGGACGAGGCTGTGGCGTGGCTTTCGAACCCGATCACAGGCGGGAGCTACGAGGTCGAACTGTTCGATGTGCCTCCCCCGCGGGGGGATTGGGATGCACTAAGCGATAGTCATCGCCGCCTATTCCAGTCCTTTGTTGCTGGCCTCACATCCCTTGGCGAAGGGCTGATGGTTCAGCGGCTTCCCACCCGGGTCCGCGCCCTACCACTTCTGTCGGTCCGAGTTTCCCGCTCCACCGCTGCTCCAACACTCCGCCTCGGTCCACCGCCTCAGGCTGAACGCCGCCGCGAGGTCGCGCCTTTCGATCCTTCCCATGAGCGGCACCGCCGCCTCCTGGCTTTCCTGGACAGGCATCCCCTTGTGCGCAAGGTCGCGCTGCCAGGTGTTGTCGTGCGAACGACTGCCCATCAAGGGCGTTTGCGTCCGAGTGAGGCGGTGGTGCCTGTCCGAGATACGGCCAGAACGCATCCCAAAATTGGCGTCATCGACGGCGGGCTGGGCGCGGCGCTTTCGGACTGGGTAATTGGCCGGTGGGACATCCTCGCCGACGAGCACAAGGACCTCGCGCATGGGTCTTTCATTGGCGGTCTCGCCGTCCTGGGCGGGGCGCTTAATGGCGCCCAATGCTGTCCCGAGCCCGATGGCGCTGAACTTGTCGATCTCGCAGTGTTTCCAAACGAAAACAGCGGTGCTTTTGCGTCCTACTATCCCGAAGGCCTACCCCAGTTTTTCGATGAGGTTGAAACGGCGATTAGTGCAGTGCGATCACGACATGGCGTCCGCGTCTTCAACATGAGCCTGAACGTACTGCAGCCAGCAACGCTTGATCGATACGGTCCCCATGCGGTGCGTCTCGACCGCATCGCCGAAGACAACGATGCCATCATCTTTGTGTCAGCCGGCAATGTCGATCCTCACAATCTCCGCCCAGAGTGGCCAAGCGATGCGACACAGGCGCTCGCGACCATAGCGGCGTCGGTCAACGACGGATTGCTTACACCGGCTGAGAGCGTTCGGAATGTCGCGGTTGCCGCAGTGAATCCTCCAGGACATCCGGTCTCTGTGCCGTTTGCGCCGTGCCGCTTCAGTCGGCGAGGACCAGGATTACGCGCAGGAGTAAAGCCGGATATCGCTCATGTCGGAGGGTCTGGCTCCCCTCAACCCCCTCTGGACCACGCGCTCTTCTCGGTCACACCCGACGGCGCCGTTATCAGCGGGTGTGGCACCAGCTATGCAACCCCACTCGTTGCGAAGACGGCTGCTGCTCTCGACCACGCCATCGAGGGCGATGTCTCAAGAGAGACGCTGATCGGCCTTTTAATTCATAACGCCCGGATTCCTGAACCGCTTCAGGCGAAGGCATTAGCTCCGGTGATTCGTCATCTGGTGGGTTTCGGTGTTCCACCATCGACAGAGCATATTCTGGAGACTGACGATCATCAGATCACGCTGGTATTCGCGTCGCGGATCAGGCGTGATCAGCAGGTGACCTTCCGGTTCTCCTGGCCTGCTTCTCTTGTCGGTCCCGGGGGGAAGTGCCGCGGCGCCGCGCGCTTGACCCTCGTCTCCTCGCCACCGCTTGATCCGCGCTACGGCTCTGAGTTTGTGCGGATCAATCTCGAAGCGGCCCTTCAGCAAGAGCAACCTGACGGAGGATGGAAGGGCCGACTGGATCCGCTCTATCTTCCGGGTCGAAGCGAAATTCCGGTTATCGAAGCCGAACTCATAGAGCACGGTCTGAAATGGAGTCCGGTCAAGGTCTTCGCCAAAACGATGCCGCGCGGCGTCGGTGCGTCATCGAACTGGCGGCTTGCCGTCAACTACTTGACGCGTGCGGGTGAGGAAATGCCCGATGATGGGGTACCATTCACCGCGATCCTAACGATTGCTGATCCTGAGGGGGCGCAGCCGGTTTTCAATGACCTGCGCCAAACACTCATGGCTCTCGGCGTGCAGATAGCCGACATCCGTACTGCCGCGCGCATCACGGCTCGTGTGTAATAGATTTGGTTGGCGACGAGTCTGCATTCGTGGAGTTTCGCGTCCGTTGCTCAGCCTTGGCGCGCGATTGCGAAGGGCGTGTTGGTGCAAGAGTCGTTCCCCTCTGTCAGTTCCCAGAAATTTCGAGCGCAAGAGCCGACGCGGCGGCCGGACCGGGTGCAATTTCCGCTATCGCTAGAGCGTCGCTTCGCCCTTCGGTCCCGATCTCGCCCGACGAAGAGAGCTTGCAATCTTAATGTCCGTGCCGTGGCACAGGGTCAAGACGAGCGCCGCCCCGAAGCCTTTCCAATGGACCGCCAAAGCACCCGCCATCATCGCCAAGCACCGCCGCGCCAAGAAAGCCCTGGCGATGATCTCTGGCAGATGCAAATGAATGAGTCAGAACGCTAGCGTGCCCGCATCAGGGCCATGCCGACGACGATGACGAGGGCCGACAGCAGGCGCCATCGGGTCGGCGGCTCGCGCAGGATCAGGACGGAAATCGCGCCCGCAAACAGAACGCTCGACTCGCGCAAGGCAGCCACCATGGCGATCGGCGCTACCGTCGCCGCCCAGATCACGATCCAGTAGGCGCCGAGCGACATGGCCCCGCCGGCTAGCCCGCTCACGATAAAGGGGCGCATGGCTGCGAGCCCGCATCGGCCACGCATCAGCAGCAGGAGCGCAAGCATCAGCAGGCCGTCCAGGACGAAGAGCCAGACAGCATAGCCGTGGGCATCGCCGTTGATCCGCGCCCCCAGGCCGTCCGTGACGGTGTAGCTCGCGATGAAGACCGATGTGCCGAGGGCATAGGTGACCGCGCGGCCTTCGAGTTTCGCCAGATCGCGCCCGCCCCGAACGGACATGAGCCAGACGCCGCCCACGAGCAGTGCAATTCCCGCGATGGCATGCGCCGTCAGCACCTCGCCGGTGGCGAGCATCGCAAGCCAGACGAGGAGGGGCGCAGCGCCCCGGGCAATGGGATAGACTTGTCCCAAGTCTCCGGCCCGATAGGCCTGAACGAGGAAGATCTTGTAGCCCGTATGCAGAAGCGCCGAAACGGCCAGCCAGGGCCAGGCGGACTCCCGCGGTACGGCGACGAAGGGAAGCGCCGCGACGGCGACGGTGCCTGCCGCCAGCGAGATGAGCGTTATGGACAGGAATCGATCGAGATCAATCTTGACCATGGCGTTCCAGCCCGCATGAAACGCGGCGGCCAAGAGCACCGCCAGGAAGACGATCGCGTCCATCTACTTCTCCCAAAAGCGTTTGCGGCACTCCCGCTCACGCGCGGCGCGATCGATGCCGACGTCCTCGAGCCGGTCGGGGTCGAGCTCCGCGAGCGCGCGGCGCTGCGAGGACCGGGCGGCCCACAGCGCAAGCAGTCGAGCAAGCCTCGTCAGAATGTTCGGAATGTTCTCTTTCGGATCGTCGGCGCGCTCCATGAAGCGAGAGAACCCCATGGAAACCGCCGCGAAAAGCGATATGATCGAACGCAGAGTGTTCCGAAAACGTACATGGCTCGCCGCATCCCCTCGCTCAATGCCTTGCGCGCCTTCGAGGCGGCCGGCCGTCACGGGCAGATGACGCTCGCCGCCGGCGAGCTCAACGTCACCCACAGCGCCGTCAGCCGTCAGGTGAAGCACCTCGAGGCCGTGCTGGGCGTGAAGCTCTTCGAGGGGCCGAAGAACGCGCTGCGGCTCACCGAGGCCGGCCGCGCCCTGCTGCCGGGCCTCACCACCGCCTTCGACCAGATCGACGTGGCCGTGCGGCTGGTGGCCGACATGGAGGAAGGACCTCTCGACGTGTCGTGCCTCGGCACCTTCTCCATGCGCTGGCTCATCCCGCGGCTGCACCGCTTCAAGGCTGCCCATCGGGCGATCGAGGTGCGGCTTACGGCCTCCGACAACCCCGTGGACCTGGCGCGCGACGGCTTCGACGTGGCGATCCGTGTCGGGGCCGGACCGTGGCCCGAGGGTGCCGAGGTCGTCCGCCTGCTCGCCGAGCACGTCGGCCCGGTTCTCGCGCCGCGGCTGGCCCGAAAGGCCTCGGCGGACTTTTCCGGCATTCCAGTCCTACACACTCGAACCCGCATTCATGCGTGGTCGGATTGGTGCGCCCGCACGGGGCGGACCCCACCGCCCGCCGCCGGGACGGAATACGAGCACTTCTATTTCATGCTGGAGGCCGCGACGGCCGGGCTCGGCGTGTGCATAGCGCCCTGGCCGCTCGTGGCCGACGACATCCTCGCGGGGCGACTGGTGGCGCCCCACGGCTTCGTAGAAAGCGGGCAAGACTACGTCGCCTTGCGCCGCAAGCGCTCCCATCGAAAATCGGCGTTGTTTTGCGAATGGCTTCGCGCGGAGGCAAACCTCTTTGCGGCCCAGCACCCGGTTGGATGACATGGGCTCTTCGCTACCGGTGATTCAGCTAATAGCGAACCAGTGCGGTGTTTGAGATCAGTGGAGAAAGTTCGCTCCGAGTTCCGCTTCCTCCGCCAGTTTCTGCTTCCGGGATTTTCTCCCGCCTTGGCGCTGGCGCACGAACGGCGCAGGTCTTCAATCGCAGCTTCGGGAACGGCGCGCTCACGTTCTGGCGGCGATGAATTCACAATTGTCGCGCCACGCCAACACGCCCTTGCGCCCCGCTCCATCCTTCGATGATGCGCTCGATTTCGTCGAGGCCATCGGTGAGCGCGGCCGGCCCCGGCTGCAGGATCAGCGCCGATTTGATTTCGTGCATCTGTCCGTTTTTGACCGCAGGGACCGCCGCAAACCCCGGCCGCGCCGCGACCTTTGCCGGCACGAATTTCTTGCCGCACCACGAACCGAGGATGATGTCCGGCGCTGCGGCGATCACATCGGCAGGTGCAACGATGCGATCCTTCGCGCTCTTCTGTTGCGACAGATTTCTGAACACGTCGTCGCCGCCCGCGGCCTCGATCAGCTCCGACACCCAGCCGATGCCGGAGATCATCGGCTCGTCCCATTCCTCGAAATAGACGCGCGGCCGCGCCGCACGCCTTCCGGCGCGCTCGCGTACCTGCTCCAGGCGCGCTTTGAGCGAGCGTGCGAGCGTATCCGCCCTCTCCGCCGCGCCGACCAGCGCGCCGAGCGTGCGGATCATGGCAAAAATTCCGGCGATGTCGCGCTGGTTGAAGGCATGCACCGCAACGCCCTTGCGCACCAGTTCCGCAACGATGTCGGCCTGCAGGTCGGAGAAGGTGAGCACGAGGTCAGGCTCCAGGGCGAGAATCTTTGGCACGTCCGCGCTGATGAAGGCCGCGACGCGCGGCTTCTCCCGCCGCACCTGCGGCGGCCGCACCGCGTAGCCGGAGACACCGACGATGCGGCGTTCCTCGCCGAGCAGATAAAGCGTCTCGACGGTCTCTTCCGTGAGGCAAATGATACGTTCGGGTGGAAACATGAGCTATTCTATCAGAGCATGTCCGAGACATGCCACGATGCGGCGACCGGCTGTACACGCCTCTCTGCCCTGTTACGATGACTCTTGCGCGTTGCCGAGCCGACATTGTGTGTATCGAACGTGCAGCTTGTGTCGATCATTCCAGGGGCCAATCGGCTTTCGTTGAGACGGTTGTAGAATGGTTGAGGTCACGCCGCTCGAAGGCGAGTACGACTACATCATCGTGGGTGCCGGGTCGGCCGGCTGCGTGCTGGCGAACCGGCTGTCCGCCGATCCGCGCACACGCGTGCTGCTGCTCGAAGCCGGCGGTCGCGACAACTGGATCTGGTTCCACATCCCGGTCGGCTACCTGTTCGCCATCGGCAATCCGCGCGCCGACTGGATGTTCAAGACCGTGGAAGAACCCGGCCTCAACGGCCGCAGCCTGAATTATCCGCGCGGCAAGGTGATCGGCGGCTCGTCCTCCATCAACGCCATGATCTACATGCGCGGCCAGGCGGCCGACTACGACCATTGGCGGCAGCTCGGGCTTTCCGGCTGGGGCTGGAGCGACGTGCTGCCATACTTCAAGAAGCACGAGGACCATTTCCTCGGCGCAAGCGAGCATCACGCCGTCGGCGGCGAATGGCGGGTCGAGCCGCCGCGCGTGCGCTGGGATTTGCTCGACGCGTTCCGCGCCGCGGCCGCTCAGGCCGGTATCAGGCCGATCGACGACTTCAACACCGGCGACAACGAGGGCTCCTGCGCCTATCACGTCAATCAGAGGCGCGGACGGCGCTGGTCGGCAGCGCGCGGTTTCCTCAAGCCGGTTTTGCACCGCGCCAACTTGCGGCTCGAGACCCATTGCCTGGCCGAGCGCGTGCTGTTCGAGGGCCGGCGCGCCGTCGGCGTGCGCTGGCGGCAGGACGGCCACGTGCGTTCGGCGCGTTGCCGCGGCGAAGTGATTCTGGCCGCGGGCGCCATCGGCTCGCCGCACCTCCTGCTGCTGTCAGGTGTCGGGCCGGCCGCGCAACTTGCGCAATTCGGAATACCTTTGGTGTTGGACAAGCCCGGGGTCGGCGAAAATTTGCACGATCACCTGCAGCTGCGCCTGATCTACAAGGTCTCCGGCATCAAGACCATGAACGAGATCTATCATTCGCGCACCGGCTTTGCGCGCATGCTCTTGAGTTACCTCCTGTTCCGCCGCGGGCCGATGACCATGGCGCCATCGCAGCTCGGCATCTTCACCCGCTCCGATCCGCAGCGTGAGCGCGCCAACATTCAGTATCACGTGCAGCCGCTCTCCCTCGACCGCTTCGGCGAGCCGCTGCACACCTTCCCCGCCTTCACCGCGAGCGTGACCAATCTGCAGCCCACGAGCCGCGGCCATGTGCGGCTGCGCTCGTCCGATCCCGCCGATCCGCCGCTGATCGCGCCGAATTATCTGTCCACCGACGACGACCGCCGCGTCGCCGCCGAATGCATCCGCGTCACCCGCCGCATCGTGTCGCAGCCGGCCTTGAAACCCTATCAGCCGATCGAATTCCGTCCCGGCGACGGCGTCGGGGCTGACGATGCAAGCCTGGCCAAGGCCGCCGGAGACATCGGCACCACGATCTTCCATCCCGTCGGCACGGCGAAAATGGGCCGCCCAAGCGATCCGCTCGCCGTGGTGGACGAGCGGTTGCGCGTGATCGGGCTCGAACGCCTGCGCGTGATCGATGCGTCTGTGATGCCGACGATCACGTCCGGCAACACGGCCGCGCCGACCATGATGATCGCCGAAAAAGGCGCCGCCATTATTCGCGAAGATGCCCCCGCCTGCCAATGAGCGGCAATCGCTGTGCTGTTTTGCCACATGACCATTGCCGCATGAAGCGCCCAGAAAAGGCGGCAACCAATTTGGCGCGTCGTCGTTAAAAGTTTTTGGTATTGAAAGCGGATCTTGAAACCGTATCTAAACCCGATTTTTCCGGCAGGTGTGTCGTTGCAGCTGTGTGAAAAACCGATGATTTGACCAACACAGGCCAAGATCGATAAGGCGGAGCAATGACCACCGAGTTCGTGCTGTTGCTGCTGATCGGCTTTTTTGCGCAACTTGTGGACGGTGCGCTCGGCATGGCATTCGGCGTCATTTCGACCACGGCCATGCTGACGATCGGCATGCCGCCGGCGCAGGCGAGCGCGCTGGTGCATACGGCGGAAATTTTCACCACCGGGGCCTCCGCCGCGTCACACATTTATCATCGCAACATCGAATGGCGACTGGTCACTCGCCTCGGCATTGCCGGTGTGCTGGGTGCGATCCTGGGCGCGTGGATTCTGTCGAACGTCGATGCCGCTGTCGTGCGACCGTTCGTCTTCAGCTATTTGCTGCTCATGAGCATCTACATTCTACTCAAGGCGGCGCGGGTCCGGCTGGTTCCGGCCCGCGATGCGCCGGCGGCATGGGCGGCACCGGTCGGGCTCGTGGCCGGTTTTCTCGATGCCAGCGGCGGCGGCGGTTGGGGTCCGGTATCGACCACTACGCTCATCGGTTCGGGTCACGCGCCGCGCCAGACCGTGGGTTCGGTCAATACAACGGAATTTTTTGTGACGGTCGCCGCCGCCGCGACCTTCTTTGTTGAGCTTGGGGTTGCCCCGTTGCAGAACCTCATTCCGCTCGCGCTCGGCGGCCTATTGGCGGCGCCACTTGCCGGATGGGCGGTGAAGCGACTGCCGGCCCAAATCCTGCTGACGGCTATTGGGCTCGTGATCTTCATGCTCTCGACGTGGCAAATCGTCCGCAGCTTCAAAGCAATTTGAGATGCGCAACCGTTATTTGATCAGAGCTTCCGGCTGCGCGGACCTCGCTCGCGGCGCGTTCAACACCTCATGGCAGACGGCCGGCAGATCCGCCATCCTGAGTTGATAGCGCTCCACGCCGGGCTTGGGCGGCTTCGGCTTGAAGCGGTCGTGGGCGGTCCAGAACGCGATTTCCTCCGCGCAGGAATCGTGGCTCGGCGTCGGTGGATCGGGTTCGCAGTTCGGGCTATCCGCCGGGCATTTGATGCGGATGTGGAAGTGGTAATTGTGGCCGTATACAATGCGGATTTTTGTGAGCCAGCGCCGGTCTTCTTTGACTTCCTGGCACAACGCCTTCTTGATCGCATAATTGACCAGCACGCGCTCAACTTCCGGCTGCTCGGCGACAAGCTTGAGCAGCGCGATGTGTGTCGGTGACCAGATGTCGCGACGCACGTCGGTCCAATCGTCGGTGACGAGATTGGTTGCCATCATTTCTTCGCGTTCCTGCCGGGTCAGCTCGCGCTCCGGCATCGGCGTGAACCAGACGTCGGCGTCGAGCCCGATCTGATGGCTGACATGGCCGGTGAGCATCGGCCCGCCGCGCGGTTGCGTCAAATCGCCGACCAGGAGGCCGCGCCAGCCGACGCTCGGCGCCTTGGCGGCGATCCGCTCCAGCACTTCGATCATTTTCGGATGCGCCCAATTGCGGTTGCGCGACGGCCGCATCACCTGCCAGTGGGGGCCGTTGAGCGGCAGCATCTTTGCGCCGGCAAGGCAACCGCGCGAATATTTGCCGATCGCGCGCGCCGCCAGCGGCGCCGGCTCGCTCTTGCGGCCGAACAGCTCCTTGGCGGGAATGTTGGGATCATTTGGGTTCTGCAGCGGCGGCCGGTGCACGGGGACGAGCGTGCCAAGATCCTGCCCCGGTGCAGGGCCGGCCGCGGCCATAAAAACAACGAGGCACGAGAGAAGGGTTCTGGCCCGCATGCGCAAGATTTTAGTGCCTCCGGCTCTCGTCGAAAAGCTGAGCATTGTGGCAAAGAGGTTAAGTTTTTGCGTCCCTGGGGCGCAGGTGCAACAGAGGGGATCGAACCATGGCCGTGTATATGGAGAAGAGCGAGTTCCAGAAATCCCGGGCGTTTTCCCCGGCCGTAATCACAGAGGGCGGCAAGATCGTCTGGCTCGCCGGCCAGACCGCCACGCGCGACGAAGCGGGCAACGACATCTCCGGGAATTTCGAGGCGCAGGTGCGCACCATCTTCGGCCTCTTGGACAGGACGATCAGAAAGGCCGGGGGCAGCCTTGCCAACATGGTCACCATGACGGTGTTCATCAACGATCCGCGCCACGGCGACCGTTTCGTCGAGCTGCGCAAGGAATATTTCCCCGACGGGAATTATCCGGCGAGCGCGCTGATCACAGTGTCGCATTTCGCCCGCCCCGGCATGCTGATCGAGATTCAGGGCGTGGCCGTGATCGGGGGTTAGCCCGGAGAGGTCGTCATTCGATGACGATCTCGCCCACCATGCCGAGCGCGGCATGGCTCTTGCCGTCCCTGCCGACGATGCCGCAGCGCAGATCGGTGAGCCTTCCTGTCGCCACCGGCACGAACCACCATTCCGCCGTGTGCCCCGGATAGACCTCGATCTCGCGGATGGTGCCTTTGAATTCGGCGAGCGTCGTTTGCTTGCCGTCGCGCGTCTGCACCACCTGGACTTTGCGGGTATAGATCAGCGTGGAGAACCCGTCCGAGGTGAAGTAATGCGGATCGTTGCTCGTGTTGGTGAGCACGAGCTTGTACAGCTTGCCGGTCTCGAACTTCAGCCTGTCCGGCACGAACACGTGCTGGCCCGGCCGGCCAAGCTCCACCGTCACCGTGATCGGATTCTGCGCGGCGAGATTGCCCGCCGCGAGCGCCGCGCCGACGATGCCGCCGGCCGCAAGCCCGGCGATAACTGGAAACAGACGCATGACGCCCCCTGTTGATGGCGGGATCTTACTGCAATTGAGAATTATTTGCAACTAGTTCACCCCGTAATCCGTGAGGCCGCGCCATGAGCGCAGCCGCAAGGCAATGCGGCGAGGAATCTCATCATGGATGCGCGGATCAAGCCCGCGCATGACGAGTCAGCAAATGAGCGCCGTCGGGTATTACACATCCACCTTCAACGCGGCGATGAAGGCTTCCTGCGGGATGTCCACCTTGCCGAACTGGCGCA
>DATLYX010000126.1:0-33516 GCA_035574295.1 Xanthobacteraceae bacterium
GGGAGGGAACAGCTGAGTGCGATTGCCCCCTCCTCAAAGGGACTGCGCAGGCAGGCGGGGAGGGGTGGCGATGATTCTTGCGGCCTTCTTCTTCTATCTGTTCGCCGCGGTGTGCGTGGCCTCCGCGTTCATGGTGATCGCCTGCGCCGGACAGATCGCCTCGCACAGCTTGCAGGCGATGCAACGCTCCTCCCCGTTCGGATAGCGCCGCAGCGCGTGCTCCCCGCGGAAGCGCGGCGACAACGGTCCTTTTTCGAAGGGATAGTTTAGCGTGGCCTTCGGCTTGAAGAAGTAGCGCATGCCGAGCAGGAACCCGGTCACAAACTCCTTCAGGAACGCTGCGCGCGCTACGGCGTCGAGCCTCATCATCATCCTCTACTTCAGCACCATGGCGCCAAGCTGCAGAACGGCCGCCACAATTACCACCATGGCAATCGACAGGGGAAGGAACACTTTCCAGCCCAGCCGCATCAATTGATCGTAGCGGTACCTCGGCACGATGGCCTTGGCCATGGCGAACAGAAAGAACATGAACAAGGCCTTGAGCGTGAACCAGATCACGCCCGGCACCCAGGTGAACGGCGCCACCGGGAACGGCGGCAACCATCCGCCGAGGAACAGGATCGTGGCCATTGCGCACATGGTGGCGATCGCCACGTACTCGCCCAGCATGAACATCATATAGGGGGTCGAACCGTATTCGACCATGAAGCCTGCCACGAGCTCGGACTCCGCCTCCACGAGATCGAACGGCGGCCGATTGGTCTCCGCCAGCGCCGAGATGAAAAACACGACGAACATGGGCAGCAGCGGCAGCCAATACCAGCCGAACAGCCCGTAAGGTGTGTCCTGCGCCGCCACGATCGCCGACAGTTTCAGCGAGCCTGCGCAAAGCAGGACAGTGATGATGACGAAACCGATGGAGACCTCGTACGACACCATCTGCGCCGCCGACCGCAGCGCGGCGAGAAACGGATATTTGGAGTTCGAGGCCCACCCCGCCATGATGATGCCGTACACCCCGAGCGAGGAGATCGCGAACACGTAAAGAATGCCGACGTTAATGTCGGCGATCACCCAGCCCGCATCCACCGGGATCACCGCCCAGGCGGCGAGCGCGAGCGTGCAGGTGACGAGCGGGGCAAGCAGAAACACGCCCTTGTTGGCGCCGGCCGGGATCGTCGGTTCCTTGAAGACGAATTTCAGCAGATCGGCGAAGGACTGCAAAAGGCCCCAAGGTCCAACAACGTTGGGGCCGCGCCGGATCTGCACCGCGGCCCAGATTTTGCGGTCGGCGTAAAGCACGTAAGCGATGGCCACGAGAAGCACGACCAGCAGCAACAGCGACTGGGCGACGATCACGATCAAAGGCCAGAGGTAGGTCCAGAAGAACTCGCTCATCGCCTACTCCGCAGCCACAAGCTTTGCGCGGCTTTCCGCCAGCGCCGAACATTCGGCCATCACAGCGGAGGCGCGCGCGATCGGATTGGTAAGATAGAAATCTTCGATCGCGCACCGGAACGGAGCGCGATCCACCGCCCCGCCGCGCTGCGCAAGCCGCCGCACGTCGTCCGGATCGCCGGCCGCGATCTGCCCGATCCGCATCAGATGCGGATGCGCCGCATACATCGCCTTGCGCAGTTGCGGGAGCGAGTCGTAGGGCAGCCGGTGCCCCAACACGTCCGACAAGGCACGCAGGATCGCCCAGTCCTCGCGCGCCTCCCCCGGCGGGAAGGCCGCCCGCGTGGCCATCTGCACGCGGCCTTCGGTGTTGACATAGGTGCCGGATTTCTCCGTATAGGCCGCACCGGGCAGGATCACGTCGGCGCGATGCGCGCCCGCATCGCCATGCGTACCCATGTAGATGACGAACGCGCCCGGCGCCACCTCGATCTCGTCGGCGCCCAAGAGGAACACAACGTCGAGCGCGCCGGGCTCCGTCATGGCCTGCGTCGAGAGACCGCCCTGCCCCGGAACGAAGCCGATGTCGAGCGCCCCGACCCGGGCCGCAGCCGTATGCAGCACGGAAAAACCGTTCCAGCCGTCCTTGAGCCCGCCCAGCTCCACCGCCGTTTTGGCCGCAAGCGATGCCACCGCCGCACCGTCAGGACGCGCCAGCGCTCCCATGCCGACCAGCACGAGCGGCCGCTCCGCTTGGCGCAGCACGGCAGCGAAACTGTGCCGCCCGGCAGCGATGTCCGCGAGCGTCTCCGGCCCTGCCCCAAGATGGTCGTAAGTATAAGTCAGATCGATCTTTTCTCCGATCAGCCCAATCGGGAACGGCCCTGCGCGCCAGCGCTTGCGGATGCGTGCATTGAGCACAGCCGCTTCGCGTCGGGGATTCGATCCGACGATCAGCAGCGCATCGGCCCGCTCGATGCCGGCGATCGTGGCGTTGAAAATGTAGCTCGCACGGCCAAAAGCCGGATCGAGCGCCGCGCCGTCCTGCCGCGCATCAAGATTGACGACGCCGAGACGGCCCATCAGATCCTTGAGCGCAAAAATTTCCTCGACCGCCGCAAGATCGCCGACGACGGCACCGACCCGCTGCGGCCGCACGGCCTTGATCCGCGCCGCGATCGCGGCGAACGCCTCGTTCCACGACGCCGGCCGCAGGCGCCCGTTCTCGCGCAGGTAGGGCTCGTCGAGCCGTTGCGTGCGCAGCCCGTCCACCACGTGTCGCGTCTTGTCGGAAATCCACTCCTCGTTGATGTCGTCGTTGACGCGCGGCAGGATGCGCATGACTTCGCGTCCGCGCGTATCGACGCGGATCGCCGAGCCGAGGGCGTCCATCACGTCGATGCTTTCGGTCTTCGTCAGCTCCCACGGCCGCGCCGCAAATGCATAGGGCTTAGAGGTAAGCGCGCCGACCGGACACAAATCCACCACGTTGCCCTGCAGCTCCGAGGTCATCGCCTGTTCGAGATAGGTGGTGATCTCCATGTCCTCGCCGCGGCCGATGGCACCGAGCTCGGGCACGCCGGCGACTTCCGCCGAGAAGCGGACACAGCGCGTGCAATGGATGCAGCGGGTCATGATGGTCTTGACCAGCGGCCCGATATATTTGTCCTCCACCGCCCGCTTGTTGTCGACATACCGGCTGGAGTCCACGCCATAGGCCATGGCTTGGTCCTGCAGATCGCATTCCCCACCCTGGTCGCAGATCGGACAATCCAGCGGATGGTTGATGAGCAGAAATTCCATCACCCCTTCGCGCGCCTTGCGCGCCATGGGCGATTTGGTTTTCACCTGCGGCGGCTCGCCGTTCGGCCCTGGCCGGCAGTCGCGCACCCCCCAGGCGCAGGACGCCACCGGCTTGGGCGAGCCCACAAGCTCGACCAGGCACATGCGGCAGTTGCCGGCAATCGACAGCCGTTCGTGGAAGCAGAAGCGCGGAATTTCCGCGCCCGCGGCCTCGCACGCCTGGAGCAGCGTGAACTCCGGCGGAACATCGATCTCTTTACCGTCGATGATGATCTTGGCCATTCAACGCCGCCTAGTGCGAAGCATTCGAAAGTTCCAACCGCCGCTCAATGCGCTCGACCCGGCTCTCCAACCGCTCCAGACGCCTGTTTTCGCCTGCCAACCCCTCATCGACCGAGGTAACACGAGCCTTAAGATCTTGCAGGTCGCCACTCATCCGTTCCGTGCGCTCGTCTACCTTACGCAACAGAAGGAGAACGACATTTTCCGGCTCTTTCACCATTGGTGACTCTCCGCCTATTCCGCTGCCACGCGCACGGGCTCCGCGCGCGCCTTCGCCGTGTATTGGTCGATGCGCCGCTCGATCTCGGGCCGAAAGTGGCGCAACAGGCCCTGTACCGGCCAGGCCGCGCCGTCGCCGAAGGCGCAGATGGTGTGGCCCTCGATCTGCTTGGTGACATCGAACAGCATGTCGATCTCGCGTTTCTGCGCACGGCCTTCCGCCATGCGCGTGAGCACGCGCCACATCCAGCCCACGCCCTCGCGGCACGGCGTGCACTGGCCGCAAGATTCGTGCTTATAGAAATAGGCGATGCGGGCCATGGCTTTGATGATGTCGGTGGATTTGTCCATCACGATCACCGCCGCGGTGCCGAGCGCGGACTTGTGCTTGGCGCAGCCGTCGAAATCCATCAACAGATCGTCGCAGCCGTTCGGCCCGGCCGGGATCAGCGGCATCGACGAGCCGCCGGGGATCACCGCCAAAAGATTGTCCCAGCCGCCGCGCACGCCGCCGCAGTGCCGCTCGATGAGTTCGCGCAGCGGAATGCCCATGGCCTCCTCCACCGTGCACGGTCGCTCCACGTGCCCGGAGATGCAGAACAATTTGGTGCCGGTGTTGTTCGGCCGGCCGATGCTTGCAAACCATGCCGCGCCGCGCCGCATGATGTCCGGCACCACGGCAATGCTCTCCACATTGTTGACCGTGGTCGGACAGCCGTAGAGGCCGACATTGGCAGGGAACGGCGGTTTGAGCCGCGGCTGGCCCTTCTTGCCTTCGAGGCTTTCGAGCAGGGCCATTTCCTCGCCGCAGATATAGGCGCCGGCGCCGTGGTGCACGTAGAGATCGAAATCCCAGCCGTGCACGTTGTTTTTGCCGATTAATTTCGCCTCATAAGCCTGGTCGATCGCCGCCTGCAGCCGCTCGCGCTCCCGTATGAATTCGCCGCGCACATAGATGTAGCCCACGTGCGCCGCCATGGCCGCGCCTGCGATCAGGCAGCCCTCGATCAAAAGGTGCGGGTCGTGCCGCATGATCTCGCGGTCCTTGCACGTCCCCGGTTCCGACTCGTCGGCATTGACCACGAGGTAATGCGGCCGGTCGCCGACCTGCTTCGGCATGAACGACCACTTCACGCCGGTCGGAAACCCGGCGCCGCCGCGCCCGCGCAGGCCGGACGCCTTCACCTCGTTGACCAGCCAATCGCGCCCTTTCTCGATGATCGCCTTGGTGCCGTCCCAGCCGCCGCGCTTGCGCGCGCCGGCAAGGCCCCAATCGCCGAGGCCGTAGAGGTTTTTGAAGATGCGGTCCTTGTCCTCGAGCATCTTCACGGCTCCACGGATTTCAGCGTCGTCGGTCCGCCCACGGGTGCGGAAAATTGCCGCTCGACTTGCGGACCGGGCTTGGGCGGCTTTCCCTGGGCAATGCCGTCGAGCACGCGGGAAAAACTTTCAGGCGTCAAATCTTCATAGGTGTCCTTGCCGATTTGCACCATGGGCGCATTCACGCAGGCGCCGAGACATTCCACTTCCTCCCAGGAAAAATCACCGTCCGCCGACACGTGATGCGGTTCTTGGTGAATACGCCGCCGGCAAATTTTGATAATTTCGTCCGCCCCACGCAGCATGCACGGCGTCGTGCCGCACACCTGGACGTGCGCCTTCCGCCCGACCGGCGCGAGCTGGAACATGGTGTAGAACGTGGCAATCTCCAGCGCGCGGATATAGGGCAGGCCCAGAAAATCGGCGACATGCTCGATCGCCTTCTGCGGCAGCCATCCGCCCGCCTGTTCCTGCGCGCGCCACAGAAGCGGAATGATCGCCGACTGCTGCCGGCCCACCGGATATTTCTCCAGTTGCTTTTTCGCCCACACGAGATTCTGCGCCGTGAAGGAAAACTCCTTCGGCTGAAGCTCGAGCGGCGCAAGGCGGCGGACGCTCATCGATCAACCTCGCCGAAAACGATGTCGAGCGAACCTAAGATCGCAGAAACATCCGCTAACATATGGCCGCGGCAAAGAAAATCCATCGCCTGCAGGTGTGCAAATCCGGGCGCGCGGATCTTGCATTTGTAGGGCTTGTTGGTGCCATCCGAGACGAGATACACGCCGAACTCGCCCTTGGGCGCCTCCACCGCCGCATACACCTCGCCCGCCGGAACGCGGAAGCCTTCGGTGTAGAGCTTGAAGTGGTGGATCAGCGCCTCCATCGATCGTTTCATTTCGGCGCGGCGCGGTGGCGCGATTTTGTTGTTCTCCACCATCACCGGCCCGCGGCCGTCCGGCTCTCGCAGCTTGGCGATGCATTGCTTCATGATGCGCACGGACTGCCGCATCTCCTCCATGCGAATGCAGTAGCGGTCGTAGCAGTCGCCGTTTTTACCCACCGGGATGTCGAAATCGAGCTCCGCATAGCATTCGTAGGGCTGCGCCTTGCGCAAATCCCAGGCCGCGCCAGAGCCGCGCACCATAACGCCGGAGAACCCCCAGGCCCAGGCGTCCTCAAGCTTCACCACGCCGATGTCGACGTTGCGCTGCTTGAAGATACGGTTGTCGGTCAACAGGCCCTCCAGGTCGTCCAGAACTTTCAGGAACGGGTCGCAGAACGCCGCGATGTCGTCGATGAGTTGCTCCGGCAAATCCTGATGCACCCCGCCGACCCGGAAATACGCCGCGTGCATGCGCGAGCCCGAGGCACGCTCGTAGAATACCATCAGCTTTTCGCGCTCCTCGAACCCCCACAGCGGCGGCGTCAGCGCGCCCACGTCCATGGCCTGCGTCGTGACGTTGAGCAGATGCGACAACAGGCGCCCGATTTCGCAATAGAGCACCCGGATCAGTTGCGCGCGCCGCGGCACTTGCAAGCCGAGAAGCTTTTCCGCCGCAAGGCAGAAGGCATGCTCCTGGTTCATCGGCGCCACGTAATCGAGCCGGTCGAAATAGGGGATCGCCTGCAGATAGGTCTTATGCTCGATCAGCTTCTCGGTGCCGCGATGCAAGAGTCCGATGTGCGGATCGACGCGCTCGACAACCTCCCCGTCGAGCTCGAGCACGAGTCTGAGCACGCCGTGCGCCGCCGGATGCTGGGGCCCGAAATTGATGGTGAAGTTGCGCAGCGCGTCGGCCATTACTCACCCTTTCGCCTGCCTGTCCATGAACGCCGCAAACACCTCGGCGCCGCTCATTTTCGTCGTCCGATTGGCAGGCGTGAGCCCGGCCTTCAGCATCGGTTTCATGACCCCGGTTTCTCCTTGGCTTTCTCGTCGCCCGGCAACGGCGGATAGTTCGGGCCCTCCCACGGCGAGAGAAAATCGAAGGTGCGGAATTCCTGATTGAGTCGCACCGGTTCGTAGACCACGCGCTTCACTTCATCGTCGTAGCGCACCTCGACAAAGCCGGTGAGCGGAAAATCCTTGCGCAGCGGATGGCCTTCGAATCCGTAGTCGGTGAGGAGCCGTCGCATGTCCGGATGGCCGGTGAACAGCACGCCGTAAAGGTCGTAAGCCTCCCGTTCGAACCAGTCCGCTCCGGGAAACACGCCGGTGATCGAGGGGACCGGCTCGCCCTCGCCCACTTCGATTTTCACCCGGATGCGGCGGTTCTGCTTGGGTGACAAGAAGTGATAGACCACATCGAAGCGCTTCTCCCGCCCCGGCCAGTCCACCGCGGTGACATCGATGATGCTCCAGAACTGGCAGCGCCAGTCGTCGCGCAGATGGGTCACGACCTTGACGATATCTTTGGCCGTCGCGCTGATCGTGAGTTCGCCAAACGCGACCCGATAGCCCGTGACTGCGCCGGCAAGCGCATCGGCGATCTCCGAGCCGAGTTTTTCCAGCATTTCTTCCATGGCTGGTGTCGGTCCGTTAGCGCTCGATCGTGCCGACCCGGCGGATTTTCTTCTGCAGAAGCAGCACGCCGTAGAGCAGCGCCTCGGCGGTGGGCGGGCAGCCGGGCACATAGATATCGACCGGGACGATGCGGTCGCACCCGCGCACCACGGAATAGGAGTAGTGATAGTAGCCGCCGCCGTTGGCGCAGGAGCCCATGGAAATCACGTAGCGCGGCTCCGGCATCTGGTCGTAGACCTTGCGCAGCGCCGGCGCCATCTTGTTGGTGAGCGTGCCGGCGACGATCATCACATCGGACTGCCGCGGCGAGGCGCGCGGAGCAAAGCCGAACCGTTCCGCGTCATAGCGCGGCATCGACATCTGCATCATTTCAACGGCACAACACGCCAGGCCGAATGTCATCCACATCAGCGAGCCCGTGCGGGCCCAGGTGATGAGGTCCTCCGCCGTGGTCACCAAAAAACCCTTGTCGGCGAGCTCGGCATTCACGCCGGCGAAAAACGCGTCATCCACGCCTACCGGCTTGCCGGTGCGCGGATCGAGAACGCCCTTCGGGGTCGGCCCGACGATTGTGCGCTCGCTCAATCCCATTCGAGCGCTCCCTTCTTCCATTCATATATGAACCCGACCGTGAGCACCGCAAGGAATACCATCATTGACCAGAAGCCATAGGCACCGAGCTCGCCGAAAACGACCGCCCACGGAAACAGGAACGACACTTCGAGGTCGAAGATGATGAAAAGGATGGCGACGAGGTAGAAGCGCACGTCGAACTTCATGCGCGCATCGTCGAAGGCGTTGAAGCCGCACTCGTAGGCCGACAGTTTCTCGGGATCGGGCTGTTTGTAGGCCACCGCAAACGGCGCGATCAGGAGGGCCAAACCCAACCCTGCCGCCACCGCGATGAACACGACCAGTGGCAGATAGTCCATGAGCAGCGGGTTCATCGCCATCCTCGTAAGGACCGGACGGGGCACGCCCGACCCCTTTCAACTCCTCGAATACCAGCGACCATCTGGACGCTGGGCCGCACGGACTGGGCCCTTGGAATCGGCGCGGAATCTGCCGCAGGCGAGGTAGGCGACCCTTAGCGCAGCGCACAAAAGGTGGCAAGCTTGGCCCCAGGGGCTCGCCGGCGTGGGGTTGGCCTGCGCCGGCACATCAAGCGCCCAGGGGGGCCGAATGCAGCGTAAGGTCATGATTTCCTGTGCGGTAACCGGCTCAGCCGACACCCCGGCCAAGAACCCCGCGGTGCCGGTCACGCCCGCGCAAATCGCCGCATCCGCCATCGACGCCGCCAAGGCCGGCGCAGCCATCGTTCATATCCACGTGCGCGACCCAAAGACCGGCAAGCCGAGCATGGACGGCACCCTCTATCGCGAGGTCGTGGAGCGGATCAGATCGAGCGGCACCGACGTCCTCATCAACCTCACCACCGGCCCCGGCGCCCGATTTGTGCCGGGCGAAGCCGACCCCCTCACGCCCGGCCCCGGCACGACGTTGAGACGGCCGGAGGAACGGGTGTACCACGTGCTCGAGCTTCGCCCCGAACTTTGCAGCCTCGACATGGGCAGCTTCAACATGGGCGACCGGGTGTTCGTCAACACGCCCGCGCACCTGCAGCAGATGGCGATCGCGATCCGCGACGCCGGCGTGATCCCCGAGCTGGAAGTGTTCGATACCGGCCATCTTTTGCTGGCGAAAAAATTTCTCGAACAGGGCTACGTGCGGCCGCCCGGCCTGTTCCAGATTTGCCTCGGGATTTCATGGAGCCAACCCGCCACCCCGGAGGCCATGCTGTACATGCGCAATCTTTTGCCGCCGGATTGCGTCTGGTTTGCGTTCGGCATCTCGCTGCACCAGTTTCCCATGGTGGCGCAGACTGTGCTGCTCGGCGGCCATCCCCGCGTGGGCCTCGAGGACAACATCTATCTGGAGAAGGGAAAGCTTGCGCCCAGCAATGCGGCGCTGGTGGAGAAGGCCGCGCGCATCGTGGAAATCCTCGGCGATCAGGTGGCCACCCCTGCCGAGGCACGCCAACTCCTCGGCCTCGTCCCGCAGCCGGAGCACCAGACGAAGCGAGCGTAACCCGAGTTGAAGTATAACAAAACCTGCGGTCGGCGGCGGAATTGGACTCAGCACATCCCGGATGTCGCTTCCGCTCCATCCGGGCTACGCCGCTATGTGGCCGCTATGTGGCCGCCCCCCGCCTCCGCGATGCGCAGACCGATGTATCGATCCAGGGCCGCGTGATCGGCCATCAGTTCGCGCGAGGGCGCGCTGTGCACGATGCTGCCGCGCTCGAAGATCACCGCATGCTCGGTCAGCGACAGCGCGAGCTCGACATGCTGCTCCACCAGGATGACCGCGGTCTTCTCCTCCTTCAGCATCCGCTCCATGGCCGCGATCAGCTCGTCGACGATGATGGGCGCCAGACCCTCGAGCGGCTCGTCGAGCAAGAGCAGCGCCGGATTGGTCATCAACGCGCGCGCGATCGCCAGCATCTGCTGCTCGCCGCCGGAGAGCTGGTTGCCGTTGTTGCGGCGGCGTTCGGCGATGCGCGGAAACAATGCGAACACGGCCTCCATGTCCCACCGCCCCGGCCGTGCGGCAACGGTCAGGTTCTCCTCCACCGTCAGGTGCGCAAAAATCTCCCGCTCCTGCGCCACCCAGCCGAGGCCCGCGCGCGCCCGCAAATGCGGGGGCAAGGCGGTGATGTCCCGGCCTTGCCATGCGATCGTGCCGCGCGCCACCCGCGTAAAGCCCATGATCGTCAAGAGCAGCGTGCTCTTGCCCACGCCGTTGCGGCCGAGCACCGCCAGACTGCCATTCGCACCCACCGACAGCGACACGTCGTCGAGCACGATGGCCTCGCCGTAGCCGGCGCGCACGTTTTTCAGCTCCAACAGCGGCTCAGCCATGGCGCGACCCACCGAGATAAACCTCGCGCACGCGCGGGTCGGCCGAGATTTCGTCCGGCGTGCCCTCGACCAGAATGCGGCCGCCGACCATCACGATGATGCGGCTCGCCAGCTTGAACACGATGTTCATGTCGTGCTCGATAAACAGAATCGTGATGTCCTGCGACAGGTTGCTGATGATGGAAAACAGCTCCGCGCTCTCATCCCGCGGCACGCCGGCCGTGGGCTCATCCAGCAGCAGCACCCGCGGCCGGGTCGCCAGCGCCAGCGCGATCTCCAGCAGGCGTTGTTCACCGTAGGCCAATTCGCGCGTGAGCTTGTGATAGACCGGCTCAAGCCCAAGCGAGGCGAGGATGGCATGGGCCTCGTCGACCGCCTCCCCGAACGCGGTCACCGGTTGCCACCAGGTGCGCGCGTAGCCGCGCCGCTCGCACACCGCAAGCGTCACCGCTTCGAGCGGCGTGAGATCGGGAAACAGCGTATTGATCTGGAACGTGCGCGCAAGGCCGCGCCGTACCCGTTGCTCCGGTCCGAGCCGCGTGATGTCCTCGTCGCCGAGAAAGATTTGTCCTGCATCCGGCTGCAGCATGCCCGTCATCAAATTGACGAGCGTGGTCTTGCCCGCACCATTCGGCCCGATCAGCGCATAGCGGGCTCCCTTCGGCACCGCAAGCTCCACCTCCTTGGCCACGACAAGCGAGCCGAAGCGTTTCTCAAGACCGCGCGTGCGCAGCACCGGCGTGTTCACAGCGATCTGCTCCTGTACCAAGCGATAAGCCGCACCGCACCACCGAGGATTCCGTTGGGCAGGAACAGCACCACGAGGATCAGCAGCACCCCGATCGGAAAATACCAGTATTGCGGATTGACGCCGGAGAACTGGTCGCGCGCAATCATGAAGATGATGGCGCCGATCAAGCCGCCGTACAGCCTGCCGGCGCCGCCGAGAATGAGAATCACGAGTACGTCCGCCGAACGCTGAAAATCGATCACCCCCAAAGAGACCGTGCCGGTGGTCTGCGTCAGCAGCGCACCGGCGACGCCGGCGATGGCCGCCGATATGGTGTAGATGGTGCGCAGATGTGATTGGCTTTCCGCCCCGAGGGCGCGCATGCGGACGACGTTCTCGCGGATGCCGCGAAGCGAAAGGCCGAACGGCGAATTGATCAGCCGTCGGCATACCAGGAACAACAGGAACAGAACGACCAACGAATAGGCATACGAGGTGTAGCCCCAGAGGTCGAATTTGAACCGGCCGAATAACGGCCAGACGTTGACGCCCTGCAGGCCGTCGGCGCCGCCGGTCAGCCAGCTTGCTTTATTCGCGGCCTCGAACAACAGCAGCCCGAGCCCGAGTGTGAGCATGATCAACGTAAGATGACGGAACCGCGCAATGATGAAGCTCATCAGATAGCCGACCAGCCCTGCGGCCGCGCCGGAAATGAGCAGCCCAGAGAGCGGCTCGCCCCACCCCGGCCACAAAAATTCCTGGCCCAGCAGCGAAATCGTCCACGGCTTGGTGATGATGCCGGCGGTGTAGGCACCGAAGCCGAAGAAGGCTGCATGCCCAAGCGACACGATGCCCGCGTAGCCGAGAATCAGATCGAGCGAAAGCGCAAATAATGCGGTGATCGCGATCTGGCTGGCCAGCGCGAGATAATTCGGCGCCAGCACGAAGGGCAGCACGGTGCACAGCCAGAACACCGCTTCAAGCCAATGCCACCGGATTTGCGCCTGCAGATACTGGTGGGGGGTGGCGACCGCATGCGGCATGGCCGCCATCTCTCATCGTCTCCCGAAAAGGCCGCTCGGGCGCCACATCAACAGCCCGATCATCACCAGATAGATCAAAAACGCCCCCAGCTCCGGAACATAATACTTGCCGGCCGTATCGCTTATACCGAGCAATATGGCGGCCACAAACGAGCCGCCGATCGAACCGAGACCTCCAACCGAGACGATGATGAGCACGTAGACCAGATAGGCGAAGGCAAATCCCGGGTCGAGCCCGACCATCTCGATCGCCAGTGCTCCGCCGAGCCCGGCAAGCCCGCAGCCAAGGGCGAACGTAATCGCGAATGTGCCGTCCACATCAATGCCCAGACCGCGCGCCATGCGTTGGTTGTCGACCGCGGCGCGCACCTGCAGGCCGAACCGTGTGTATTCGAGCGCGGCCACGAGCAGAAGCGTCATCACCAGCGAAATTCCGATCAGGAACAGCCGATAAACCCCGAATGTCACGCCCATCACCTGATAGGAGCCGCGCAGATAGTCCGGAAGTTGCACCGGTTGCAGCGCCGAGGTGTAGATGTACGTCGTCACAGCGATGGACACAAAAACGATACCGATGGTGAGCAGGGCTTGATCGAGCTCGGTGGCGCGGTAGAGGGGACGATACAGCAATCGCTCGAGCCCCACCCCCACGACCGCCGCGACGAGGAAGGCAGCCGGCAGGGTGGCGAAAAACGGCCACCCTGCCGCGTTCATCAGCGTCACGGTCACATAGCCGCCGATCATGGCGAAGCTGCAGTGCGCCAGGTTGATGAAATTCATCATCCCCAATGTCACTGACAGCCCCACCGACAGCAAGAACAGCAGCATGCCGTAGGCGAACCCGTCAAACAGAACGCCGAGGGCAGATGTCAACATCAGCGGTCGCCCCGCCGCCGCTCAGGACCAAGCCGCCACGATTATTTCTTCATGCGGGCCTTCCACGGATCCTTCACGTTTTCGATCTTGTCGAACTCGACATTGACCAATTGCCCGCCGACCTTCTCCACCCGTCGGATGTAGACGGTTTGAATGATGTCGCGCGTTTCGGGATCGATCATGATCGGTCCGCGCGGGCTCTCCCACTTCATGCCTTTGGCGGCTGCGATCAGCGCCTCGCCGTCCGTCTTGCCGCCGGTTTTCTTCAACGCCTCGTAGATCAAGCGCATTCCGTCATACCCTCCGATCGAATAGATGTTGGGATTGCGCCCGCCATACTCTGCGTTGAAGGCCTTCACGAAGGCCCGGTTCAGCGCGGAGTCATGGTTCCAGTCATAGTGGTAGACCGTGATGATACCGATCGCCGCGTCTCCCATGCTCTTGCGCGCTTCATCCTCGGTCAGCTCGCCCTGGCCTAAGATTTTTGTCTTCTTCGGGTCGATACCGCGCTCGGCGAACGCCTTGGCAATCGCCGCCGGCTGCACGCCTCCGGGAACGAAGACGAAGATCGCTTCCGGATTGAGGTCCTTGGCGCGCTGCACGAAGGCGGAGAAATCCGGGTTGGCCACCGGGAAGCGCACCGAGCCGATGATCTCGCCGCCTGCCTCCTTGAACCCGCGCTGGAACGACTGCTCGGCATCGTGGCCGGGTCCGTAGTCGGAGACCATTGTGTACGCCTTGCGCACGCCGCTTTTCTGGTACGCCCAGGTCCCGAAGGTTTCGTTCAGTTGCGGGATGGTCACCGAGGTGCGTGCCATGTAGGGCGATTTGGTAGTGATGACCGCAGTGGCCGCGTTCATGACCACCATAAACTTCTTGGCCTCCGCCGACACGTCACCGACCGCGAGCGCGTTGGGCGTAAGCACAAAACCCGCCAAGAGGTCGACCTTGTCGCGCACGACCAATTCTTGCGCCAAGCGCTTGGCCACGTCGGGCGCAATCCCGCCGGTATCCTTTCGAATGAATTCGATCTTTTTGCCGGCGATTGTATCGCCGTTCTGCTTCACGAAAAGCTTGATGGCATTGTCCATTTGCGTTGCCGTATCCGCGAATTGTCCCGAATACGGCATGATCAAGCCGATCTTGATCGTCTGCTGTGCGTTCGCCGCGGTCGCAAGCAGCGCGGCGGCGACACCGCAAAGTCCGACAAGCATTTTTTTCATTTTGGTTCTCCCGAGATGCTCTGACCGTTTGCCTGCGGCACACGACAGCCTCAGAGGCGATCTGATTGTCGTGCCGCGTGGAGAGAGCAATTGTTTGTGTGAGGCTAAGGGGCTTCTTTGCATAGTCAAGGCCGTTGTCTCTCAGACTGTGACCCTTGGGCGGCCGCCCACTTTCAAAGGCAATGCGTTGATCAAACGGAAAAGTACGCTTGCCGGATAAACATTTCGTCTTTCGGCAACTCAGCAATGCTGTCAGATCAAACCAGAACGGACCTCTTTCGCAGTTTGGCCACCCTGCTTTTGAGGCGCATTTGCGGAGATGGGGTAACGGGCCGGGCCGCCGCACCAGCCGCTCGCTCGCTACGGCGCTGTTTGGTGGCGCGCTTGGCTCGCGGCTTGCGTGGCGGCGGTCGTCCCTCAAACTGTTGGTGTCAAGCGGAGTCGGGCATGGCATTGCAGGTCTTCACGCACGGGTTGGAAAAATGTTTTCCCGGCTATAAGCACATGCCTATGTTTCCTGTTTCTTGCCGAGCAAGAAGGAGAAAAGACAAGATGGACATTGCGGATTTTCTGATTGTCGGCGGCGGAAGCGCGGGCGCAACACTGGCTGCCCGCCTGTCAGAAGATCCTGCGACGCGCGTACTGCTCGTCGAGGCGGGGGCCGATACGCCGCCCGGAGCCACGCCGCCTGACATCGTCGATACATTTCCCAGCTCCGCATTGAACGAGAACTATTTGTGGAAACTCGAGGCAGCGCGCTTTGCAGATGGGCAACGCTATCCTTTTCCGCAGGCGCGCATTATGGGCGGCGGGTCGAGCGTGATGGGCCTCGTTGCATTGCGCGGGTTGCCTTCGGATTTCGACAGCTGGAAAGCGGCGGGCGCCGAAGGCTGGGGTTGGAGCGACGTGGTAAAATATTTTCGCAAAGTCGAGAACGATCTCGACCGCGACCAGAGTCAGAGCGGCGAGCGGCCCTACACGATCCGCCGTATTCCGACGCATGAGTGGCCGTATTTTGTCACCGCAATAGAACGTGCGGCTGTGGCGCGGGGGTTGCCCATCATACCGGACATCAACGAAAGCCAGAGCGATGGCTTCTTTGCGATGCCGGTAAGTCAGGACGCAGAAACGCGCTCGACCAGTGCGAGTTGCTACCTGACGCCGGCCGTACGCAAAAGGGCCAATCTTTCGATTATGGCGGGGGCGAAGGTTACAACGCTGCAATTCGATGGGACGCGAGTTTGCGGGGCGCTGGTCGAACGCGGCGGACAAATTTCCCGGATCGATGCGCGGCAAATCATTTTGAGCGCCGGCGCAATCCACTCGCCGGCGATTATGCTGCGGAGCGGAGTCGGTCCGGCAGACGATCTGCGGCCGCTTGGTATTTCAGTGGTTGCCGATCGGCGTGGGGTCGGGCGTAATCTGCAGAACCATCCCTACCTGCATTTCGCGGTCACGCTTCCTCCACGCTCGCGCCTTGCGCCACATCTGCGACGCTTCGCCATTGCCGGCATCCGCCACTCCTCGGGCTTGGAGGGCGGCTCGGCAGGGGACCTCCTTATTCTCGTCTTTGGCCGCGTGAGCCCCCGTTCCTTCGGGCCCGATCTCGCCATGCTCGGTGCCGCGCTCTACGCACCCTATTCCCGGGGCTTCGTGACGCTCTCGAGTCCGGATGCCGCCGCGCCCCCGCGGATCGATTTTCGTCTGCTGGACGATCCTCGCGACGCACCCCGCATGGTCAAGGCAGGCCGGCTTGTGGAGACGTTGCTGCTCGACCCCGCGGTGGCAAACGCCTACAACGATGCATTTCTGTTGCCGCCGACGATGGCGCTGAATCAATTTAACAAGCCGGGGTTCGTCGGCGAACTGCTCGCTGCGGCCGCCAAGGTCACGTTGAACCTGCCCGCCCCCTTAACCCGTGCCTTGGTCGGCCTGGCGATCCGCCCCGGCCGCTGGTTTGCCAACCGTCGCAGCCGTTCGCCCTTGACCGACAGCGAAATCCTCGGTGCAGCCGTGCCGATGGCGCATCCGACGGGTACCTGCGCCATCGGGCGCAAAGACGATCCGCTGGCGGTCGTCGACAGCGCCTGCCGCGTTTACGGTGTCGAGGGCTTACGCGTCGTGGATGCTTCGGTGATGCCGCGCATCCCGGCGGCGAACACCAACCTGCCGACGATCATGATCGCGGAGCGCACGGCTGACCTGATCCGGTCACGGGCGATCTAGGCTGCGCGCTCCGGTGCAGAGACATCGTTTGCCGACGTCTCCCGACCACGCCGGCGCCAGCGTTCCAGCACGCCCATCACCCCACCGGGGATGTAGAGCGCGATAATGATGACGACCACGCTGAAGATCGCCCGGTTTACTTCGGACGTGAAGGTGACGCGCAGCGCGTCGGCGACCAGCAGGACCAGGGGCGTGCCGATCAGCGGGCCTTGCCATGTTCCCGGCCCGCCGATAACGGCCATCAGAACCGTGTTCAAGGAAATGTCGAACGAGAAGGTTCCGGTCGGTTCGATATACATGATGCGCTGCGCGTAGAGCCCGCCTACAACACCGGCAATAAAACAGGCGATTGCGTTTGCGACCCATTTCACCTCGGTGGTCTTGACGCCGATAATTTCGGCGGCGTCCTCGTCCTCACGAATGGCCACAAGGGCGCCGCCGATGTTGGAGCGCTCAATGGCATAGACCAGCAGCGTGACGAGAACCGCCAAACCGAGAAACAAAAAATAGAACAGCCGCTCCACATTCAGGGGGCTCAGCCCGAGCGGCTGCATGTAGATGCCGAGCGCGCCTTGTGTGTAGCGCAAGTTGAGCGCCAGTATCTGCACGGCCAGCGTGACTATCATCGTCACGAGCGCAAAATAGGCGCCGCGCAGTCGCAAGGTGGGAATTCCGATCAACAAACCGGCGATCGCCGCCGTCAGTCCGGCGACAGGCGCGGTGAGGAAAGGCGACAGGCCGAAATAGTGGAACAGGATGGCGCTCGTGTAAGCGCCGGTCCCGAAAAATGTCACCATGCCAAAGTTTAGATAGCCGCCATAACCGCCCAAAATATTCCACGCCTGCGTCAGCACGATATACATAAACACCGTGCCGAGCGTGCTCAGGAAGAACAGTCGCGTGCCGATCAAGCCGTAGAGAACAAGAGCAAACAGCACCGCGACCCAGAACCCGATGCCGGCCCATGCGCGCCAACCGCGACGCTCTCCGGATTTTAGGAAAAAAACCGAGAGCACCGTTGCCCTCCTAAATCCACCTGTGAACGGCGCCGCTGAGCCCTTCACGGCGCACGACAAGGATCACGGCCAGCATGACGTAAAGCACGAGATAGACGTAATCGAAGGGCAGAAACGCTGCGACGCCGGTCTGAATGAGGCCGACAACAAGACCAGCAAGCAAGGTGTTGGCGACATTGCCCAACCCGCCGAGGATGACCACCAGGAATGCCCAGGCGAGCCAGAGAATCTGCGTATTGGGGGAAAACGGAAACACCATGCCGAGCGTCACACCGGCGGAGCCGGCGCATGCTATTCCCAGCCCGAACATGATTGTCGACAGCGCCTGGACATTTATGCCGACCGTCATCGCCGCAAAGCGATTCTGCCCCATGGCGCGGATGGCGCGACCGGTCAGCGTGTAACGAAGAAACGCCCAGAATGCGATGATCAGCAAAAGTGCCAGTGCGCCGGCAATCAGCTTTACATTGGCCAGCATGATCGGGCCGACGAGGATGGAGCGGTTGGTGTAGGCGGCGGTGATGACGCGGGTATCGGTGGTCCAGGCTATGGTGCCAAGACTCTCCACAAGGACCATCAACCCGAACATGGCGACAAGACCTTGCGTTTGCGGCGCGAGTTCGACGCGCGTGATCAACATCCGATAGACGATGACGCCGACAGCAAAAAATACGGGGAACGCAAGGAAAAATGAAATAGTCGGATCGATCGCGAGGCGGCGGAACAGCTCGAACGCAAAGAATGAGCCAAGCATGAGGAACGCGCTGTGCGCCACATTCACGATGCCCATCACGCCGAGCACGAGGCTGAGCCCAACGCCGGCAATGGCGTAAATGAGGCCCAATAAGATCCCGTCCGCAATGATGGTTGCGATCTGGTTCAGCATGCCCCGTCTGCTCCTTAGCTGCCCTCCCTTAGACACCGAGCCAGCCGCGAACCATCGCACCGAGATCGCCCTCAAAGGCGGCGCGGTCGCCTTCGATATCGTTCTTTCCGGAATTCAATACATAAACGTAGTCGGCGATTGCGATGGCAGCGCGCACATCCTGATCGACGAGCAGGACCGTGCGGCCCTCGTCCTTCAGCGCCACGAGCTCTTGATATACCTGATGCGCGACGATGGGAGACAGACCGGCCGACGGCTCGTCAATCAGCAGCACGCTGGGATTTGCCACAAGCATTCGCGCAATTTCAACGGCACGTTGCTGGCCTCCGCTGAGGCTGCCGGCAACGCGATGCTGTAGCGGGCGCAAATGTGGATAGCGAGCAAACATTGCTTCCACGGCCTCGCGCAGCCGTTTACGATCGGAGCGCATGCTCCAGCCGCCGAGCTCGATATTCTCGAGCACCGAAAGCTCCGGGAACACGGAGCGCCCCTGCGGCAATAATGCGATGCCGTGTTCAATGTGTTGGTGCGGCGGCAAATTGCTGAGATCCGAGCCGGCCAAGCGCACGGCGCCGTGCTCGGGCGTCAGGAAGCCGAAAATGACCTTGAGCAGTGTCGACTTTCCTGCGCCGTTGGGGCCGAGAATCACGGTGATGTGGCCAGGTTCTGCCTTGAGATTGACGCCGCGCAGAATTGGATGCCCCGGGGTGTAGCCGGCAATCACATTGGCGATCTCGAGGCGGGGAGCAGAAACCGGCATGACTTAACTGCGGCCCAAATAACCTTCGATCACCTTTTCATCGCGGACCACGGCATCGGGCAGGCCAGCGGCTGCCACCCGCCCTTCGACCAGGCACACCATGAAGTCTGACATTTTCACTAGGTCCGGCACTTCGTGACTCACGACGAGGAAGGAAGCGCCCTCCTTCTGCACCGTCTCGCGAATGCAGCGGATCAGGACTTTCTTGATCTCTGGATGTACGCCGGCGAACGGTTCGTCCATCAGCACCAGCTGTGGGCGAGTGACCAGCGCCCGGGCAAATTCAAGCAGGCGCTGTTGGCCGCCGGACAGCTCGCTCGCGGTGTGTTCGGCATGGCGTTCAAGTCCCACGAACGCCAGCAGATCGATTGCCCTCTTCTCCGCTTTCGAACGCTCCAGCGCCTGCTGGTGCAAGAGCGGGACGAACAGATTCTGCATCGTCGTCAGCGTTTGAAACACGCGCGTGGTTTGGAACGTGCGGCTTAACCCGTTTGCGGCGAGGTCGCTGGGACGGCGACCGTTGATCTTGAAAGCGCCGAGACGGACTTCGCCCTCATCGGCGGGAATGGCGCCGTTGATGACGTTCAACAGCGTCGTCTTTCCCGATCCGTTTGGGCCGATGAGCCCGACGACTTTGTTTGCTTCCAGTTGGAACGACACCTTGTTCAGCGCAACGACGCCGCCGAATTTCTTGCTGACGGCGTCGATTGCGAGCAGCGGCGCCATCTTCGCGACGCTCATTACGTCACTTCAAAATCGGCGCGGCCGTGCGGAACTCCTTCGGCCATACGACCTCGTTCTTGCCCTTCTGATACTGAAGCACGATCATGCTGTATTCGGGCGTCCCGTTCGGCTGATATTTAAAGTTCCCGGCCACGGTCCTGAAAGTCGCCTGCTGGATATAGTCCTTGAGCTTCTGCTGATCGAGCGTCTTGGCGCCCTCGACCGCCTGCTCCATCACTTCCAGGATGGCGGTGCCGGCGATGGCGTAGGTCGGCAGGGTGGCATAGCCGCGCTTCCTAAACACTTCGGCAAGCTCGGCGATGCCGGGGAAGGGTTGCGTCGGCCAGGCGATGGTCGTGCCGAAACCACGATCCGCCGCTTCTCCGAGCGCTGCCCATCCTTTCAGCGTGGTCACCTGCGATCCGCAGGTACAGAACATCGACGGCTTGTAGCCCTGCTGCGCAACGGTTCGCGCGATCTGCAGGGCGTCATTCGGCAGGCTGAGGGCCAAAACGATGTCGGCATTGGCGGCTCTTGCCTTCTGCACGAGACCGGTGAAGTCGGTGGTGGTCGGCGGATACTGTTCGTCAACCACGACTTCCACGCCCGCATCTTTCGCGTAATTGAGCGCCCCGCCCTTGCCGTCCACGCCCGCGCGAACCACGATCGTGAACGGATTCTGCGCAGTGAAGATCGCGGCGCGCTTCGGCCGTTCGTTTGCCGGCAAGCTCTTGATGAGCTCAAAAATCCCGCGCGTGTAGTCGGGCTCCTGATAAGTGTAGCTGCCGACGATCCATCCTTTGGCGGCGTTGAAGATATTGATGCCGACGAAGCCGCCATTGAACAGGACCTTGTTGTGTGAACGCACGATCGGCACGATCGAGCCGCCGACGAACGTCGTGTACGGCGCCAGCACCAGATCAACCTTGTCCTGATCGAGTAGACGATTGTAAAGCGACTGTGCGACAGTCGGCGTGCTCTCGTCGTTGTAGATGATCATTTTCACCGGACGGCCCAATAAGCCGCCCTTTTTGTTGATTTTTTCCAGCCACAAGTCGTAAACCGCCTTGTAGTCCGTTGACGGCTCAGCAAAGGCACCGGTCAATCCGAGCGTTCCGCCGATCACGATCTCTTTTTGTTGTGCAGCCGCTGGCGTCGAAAACATCGCCGTCACGCTCAATAGCGCGGCGAGGCTCAGCGCCCGCAATGTGGTTGACTTGGTCATATTCACCTCCGTGTGGACTCTCGATAGTGTGAAATGCCGATGCCGAATTTGCAAAGAGACTAAAGAGCCTAACGCGTCCTGTTTCGGTACGCGAGGCTGCGCTTGAATGTCGCGACTCGACCGATAACGCCAACCCGGCCGATAATTCCGCAAGCCCTTCCGACATGTCTCGACAATCAGCGCCTCCCTTTGCCTGCGCGGGGTTGCGGTTTGACATTTGCTCGCGTGTCCTGCGATCGATTGAGAACCGCCCAGATTGCAACCGCAGGCTTGTCGCCGACTGTCCAAAGCCGGTGCGGCCTCTGCGCATCGAACGAAATCGAGTCGCCGGGATCCAGCACGTATTGCTCAGAACCGATCTGGATGCCGAGACGCCCGCTGATGAGATAGGCGTATTCCATGCCGCCGTGACGGACAAGTTTGTCCTCTTCGCAGGACTCGGCGCCTGGCTCATAGACGACATAGAAAAATTCCAACACAGGGTCCGGTGCGGGCGTCAGCAATTCCCAGCGGACGCCGTCGGCAAGCCGGATGACCTCGCGCTTGTTGCTCCGGCATACAGGACTGAGAGGTTTTCTCGGCGGCATTCGGCGGCCGTTGGATGCCGCCTTCGATTTGTTCTCAAACAACTCGTCGAGGCCGAGGCCGAGCTCGGTCACCATCGCATAAAGTGTTCCGACCGAGGGGACGACCGTGCCGTGTTCAATCTGCGAGATCAGGCTCGGGGATACGTCCACGCTGCGCGCCAGCGCACGCAAACTGAGGCCGTTCTTTTCGCGCGCCGCGCGCAGCTTGGCGCCCAGTCCCGCCACACCGTTCGGCTGGTCATCGGACCTACGGCGCAGGCGGCGGTCGCCACGTCGGCGTGCAATCGCTTTGCTATCGTGCGCATGGGCGACAATCATGTCGATGCTCCAGGGGCGCGGCGGGCCTGCGCTTGACACTGTACAACACCGCCGATAGCGTTCAATAGCACTGAACACCTAAAATTGACGCAGCTCCGCGTCAGGACATCAGGACAAATGAGGAGGCCGCGATGCATCATATGCGGCGCGCCGCGGATATTCGTCTGCTGCCGGCCTATACCAATAACAGCGAAAAGTTCACGCGTTGCTCGATGATCGATCGTTCGGTGGGCTCCGTGCACATGGGTTTCGGCCTGTGTTCGCTGAGCGCCGGCGGGCACATCGACATGCATATCCACTCCTTCGAGGAGAGTTTTTATGTCCTCGAAGGCAACCCAACCCTGATCCTGAACGGGCGTTCCTATCCGCTGTCCCCCGGCACTTGCGGTGTCGTGCCGGTCGGCGTTCCGCATGCATGGATCGGCCCGCAGTCGGGCGAAGCGCGCTGGCTCGATATGATCGCCCCACAGCCGCGCACGCCCGATCTTCCAGCGGACACCTTCTTTATCGGGCCACCGGAAGCCGATCGGGACGGCGAAACGGACATTCGCGATCCGCGCTCGCGGCATTTCTTCCGCATGACCGATCGCGACATTGACGTGGACAGCCTGAAGGTCGGCGCGCGCATCGACGCCCCTACAGTTTCGGCAAGCATGGCGACCGCCCTTTTGGTCTACAGCGGCATTTCCGTGAAAATGCTGGTCGATCAGCGTCTCGACGCGCAGCTTCATACCATGTTCATGGTCGATTATCAGCCCGGCGGGGCGGCGCACCTGCACGATCATCCGCTGGAAGAGGCTTACTATCTGCTCGACGGAGAAGTGGAGGCGGTGGCCGACGGCAAGACCTATGTTTTGCAGCCGGGCGACGTGTTCTGGACCGGCGTCGGCTGCATCCATGCCTTCTACAACCGTTCCAATCGCCGGGTGCGTTGGCTGGAGACCCAGGCGCCGCAGCCCCCCTCACGTCATTCTTATCGCTTCAACCGCGACTGGGATTATCTGCAACAGAAACTTGCTGCCGCTGCTAAATGAGGTGGCCTAAGCAAGCCCGGCACGGCGCAGAGCAACTCTGGAAACCACGGACCAATCCTTGCCGCCATCGCCGTGGGCCAGCGCATCGAGATAATTGTCGCGAATGACGCTGGCAAACGGCAAGGGGATATTCGCTTTTTCTCCGGCCTCAAGCGCAAGCTTGGCGTCTTTGAGAGCCAGTTTGAGATCGAAGCCGGGCGGGTCGAACTTCTCTTTCCCGATCAGTTGCGCATAGATCCGATAGATCGGTACGTCGAAGATCGACGTCACCACTACATTCAGCATCTCCAGCGGATCCATCTTGTAGGCGCGCGCAAGCGCGGCGGCTTCGCCCATTGCCTCGAGCATGCTTGCAACCATGAGATTGCCTGCGATCTTGGCAACATTCGCCTGGCTGGGTAAAGATCCGAGCCGCCAGGTTTTCTTTCCCATCGCGTCGAACAGCGGCTGGACGCGGTCAATCGCGGCCGGATCGCCTGCCGCCATGATGTTCAAGTTGCGCTCCGCCGCCATCTCCGGACGGCCGAACACGGGCGCGGCGATATAATGAATGCCGCAGATCCTGTGCAATTCGGTCAGCCTGTCGGCACACTGAACCGAGGCCGTGGCCATGTTGACATGGATCGCCGGCGCGCCGCTTTTTCGCAACGTCGTTTCGTTGCAGACGGCGAGCATCGCTTCGTCATTCGGGAGCATGGAAATGACGGCATCGCCGGAGAAGGCATCCTCGTTGCTCGAAGCCGCGGTTGCGCCGTCCTTAACCAGCGCTGCGATCGATTGCGGAGACGTATCCCAGACCCGAACCTGGTGACCGGCGCGAAGCAGGTTGCGCGCCATTGCGCTGCCCATGCGGCCCACACCGATGAAACCGACTTGCACGATATCCGCCTCCGTTCGATACAGTTCGCGGCGAGAACATGTCTGCCGAAAAGCTATACAATGTGCACCTGCTTCTCGACAAGTTTCCGGTCATCACGTCAAACGGCATGAAAGGAAGGCGCAGGAAATTTACGCTGCAACGAATTCGCAGAGCGAACGACGTCGAGAGTGCTGCGCGGGCAAACCTCAGTGAGGTGGATGACTCGAGCGATAAATGCCGCAAGACAGTTTGCGTATCGGGATGCTTTGCCATGGGTGCGTCAGCCGACGATTCCGCTGGATGCAGCGTCCAAAGTCGATAGCCTCATCGATTGCGCAGATCCTCACGGCATCAGGATCTTATCGCCAAAAATCGAACTCTATGTTCGCAACGCGCAAACGCACTCGGAGGGTCAGATTGCACAGATCGCCGCCTCGATCGTCGAGGTTCCCGCGCAGCTTCGGCATTCCGCCGTTCACGGTTTTGCAGCCGGCCTCGACGTTCGGATCGTGCGGGGACAGGGTTCCGTCGATGCAATACGCCAGGTCGGCGCCGGCAATGCCGTGTTCGGCTTCGCCGACACCGGATCGCTCGTGCTCGCGCGCGCCAACGACGGGATACCGGTCAAGCTCACGGCAATTGTGTACGCTGCGTTCCACTATACGTTTCCGGCTCTGGTAACGAGCGAGCGTGCGATCGCGCGCGATCGAAATCGCATCGCCGGGGGCCTGCGCGCGGTTGTGGCGGCGCAAGCTGCGCTCAAGTCGGACGTCTCGCTGGCGGAGCGGGTGGGACAGGCGTTGTTTCCGCCTGCCGAGGCTGCGCTTTTGATGGACGTAATCGCGCGCGACCTGCCCTTCTACACACCGCATATTCCCGAAGCCGCCGTCGCGGGGCTCAACGATTTCGCACACGCCTGTGGGCTGCTCGACCGACCAGTACCTTACGAGGGCGTGGTTGCCACCGAGTTCAGTCATCTCTGGCGGCCGCAAGCCTGAGCTCTGCTACTCCGCCGGGCGCTTTCCGCCATCGCGGCAAGGGCCAAGGTCAGCTTTCTGATTATCTTGTTCCCGCGCTGCCGCGCATCGCATCGGCGTCTGCGGCGACGCCAAATGCGCGCGCTCGGCTTTATTCCGCGCCTTGCGGACTGGACGGCCCGGATGCATGGGCGCTCGCCGCACATGGGAACATAGATGTCAGGCGACGCGCCGCGGCGCTCCCCTCACCCGCCATGGCCGCGGCGGAGAACCCGTCATTTGAAAACACGGAAGGCCTCACGATCTATCCGCGCGGCTCGCTGAGCGAGGCCTTCGCGCCTGCGCTCGAGGCATGAGTGAGCACGCAAGGCGCGGCGACGCGCTGCGAGCATACGTTCGGAAGCTCGGGGTCGCGTTCCACGCCGACGCGCCGATTTTCTAACGCGCGAGCACGACAGGGGCACCGCGGAGGGCAGCCGGCCGTGGCAGCCGCGGCCCTACAGCAAGGACCGTTTCGCAGAGGATTTCCGCGTCGTTCGGAAGGTTGAGTTTGGGGAGCGCGAGAAGCGCACCCTCGTCGATTTCCGTCGCTCCGGCACGGTCGAGGCGATCGCCGACGCTCGCCGCCAGCAATGCGCTGTTCAGCACTTATTGCCCGATGAACCTGGCGAGCCTGCACACGGTAATGGCCGCGCGACGGCGCGGCCGAGCGAGGCTCCAATGAACGAACCGAGGGCAAAAGTTGGAACTGCCGGTTTGATCGAGTTGGAATGTGACCTTGTGGCTGCGACTAAATCATTGAAGACAAATGGCGGGAGCGACGGGACTCGAACCCGCGGCCTCCGGCGTGACAGGCCGGCGCTCTAACCAACTGAGCTACGCCCCCTCGGGGCACCGAGCGGACTTAAATGTCGCCGGTAGCCAAGTCAAGAATAGGACCAAGGATTTAATGCGACGTTGCAGTCCTGCGCGGGGCGCCGCCCGGGGTGCGACGCCTTCGCCGCCGCAAATGGTGGGCGGTGACGGGATCGAACCGCCGACATCCTGCGTGTAAAGCAGGCGCTCTACCGCTGAGCTAACCGCCCCGCCTTCTTATCGCCCCGACGCGGCCGCGGGGCAAGCTAGGCGCAGAAAGGCGCACACGAGAATACCCCCGCGGTCGGCCGCGGGGGCATTCTGCTTCCCAACCCGAAATCGGCTTACCGGTTGACCGCTTCCTTGAGACCCTTGCCGGCGGAGAACCGCGGCCGCTTCGCGGCCTTGATTTTTACTGGCGCCCCGGTACGCGGGTCGCGGCCTTCGCGCGCAGCGCGTTTTACCACTCTGAAGTTTCCGAACCCCATGATTTTCACTTCGCCGCCTTTTCTCAACGTCGCAGTGATGGCGTCGAAGGTGGCATCGACGGCGGAAGCCGCAGCGGTCTTCGTCAATTGCGCCTTGTCTGCCACCGCACTGATGAGTTCGTTCTTGGTCATCGGACGGATCCTTTCCTTCGCTCGCACCCGAATCAACGGCGCATGGCCGTTATGCGCGGAGAGTTTGCCGATTGCGGCGCAAATGCAAGCGTCTCGTGACAGGAATTTCGCGCCGCTGCCGCGAATCGCAGGCATCGATCGCGGAAAATTTCAAGTGTGCAATGCTGACGCTTCTCGAAGAAATTTCGTGCGGCAGAGAAAGACGCGAAGGCGGCACCGTGCGGCGCCGCCTTCGCAACTGGCTTTCAAATGTCCGGTCAGTGCGCCGTGAGACCTGAGGATTCCTCTTCCACCGGCTCGACCGCGGGCACCACCGCCTGTTCTGCGACCTTGCCGGCCTCCTCATCCCACGCAATGGGCTCCGGCATGCGCACGAGTGCGCGCTCCAACACCTCGTCCATGCGCGTGACGGGAATGATCTCCAGTCCGCCTTTGACGCTGTCCGGGATTTCGACCAGATCCTTTGCGTTTTCTTCCGGGATCAGCACCGTCTTGATGCCGCCGCGTAGCGCCGCCAGGAGCTTCTCCTTCAGCCCCCCGATCGGCAGCACGCGGCCGCGCAGGGTGATCTCGCCGGTCATGGCCACGTCGCGCCGCGCCGGAATGCCGGTCATCACCGAGACGATGGCCGTCACCATGGCCACGCCGGCGGACGGCCCGTCCTTCGGGGTCGCCCCTTCCGGCACGTGCACGTGGATGTCGCGTTTGTCGAACAGCGGCGGCTCAATGCCGAGCGCCACTGCCCGCGACCGCACATAGGACGCCGCCGCGGAGATCGATTCCTTCATGACATCCCGCAGGTTGCCGGTCACGATCATCTTGCCCTTGCCCGGCATCATCGCCCCTTCGATGGTCAGCAGCTCGCCGCCCACGTCGGTCCAGGCCAGCCCGGTCACCACGCCGACCTGATCCTCGGCTTCGATCTCGCCGTAGCGGTACTTAGGCACGCCGAGGTAATCGCTCAGCATCTTGGCTTCGACCGCGATCGACTTGGCCTTGCCCATCGTGATTTCTTTGACCGCCTTGCGGATCAGCGTGGACAGCTCGCGCTCGAGATTGCGCACGCCCGCCTCCCGCGTGTAGCGGCGGATGATGGTGAGCAGCGCCTCGTCGTCGATCGACCATTCCTCCGGCTTCAGGCCGTGTTTGGCGATCGCGTTCGGGATCAGGTGCCGCCGTGCGATCTGCACCTTTTCGTCTTCCGTGTACCCGGCGATGCGGATGATCTCCATGCGATCCATCAGCGCCGGCGGAATGTTCAGGGTGTTCGCCGTGGTGATGAACATCACGTGCGACAGGTCATAGTCGACCTCAAGATAGTGGTCGTTGAACGTGTGGTTCTGCTCGGGGTCGAGCACTTCCAGCAGCGCCGACGACGGATCGCCGCGGAAGTCGGAGCCCATCTTGTCCACCTCGTCCAAAAGGAAGAGCGGGTTCGACGACTTCGCCTTGCGCATCGATTGGATGATCTTGCCGGGCATCGAACCGATGTATGTGCGGCGATGGCCGCGGATCTCCGCTTCGTCGCGCACCCCGCCCAGCGACACGCGCACGAAGTCGCGCCCCGTGGCGCGCGCGATCGACTTGCCGAGCGAGGTCTTGCCCACGCCGGGCGGCCCGACCAGGCACAGGATCGGCCCGGTCAGCTTGTTGGCCCGCTGCTGCACGGCAAGGTATTCGATGATCCGTTCCTTGACCTTCTCCAGGCCGTAGTGGTCGTTGTCGAGGATCTCCTGCGCGAGCTTCAAATCCTTCTTGATCTTGGTCTTCTTGTTCCAAGGGATCGAGAGCAGCCAATCCAGATAGTTGCGCACCACCGTGGCCTCGGCCGACATCGGCGACATCTGCCTGAGCTTCTTCAGCTCGTGCTGTGCCTTCTCCCGCGCCTCCTTGGACAGCTTGGTCTTCTTGATCTTCTCCTCGATCTCCGCGATCTCGTCGCGGCCCTCCTCATCGCCGAGCTCCTTCTGGATCGCTTTCATCTGCTCGTTGAGGTAGTACTCGCGCTGGGTCTTCTCCATCTGGCGCTTCACGCGCGTGCGGATGCGCTTCTCCACCTGGAGAACGGAGATCTCGCTCTCCATCAGGCTCAGCACCTTCTCGAGCCGCTGCGTGGCGACCGTGGTCTCCAGGATCGACTGCTTGTCCGGGATCTTCACCGCCAGATGCGAGGCCACCGTATCGGCGAGCTTGGCGTAGTCGTCGATCTGCTGGACCACGCCGATCACCTCCGGCGAGATCTTCTTGTTCAGTTTGACGTAGTTTTCGAACTCGGTGACGACCGAGCGCGCCAAAGCCTCCGCCTCCACGCGGTCGCCGACCGCGTCCTCGAGCACGACGGCGTTGGCCTCGTAGTATTCGCTGCGGTCCGTGTACTTGAGGATCTTGCCGCGCTGCGCGCCTTCCACCAGCACCTTCACGGTGCCGTCGGGCAGCTTCAGGAGCTGCAGCACGCTGGCGAGCGTGCCGACATCATAGATCGCGTTGGGCGCCGGATCGTCGTCCGAGGCGTTCTTCTGCGTGACCAGGAGAACGAACGTATCCGACCGCATCACCTCTTCGAGGGCCTTGATCGACTTCTCGCGGCCGACGAACAGCGGCACGATCATGTGCGGGAATACCACGATGTCGCGCAGCGGCAGCACCGGATAGGCCCGGGTCTCACCAGGGGTCAGCGGCGTACGTGGTTTTGCAAGGGTCATTGCCGGATTTCCTTGTTGTTGTGCCCCTCCTCCGCGGCCCGCCGGGGCGCGGCCACCTAGGAGTGCTCGCAAGTACCGGGAGGGGGGTGCGGGGTACGCGACTGACGCACGCGACGAGGAGGTTGGAAAAGCCCCAGCCCGGTAGAGTTAACACGCGTTCACACGCCGTATTTCTCGTCGGATATTAGGTGGAGATAGCAGCCGGCAGTGTCAAGCAACGAAGGGAAAACACGTAAACACGGCCTTCTTCACCCCTCGAAACTGGACCGCCACCGGGTGCGCGCACGGGGATTCGGCCCCGACTCACGCGCTCGCGCCCGCGTCCGCGGCGCGGTCCGCGTAGATGTAGAGAGGCCGCGCGGTGCCCTCGACGACCTCCTTGGAGATCACCACCTCCTCGACCCCCTCCAGGCTCGGCAGTTCGAACATGGTATCCAGCAGGATGCTTTCCATGATCGAACGCAGGCCGCGCGCGCCGGTCTTGCGGTCGATCGCCTTGCGGGCGATAGCGGTCAGTGCCTCGTCGGCAAGCGTGAGCTCGATCGACTCCATCTCGAACAGTCGCTGATACTGCTTGACCAGGGCGTTCTTCGGCTCGGTCAGGATGCGCCTGAGCGAAGCCTCGTCCAGATCTTCGAGCGTGGCGACCACCGGCAACCGGCCGACGAATTCGGGGATCAGGCCGTATTTCAGCAGATCCTCCGGCTCGACATCGCGGAAGATTTCTCCCGCCTTGCGGTCCTCGGGCGCCATCACCTTGGCCGAGAAGCCGATCGAGGTCGAGCGGCCGCGCGCCGAGATGATCTTCTCCAGTCCGGCGAAAGCGCCGCCGCACACGAACAGGATGTTGGTCGTATCCACCTGCAAGAATTCCTGCTGCGGATGCTTGCGACCGCCCTGCGGGGGCACGGATGCGATCGTGCCCTCCATGATCTTCAGCAGCGCCTGCTGCACGCCTTCGCCCGACACGTCGCGGGTGATCGACAGATTGTCCGACTTGCGGCTGATCTTGTCGATCTCGTCAATGTAGACGATGCCGCGCTGCGCGCGCTCGACATTGTAGTCGGCCGCCTGCAGGAGCTTCAGGATGATGTTTTCCACGTCCTCGCCAACATAACCGGCCTCCGTCAGCGTGGTCGCGTCCGCCATTGTGAACGGCACATCGAGGATGCGCGCCAGCGTCTGCGCGAGCAGCGTTTTGCCCGATCCGGTCGGGCCGATCAGAAGAATGTTCGATTTGGCGAGCTCGACGTCGTTGTGCTTGGCTTGATGGTTGAGCCGCTTGTAGTGATTGTGGACGGCAACCGCCAGCACCTTCTTCGCATGGTCTTGGCCGATGACGTAGTCATCGAGCACTTTGCGGATTTCCTTCGGCGTCGGAATACCATCGCGCGACTTCACCAGCGAGGACTTGTTCTCCTCGCGGATGATATCCATGCACAGCTCGACGCACTCGTCGCAAATGAACACCGTCGGCCCGGCGATCAGCTTGCGCACCTCGTGCTGACTCTTGCCGCAGAACGAACAATAGAGGGTGTTCTTCGAATCGCTGCCGCCGACCTTGCTCATTTCCAGACCTCAACATAGGCACTGCCGCGCCTCACGTTCCGCGCCCGGGCGCAAATCGCGGTCGCAAGCCGCTTCAGTGCAGAAACCGCGCCCGCCGCACGGTCCCGGCTGAGGAACCGCACATAGGCGCTCACACATGCGTCGCAGATCAGGCCGCCGCAGCCGCCAGCGAGCAACTTGCGCACGCGCTGCTCGTCCCTGCCGCAAAACGAGCAGGACAGCATCGTTGTCGCATGATTGCCGCCGAGCTTGCCCATTCTCGACACTCCATGCCTCAAAAGCATAGAAACCCGACTCTATTCATACCAGCAACGGCGCTAAGAAACCGTAGCACCCAGGACACACCCGCCTTTCAACCCGCCGGTCGAGGCCGAAAGGATTTAGTTAACGGTGGAAAAGCCAAAATTTCATTAACCATACGGCAGACAAGGGTCGTGGCGATTTCATGGCCGCCGGCTCCGGCCGAAAGCTCTCCTCTCTCTTCCTTTTTATGTTTTGGTTCCAACCTCTTCCGGGCGCTTCTCGATCACCTTGTCGATCAGCCCGAATTCCTTGGCGCCTTCCGCGGTGAGGAAAAAATCGCGTTCCAGCGCGTCCTCGATCTTCTTCATCGGCTGCCCGGTATGTTTGACGTAGATCTCGTTCAGCCGCTTCTTCAGGTTCAGAATTTCCTGCGCGTGCAGCATGATGTCAGTCGCCTGGCCCTGAAATCCGCCCGACGGCTGGTGCACCATCACGCGCGCATTGGGCAGCGCAAAGCGCAAATCCTTGGCGCCGGCCGCCAGCAGCATCGAGCCCATGGAGGCGGCCTGCCCGCAGCACAGCGTGGACACCGGCGGCCGGATAAATTGCATGGTGTCGTAGATTGCCAGCCCCGCCGTGACCAACCCGCCCGGCGAGTTGATGTACATCGAAATCTCTTTCTTCGGATTCTCCGCCTCAAGGAACAGCATCTGCGCCACCACCAGTGTCGCCATCGTGTCCTCGATCGGACCGGTGATGAAGATGATCCGCTCCTTGAGCAGCCGCGAATAGATGTCGTAGGCGCGCTCGCCGCGGTTGGTCTGCTCGACCACCATGGGCACGAGATAGTTCATGTAGGTGTCGTAGGGATCCCTCATTTTGCCTCCCGCGCTATTTCACTCGAATCGCGCTGCGGGAAATATAGGCAGGCGCCGGAAATAATCGATAGCGATCCGTTCAGCGCGCCGCAATCTTTGCCGGCCTCCCGGCTTCATGGCCTCGCCAGCCGCCGCCGCGGCCGTTTTCGCTCCCGCTAATCAGGCGCCGCTAAGCAGCCTCCTCGGCCTCGTCTCCCTTGTAAAGCCGATCGCGCGACACCTTTGTCTCCGTCACTTGGGCCAATTCGAGGATGAAATCGACCACCTTGTCCTCGAACAGCGGCGCGCGCACGCTCGCCAGCGCCTCCGGATTCTTGCGATAATAGTCCCAAACCTCCTGCTCCTTGCCCGGGTAGCTGCGCGCCTCCTCGATCACCGCCCGTGTCAATTCTTCGTCCGTGACCTTGATTCCGTTGCGCTCGCCGATCTCCGCGAGCACGAGCCCCAGGCGCACGCGCCGCTCGGCGATCGCCTGGTATTCCGCCCGCGCTGCCTCCTCCGTGGTGCCTTCGTCGGCAAAGGTGCGCTTCTGCGCCGCGAGCTCGTCCGTGACCGTCTTCCAGACGTGGTTGAACTCGTCCTCGATCATGGTCGGCGGGGCGGCGAACTTGTGCAGCTTGTCGAGCTCGTCCAAGAGCGCCCGCTTCACCCGCTGCCGCGAGATCAAGGCGTGCTCCCGCGCCAGGCGTTCCCGTACCATGTCACGGAGCTTGTCGAGGGACTCAAGGCCGAGCGACTTGGCAAAGGCATCGTCCACCGTCACTTCGCCGGGCGTCTCCACCGTTTTCGCGGTCACGTCAAACACCGCATCCTTGCCCGCAAGGCTGGCTACCGGGTAGTTGGCGGGCATCTTGACGCCCACCTGCCGGGTCTCTCCGGCCTTGATGCCGATCAACTGGTCTTCGAACCCCGGAAGAAAAGCTCCGGATCCGATCTGCACCACGAGATCGTCGGCTGCGCCGCCCTCGAACGGCGCGCCGTCGATCTTGCCGATAAAGGATACCGTGACTCGGTCTCCGGCTGCGGCATCGCCCTCCTTGGCCACGAACGGCCGGTTGCTTTCGGCGAGCATATTGATCGCCCTGTCGACCTCATCCTCGGTCACATCTGCCACAGGCTTCTCAAGCTTGATGGCCTTGAAATCGGCAAGCTCGATGTTCGGCAGAATTTCCAGCGCCACGGTGTAGGCGAGATCGCTCTTGCCGGCGATCATCTGCTCCACCGCGCCTTCGTCGGTGGGCAGGCTCACGTCCGGATCGCGCGCCAGTTTGAATCCGTGCTCGGAGATGATCTTCGCGTTTGCCTCCCGCACGGCGACCTCGATGGCCTCCGCCATCACCGCGCGGCCGTAGAGGCGCCTCAGGTGCGCGACAGGGACCTTTCCCGGCCGAAATCCATTGATGCGCACGCGATCTTTGAGTTCGGTCAGCCGATCGTTGACCTTCGCCTCGAGGTCGGCGGCCGGAACCACCACCTTGTATTCGCGTTTGAGACCCTCGCTGAGAGTTTCGGTGACTTGCATCTTTCTTTCACTTCCCGTGCGACGCCTTGCGCACTGGCCTGCGTGGCGCTCGTGGGTCTGGTGTCCATGCTACGGGGCGGGTTTGGGCCCCAGTGGTGCGGGCGGAGGGACTTGAACCCCCACGACTTTCGTCACGGGAACCTAAATCCCGCGCGTCTGCCATTCCGCCAC
>DATLYX010000127.1:0-57457 GCA_035574295.1 Xanthobacteraceae bacterium
CGCCGCCGAATTCGCGCACGGAGGTCGCCAGCCAGTCCTCAAGGTCGGTGTGAAACCGGTTCTGCGCCTGGCTGGTTTGCAGGTCGAGGAACCCGAGCACCAGCGCCCCGGCCAGACCGAACAGCGACGAGGAGAACGAAATCCCCATGCCAGCCAATGGTGCTGCGAGCCCCTCCTTCAGCGTGTCGAAGACGGTGCTCGCGTCGCCGCCGACGCGCAGGCTCCTGACCACGTCGCCCACCGAGCTTACCGTCTCGATCAGCCCCCAGAACGTGCCGAGCAGGCCGAGGAAGATCAAAAGTCCGGTCATGTAACGCGACATATCGCGCGCTTCGTCGAGCCGGATGGCGATCGAATCGAGGATGCTGCGCATGGTGAGCGACGAGATCGCCATGCGGCCGATGCGGTCGCCCAGGATCGCCGCCATCGGTGCCAAGAGCACCGGCGGCCGCGCCACCGTGATGCCCGGGTCGGCGAGCCGGAACCCGTTGACCCAGGCGACTTCCGGAAACAGCCGGATCACCTGCCGAAACGACAGCGCAATCCCGATGAACAGCACGCCGATGATCAGCGCGTTCAGCGGCGGGTTGGCCTTGAACGCCACCCAGATCTGCTGATGGATCACCACCACGATCAGTGCGCACAGGATCAGGAACACCAGCATGCGCACCAGGAAGATCCGCGGTGAGGAGAGCTTGAAGGGATCGGTATCTCGCGCCATGTCGATCTTGAGCGTCGCAAAAAACTCCTGCCTCGATCTGGCACAGATCCCGGCGACGCAATCCACCCTGGATACTTGACGATATTAGACAAAACCCGCCGCGCGGCGCCAGCAGAACGTCCCGGTCGGGTTAATCTCTGGCCGCCCGCAGCGCCGTCAGCAACTGCCGATGCAGGGTCTCATTTCCGGCAACAATATGGCCCTTAGCGAACATCTCCTGGCCGCCGTCCAGATCGGTGACGAAGCCCCCGGCCTCCCGCACCAGCAGCACGCCCGCCGCCATGTCCCAGGGTGACAGATCGCGCTCCCAATAGGCGTCGAAGCGCCCTGCCGCGAGAAACGCAAGATCGAGCGTGGCCGAGCCGAAGCGCCGCAGCGCCACCACTTTTTCCTGCACCGCGGCGATTTCCTTCCGGCTGAGCATGGTGTCGCCGCGCCCCTGATGCGGCATGCCGCAGGCGATGACCGCCTCTTCGAGGCGTTTGCGCGCCGCCACCCGCAGCCGTTTGTCGTTGAGGAACGCCCCCTTGCCGCGCTCGGCCACGAACAGCTCGTCGCTGATCGGGTTGTAGATCACCCCAGCGACGATGATTCCGTCCCGCTGCAGCGCGATCGAGCTGGCGAAATGCGGGATGCCGTGCAGAAAATTGGTGGTGCCGTCGAGCGGATCGACGATCCATGTGTGGGTTTTGTCGCTGCCCTCGATTCGGCCCCCCTCCTCGCCGAGGAAACCGTAGCCCGGACGCGCCTTCTGCAATTCCCGCCGCAAGGTTTCCTCGGCGCGGTGGTCGGCCGCGGAGACGAAATTCGCCGGCCCCTTGAGCGACACCTGGAGCTGTTCGACTTCGCCGAAGTCGCGGATCAACGCGCGCGCGGCCTTGCGCACGGCGGCGATCATCACATTGAGCAGCGCAGAGTGGAGCATGAGACATTCGATATTCCACCCCCCCTGGAAGGGGAGGGTCGGCGAGCATCGAGCGAAACGGGATGCGAGCCGGGGTGGGTTGGAGTAGCAACCGACGGCTCAACTGTCACCCCCTCAAGGATCGTGTTTCGCGAACCGCCTTCCTTCTGCGGGACGAGGCAAAGAAGCTACTCCGCCCGCCGCACGTAGGTGACTTCGTTGGTGTCAACCACCACTTTCTCGCCGGCGGAAATGAACGGCGGCACCATCAGCCGCAGGCCGTTCTCGAGTTTGGCCGATTTGTACGACGGTGCCGCCGTCTGCCCCTTGATCACCGCGTCCGCCTCGACCACTTCCAGCACCACCTGGTCCGGCAGCTTGATGCCGATCGGCCGGCTCTGGTGCAACTGCACGCTCACCGTCATGCCGTCCTGCAGGAATGCCGCGCGCTCGCCGACAAAGTCTTCGTCGAGCTCGATCTGGTCGTAGCTTGCGGTGTCCATGAACACGAGCTGACTCCCCTGTCGATAGAGGAACTGAAATGTGCGCCGCTCCACCACGGTTTCTTCCACCCGCTGGTCGGAGCCGAAGCGTGTGTTCAGCTTGCGCCCGTCGATGACGTTCTTCAGCTCCACCTGGTTGTAGGCCGGCCCCTTGCCCGGTTTCACCGCCATGGTCTTGACCACGGCCCAGACCGTGCCCTCGTGCTCGATCACCATGCCCGGCCGGATGTCGTTGCCGTTGATCTTCGCCATGCCGCCCTCGTTGCCCTCGCCTCGCGCCGACCCGTCAGCGCGGGCGGGCGGCGATCGCCGCAAGCCACGGCTGCGCGGCCTTCTCCGCCGCGGCGCGGTCCTCCGGCTTCATCTTGCGCACGAAATCCTCCAGGAACTGGTCGTTGCTGCCGCCGGCCTTGGCGATGAGATGCCATTTCGCCGCCTCGACCGGATTGGCAGGAAGCCCGCGGCCCGTGGCGTACATGAAGGCGAGCCGGCTCTGCGCCACCGGATGGCCGCTGTGCGCGGCATGCTTGAGGTAGCGTCCGGCCGCCGCTTCGTCCTTGGCGACGCCCGTTCCGTTGAACAGGGCGATGCCGTACTCCACCTCCGCCTCCACGTGCTGGGCGAGCGCCGCCGCGCCGAGCAGCCGCGCCGCCTCGCGCAGGTTTTTGGGCACGCCGCGTCCCTCCATGTAGAGGGTGGCGAGCGCGTATTGCGCCTCCGGATTTCCCGCATCCGCCGCCGCCCGGAACAACTGCGCGGCCTTGGCAAAATCCTGCTGGAAGAGCTGACCCTCCAGATACAGAAGGCCGAGGTTGTAGGCCGCCGCCGCGTGCCCGCGGCTGGCCGCGGCTTCGAACAATTGCGCCGCTTCCTGGGTGTTGCGCGGTCCGCCCCGACCGATCATGCGGAAGGCGCCCAGCGCGAACATCGCTTCGCGGTCGCCGAGCTCCGCAGCACGCCGATACCACTCGGCCGCCATATTGTCGTCACGTGGCACGCCGAGACCCTCGGCATATAATTCGCCCAAAAGCGTCATGGCCTTGGGATCGTTTTTTTCCTCGACGCGCTTCTTGGCCTCATTGAACGCGGTCAGATAGTAGCCGCGCTGGAATGCGCCATAGGCGATGTCCGGCTCGCGCACCGGCGCGGATTTGGCCGGGGATTTTGTCGGCTTTGCCGGCGCAGCCTTCTGCGGCCGTTGTGGAGCGGGCGTTTGCGCATGCACCGGAGCCGCGAGCGCAACAGCGAGGGCGAGGGTGACCCCTTGGACTGCGTGGCGCGGGCGCATCATGCGACATGCTCCCGCAGCGACAGCCGCTCGGCCGCATCGACGACGGCGCGGCCGACGCCGCGCGCATCCGTCCAGACAAAATCGACGGCCACGAAATCCGCACCCGCCTCGGCAAGCGGCGCAATCTCCTCGCGCCTCTCCGCATAGCCGACGCACGGCACTTCGAACAATTCCGCCCACCATGCGAGGCGCTCGACAATCGCAGCGAACGATGGCCGGCGGCCTTGCTTCTCCCGTTCGCCGAACAGAACGTAGTCTGCGCCCTGTTCGCCCGCGAGCATGGCGTCATGCCGCGTGTTGAGGCCGGCGCAGCCTGCGATGCGGGAGGGTTTGAGTTCATCTACCGCCGCGGAGAACGCCGCGATGCCCGCAAGCTGTGCGCCGTCTGCGCCCGCGCGCGCCACGATGTCGGGGTGTCCGTCGAGCACGAGCGCCACGTCCTTGCGCTGCACGACCGGCGCCAGCATCTTCACGCGATTGATCAGCGTGCGCGGGTCGGCCGCCTGCAGCCTCAACAGCACTGCGGCCACGTCGGCCGCCGCCAGCGCCGCCTCCAAGAGGCGCGAAAATTTCTCAGCCTCGGCCACTTCCGGCGTCACCAGATAGAGCCGTGGGGCAGGGCGCTTCGGCTGCGGGTCGTGCTTTGTCATGCGTCCGTCGTAGGCCCGCAATTCGGCGGGACTATGTGTGGTCGATCAGTGCCTTGCTAAGCAGAAACGAATTCCGGGATCAACAGGTCGTTGGCGTGCGGTCGCCGCGCGTGAATGACACAACAAAAGGCAAATCACGACAACTTTTCAGCCAAGTCGCTCATTTCCTGTTATCATGTCCCACGAGGCAGGAGGGGTCGGATACCTCCGGCAAGATGAAGACGCGCAAGCGAATTCATCGTTGTCTAGCTGCAGTGCTCGTGATGCTCGTGCTGGCAATTGCGCCATACCGCGAGGCACGGGCAGACCTCGGCGATTGTTTCACGGCATTGGCTCCGGTCGGCCAAGCGGCAAAAGCCGCCAAGGTCGGCTCCACCGCAGCCGCCTGCATGAGCGCCGCCAGCGGCGACCCGATGATGGCTATGGTCATCGCCGCCATGACGGCGGCGGCCGTCGGCGGCATGTTCTCCACCATCGACGAATGCAACGCTCTGGTCGAAACCAATCTCGGTCAGGTGGTTGCCGCCGCGCTGCTCAAGCTGCCGCTGCCGCTGACCGACGAACAGAAGACGCTGCTCACGCAATTCGCCAGCGGCCACATGCCGCCCGGTGTCTCGTTCACCGAGCTGATTGCGGCGATTCCCGGTCTGAACGCGCTGCCCGCCTATTTGAAATGCGGCTGCAATGTCGCCGGTGCGCCCGGAGAATTCGAGAAGATTGCCAACGAATACAAGGAATCGGTGCAAGGCTGCGGCGACTTTTTCGGCGATGCAAAGGACGCCTTCTTCGAATGGGTCGGCAGCGGAATGGAATCGCTGTTCGGCGGTCACGATTTCGTGCCGGGCGTTCAGCAAGAATTTTCCTGTTACAAGTATGTAATGCCGCCCAATATCTGGACGAGCGTGAAATTGATCGCGCCCGGGGAAGAAGGCGGCAACATGTGCGACAACACCTATTGTCCGTCGGGATACGTCATCCTGGAGAAAACCGCGCCGTCGGGAAGCAAGCAACACATTTGCTTGGCGAATTGCCCTACTCCGACCAAGAAATTCACTCCCGGCGGCTCTTGCTACGGCACGGACGAGTGGACGAAATCGGGCGGCCGCTGCCGGCCTGCGCACAGCGAGCAATGCTGCGCGCCGGGCGAGAAGGTGGAGACCTGGGGGGTCTGCGAACCGCGCTGTGCGTTGAGCGAGTATTACGACACCAAGAAAGCGGTCTGTTCCAAATGCCCTCCCGGTCTGACCAATGCGTTGACCTCCTGCAAACCTTGTCCCGGCGGCCACGTCATCTGGAGCTTCGATCAGCCCGGCGCGCCGAAACCGCCTGGCAATGTGGTGATCCGCATTCCGCCCGCCGAACCCGCCGGTCCGCAGCCACCGAGCTCTCGTGCGGTGCCGCCAGAATCAGCCCAGTCCTCCGGACCGGTAACGCAGCGCGGCCAAGAGACGGTGACGGCCACACCCGGCGGGCCAACCATCGCGACCGAGCCCGGCAAATGTGTGCCCTGTCCGCGCAACTGGATTCCGGTTTATTACGCGGACCCCGCCAAGAACAGCTTGGGATATTGCCGCGAGTGCCCGCCGCGCACCTATGCGAACGTCAACAAGTGTCTGCCGCTCAATTGCCCCGGCGGTTATGACCCGAACGATCCGCACGCCTGCCGCCAGCGCGGCACCTATCCGGTGGCTCCGGTGCCGCCGCCTCTGCCTCACGACTCATCGATCCGGCGACCGGGCGCCGGGCCCGCAACGACCAGCGTGCCGCCGCCTGGCGACCGCAGGTTCGCTCCTCCGGGCACAACGATTCAACGCGCGCCGCCGACTGTGCCCCAACAGAAAACCCAGCAGAAACCGCCGCCCGCAGTCATTCAGCAGGCGCCGACAATGCGACTGGCGCCGCCGCCATGTTCGCCCGGCTTGCGATTCGTCAATGGCCAATGTGTCCGGTGATTCATGCGCGGCGTGCCACGGCAAATTGGGCGATGCGGCAGCCCGTCCTTGCAAGCCGCACTTGCGAGCGCACTGCTCCTGCTGTCCGGTGATTCACTCCTTGCCCAGTCCCGGACGACTCAAACGCCTACGGTCGTAACGGTCGGCGATCCGTGCCGCGCGCGCGCCGATCCGCGGCCAGGCGTCATCAAGGTTGATGCCTGCGGCCGCTGGTACTGCGGCCGCCCCGAGGTCAAGGACATCGTCGAACTGCGGCCGAACATCGCCGAAGAACGCGGCTGCGAGTGGCAAGTTGTCGGAGGGCGCTGCCGCTGCCTGCGGATCGACTCGCCCGGCAGGGACAAGTCGGCGCGCTGAAAGCGTCCCGACGCCGCTGGCGCGGCGCAAAATTTCCCAATGATTTCTGCCGGTTGGGCTTGATCCTGATCAAGTCATCGCGCCCGCGTTCCGGTATTTTTTCACCATGATCGACCCTGTCTTGAACAGGAGGACCCCGCCCATGAAAGCCTCCGACGTCATGGTGACCAACGTGATCACCGTCAGCCCCGACACGACGGTGCAGGCGATCGCCAACATCCTTGTTGCAAACCGCATCAGCGCGGTACCCGTGGTCGACGAACACGGCGCGCTGGTCGGCATTGTGAGCGAGGGCGATCTCATGCATCGCGTCGAGGTCGGTACCGAGCGGCAATATTCGTGGTGGTTGAAGATGATCGGCGACAGGAACGCATTCGCGCGCGACTTCCTGAAATCGCACGGCATCCGCGCCGCCGACGTGATGACACGGCACGTCATCACCGCCGGCCCCGACCTGCCGCTCGGTGAACTGGCCTCGCTGCTTGAGAAGCACCGGATCAAGCGCGTGCCGATCGTCGATCGCGGCAGGCTCGTCGGCATCGTCAGCCGTGCCAATCTCGTGCAGGCGCTGGTGGCTTTGCGGCACGACATCGCCGTGCCCGGTAAGGTTGAGGATTCGGTGACCCGCGAAAGGATCATCTCCGAGATCAGCGGCAAGCTGCTGGCCAGCGTCTCTCAGATCAACGTCATCGTCCACGACGGCGTTGTGGAACTGTGGGGCGAGGCGGAATCGCCCGAGGAGAAGGACGCCATTCGCCTCGCCGCCGAGGTCACTCCGGGCGTGCGCAAGGTCGAGGATCACATCGCCGTCAATCTGCACCTGTCGCGCGCCTGACGATTGGCGGCCCTTGAGCATCTCGCGGTGCATTGGACGCGGGTCGCTGTGCGGCCTAATCTGGCCGATGCGATTCGGCCCGCCGCAGTCCCGGTGGGCTTTCCCCGTCGTTGTCGCCGCGCCCAGCGCCCTTCATGGCTGAACGCAAACGCAGACCCGAACAGTTCGATGCCGTCGGAATCCTGCGCCGCGCCGTGGCGCTGCACCGGGAGGGGCGGTTGCGGGACGCCGAGCCGTTGTATCGGCAGGTGCTGAGCCGCCAGCCGGACAATTTCGACGCACTGCACCTGTGCGGCGTGCTGCAACACCAGCTCGGTCAACCGGCCGAGGCGCTGAAGCTGATCGCCCGCGCCCTGCGCGTGAACGCGCGCTCGGCGCCGGCTTATTCGAACCAAGGCAGCGTGCTTGCCGCCCTCGGGCAGGCTTGCGAAGCGCTGGACAGCTATGAACGCGCGCTCGCGCTCAAGCCGGACTATCCCGAGGCGCTCAACAACCGCGGCAATGCGCTGCGCGCTTTGCGTCGGCACGAGGAGGCGCTCGACAGCTTCGGCCGTGCGCTCGCTGTTCGTCCGGATTACGCGGAGGCTCATCACAACCGCGGCGACACCCTGTTCGATCTCGGTCGCTTCGAAGAGGCGCTCAGAAGCTACAGCGCGGCGCTCGCCTGCAAGCCCGCCCACGTTGCGGCTGCGATCGGTCGCGCTGAATGCCTGCGCCGGCTCGCGCGACCGGCGGAGGCGCTTGCGGCGTTTGATGCCGCACTCGCGGTCAAGCCCGATTGCCTTCAAGCGTTGGTCGGCAAGGGCAATATCCACTACGACCTGGGGGCCTATGCGGAAGCCGTGGCTCAGTACGATCTTGCCCTGGCGATCCGGCCGGATTTTGCCGAGTTGCACAACAACCGCGGCAATGCGCTGCGGCATTTGGGACGGCTTTCCGACGCGCTCGCCAGTCTTGAGCGCGCCATTGCGCTAAAGCCGGGCTATCCAGAAGCGTATGCCAATCGCTCGCTCGTGAATTTGCGGCTCAATCGCCCCGCCCAAGCGCTTGCCGACTGCGATCGTGCGATCTCGCTCAAGCCGGATTACAGCTACGCCTGGGTCAATCGCGGCAATGCGCTGCAGGATCTCGGACGATATGACGACGCCATCGCAAGCTTTGATCGTGCCATCGCCCTCGATCCGGAACTTGCTGACGCGCATTGGAACAAGGCGCTCATGCATTTGACCCTGGGTACATTCGAGGCCGGTTGGAGCGGCTACGAATGGCGCTGGCGCCGCCAGAGCGGCCCCGAACGTCGCGACTTCGCGCAACCGGTGTGGCGCGGAGAGCCGTTGGAGGGGAAGACCATCCTTCTGCACGCCGAGCAGGGTTTTGGCGATACCATTCAGTTCGTGCGCTACGTGCCGTTGGTGGCGGCGCGCGGCGGTCGCGTGGTGGTCGAGGTCCCTGACAGCCTCAAGCCCCTTGTGGCGGGCATGAGCGGGGCCGCCGTCGCGGTGGTGGGCCGCAGCGAATCCTTGCCGCCGTTCGATGTGCATTGCCCGCTGATGAGCCTGCCCCTCGCCTTCGGCACCACGCTTGCCACCATACCGGCCGCGGTGCCCTATCTGCGCGCCCCGCCGGAGCGACTGGAGATTTGGCGCACGCGGCTGCCGCCGCAGCCCGGCTTGCGCGTCGGCCTCGTCTGGTCAGGCAAGCCGACGCATCGCAACGACCACAATCGCAGCCTTGCGTTCGCGCACCTGGCGCCGGTGTTTGCGGTCGAAGGCGTACGGTTCGTGAGCCTGCAACGCGAGTATCGCGCGACGGATCTGCCGGCGCTGGATGCCTGCCCGGCCGTGCAGCGCCTGGATGAGGCGTTTTCCGATTTTGCCGACACTGCCGCCGCGGTCGAGCAGCTCGATCTGGTGATCTCCGTGGACACGGCGGTGGCGCACCTTGCCGGCGCGCTGGGCAAGCCGGTGTGGATCCTCTTGCCGGCGGTGCCGGACTGGCGCTGGCTCTTGGCGCGCGAGGACAGCCCCTGGTATCCGACCGCGCGCCTGTTTCGCCAGCCGCAGCTCGGCGACTGGGACAGCGTTATCGCCCGACTGGGGGAGGAACTCTCAGCCCTTGCCGCGCACCGGCCGCGCGCTTAGGCCGCCTTCTTCTCCAAATCTTCCTTCCACTGACCGAGCGTGGCGAGCCCGTTCATGCGCGCGCGGTGGCTGAACACCCGCTGCGCTGCGGCGACGTTCTCGGCCTTGCCCGCCCAGGTCTTCTGCGGCGCGTGCTGCAGCGCGCGGCCGTAGGAGAAGGTGAGCTTCCATGGCAATGGGCCGAGCCGGTTCATGGCGTCGAGATGCGCGGTGGCCTCTTCGTCCGACTGTCCGCCGGAGAGGAACGCGATTCCCGGCACTGCCGCCGGCACGCAGTTCTTCAACAGGCGCACCGTCTTCTCTGCGACCTCCTGCACCGAGGCTTTTTTTGCGCTCTTCTTCCCCGGCACCGCCATGTTCGGCTTCAGCACCATGCCCTCCAGGGCGACCTTCTGGTAGTAGAGCTGCATGAAAGTCTCTTTGAGTACCCATTCGGTCACCTGGTAGCAGGTGTCGATGTCGTTATCGCCGTCCATCAGCACTTCCGGCTCCACGATCGGCACCAGATTGTGCTCCTGGCACAGCGCGGCATAGCGCGCGAGCGCATGCGCATTGGCACTCACGCATGTGTAGCTCGGCTTGCCGGGCCCGATATCGATCACCGCCCGCCATTTGGCGAAGCGCGCCCCGCGTTCGTAATACTTGGGCAGCCGCTCCGGCAGCTTGTCGAGGCCCGCGGTCACCACCTCACCGGGGCAGTTCGGCAAGGGTTTCGTACCTTCGTCCACCTTGATGCCGGGGATCGAGCCTGCCTTCCTGATGATTTCGATCAACGGCGTGCCGTCCTTGGCGTTCTGCCAGATGGTTTCGTCGAACAGGATGACGCCGGAGATGTATTTCATCCCCTCGCTGGCACGGAACAGCATCTCGCGATAATCGCGGCGGTTCTCTTCCGTCGACTCCACGCCGATGGCGTCGAACCGCTTCTTGATCGTGCCGGACGACTCGTCGGCGGCCAGAATCCCCTTGCCGGGCGCGACCATGGCCTCGGCGACTTTGTTCAGCTCTGCGAGGTTCATCGCCAATCTCCCTGTGTCCTTACCATTCCCTTCCGAACGCCGAACCGACCGAATAGGCGTTCACCTCCCCCCTGAAATGGGGAGGTCGGCGAACGAAAGCGAGCCGGGTGGGGGTCGTCGAACCAGCGGTTGCTGACCCCCACCCGGCCGCCTCAGCTTCGCTTCGGCGGCCACCCTCCCCCCTGAAAGGGGGAGGGAATTCAAGGTTCCGAACGCGAAAAACCGGGGCGTCATTTTACCCTCAACACCTCGACGCCGGGCAAGGCCTTGCCCTCCATCCACTCCAGAAACGCGCCACCCGCAGTGGAAACGTAGGTTAACCTTTCCACGACCCCCGCGGCATTGAGCGCGGCGACCGTATCGCCGCCGCCCGCCACCGATACGAGCTTGTGCGCCTGTGTCAGCTCCGCCGCGGCTTCCGCCACTTCAATGGTGCCGGTATCGAAAGGTTCCATTTCGAAGGCGCCGAACGGACCGTTCCACACCAGCGTCTTGACCCGCGCCAGCACCGAGACCACGTGCTCGATGGTGCGCGGCCCGATATCGAGAATCATCTCGTCATCGGCCACCTGTTCCACCGCGACCGCGCGCGAGGGCGCGAGCGCCTCGAATTTTTTCGCCACTACCGCGTCCACCGGCAGCACCACCTCGCAGCCGCGCGTCTTCGCCTTTGCCAAAATGTCGCGCGCGGTGCCGGCAAGCTCGCGCTCGCACAGCGATTTGCCGACCGGCTTGCCCTGCGCAGCGAGAAACGTGTTGGCCATGGCGCCGCCGATGAGGAGCACGTTCACCTTGGCGATGAGGTTGCCCAACAGGTCGAGTTTGGTGGAAATTTTTGCGCCGCCCACGATCGCCGCCACCGGCCGCTGTGGGTTCTCCAGCGCCTTCTCGAGCGCCTCGAGCTCCGCCTGCATGCTGCGTCCGGCATAGGCCGGCAGTCTGCGGCCGAGCCCTTCAGTTGAGGCATGCGCGCGGTGCGCGGCCGAGAACGCATCGTTCACCCAGATGTCGCCGAGTTTCGCCAGCGCCGCGACAAATGCCGGGTCGTTCTTCTCCTCGCCGGGATGGAAGCGCGTGTTCTCCAGGCAAAGAATGTCGCCGGGCTGCATCGCCGCCACCGCTGCTTCCGCCTTTGGCCCGATGCAATCCTCGACGAAGCCGACCTTGCGGCCGATCACTCTGGCAACTTCCGCTGCGACCGGCCGTAGCGATTGGCTGGCATCGAATCCCTTCGGCCGCCCGAAGTGCGACAACAGGATCACCTTGCCGCCCTTGTCCGCGATTTCGGTGATGGTGGGCGCCGCGCGCTCAATGCGCGTGGCATCGGTGACCTTGCCGTTGTCCGTCGGCACGTTCAGGTCCACGCGCACCATCACGCGCTTGTTTTTCACGTCAGCCTGATCGAGCGTACGGAAGTTCGGCATGAGCTATGTCGTGTCCCGGATGCGGTGCAGCACGAAGCGGTGCGCCGCTTGATCCGGGACCGCCCCACGAGACTAGAAGGATGCCGGGTCTGCAGCGCATCACTCCGCTGCGCTTCGTGCGGCGCTGCGCCCTGGATGCCAATTCAGATCAGCTTCCCCATTGTTACAGCCACGTCCGCCATGCGGTTGGAGAAGCCCCACTCGTTGTCGTACCACGCCATCACCCGCACCAGCGTTCCGTCCATCACCTTGGTCTGGTCCATGTGGAACACGGCCGAGTGCGGATCGTGGTTGAAATCGACCGACACGTTGGGCGCGTTGGTGTAGCCGAGGATACCTTTGAGCTGCTGGTCCGCGGCGCGTTTTATGGCGGCGTTGACCTCCTCCTTGCTGGTCGCGCGCTTGGCCACGAACTTGAAATCCACCACCGAGACGTTTGGCGTCGGCACGCGGATCGCCACCCCATCGAGCTTGCCGTTCAGCTCCGGCAGCACGAGGCCCACCGCGCGTGCCGCCCCGGTGGAGGTGGGGATCATCGACAGCGCCGCCGCGCGCGCCCGGTACAGGTCCTTGTGCACCTGATCGAGCGACGGCTGGTCGTTGGTGTAGGAGTGGATTGTGGTCATAAACCCCTTTTCGATGCCGATCGCATCGTTCAGCACCTTTGCCAGCGGCGCGAGGCAGTTGGTCGTGCATGAGGCATTGGAGATGACAGTGTGCTCCCGCGTCAGCCGGTCGTGGTTGACCCCGTAGACGACCGTCAGGTCCACGCCGTCCGCCGGCGCCGAGATGATGACGCGCTTGGCGCCCGCGTCGAGATGCGCCTTGGCTTTGTCCTTCGAGGTGAAGATGCCGGTGCATTCCAGCGCGATGTCCACCCCGAGCTGCTTCCACGGCAGTTGCGCGGGATCCTTCAGCGCCGTCACCTTGATCGCACCGTTGCCGACGTTGATGCTGTCGCCCTCGACCTTCACCTCGCCGGGAAACCGGCCGTGCACCGAGTCGTAGCGCAACAGGTGCGCGTTGGTTTCCACCGGCGCGAGATCGTTGATCGCGACTACGCCGATATCCTTGCGGCCGGATTCCACGATGGCGCGAAGAATATTGCGACCGATGCGGCCGAAACCGTTGATGGCGACCCTTACCGACATGATGCGCTCCTAGTTCTTCTTGCCCAACCTCCTCAACGCCGCGTCCGCCACCGCTTCAGGCGTGATGCCGAAATGCTTGTACAGATCCTTATATGGGGCGCTGGCCCCGAAACTGCTCATGCCGACGAAGCCGCCCTCCGTTCCGATCACCGCATCCCAACCCTGCCGCACCGCGGCCTCGACCGCGATCTTGACCGGGGCGTCCCCGATGATCGATTGCCGTACCGTATCGGGCGCCATCAGGAACAGATCGAGGCAGGGTACTGAGACCACCCGCGCGAACACGCCGCGTTGTCGCAAAAATTTCCGCGCCTCGAGCGCGATCGAGACCTCCGAGCCGGAGGCGAACAGCGTCACCGCGGCGCGGGGGCCTTCCGCCGGCACGATCTCGTAGGCCCCGTGGATGCAGCGGTTGTGCTCCACGCGGCCGAGCCTGAGCTGCGGCAGGTTCTGCCGCGTGAGCGCCAGCACGCTCGGCCCGGTGCGGTGTTCGAGCGCAAGCTCCCAGCATTCGATGGTCTCCACCGCGTCGCAGGGCCGGAACACGAGCAGGTTGGGCATCGCGCGTAGGGAGGCGAGGTGCTCGACCGGCTGGTGCGTCGGCCCGTCCTCGCCGAGCCCGATCGAGTCGTGCGTCATCACATAGATGACGCGCTGGCCCATCAATGCGGCAAGCCGCATCGACGGCCGGCAGTAATCGGAGAACACCAGGAACGTGCCGGAGTACGGAATGATGCCGCCGTGCAGCGCAAGGCCGTTCATCGCCGCGGCCATGCCGTGCTCGCGCACGCCGTAATGGATGAACCGTCCGCCGTAATCCTTGGCCGACAGCACGGTCATGCCCTTTGGCTTGGTATTGTTGGACCCGGTGAGGTCCGCGGAGCCGCCGATCAGCTCCGGCAACGCCGGTACCAGCGCCTCGAGGGCAATCTCGGAAGCCGCGCGCGTGGCCACGTCTTTGGGCGCGGTGGCGAGTTTTTCCTTCACCGCGCGCACCGCGGCGGCGAGCCGCTCGCGCGGGAGATCGCCGCGCAGCCGCCGCCAAAACTCCTCGCGCCGCTCGGCGGGCAGCGCGGCAACGCGCCGCTCCCAATCCATGCGCTGCGGCTGCGAACGCTGCCCGGCGGCGCGCCATTTCTGCAGCACATCGCCGGGAATTTGGAACGGCGCCTCGGTCCAGCCGAGCGCCTGGCGCGCGCCGGCAATTTCCTCGGGGCCGAGCGGGGAGCCATGACATTTTTCGCTGCCAGCCTTGGTCGGCGCACCGAAGCCGATGGTCGTGCGGCAGGCGATCAGCGTCGGCCTGTCGGCGGTCTGCGCCATTTCGATGGCGGCTGCGATCGCGTCCGGATCGTGCCCGTCGACGCGCCGTGCGTTCCAGCCCGCGGCCTCGAACCTTCTGACCTGATCGACCGAGTCCGCAAGCGACAACGGCCCGTCGATGGAAATGCCGTTGTCGTCGAACAACACGATCAGCTTTGACAGCTTCAAGTGTCCGGCAAGCGCGATCGCCTCTTGACTGACGCCTTCCATCAGGTCGCCGTCCGAGGCGAGCACATAGGTGTAGTGGTCCACGATGCCTTCGCCGAATTCCGCCGCCAGATGTCGTTCGGCGATCGCCATGCCCACCGCATTGCCGAGCCCCTGTCCGAGCGGGCCGGTGGTGGTCTCGACCCCAGGCGTATGCCCATGCTCGGGATGGCCGGCGGTGATCGAGCCGAGCTGCCGGAAGCGTTTGATCTGTTCGATCGTCATGCTCTCGTAGCCGACGAGATAGAGCAGGGCGTAGAGCAGCATCGAGCCGTGGCCGGCAGAGAGCACGAAGCGGTCGCGGTCGGGCCAATTGGGGCTCGCCGCATCGAATTTCAGAAACTTGGTGAACAGCACCGTGGCGACATCGGCCGCGCCCATGGGCAGGCCGGGGTGGCCGGATTTGGCCTGCTCGACCGCGTCCATCGCCAGCGCGCGGATCGCATTCGCCATTCGATCATGTTGGGCGCGCGTTATCGGCATCTGCACGTCCTGACGCACCGAAGGCGTGACGGCAGCGCTCGTCAGCGAGGCTTTCGCGATCATCGGAGGCCCGGTTCGAACGCGGGTGGGATAGCACGTAAGGCCTTGGAGTCAATGTGACTACGGCCTGTCCTGCCGGGCGCTTCCGCGGCTGCGTAAAGATCGGGGAAAGCCGCCCGCCGAGCGTTGACTGAAAGCCGCCACCGAACGTAAGCTTTCTCCGCTAATTGCTTGCTCACGAAAGAGTTTTCCTTGTGTGCGTACCGCGGGCGCGCGGATGTGCCGCCTGCGCGCGTTTGCGTCCCAGTGTGAGGTCGGAGCAATGGCGGATCAGTCCCAGATCGAAGCCGCGGCCAGACGCCTGTCTCTGGCCATTGACGCGCTCGATGCCGCGCTGGATCGCCGGCTCGAAGCCGATCGCAGCGGCGCGACCTTCGCGACTCAGTTGCATGCGCTCGGCGCCGACCGCGCGCGACTCGCCGCCGAGCTCGATGCCGCAACCGCGCTCAATCGTCGGCTCGAAGCGGCCAACCGCGAGGTTTCCCGCCGCCTTGACGCAGCGATTGGCACTATTCGTGAGATGCTCAACGGCAAGGATAGCGAGTGAGTCCGCCATGGCCCATGTGAACGTCACCATCAACGGCCGCCAGTACCGCATGGCCTGCGAGGACGGACAGGAGCAGCACCTGACCAGGCTCGCCAGGAACCTTGACGAGCGGATTCAAGAATTGCGCGGAAAATTCGGTCAGATCGGCGACGCACGACTGATTGTGATGGCGGCGCTGACCATTGCCGACGACCTTGCCGAAATGCACAAGCGCGTGCGGCAATTGCAGGACGAAATTGCCGCGCTCAACGACGCGCGGGTGGTCGCCGCCGACCGATCGCAGGCGACCAACGCGGCGATTGTGGCCGCGTTCAATGCCGCCGCCGAGCGGATCGAGAACATTGCGCGGCGGCTGAACCAGACGATCGTGGAAAACAACGTCGCGGTTGGCTGATTGAGCTCGTGGCACGCGCGCTGTGGCGCTTTTCTGGCGCCTGCACTACATTGCCGTCGCGGGGCTGCGGGGTGCGTCAGGAGTCAAAATCCCCGGGGCCTTATCGATCCTATAGGGAGCTGTCCCTGACCGGGCTCGTGGGCTCGGACATATGGCGCCCACCTACTTTGGTAGGGAACCCGGGATCGATCACTCCGACGGCTTTCGCGGCTCCGCACGCTCACTCCGTTTTCGTGCGCCGTCATCCTGAGGTGGCCGCCGATGGCGACCCTCGAAGAATGACGGAAGGATGACGGCGAGGCTGGCTCATTGTCGCAACCTGTTTCACTCTCGGACCAAAAGAATGCGCTCCGTCGCGAGGCGCTGGCGCGCCGCGACGCGCTGCCCCCCGATGCGCGCGCCGCGGCGGCCGAGGCGGTGGCGGCGCGAAAATTTCCCGTGCACTTCAAGCCGGGCGTCATCGTTGCCGGCTACTCGCCCATGAAGAGCGAATTCAACCCGCTGCCGCTGATGCGCAAGCTCGCCGCAGACGGCGCAAGGCTCGCGCTGCCGGTCGTGGTCGGCCGCGGGCAGCCGCTGATCATGCGGGCGTGGGATTTCGGTCATCCGCTTGCGCGCGGCGTATGGGGCATCCGCCAGCCGCTGCCGAGCGCACCTGCGGTTGAACCGGACATTCTGTTGGTTCCGCTCGCCGCCTTCGACCGCCGCGGGCATCGCCTCGGCTACGGCGCCGGCTACTATGACTTGACGATCGCGAAGCTGCGCGCGGCCAAGCCCATTGTCGCGGTCGGCGTTGCCTTTGCGGCGCAGGAAGTCCCGCAAATCCCCCAAACGCCCCGCGACGCGCGCCTCGATCTCGTGCTAACCGAGCGCGAGGTGATTGATTGCCGAGCCGACCGGCCATGAAGAGAACGCGACATTTTTGCCATTCCCCCGCGAGCATCAGCGAGCGGCGGGGAGGGTCGGCACGCGCACCGCGCCGGGGTGGGGGGCTATTTGTTCCCTGCGGAGATTACCTCCCACCCCTGATCCTCCCCTACCGCTCGCTTCGCTCATGGGGGGAGGGAAGCGTGCGCTTGTCTTTGGCAAACCGTTGCCTGGGTTTCTGAGCCCATGCGCATTCTCTTCATCGGCGATGTGGTGGGGCGCTCCGGCCGCAACGTCGTGCTCGAACGCCTGCCCGGCCTTATCGTCGAATGGAAGCTCGATCTCGTGGCGCTGAACGGCGAGAACGCCGCCGGCGGCTTCGGCATCACCGAGGCCATATATCAGGAGCTGCTTGACGCCGGCGTCGATGTCATCACCGGCGGCAATCACTCCTGGGATCAGAAGGAGGCGCTGGTGTTCATCGACCGCGCCCCAAAACTCTTGCGGCCGATCAATTTTCCGCCCGGCACGCCCGGCCGCGGGGTCGCGCTCGTTGCGGCGCGCAACGGCGCGCGCGTGTTGGTGATCAATGCCATGGGCCGCATCTTCATGGAGCCGCTCGACGATCCGTTTGCCGCAGTGGACCGCGAGCTTGCCGCCTGCGCGCTCGGCTCCGGCGCCGATGCCATCGTCATCGACATTCACGCCGAGGCCACCAGCGAGAAACAGGCCATGGGCTATTTTGCCGACGGCCGCGCCAGCCTGGTGGTGGGAACCCATACCCATGCGCAGACCACAGACCATCGGATCCTGCCCGGCGGCACCGCGTTCGTCTCCGATGTCGGCATGACCGGCGACTACGACTCCATCATCGGCATGGCGAAGAACGAACCGCTCAACCGATTTCTGCGTCGGATTCCGCAGGCGCGGTTCGAGCCGGCGACCGGCCCCGCGACGCTGTGCGCGGTTGCGGTGGAGACCGACGATGCGAGCGGTCTTGCCCGCCACATCGGGCTCGTGCGGCTCGGCGGCCGGCTCGAACCGGCGCGCCCTCCGTTTTGGGGCTGAACCCCGCCCCGCCGGGGTTGACCCCCCTTTACCGCGATGATTCGGTAGGCGGCGATGATTCGCCGGTCAGTGCTGCGTCCGGCAGCGGCGGTCTCCAGCGATGGTTCAAATCGATCGCAAGCGCGCGCTCCAAAAGCAGACGGATTTCCGCCGTTGGTCCAATCCGCAGGCGTTCGAAATCGCCTGGGACCTGCGCGCGGAGTTGGCGGCCCAGTTCATTCCCGCCGGCGCGCGCGTGCTCGATCTCGGCTGCGGACGCATGGCGCTGCGCCGCTTTCTACCCGCCGGCTGCGAGTACAAGGGCTGCGACCTTATCCCGCGCGAGCCCGACACGATCGTCTGCGATTTCAATGCCGGCGAGTTCCCTACGGATGCCGCGCGCGATGCCGACATCGTGGTACTGCTCGGCGTGCTCGAATATATCGCGGATGTGGACTCTTTCTTCTCCCACCTGCGCGCCGCCAGGCACGACGTGGTCCTCAGCTATTGCCCGATCGACCTCACGGGCGATCGTGACCGCGCCGCGCTCGGCTGGTTCAATCATTTTAGTTTTATGGATCTCGCGCAGTTGTTTGACCGCCACAATTTTATCATTCAAACCTCCGTGCCGGCGGACCAGAACCAGGTGCTCATGAGATTGACGCCAACGGAGCGGTTCTCGCCGGTGACGCCATGCAGCATTGCGGTGATCTCGTATAACGATGCCGGCAATTTCGGCGACCGCCTCGGCTATCACATGATCAATTCGCTGCTGCCCGCCGAAGCGGAGGTGCATTATCTCACCTTCCAGACGCTGGCGCAGGCGCGGGAAAGTTATGATCTGGTCGTGCTCGGCATCGGCAACAGTCTCTTTCAACCGCTGCTCACCGAGAACCTGTTCGACGTCGTGTGTCGCGGCAAGGCCGCAATCGGCATCTTCGGCACCCAGTTCCGCGAGCTGATCCAGCGCGCCGCGCTCGACCGCCTGCTCGACCGCCTCGACACCTGGTTTGCGCGTTACCAAGAGGACGTGCTGATATACGGCCGCGGCCGGCACAACGTCGTTCACCTCGGCGATTGGCTGATCGATCAGTTTCCGATGACCAAAGCCACCGACGATACGCCAGCGAAAATCGGCGACGAAGTCCTCCAGGACCTTCCGCTCGACCGTACGATCCAGGACATCCAGCGCTACAAGAACGTGTTTTCCACCCGCCTGCATCCGCTGCTTTGCGCGCTCACCTCGGCGGAGCTGGTCGCCTATGCCGAGCAGCCGAGCAAACAGGCGCCCGACATCGTTTCCGGCAAGTTCCGCAGCATGCTGATGGACGTGTTCGGCCGCACCTATCCGGAAAAGAAGTTCTTCATCGTCGACCGTCCGGCGGTGGCGCGCTACAAGGCGCGGGTCCATTGCAATGTCGGCCTTGTCCGCGAGCGCATCGAAAATTTGTTGCGGGCGACGGTCGCGACCACCACCTGACGGCTTTCTGGATTTTCCCGAATTCCCACCCTATAACACAGGCGTCACGCTCATCGCGCACAACTCGCCATGGCCGGACATTCGCAGTTCAAGAACATCATGCACCGCAAGGGGCGGCAGGATGCCGCGCGGTCAAAACTGTTCAGCAAGCTCGCGCGCGAGATTACCGTGGCCGCCAAGCTCGGCCTGCCCGACCCCAATCACAATCCGCGCCTGCGCGCCGCCGTCATGGCCGCGCGGGCGGAGAACATGCCCAAGGACAATATCGAGCGCGCGATCAAGAAAGCGACCGGCGGCGATTCCGAGCAGTACGAAGAAACCCGCTACGAGGGCTACGGCCCCGGCGGCGTGGCCATCATCGTCGAGGTGTTGACCGACAACCGCAACCGCACCGCGGGCGAAGTGCGCGCCACCTTCACCAAGAGCGGCGGCAATCTGGCCGAGCCAGGCGCGGTGTCGTTCATGTTCGACCGTGTCGGCCTCATCGAATACCCGCCGGAAGTCGCCACCTCCGACGAGATGCTCGATGCAGCCATCGAGGCCGGCGCCGACGACGTGGTGTCGAGCCCCGCCGGGCACGAGGTCTATGCGGCGCAAAGCTCCTTCCACGAGGTGCAGAAGGCGCTCGAGGCACGCTTCGGCGAGCCGCGCAAAGCCGGCCTGGTCTGGAAGCCGCAGAGCACCGTCAAGGTGAACGATGAGCAGGGAGAGAAGCTGCTGCGCCTGCTCGAAAGCCTCAACGACCACGACGACGTGCAGAACGTATACGCGAACTTCGAAGTCTCTGACGCGCTCATGGCCAAGATGAGCCACTGAGAGCAGCGTCAGCCGCCGTACTCCAGGATGAACAGGCCGGCGTTGTAGTCGGTGGAATAGATCAGGCCCTGGGCATCCACGAACACGTCCGCGGACTGAATGACGCGCGCGCGGTTCGGCCGGTGATCCATCATGCGCGTAGGGGGCGGTGGCACCCAGACGCCGACCTCGACCGGCCGCCGCGCATCGCGGATGTCGAACACCCGCACGCCGGCGTTCTGGTAGGTGGCGAAGATCAATTCCGAGCTGATGAACGTGCCGGGCCGGTTCTCGTGGATATTGTGCGGCCCAAAATGCCCGCCCTTGCTCTTGTAGTCGGCCTCGCTCGGCTGCGGGAACGTGGCGATGATGGTGGGATTGGATTTGTCGCGATTGTCGAGCACCCAGATGTTCTTCACCCCGTCCTCCTGGTGGTCGAGCACCGCCTCATCGAGCACGATCAAGAGCTCGCGGTCGGGCAGGGGGAGGCAATTGTGCGTGCCGCCGCCGAACGGCGGCACCCCGTCCTTGTGAAAAATGAGCTTGGGCCGCGCGCGGTCGGCCACATCGAGCACCACCATGCCGGCGTCGCGCCAGGCGGCGTAGGCCACATCGGCGTGCACGATCGCATGGTGCAGTCCGAAGCGGCTGCTCGGCGGCCAGCTCGGCGTCTCGCCCGCCGCCTGGTTCATCCCCGGAATCCACCAGCGACCCACCTCCTGCGGCTGCTTGGGATCGCTCATGTCGATGGTGGTGAAGATGTAGTCGGTGAACCCGTCGATCAGCGCCGAGGCATAGGCCCAGCGGCCGCCGGTGTACCAGACGCGGTGGATGCCGCCGCCGTCCACCGGCATGAATCCGATTTGCCGTGGTTCGGCGGGCTTCGCGATGTCGTACACCGCAAGCCCGGCGGTAAAGTCGCGCGCCGCCGGCTTCGCCGCTGCGGTGCCGACCACCTTGCCGAGCTGGCCCTTGTAGTAGGCCTTCTCGTCGGCAAATTCCGCCGCCGCGAACATGTCCTTGGCGTTGATGACGAGCAACAGATCGCCGTGCGTCTGCAGATGGATGTTCCAGGTGTTCGGCGGCGCTGCAATGTAGTTGACCGCGCGCGGATTTTTGGGGTCGCGCACGTCGATGACGGAGAATCCCTTTGAGAACATGTGGCCCACGTAGGCGTAGCCGCGATGCACCATCACCTGCACGCCGTCCGGCCGCCCGCCCTGGTCGGAATAGCCGACGATTCGCATGTTCCGCGCGTAATCGGGCTTGGGAAGTTCGGTCATATGAGCCTCTCGATCTTACTCCCCATTGCGGGGAGGGGTCGGGGAAGTCGCGCGCAGCGCGACTGAGCCGGATGAGGGGGCATCGCAGCGGGTCTGAATGCCGCCCCCTCACCCGCCCCTCGCTACGCTCGGTCGACCTCTCTCCGCAAGCGGGGAGAGGTGTAATCCGATCGGTACTCCGCGAGAAAATTCGGCACCGCGATCCAGTCCATCATCGCCTCGTCGCTTTGCAAGAGCTCGTACATCTTGCGGTCCGCCTCCGTCTTCAGCTCCACGCCGAGATGCGTGCCGAGCCGCCGCCCGTGCAGCACGATGGTGTTGCCGATCGGCTGCCGTTCGTCGTTGTAGGCGTTGAGCGCCGCCTCGATGTCCTCGTGGTCGCGCAGCGCGCGCGCCAGCGCCTCGGCGTCGCCGCCCGCCTTCGCCACCCCGAACCCCATGTGCGGTCGCGCATTCGCCGCCGCATCTCCCACCATGGCGACGCGGCCGAACACGATGCGCGGCGCCGTAAAATCGTAGATCGGGGTGATGAACGGCTGCGGAATCTTCATCACGCAGTCGAGCAGCACCTCCGGCATGATCTCGCGCGCGTCCGCATACATCTGCGCGATCAGGTCCTTGCGGATGAGCGGGGGTGGCACCGAATATTCGTGCTGCACCCCGTTCTCGTCGACGCACATCTCCTTCAGCGTCGCGGCATCCGCCACCCGATACCAGATGAAATTGTAGCGCCGGTGCCCGGGCCGCAGATCGTTATTGAACCCGGCGATCGGATAGGTGATCACCTGCTGCCGTTTCGGCAGGTAGAAGCAGAAGTAGGGAAAGATTTCGCGCAAAGTACGCGGCGCAAGGGCGGCTTCGTTCGGCGCGCCGCGCCAGATGTAATAGCCGGCGTAGATCGGCTGCAGCTCGGGCGCAAGCTGCGCGCGCACGCTGGAGCGAATCCCGTCGCCGCCCACGAGAATATCGGCGTGCTCGACGCGCCCGCCGGAAAATTGTACGCGCACGCCGCGCTCGTCCTGGTCCACGCGCTCGAAATTCCAGCCGAGGTGATAGTGCGCCTGGTCGATGGTGCCGCGCAGGAGCCGCTGCAGCCGGTCCCACGAGGTGAGAATCTGGCGCAAGCGTCGCTCGCCGGTGACGCGGCCGTTGCGGTCGAGCGCGATGCGCTTCTCCACGGTGACGCCGAGCTCGCGCGTGCCCGCCCCGCTCTTCTCCAGCGCCTCGAGCAATTCGGGATGGGTGGTGATCCCGGCGCCGCGCCCGACCAGTTCGACCGGCGAGCGCTCGTAGACGTCGCACTCCCAGCCGATTTGCCGCAGAAACGCCGCTGCAAACAGCCCCGACATCGAGCCGCCGATGATCACCGCCCTGCGCTTGCGGCGGTGGATAGTGGGTGCTTTGGTCATGGCCGGCGCATGCTAGCCACGGAAACTCCCGCTTTCGAGTGGCTTTGCCGCATGATGGCCCGGCATGGAGAGCAGACTGGTCGGAGTCGCCGCGCGGCGTTATCACGGTGACCATGGTGGGCGGACCGATTCGCATCCTCGGCATCGACCCCGGCTTGCGACGCACCGGCTGGGGCGTGATCGAGACTTTTGGCAACCGGCTCTCGTTCGTCGCCTGCGGCTCGCTCCTGACCGACGGGAAGGCTGACCTGTCAATGCGGCTGGTCGAGATTTATGGCGGGCTTGCCCGCGTCGTGGAGAAATTTTGCCCGACGGAGGCTGCGGTCGAGGCGACCTTCGTGAACAAGGATGCCTCCGCCACGTTGAAACTCGGCCAGGCGCGCGGCGTGGCACTGCTGGTTCCGGCGCAAGCCGGCATCCCGGTGTCCGAATATGCGCCGAACCTGGTGAAGAAGACCATCGTGGGTGGGGGGCACAGCGAGAAGGCTCAAGTTCGCATGATGATCGGCGTGCTTCTGCCCAAGGCCGACCCGCAGAGCGAAGACGCCGCCGATGCGCTCGCCGTCGCCGTCACCCACGCTCACCACCGGCAGAGCGCCGTACTCAGGGTGGCCGCACGATGATCGGCAAGCTCAGGGGCGTCATCGACTCCTACGGCGAGGATCATATCGTACTCGACGTGAACGGCGTCGGTTATCTCGTGTATTGTTCCGGCCGCACGTTGCAGGCGCTGCCCGCACAGGGCGAAACCGTCACGCTTGCGATCGAGACTCTCGTGCGCGAGGACCAGATCAGCCTCTACGGCTTCCTCACCGACGCCGAGCGCGAATGGTTCCGCCTCTTGCAGACCGTGCAGGGCGTCGGCGCCAAGGTTGCGCTTTCCGTGCTCGGCACGCTGAAACCCGCCGATCTCGCGACCGCCATCGCCATGGGAGACAAGGCCGCGATCAAGCGCGCCCCCGGCGTCGGCCAGAAGGTCGCCGAGCGCATCGTCACCGAACTGAAAGACAAGGCGCCCGCCTACACCGCGCTAGATCCCGCGGTGGTCCGGCTCTCCGGCGCGGTCGAGGAGAAGCGGGCGCCGCAGCCGATGCTCGACGCAGTGTCCGCGCTCGTCAACCTCGGCTACGGTCAGCCGCAGGCCGCCGCGGCAATCGCCGCTGCAGCTCGCGTCGCCGGCGACGGCGCGGAGACCAAGCAACTCATCCGGCTCGGCCTGAAGGAGTTGGCCAAGTGATGACGCTGATGACGCGACCGCGAAGATTCACCCTCCCCCTGAAATGGCGGGGCCATCGCATTTGCATTTCCCTCCCCCAGAAAGGGGGAGGGTGGCCGAGCGGAGCGAGGCGGGGTGGGAGTCATTTTTCGCTGCGCACAGTGATCCCCATCCGCCCGCCTTCACTTGTAGCGCAAGCTTCTGCGGGCGACCTCCCCCTTTCAGGGGGAGGTGACGGACTGCGTTGCGAAGACTCGCCATGACCACCGCGCCGCGCCGCATCGTCACTGCCGAACGCCGCGCAGAGGACGCGGCGGAAACCTCGCTGCGGCCGCAGTGGCTGTCGGAATTCATCGGCCAGGCCCAAGCGCGCGCCAATCTCGAAGTGTTCATCAAGGCCGCGCGCGCCCGGAAAGAGCCGCTCGATCACGTGCTGTTCGTCGGCCCTCCCGGCCTCGGCAAGACCACGCTGGCGCAGATCGTAGCGCGCGAGCTCGGCGTGAATTTCCGCGCCACCTCCGGCCCGGTGATCGCCAAGGCCGGCGATCTTGCGGCGCTGCTCACCAATCTCGAAGAGCGCGACGTGTTGTTTATTGACGAGATTCATCGCCTCAACCCGGCGGTGGAGGAAATCCTCTATCCGGCCATGGAGGATTTTCAGCTCGATCTGATCATCGGCGAGGGCCCCGCCGCGCGCTCGGTCAAGATCGACCTCGCGAAATTCACCCTGATCGGCGCCACCACCCGCGCCGGCCTGCTCACCAATCCGCTGCGCGATCGCTTTGGCATCCCGATCCGCCTCAATTTCTATTCCGAGTCCGAATTGGAGGAGATCGTGAATCGCGGCGCGCGCGTGCTCGGCATCGGCATGGAGGCAAGCGGCGCCAACGAGATCGCCCGCCGCTCGCGCGGCACCCCGCGCATCGCCGGCCGCCTGCTGCGCCGCGTGCGCGACTTCGCCCACGTCGCCGGCTCCGACAAGATCGACCGCGCGCTCGCCGACCGCGCGCTGCGCGAGCTCGAAGTGGACGCCGCGGGCCTCGACGCTATGGACCGCCGCTATCTGATGACGATCGCGCAGCACTACGGCGGTGGTCCGGTGGGCGTGGAGACGCTCGCTGCTGCGCTGTCGGAGCCGCGCGACGCCATCGAGGACATCATCGAGCCGTTTCTCATTCAGCGCGGATTTTTGCAGCGCACCCCGCGCGGCCGCCTCATCACCGCGCACGCCTTCCGCCACCTCGGCCTGCCCGAGCCCGCCCGCGACCCGGCGCAATTTTTGTTATTTGAAGAAGACAAAGAATAGGCGCACTCGAAGAGCTGAAGATGTCACGACCTGTCCCCTCGGTAGGTTCCCTGGCCGCCAATATTCATGAAGGGTTTCGTTCAGAATATTTGGCACAGTTTGTCTTTTCGGCGTTTGGGACTGCAATTCCTGTGCCGCATCAGGAAGATACTGGATTGGACCTTTATTGCACGCTGCTTGAGCGAGTTGGCCAGAGGGCGTGGCCTCGTGCTTATTATTCAGTGCAAGTGAAAAGCACCATGGAGCCTTGGATTATTGACGGCCCTGAGTCCGTTCGATGGTTGATTGAACATCCGCTGCCGATTTTTCTTTGTGTTGTGAACAAGCAAGATGCAACAATTCGCGTGTATCATACCACCCCGCGCTTTGCTGCGTGGGCGTGGGGTACTCACAAAACTCGTCTTCAGCTCGATCTTGGTAACGAGAATAGGGCACAAACAGTCGACTGGCGTACAGGCGATTCATTCATATTGGGTGCGCCGATCCTAAAATTCACTGTTCAGCAGATACTTGGCGATGACTTCCGCAAACTCGCGGCGGACGTGTTGCAATTTTGGATTGATAATGACGTCGAAAACTTGTTTCGAATAAAGAGCGGCATTCCAGCGTTTCTTATTCCAAACGACTATGAAACAAACACCAAAAATATTACTTCATGGACCATCCAAAGCGGTCGCTTCAGGGATGTTTCGTTGGCGACTGCAGAGAGGCGGTTGAAGGAATTGCTAGGTTTTATTGCAACGCATCGCTATGAAAATGATGACATTGGGACTGCTGCGATCTACGCAATGGCGCTACGACAGTTGGCACCTGGTCACGAGACATTCACCGAACATAATTTTTTTCTCCTTCATAGGCTGAACCAACTGTTCCCGACGGGCAGCCAAGATCAAGATTATGTTTTTCGGGCCTGCGATGCCTTACTTAAAATGGTAAGGGAACACATAGAGGCTGCCATAGCGAATTCATTACACACTCCTTAAGAACGGCGAGTAGAGAATGAAACAAATGCAAGGCGGCTGCCATTGCGGGCGGGTGCGGTTCCGCGTCACCGCCGACCTCGACACGGTCACCGTCTGCAACTGCTCCATCTGCACCAAGAAGGGCATTTTGCACCTGATCGTGCCGCCGGAAAATTTCGAGCTGTTGAGCGGCAAGGACGAGCTCACGACCTACACCTTCAACACCGGCGTTGCCAAACACACCTTCTGCAAGCACTGCGGCATCCATCCCTTCTATGTGCCGCGCTCCGACCCCGATAAGATCGACGTCAACGCCCGCTGCCTGGACGATATCGATCTCTCCCAGCTCAAGCTGAAATATTTCGACGGCCGTAACTGGGAAGAGGCGATCCAAGAAAAGGTGCCGTGGCGATGAGCTCCGCGCTCGACGGCGAGATCCGCGACGGCCGCCACCACCAGCTCGTGCGCGTCTATTACGAGGACACCGATTTTTCCGGCATCGTCTATCACGCCAGCTACCTGCGCTTCATGGAGCGCGGCCGCACCAACTATCTGCGGCTGATCGGCGCCGATCACCGCGCCCTGTTCGAAGCGACCGAGAAGGAAGCACCCGGCTTTGCCTTTGTCGTGCGTTCCATGACCATCGAGTTCTTGCGGCCCGCGCGCATGGACGACGTGCTGGAAATCGTCACCACGCCCGTCGAGGTGGGCGGTGCCTCCGTCATCCTCAAGCAACAGGTCAAACGCGGTGAGGAGCTGATCGTGGAGGCCGACGTGCGTGTGGCCTTCGTCTCCGGCGGCCGCGCCCGCCCGATCCCGAAACCGCTACGGATCGCCATGCGTGCCGACCAGGACCAGGCCGCCGGCGCCTGACCCTTGAGGATACCTGCGCGAAACCGCGCGCGGTCCGAGGCCGACGCGCTCGGCAAAAGGCCCCAAAAGCGCCCCTCGGGGTAAGGAAACCTTAACCTCAATCAGCGCCAGTTAATGGCCGGGACGGGGCATCCCGTGCCCTAGTTTGGCCAGTTTCCGGGGATTTTGTCCCTCCGCCGTTGGCGGACGGAACAAGGTCAAAAATTCAGGTTGGCGGCCGAGCGCGCCCTGCGCCGCCGCGCATCGTCCATTGGGCCCGCGCGGCGCTCCGGTCCCGGCCAAGGAGTGCGGAAGGCAGACATGAATCCTGGCGATGTTGCACAAACCGTGCTGCCGCTCAGTTCTTCCGACGTGTCGATCTTCGGATTGTTCTGGCAGGCGCACTGGGTGGTCAAATCGGTGATGCTGGGGCTGCTCGCCTGTTCGATTTGGGTCTGGGCGATCGCGATCGAGAAATTCCGGCTCTATGCCGGCACGCGGCGCGCCATGGACTCGTTCGAGCACGCGTTCTGGTCCGGCCAGTCGCTTGAAGAGCTTTACCGCTCGCTCTCCTCGCGCTCCACCCAGTCCATGGCGGCCTTGTTCGTCGCCGCCATGCGCGAATGGAAGCGCAGCTTCGAGACCGGCGCGCGCTCGTTCGCCGGCCTGCAGCAGCGCATCGAGAAGGCCATGGATGTGGCGATCGCGCGCGAGATCGAGCGGCTGGAGCGCCGGCTGCTCGTGCTCGCGACGGTGGGTTCCGCCGGCCCCTTCATCGGCCTGTTCGGCACGGTGTGGGGCATCATGACGAGCTTTCAGTCGATTGCCGCCTCAAAAAACACTTCGCTCGCGGTGGTTGCGCCCGGCATCGCCGAGGCGCTGTTCGCCACCGCGATCGGACTTGTCGCCGCCATTCCGGCCACAATTTTCTATAACAAGTTCGTCGCCGAGGTGAACAAACAGGCGGTGCGGCTCGAAGGTTTTGCCGACGAGTTCGCTGCCATCCTGTCGCGGCAGATCGACGAGCGGGGTTGATGCCATGGCGATGAACGGCGGCGCGCATTCCGGCGTTTTCGGCAAGCGGCGGCATCGCCGCCGGCCGGTCATGAGCGAGATCAACGTCACGCCCATGGTGGACGTGATGCTGGTGCTGCTGCTCATCTTCATGGTGTCGGCGCCGCTGCTCACCGTCGGCGTGCCGATCGACCTGCCGCAGACGCGGGCCTCCAATCTCGAGCAGACGCGCGAGCCGCTGGCCATTTCCGTCAATTCCAAAGGCCAGGTGTTCCTGCAGAACAGTGAGATAGAGCTTGATGAATTGGTGCCGAAGCTCAAGGCCATCGCCGACGCGCGCGGGGGATCGGACGAGCGCATCTATGTGCGCGGCGACAAGAACGTGGACTACGGCACGGTCATGCGCGTGATGGGCCGGCTGTCCGCCGCGGGATTCCGCCGCGTCGGCCTGGTCACGGAAGCGGAGCAGGGCTCTTAGGGCATGCAGTTGAAGATACGGAGCGAGTTCGTCATCTCGGCCGCCGCGCATGCCGCGCTGCTTGCCTGGTGCGCGCTCACGTTCTCCATCGCCCCGCTCACCGCTTCGACCGACTCGCTGCCGGTCGACATCATCTCCGACAAGCAGTTCAACGAAATCATGGCCGGCGTGCGCAGCGCGCCAAAGACCGAGGCGCCGAAGCCGCCCGCCGACAAGGTCGAGGAGCCGAAACCCGTTCAAAACCTCGACGCCATCTCCGCCGTGGCGGAAAAGCCCGAGGTGAAGCCGATCCCGAAGGAGACCGCCGAACCGAAACCGCCGGAGCCGAAGCCGGAAGCCAGGCCGGAACAGGCCGAGGCCAAGCCCGAGCCGAAGCCCGATCCGATCGCGGAAGCGATCAAGAGGGAAGAAGCGCGCAAGGCTGCCGAGGCCAAGGCAAAGGCCAAGGCGAAAGCGGAAGCCGCCAAGAAGCAGCCCGCCTTCAACCCCGATCAGATCGCGGCGTTGCTCGATAAACGCAAGCCGCAGCGCCAGCCGGTCGCTGGCGAACAGATCAACCAGGAGCCTGCGCTCGGCGCGCCGTCGGGCCGCGCCGCCACCTTGTCCATCACCGAGATCGAGGCGCTCCGGCAGCGTTTGATGCAGCTCTGGAATCCGCCCGCCGGCGTTGCCAACCCCCAGGACCTGTTGGTGAAGGTTCGCGTCCGGCTGGGCCGCGACCGCAAGCTCGTCGGTCAGCCGCAGGTGCTCAACAGCGGCGCCTCCAGCGCGTTCGAGGCGGCGCGGCAGAGCGCAATCCGCGCCCTCTACGAGGGGCAGCCCTACGACATGCTCAAGCCCGAGAATTATGAGCTGTGGAAGGAAATGGACATCACCTTTGACCCGCGCGAGATGATGCGCGGGTGATTCGAAATGCCGACCGCAACGCCATGATCGAAAGCCGCTTGCCGCCGCCCGCATCGCACCTGACGCGCCGCACGCTTTTGCGCGCCACCGCCGCCACCGCCGCCATCGGCGCCGGCCTTGCCCTGCGCCCGGCCTCCGCCACGGTGCAGATCGACATCACCCAGGGCAACATCCAGCCGTTGCCGATCGCCATTCCCACGTTCATCGGCAGCGGCAGCGACATCGAATACGCCCGCAACATCCCGCAGGTGATCGCCGACGACCTGCGCAGCTCGGGCCTGTTCATTCCCATCGATCCCGCCGCCTATATCGAGAAGATCGCCGACCTCGACGCCATTCCGCGTTTTGCCGATTGGCGCGCCATCAATGCCGCGGCGCTGGTGGCTGGCCGCGTGACCCGCGACCGCGGCGCGTTCGGTGTCGATTTCCGCCTCTGGAACGTGCCGGCGAGCGGCTACATCGACGGCCGCCGTTATCTCGGTGCCCCGGAGAACTGGCGCCGCATGGCCCACATCGTCGCCGACTTTATCTACGAGAAGCTCACCGGCGAGAAGGGCTACTTCGACAGCCGGGTTGCGTTCGTCGAGGAGACCGGCCCGAAAGAACGCCGCACCAAGCGTCTCGCCATCATGGACCAGGACGGTGCCAATCTGCACTATCTGACGCGGGGCGATGAGTCGGTGCTCACCCCGCGGTTTTCTCCGTCCGGCCGCGAGATCGTGTACACGTCTTTCGTGCAGCAGCATCCGCGGGTGATGATCATGAACGTGGAGACGCGGCAGCGCGAGGCCGTGGGCAATTTCCCCGGCACCACCTTTGCGCCGCGCTTCTCCCCGGACGGCAACCGCGTGATCATGAGCTGGCAGCAGGGCGCCAACACCCACATCTTCGTCGTCGATCTGCGCTCCAAGGCGATCACCCAACTCACCAACACGCCGGCGATCGACACTGCGCCCTGTTATTCGCCCGACGGCACGCAGATTTGTTTTGAATCCGACCGCGGCGGCTCGCAGCAGATCTACGTGATGCCGGCGAACGGCGGCACTGCGCAGCGCATCAGCTTCGGCGAGGGCCGCTACGCCACGCCGGTGTGGTCGCCGCGCGGCGACGCCATCGCCTTCACCAAGATCCACGGCGGCAGGTTCTCCATCGGCATCATGCGGCCCGACGGCACCGGCGAGCGCATCCTCACCGAAGGATTCCACAACGAGGGCCCGACGTTTTCGCCGAACGGCCGCGTGGTGATGTTTTTCCGCGATCCGGGCGGCAATTCGGGGCCCTCGCTCTACACGGTGGACTTCACCGGCCGCAACGAGCGTCGCGTGCAGACCCCGGGCTTTGCTTCCGATCCGGCGTGGTCACCGCTGCGCAGTTGACCGGAGCCGAAAACCGCCGCGATCCCGCCGCGTTCAGCGGGCATTAACCATGCGGGGATGTTTCGGCGCCGGCGTCGCGTTTCGGTTTCAGCGCAATGCTTCGTCAAGGTTGACGGAACCTTCGCTTAACGAAACACCGGTTAGAACGGCGCAAGCTCCGCAAACGAAGCAAGAGGAATGGGAGATAGCCATGTTGCATTCGAAGGCCGGCTTCCGCTTTGCGCCTTTTGTCGCCGCGCTCGTTGCCGCGCTCGTCCTTTCCGCCTGCGCCGCCAACAAGGATAATGAGCCGCTCGCCTCTGCGGTCGGCGGCGTTCCTGCGCCGGGCAGCGCGCAGGACTTTGCCGTCAACGTGGGCGACCGGGTATTCTTCGACACCGATTCCGCCGAGCTGACGTCTGCGGCGCGCGCAACGCTGGACAAGCAGGCGCAATGGCTCGCCCAGTACAGCCGCTACAATTTCACCATCGAGGGTCACGCCGACGAGCGCGGCACGCGCGAATACAACATCGCGCTCGGCGCCCGTCGCGCCCAGGCCGTGCGCGATTATCTCGTGGCGCGCGGAATAGCCGCCTCGCGCATGCGCACGGTGTCCTACGGCAAGGAGCGCCCGGTCGCGACTTGTGACAACATCTCCTGCTGGTCGCAGAACCGCCGCGCGGTCACCGTGCTCGGGGTGACGTCATAGGGCGTGCTGGAGGCGTGCGGGCGCTGTGATGTCATAGCCGTGAAGGGGACGGCGCGCTCGCGCGGCCGGTGTGGTGCTTCTTGGCGCCGCGTTTGGCGGCAAACATAAGCCACACTTTGGGCGTAGGGACGTGGCCGTGCTAATGTTGGCCCTGCGACATGCCAGCGACTAGGTTGCCCATGACCCGACGCGCTGCTTTCAAGGCATTAGCCCTCTTTGCCGCGGTTGCTGCTGCGAGCGTTCCCGCGCACGCCGAGGACGATTCGCCGTTCTCGCTCTTTGGCCGCATGTTCAAGGGCAGCGGTCCCTCGGCGAGCCCGCCGAACGAGGCCGTGCAGGAATCTCCGCGTCTCATTCAGAACACGCCGGGCGACCTTGTCGTGCGCATTGAACGTCTTGAGGCGCGCATCCGCGAGCTGACCGGAGTCATCGAACAGCTCCAATATCGCAACCAGCAGCTCGAGGCGCAGATCAGGCACATGCAGGAGGCCTCCGCCTCCCAGGCTCCCGCGCCTCCCGCGCGGCAGTCGGGGGCCGCACCGCCCGTGCTGGGTCCGCCCGGAGCGACCGGCTCCGCCCTGCCGCCGCCCGCCGCGAGCAACACGCAGCCTGCCATTGCGTCGGGACGGCGCTCCGACGCTTTCGATCCGTCGCTCGACCCCAACGCCCCCGGCGCGCCGCGCACGCTTGGGACGCTCAATATCGGCGCTCCGCCCGCTGATCTTACTCAGCCGCCGCAACAGAGCGGCGAGCCGCCCATCGGCGCGCCGGGCGGTCGGCCCGCCGGCGCCCCCCTCGACCTCACCACCATCGGCAACCAGGCCAACCTCGGCGCTGGCGCCGGCGACCTCGGCCCGCCTCAGTCCGGTGAGCTGCCGCCGCCGCCTGCGCGCCCGAGCTCCACCGGAACGGTGGCCGCGGTTCTGCCGCCCTCGGCAAAGCCGCGCGATCAGTACGATCTTGGCTACGGCTACGTGCTGCGCAAGGACTATGCGCTGGCCGAGGATGCGTTTCAGACCTTCCTGACCAAATTCCCCAACGACAAGCTCGTTCCCGACGCGCAATTCTGGCTCGGCGAGAGTCGCTTCCAGCGTCAGCGTTATGACGCCGCGGCGGAAGCCTTCCTCGTGGTTTCAACCAAGTACACCAAGAGCCCGAAGGCGCCCGAGGCCATGCTGCGGCTGGGGCAGTCGCTGGCTGCGCTCGGCCAGCGCGAAATGGCTTGCGCCACATTTGCCGAAGTGGGCCGCAAATTTCCCCGCGCGCCGGCGAGCGTGCGCCAGAGCGTCGAGCTCGAACAGAAGCGCGTGCGCTGCTGAAGCATGAACGAAAAGCGCGAGAGCCGGCTTTCGGACGGAAGCGAAGGACCGGTTTCCGCGCGTGAGGCCGCCGCTTTGTTCGCCGATCTTGCGGCAACCCCGGCGTTGGTGCTGGCGGTATCGGGCGGCCCGGATTCCACGGCCTTGCTGCTGCTCATCGCGCGCTGGCGCGCGCGCCTCAAGACCGGCCCGAAGCTTCTGGCTGTGACCGTCGATCATCGCCTGCGGCCGGAATCCGCGGCCGAGGCAGCGGCTGTTGCGCGGCTCGCACGCCGTCTCAAGGTGGCCCATCGCATTTTGCGATGGACGGCGAAGAAGCCGAAGACCGGCCTGCAGGCCGCCGCACGCACGGCGCGCTACCGCCTCTTGGCGCAGGCGGCGCGGGAAGCCGGCGCGCATCACGTGCTCACCGCGCACACGCGCGACGACCAGGCGGAGACGGTGCTCATCAGGCTTGCGCGCGGTAGCGGCCTTGCCGGCCTCGCCGCAATGGCACGCGTCTCGCCGCTGCCGGCAAATTCACCCCTCTCCCCCGGCAGGGAGGGGGAAATCTTGCTCGTGCGGCCCCTGCTCGACATGCCCAAGGCGCGGCTGGTTGCCACGCTGAAAGCCGCACGGATTCCCTTCGCCGAAGATCCCTCCAACCGAAACGTCCGTTTTGCGCGCTCGCGCATCCGCGAACTGATGCCCGCGCTGGCGCAGGAGGGCCTCACCGCGGCCCGTCTATCCCTCTTTGCGCGGCGGATGAGCCGGGCGAATGCCGCCATCGAGCACACTGTCGATGCGGCTTATACGGAATTGCAGTCGGTTTTCGGCCCCGGGCCGCTTGTTTTTGATGCGGCGGCGTTTGGCCGCGCGCCCGAGGAGATTGCCCTGCGCGTGCTTGGTCGGGCGATTGCCCGACGGGGCGACGAGGGTCCGGTCGAGTTGGGCAAGCTCGAAGCGCTTTGTGGGGAAATTGCCGCACAGCTCGGCACAAATTCGCCGCGGTTGCGCCGCACACTCGCGGGTGCGCTGATCACGCTTGAGGGCGATCGCCTGCTGGTTGATCGCGCACCGCCGCGGCGGGCGCATCGGGCCCCTTTAACCAAACGCAAAGGTGGTCGGCGCAAAGTCGCCGGGCGGCGCTAAGGCGGGATAGAATATGCGCAATTTGCCGGCCTGCCCGGTGCACGGCCTCACTTGGCAGACGATTGCGCCGGACCTACATTTAGTCTCGCAGGCGAGGGGAGACCGGATTTGGTACACTTGCAAGTAACGAGTTCCCGAATGCCGCCGGCCCCCCGGCGCGCCACGAAGGACGCCGGATGAACACGAATCTCCGCAACTTCGCCCTCTGGGTGATCATTGTCCTCCTGCTGCTGGCGCTCTTCACGCTGTTCCAGAACCCCGGTCAGCGTAACGCGGCCCAGGACATTTCCTATTCGGCTTTGCTGGCCGAAGTCGACGCCGGCAAAGTCCGCGAGGTCATCATCCAGGGCAACGATATCCACGGCACCTTCAACGACGGCCGCGGCAGTTTCCAGACTTATGCGCCCAATGACCCCACGCTGATCCAGCGGCTGCAGAGCAAGAACGTTGCGATTACCGCGCGTCCGCAGAGCGAAAGCATGCCCTGGTTCGTGTCGCTGTTGATGTCGTGGCTGCCGTTCATTGTGTTGATCGTGGTGTGGATCGTGCTGTCGCGCCAGATGCAGGGCGCGGGCGGCAAGGCGCTGGGCTTTGGCAAATCGCGCGCCAAACTGCTCACCGAGGCGCACGGCCGCGTCACCTTTGAGGACGTGGCCGGCGTCGATGAGGCCAAGCAGGATTTGCAGGAGATCGTCGAGTTCCTGCGCGACCCCGGCAAATTCCAACGCCTCGGCGGCCGCATTCCGCGCGGCGTGCTGTTGGTCGGGCCTCCCGGCACCGGCAAGACCCTGATTGCGCGCGCGGTGGCCGGCGAGGCCAACGTACCGTTTTTCACCATCTCCGGCTCGGACTTCGTCGAGATGTTCGTCGGCGTCGGCGCTTCCCGCGTGCGCGACATGTTCGAGCAGGCAAAGAAGAACGCGCCCTGCATCATCTTCATCGACGAGATCGATGCGGTCGGCCGCCATCGCGGCGCGGGTTTGGGCGGCGGCAACGACGAACGCGAGCAGACGCTCAATCAGCTTCTCGTGGAGATGGACGGCTTTGAGGCCAACGAAGGCATCATCCTGATCGCCGCCACCAACCGTCCCGACGTGCTCGACCCCGCCCTGCTGCGTCCCGGCCGCTTCGACCGCCAGGTCGTGGTGCCGAACCCGGACATCGTCGGCCGCGAAAACATCTTGAAGGTGCACGTGCGAAAAGTCCCGCTCGCGCCCGACGTGAATCTGAAGACTATTGCGCGCGGCACGCCCGGCTTCTCCGGCGCCGACCTCGCCAACCTCGTCAACGAAGCCGCGCTCATGGCCGCGCGCCGCAACAAGCGGATGGTGACGCAGCAGGAGTTCGAGGACGCCAAGGACAAGGTGATGATGGGCGCGGAGCGGCGTTCCCTCGTGATGACCGAGGAGGAGAAGATGCTGACCGCCTATCACGAAGGCGGCCACGCCATCGTCGCCCTCAACGTGAAGGCCGCCGACCCGGTGCACAAGGCCACCATTATTCCGCGCGGCCGTGCGCTCGGCATGGTCATGCAGTTGCCAGAGCGCGACAAGCTGTCGATGACGTTCGAACAGATGACTTCGCGGCTCGCCATCATGATGGGCGGCCGCGTCGCCGAGGAGCTGGTGTTTGGCAAGGAGAAGGTGACCTCCGGCGCCCAGTCCGACATCGAGCAGGCGACGCGCCTGGCGCGCATGATGGTGACGCGCTGGGGCTTCTCCGACGAGCTCGGCACCGTCGCCTATGGCGAGAACCAGGACGAGGTGTTTTTGGGCATGTCGGTGGCGCGCCAGCAGAATGTGTCGGAGGCCACGGCGCAAAAAATCGACCTCGAAATCAAGCGGCTGGTCGAATCTGCCCACGCCGAAGCGCGGCATATTCTCGAGACCAAGCGCGCCGACCTCGACACGCTGGCCAAGGGCCTGCTCGAGTACGAAACGCTGACCGGCGACGAGATCAAGGACTTGCTTGCCGGCAAGAAGCCGAATCGCGAGTCCGTGGTCGAGCCGAGCGCGCCGCGCGCCTCCACCGTGCCGCCCGCCGGCAAGACGCGCCCGCGGCCGGAGTCGAGCATCGGGCCGCTCGAACCGAAGCCGACCGCGCCGTGAGGCAGGACGCCTTGTAAGCGCCGCAACGCCCGCCGCCATGGCGGGCGTTGCGTTTGCGGCCTGACCTAAATCAAAATTGCAATCGCGGCCGTTTGCATAATTGCACACATGTCGACCCCAGCCTCACTGTCGCGCCGGCGCAATTATTCCGGCCCGGCCTTTCTTTCCTACGGCTTCCGCCCATTCTTTCTCGGCGGCGCGGCCTGGGCTGCGCTCGCCGTGCTGTTGTGGTTGCCGTTGTATTTCGGCGAATTTGCCCTGCCCACGGCGGTGCGGCCGCACGACTGGCACGTCCATGAGATGCTCTACGGCTACGTGGCCGCCGTCATTGCCGGCTTTCTTCTCACCGCAATCCCCAACTGGACCGGCCGGCTGCCTGTGAACGGCACCCCGCTTGCCGCGCTTTTTGCGCTCTGGCTCGGCGGGCGCCTTGCGGTGATGCTTTCCGCAAAGATCGGCCCTGCGCTGGCTGCAACCATAGATGTGACCTTTCTGGTTGCGCTTGCCGCCGTGGCGCTCCGCGAAATCGTTGCCGGCCGCAACTGGCGCAATCTGCGCGTCCTGGCCGTCATCGGCCTGCTGATCGCCGGGAATGTGACGTTCCATCTGGAAACCGCATGGCGCGGATATTCCGAGTACGGCGCGCGCATCGGACTTGCCGCCATCATTTTCTTGATCACGCTGATCGGTGGCCGCATCGTGCCGAGCTTCACGCGCAATTGGCTTGCCCGCCGGCCCCCGGGACGGCTGCCGGCGCCGTTCGGACGGTTTGATGGGTTGTGCATGGCGGTCGGCGCGGTTGCTCTTGCAGGTTGGATTGCCGCGGCCGAGCACCAAGTCACGGGCCTCCTGCTTGTGGCCGCTGGCCTGCTGCATGCGGCCCGCCTTGCGCGCTGGGCCGGCGAGCGGACGACCTCCGACCGGCTCGTCCTGGTGCTTCACGTCGGCTATGCCTTCGTACCGCTGGGCTTTCTGCTTGCAGGCTCAGCGGTGTTCTGGTCCGCGGTGCCGCCGGGCGCAGCCATTCATGCCTGGGGCGCAGGCGCGATCGCCACCATGACGCTCGCGGTGATGACGCGCGCAAGCCTCGGCCACACCGGCCGGCCGCTTGCGGCCACGCCGGGCACGCAGCTCATTTACGGCCTCGTGGTCGCAGCGGCGCTGTTGCGCATCGTCGCCGCCTTCGAACCCTCGCTGTTCTTGTATCACGCGGCGGCATTCGCCTGGATTGCCGCCTTCGGCGGATTTGTGGTGAGCTACGGTCCGCTCCTGATCGGCATGCAGCCGGTGTGGTCGCGCCGTTCCTGAAATGCCCTTGCAAAACCGGGTGAATCCGTTCGGTGATCTGTTCGCCAGCCCCGCGCGCGGCCTGTTCATGGGCAACCGTGGCGGAAGAATTCATCGCGAAGATCGCACGCTCGGACGCCGCCGCCACGCAACGCGCGCCTGGATTTGCTGCCGGCTTGAATTCAACAACCGGCGCCGCGACATATGGGGCAAGGGCTATACCGAGCTGTTCTTCCTCGACGAGGTGACCGCGCTTGCCGCCGGCCACCGCCCCTGTTTCGAGTGCCGCCGCCGCGACGCGCAGGCCTTCGCCGATCGTTGGGCGCTCGCCGAGGAGCGCCGCCGTCCCCCGCGCGCCGCGGAAATGGACGCCGTCCTGCACCGCGAGCGCCTCGACGGCCGCGCCAAGCGTCGCTATCGCATGCTGTTCGACGAGCTGCCGGACGGCGTCATGGTCGCGCTCGATGGCGCGGTCTGGGCGGTGCGCGGCGCCGCGCTGCTGCGCTGGTCGCCGTCGGGCTACGACGCGCGCCGCCCCCGTCCGCAAGGCGAGGTGGCAGACATGCTCACGCCGCCCGCCGTTGTCCGCGTTCTCTCCGCAGGCTACGCGCCGCAATGGCACCCGAGCGCGGACCGGCTAAGCGAAATGGTGTAGCTGCTGAGGCTTCAGTCCAGGCCCTCGACGCACACCGTGGCCATGCGCACTCCGCCGCGCGCGATGATGTCGGCGGGATTGAGCCGCGTGCGATACACCAGATCGACCTGCCGGATCGTGCGCTCCCAGCCGCGCAAATCGAGCGGCCGCGTGCGCTCTCCGGCGCGCAGGAAATGCTGCACGCGGATGTCGTCCGGCTCGCCGCCCGCGTAGATGACCTTCAGGTCGAGAATCTCCACATCCGCCCCGCGCACATGCAGGCGGATCGCCTTGAAGCGGCCCTCCCGCCGCCCGACGCGGATCGTATCGCGGTCGACGCCGATGAGATTGACCTGCTGACAGCCGAGCTCGACCCAGCGCCCTGTCGGACCCGGTCCCACCGGTCCGCCGAAGCGCACCGGCTCGCCGTACACCCGCACCACGGCCTGCCCGCGGAAATCCGGCCGCGAGCGGTAGGTCATCTCGATCTGCCGCAAGAAGCTGCGTTGCCCGCCGAGATCCACCGCCAACTGCGTACCCTGGCGGATCAGCCGGTCGACGCGAAGGTCTTCCGCATAGCCGTTCAGATACACGAGCCGAATCGAGATCATGTGAATGTCGTTGCGGTCGGCCGCAAAATGCAGCGCGCGGAACCAGCGGTCGCGGTACCAATCCTCGCCCCGACCGATATTGATGACGTCGCGATCGACTCCGAACCCGACCCTCTGCTCTCCGAGCAGAACCAGGTTCGGCCGCTGCGCCGCGGCGGGGGCCGTCAACAATGCAAGCAGGAGCGCAACAATACCCGTCACTCGCAGCATGGACGTGACCTCCCGTTCTGTGTTCTTGTCGTCCCTGCGCGATATTGGCACGTCTGCAACCCGCCGTCACCGGCCGCACGCATCACGATTTTGCAGATGAACGGACGTTCACGTCTGCGCTGCGGCAGAGGGACGAATGACCTGCGGAGTTTTCTCAATCCAGTGCTCCGGCTTCACCTGTTTCCTTGCGGCAATGGCGGCGAGTTCGTAGAGCCGGCGGATGTTCTCGGGGTTGTCCATCTCGCGCAGGCGCAACACCTCGGACTCGGAGATTTTTTCGCCCAGGTGTTTTGCGATCCATGCTGCGTCAAGCTCGATATCGTAGCGCAGGAAGCGAAACTGTTTTCCGATCGAAGGTTCATCGTCGACCAGCGTTCCCACTTCGGAATTGATCGGCCACGGATCGGTGATGCTCTGGCCGAGGTATTGCATCAGCATCAGCACGAATTCCTGGGAATCGTTCATCAGCGACACGAGCGCGCCGATCGAGAACCACAGATTGCTGCCGATGCCAAACTCCTCCGGCACGGCGCGCTTGCGGTGCCGGCCGGTGCCGATCGAGACGAGGGTAAGATTCTCCGGCCCCGCTTTCCAGTTGATCCCGTAGGCTTTGAGGGTCGTCATCAGAAACAGGATCAGTGCCGGATTGTTGTGTGGCGTCACGCCGCCGTCGATGAAGGTTCCGGCCGTCTCGCCCTCCACCACGAGAATCGGTTCCGGTTCGAAGTAATACGGCGCCGCGGTGCTGGCGCGGACCAGATCGGCGAGCCGGTAGTGGCGATTGCCGCGATAACCTTTGTCACCGGTGGCCGGATCGGGCGGCTTGTCTGTCCAGTACGGAGCGCGCGGATTGTTGGCCACGATCCAGGGGCTGCCGGTGTCCATGCGCTTGGTCACCACGCACAAGCCGGTGCGCAGATCCTCGCTGTCCAAGGTGCGATCGCCGACCACCTTGGCGATTTCCTGCCGCAGGCGCTCGGTGCCGAATTTCGGCCGCAGCCCCAAGTGCCAACGCGGGACGAATACGCTCGGCGCCAGGTCGAGGTAAAACTCCTTCAGCTGCGCCGTCGTGTATCCGAGCGCAAGCGCGCCGGCGATCACCGCGCCGGTCGAGGTGCCGCCGACGAGATCGAACCAGTCGCTGAGGCGAAACGCACCCGCGCCGCCGGGTGCCGCCGACATTGCCGACATTGCCGACATTGCCGTCTGCGCGCGATGATGTTCCGACAGGACCTGCTCGATGCGTTCGAGGAACGCCACCTCGATCGCCCCGCGCACGCCGCCGCCGTCGAGCGACAGAATCCGCTTCGGCCCTGGCGCGAACCAATGCCGGTCGCGGGGGCAAAGCCCGTCGGATTGCTCGGTCATGCGAAACCCGCAAGAGGAACGCCCGAGGCAGTTTCCCCATACCCCCCGAGCGAATGCAAGGGCGATGCGGGGGCGTCAGCCCCTCATTGCCGCCTTGATCGCCTCCAAGCCCCTGCCGGACTTCGCCGCCTCGATGATCTTGGCTTCCCGCCTGGCAAGCCCGTCGGCCGCTGCCTGCATCGGCGCGATGGTTTCGATCGGCACCACCACCGCGCCGTGCCGGTCGGCGTGGATGAGATCGCCGCTTTTGACCGCCATGCCGTGGATGTTCACGTTCACGCCGAAATCCACCACATGCACGAAGGCGTGCGAGGGTGCGATCGATCCGGCGAGCATCTGAAATCCCGGCGCGATGGCCGGAATGTCGCGCACCGAGCCGTTGGTGATGGTGCCGAGGCAGCCGAGCGCCTTGTGCACGTTGCTCTGCACCTCGCCCCAGAACGCGCCGAAGCCGACGATGTCGTCGAGGTTTTGGATCACGGCGATGGAGGGCTGCGGCGCAGAAGCGACGTAATCGAGATAGTCGAGACGCTTGGCCATGTAGCCCGCTTCGGACAGCGGCACGCGGTCCTGCGCGCGCATGGTGGCGGTCTTGGCGAACCCCACCATGGGCGGCAGATCGGGGAAGATGCAGTGCAGGTGCCGCACCGTATATCCGAAGCCGCGCCGCTCCGGCGCCACGATTTCCAGAAGATTGCAGACCGTCGGCGTGTCGATCGAGCGCAAAAACTCCAGTTGGCTCTGCGACGGTGTCGTGCTCATTGCCGTTCTCCCCAAATTATCCTTCCCACCTGCGCGCCACGACAACGGCGATGATGCAGATCATGACGCTCACCATGGCGAGCACGGCCGGCCAGCCTGCGGCCTCCCAGGTCAAGCCGGGCAGGTATGCGCCGAGACTGCCGCCGAAGTAGTAGACCATGACATAGAGTCCGACCGCGGCCGAGGTGCCGCTCTGCGCGCTCACCGCCACATAGCTCGTGCTCGAAGCCTGGGTCAGAAACCCGCAGACCGCGCAAATCAATAAGCCGAGCACGATCAACGGGATCGACGGGACCAGCATGACGAAAAGCCCGACGATCCACAACGCGAGCACGCCCAGCATAAAATTCCGCCGCCCGAGCCGCGCCACCGCAAAGCCGATCCAGGGGGTCAACAGCGAGCCGCCGAGATAGACCACGAAGATCGAGCCGAGGAACGCGGCCGAGGCGTTGAACGGCGGCGCAGCGAGATGGAAGTTCACATAGGTGAACACCGCCATGAAATTGAACAGCACGCCGAAGCCGACCGCATAGATCGCAAGCAGCTTCGGATTGCGCAGGTGGTTGAGCATCTGTTTCAGTGACGCGCCGAGAGTGCTCGCGCGCACAAATTTCTTCTCGCGCGGAAGACAGGTGAGCACCACAAGGAAGCAGCCGAGGGTGATTGCCCCCATCACCAGAAACCCGCCGCGCCAACCGATGTGGTCGGCAAGCAGGCCGGGCAGGAAGCGGCCCAAAAAGCCGCCGAAGCCGGACGCCGCGGCATAGAGGCCGATCACGCCCGTGGCCTCCTGCGGCGGCCATTCGTCGCCCACGTAAGCGACCGTCACCGCGAAAATCGGCGGCAACAACAGCCCTTGCACGAAGCGCCAGAAGATCAGCCCTTCCAGCGAGGGCGCGAACGCGCACATCACCGTCGGCGCGATGAGCAGCAGCATGGCGCCTGCGATCACCCATTTGCGGCCGAGCACGTCGGCGACGGCCCCGGAGAATGGCGCGGTGAGCGCCACCGCGAGCGACCCGGCAGTGAGGATCAGGCTTGCGTCCGCCGCGCTTGCGGCAAACTCCTGCGCCATGAACGGAAGGATCGCCTGCGGCGTGTAGAGATTGAGGAAGGACGCCGCACCGGCGAATACGACGGCGACGCGGCGGAGATCGAGCGCCATGCGCCGCACCTTGCCCGGTTCCGGACGCTCCCGGAAGCAGGGCAATCGCATAAGAGCTCTACCTGGAGATGATGCGAGCCGGCCGCACGAGGGATGAACTCAGCCCGCATTGCGATACACTCCGCCGCGCGGCGAGAAGCGCCGCGGCAGAGCAGGGAGGATTTCGTGATCGTCGATCACCGCATCTATCGCATCAAGGCCGGCGCGAGTCTGGCGTACCTCGATCTCTACGAAAAACACGGGTACGCGGCGCAGACCCGGCATCTCGGCGAGCCCGTCGCCTACATGTACGGCGAGACCGGCGACGTGAACACTGTCGTGCACCTGTGGGCCTACGAGGATGCTGCCGACCGCGCCCGCCGCCGCGCCGGAATGCTCGCCGACCCGGAGTGGCGCGAGTATCTCGCCAAGCTCAACGAGTCGGGATTCCTTCTGCAGCAAAACACCTCGCTGATGATCCCGGCCAAATTCTGCCCGATCAAACGGTGATGTCTTGCTCCATACTTTGACCTCTCCCCGCTTGGGGGAGGTCGCCCGTCGGAGCGAAGCGAAGGTGGGCGGGTGAGGGGGCTCTTCCGTGAGTCCCAGCTCGTGGAAATGTCCCCTCAGCAGGCTCGCGATCTTGCGATTGCTCGCCTCCCTCTCCCCGCAAGCGGGGAGAGGGGGCTAATATGCGTAGCGTTCGAGGAGACGATGCATGCGCGCGAATGACGGCACCCGGACCGGCGGCGAGATCCTGGTCGATCAGCTTGTTCTGCACGGCGTAAAACACGCCTTCTGTGTGCCCGGAGAAAGCTATCTCGGCGCCCTCGACGCCTTCTACGATCGCCCCATAAAACTCACCGTCTGCCGCCAGGAAGGCGGTGCCGCGATCATGGCGGAAGCCGTTGGCAAGGCCACGGGCCGGCCGGGCATCGCTTTCGTCACGCGCGGGCCGGGCGCGACGAACGCCTCGCACGGCGTCCACATCGCCAAGCAGGATTCTTCGCCCATGATCCTGTTCGTGGGCCAGGTGGCGCGCGAGATGCGCGAGCGCGAGGCGTTTCAGGAAATCGATTTTCGCGCCGTGTTCGGCTCCATGGCCAAATGGGCGACCGAGATCGAAGACCCCGCCCGCATCCCGGAAATCGTCTCGCGGGCCTTCTACACGGCAACAAGCGGCCGGCCGGGTCCGGTGGTGGTCGCGCTGCCCGAGGACATGCTGGTGGAGCGCGTGGCCGTGCCCGACGCGCCCCCGTTTGAGCCGGTGGAAACCTGGCCCGGCGCCCCCGACATGGCGCGGCTGCAAAAGCTGCTCGCTGCTGCCAAGCAGCCCATCGTGATCGCCGGCGGCAGCCGCTGGAACGATGCTGCCTGCGCGTCGCTTGTGCGCTTTGCGGAAAAATTTGCGCTCCCGGTGGCGACCTCGTTCCGCCGCAGCCATGTGTTCGACGCCCGCCACGCCTGTTACGCCGGCGACCTCGGCATCGGTCCCAATCCAAAACTTGTGGCGCGCATCAAGGCCGCCGATCTGATTCTGCTCATCGGCGGCCGCCTCGGCGAAATTCCTTCCCAGGGCTATTCGCTCCTCGATCTGCCCGGCCATCGCCAGACGCTCGTGCACGTGCATCCCGGCGCCGAAGAGCTCGGTCGCGTCTATCATCCACACCTTGCCATCAACGCCTCACCGACCGCATTCGCATCCATGCTCGATGCCTTGCAGCCGCCGGCCGACATCCCCTGGCGCGCCGAGACCCAAGCCGCCAACGCCGACTATCGCGCCTGGACCGACAAGGCGACGCCCCAGCCCGGCAACGTGAATTTCGGCGAGATCATCGTCTGGCTGCGCGATCATCTGCCCGACGACGCCGTCATCTGCACCGGCGCGGGCAATTTCACCGCCTGGGTGCACCGCTTTTATCGCTTCCGCCGTTACGCCACCCACATCGGCCCGTGCTCGGGGTCCATGGGCTATGGCGTGCCGTCCGCCGTTGCCATGAAGACGCTTTATCCGAATCGCATCGTCGTCGGCATTTCCGGCGACGGCGATTTTCTGATGAACGGCCAGGAATTCGCCACCGCCGTGCAATACAATCTGCCGTTCGTCACGCTGATCGCCGACAACGGCATGTACGGCACCATCCGCATGCACCAGGAGCGCGAATATCCCGGCCGCGTGGTGGCGACCGAGCTGAAGAATCCCGACTTCGCCGCCTACGCGCGCGCCTTCGGCGGCTTCGGCGTGACGGTGGAGAAAACGGGGGATTTTCCCGCCGCATTCGAAGCTGCGCAGAAATCGGGCCTGCCGTCGCTGATCCACCTGAAGGTGGATCCCAACGCAATCACGCCCGCAACCACGCTGGAGGCCATCCGCACCAAGGCCTTGGCCGGGCAGGGGAGGTAAGGCAGGGGAGAGCCCCGCAGCCTGCGATGGAAGAGAGAACAACATTCAAGTACTGGGCCTTCATCAGCTATAGTCAGCGAGACAAGGCCTGGGCTGATTGGCTGCATCCGGCGTTGGAGTTCTATTCAGTCCCGCGTCGTCTGCGCGCCGCTGTGGCGTCGAACGCGTCGTTGCCTACAAGGCTGTTCCCGATTTTTCGTGATAGCGCCGAACTTGCCGGCGCCCCCGATCTCAGCGATGCGATTCGTCAGGCGCTGCTGCAATCGCGCCACCTGATCGTCATCTGCTCCCCGAATGCCGCCGCCTCCAAATGGGTCAACAAGGAAATTCTGACCTTCCAGTCGCTCGGGCGGCACAACCAGATCTTTTGTGTCATTATCGACGGAGAGCCGAACGCCCCTGAGGCGCTCAAGCAGCTTGAGTGCTTTCCGCCGGCGTTGCGCACGGACTCAGTGCTTGATGGCGTCATCGTCCCGCGCGCCGAGCCGCTGGCGGTCGACCTGCGTCCCGGGCGCGACAGCAGACGCAGGGCGCTGCTACGGTTGGTGGCCGGCCTGCTCAAGGTCGACTTCAACCTGCTTTGGCGGCGCGAATTGCGCCGCACCGTTCGTCGTGCCGTGCGCAAGGCCGCGACCGTAGCGGGGGCGTTCCTGCTGGCTGGTCTCGGCTATCTCGCGATGGCCGACAACGGTGTTCCGATTCCCGCCGGGCACGCCGCCCGCCTGTTCCTCGATCGGCATGCCATCTCGTTGTTTCGGCCGGTCCGCGCTGCGAACGAAGTTTTCGACACTGCGGCACGAGCCCGCGCGGGCCTGATCGACCGCCTTCACCGCGAGTGGACACACGCAACCTGGATTTACGAATCACCGAACCGCACCAAAGGGCCGAAAGTCGCCATCTCGCCCTGGGTATCTTCCCAGGCCATGAGCGCGGTTTTTCGCACCGTTGAAGCGCGGGCGAGCACGCTGCCGGATTTTTGGCGCGCGCTGGATGCGCCGTTCGCGCCGGAATTACTGATCGAAGAGCGCGGCAAGAAATTTGGATGGCTGGTCGGTGACTCAGACTATCCGCAGGCCGAGCCCGCGCTGTGGACCGTGGCCTCGCTCGCGATCGCGCTTGGCCGCAGCGACCTCGTCGACTCGGAGCGGCGCAAGCATTTGCTCGCGCGGCTCGCCTATGCACAGACCGTGGCCGACCTCTATCGCCCGCTCGACGACGGCGGCTGGAACATCCTGCCGCAGCAGCACGACCTCACAGAACACGCGACCTATACCAGTGCGCTCGCGCTGCTCGCGCTGCTCGAGCTGCACGCCGCCGGTCTCGGCTGGCACGACGACAAGGCGCGGCTTGACGCCATGCTGCGACAGACCGCCCGCTGGCTCATGTCCCGTTTCGACGCGACGGCCTCGCCGCCAGGCTGGCGGTTGCAGCTCAACGAGACGGCGAACATCGAACGCGGTGAAATCGCCGATGGGCTCACCCTGCAAATCTACACAACGCTGCTGCGCGCCGAGGCCGAAGCCGGTGTTGAGTTGCCGGACACCATCCTGCAGGCAATTCCGCAGCATCTCGACCGGCTGATCGGGCGCCCGCTCTCCTATGCGCCCGAGCTGGGAATCATCAAACGCTACTTCACCAATTTCGACGGGTCGCAGGCCGTGCGCACCGTGACCGAAAACTACCTTTGGCACCCTTGGGGAATCGAGTGCGCGGCGCATTGGCTGCAGCGGCTTCGGCGGACGAAGGCGCCGGCGGAGGACGTCACCGGCGCGCGCCGCACGCTGGGCTATTTGATCGTGGACCTCGGTTCCGGCTTTGCGTCGGCCGCGGATGGCCGCGCGCCGACGTTCGTAGCATCTGAATTGCTGTATGCGCTTGGCGCCGTGCATGCGCCGACACCGACACGAGATGCGCATTCGCGCGGTCTGCCAGACTGAAGCCGGGTCTTCTGGACGCCTTGCCTGAGGGCTGCGTGGTCAGCGTTGCGCCTCGGGGTGAATCATGGTTCATCGGTTTGCGCCATGCCCTATCGCCGCACCGAAAGCGTCGTTCGGCGCCTTGCCGCGCGCAAAGAATCGATCGTCTCAGCGGCGCTCAGCATCGCCGGCGAGGGCGGCATAGGGGCGGTGCAGATCGCGCCCATCGCGGCGCGCGCCGACATCGCGGCCGGCACCGTGTACCGCTACTTCCCCGGCAAGACCGAGCTGCTCACGGCTCTCATCGCCATGGCTGAGGAGCGCGAACTTGCCGCCCTGCGCCGCGCCGCAGACGCAGCGCCCGGCCCGCTTTCCGCACTTGCCGCCGCCATTGTCACGTTTGCCGCGCGCGCGCAGCAACACCGACGCCTTGCCTACGCGCTCATCGCCGAGCCGGTGGACGCCGGGATCGAGGCGATCCGTTGCCGGTTCCGCCAGTCCCTGGTCGAAGAATTTGCCGCGCGCATCGAGACGGCCGCAGCGAACGGTCTCCTTCCGCAGCAGGATGCGACGCTCGCCGCGCCGGCGCTCGTCGGCGCTCTGGTGGAGGGTCTGGTCGGGCCGCTTGCGCCGGATTTTTCCGGGGATGCCGGCAAGGCGCGCGCGGCGATTCAGGAGCTCGCGCTTGCCGCCCTGCGCGGCCTCGGCGTGCCGGACGCCCGCGCCCGCGGCCTTGTGGTGCAGACGCCGTTTCCCTGGGTCAAAGAATGACAATGCGGCGGGCAGAGCCTTAGGCTTTATTATTTCTTCGATCCGTCAGCCTTGAACTGCCTGAGGTAGGCCCACAAGTTCGCCGCATCCTTCTCGTTCTTGATGCCGACAAACTGCATCTTGGTGCCGGGTATCTTCTTGAGCGGGTCGGCGATGTAATCCTTGAACGTCGCCTCATCCCACACGATGCCGGAATTCTTGTTGGCGTCGCTGTAGGAATATCCTTCGATGGTGCCGGCCTTGCGGCCCTCCAATCCGTTGAGCAGCGGCCCCACCAGATTGCGCGCATCGGGTCCGACCGTATGGCAAGCGCGGCATTGCTTGAAGACCTGCTCGCCTGCCGCCGCATCCTGCGCATTCGCAACACCACTTGCAGCGACCATGGCGGCCGCAGCCAACACCAGCACCTTCATGTGCTCTCCCCTTGCGCCTTGCCCGTGTTCTCCACAAGCTCGGCCAATGTATAATCAACTTTGAGCAGAATTGGGAAGGTGCCATGCCACTGGCCATGCCGGAGCTTGATCAGGGCGTGCTCGCGCGCCGTAACGAGATTGTGAGCGCGCTGCGCGGCCTTGTCCCGGGCGAAAGCGTCATCGCGAGCGAAATCGAGATGAAGGCCTACGAGTCCGACGCACTGACCGCCTATCGCGCGCTGCCCATGGTGGTGGTGCTGCCGGAGACCACGGAACAGGTTGCCGCAGTGTTGCGCTATTGCCACGCCGAAGGAATCAAGGTGGTGCCGCGCGGCGCCGGCACCTCGCTCTCCGGCGGCGCCCTGCCGCTCGGCGACGGCGTGCTGCTCGGCATGGCCAAGTTCAACCGCATCCGCGAGATCGATCTCGAGAACCGCGCGGTGGTGGCCGAGCCGGGCGTCACCAATCTCGCCATCAGCAATGCGGTGAGCGACGCCGGCTTCTATTACGCACCCGACCCGTCCTCGCAGATCGCCTGTACCATCGGCGGCAACGTGGCGGAGAATTCCGGTGGTGTGCATTGCCTCAAATACGGCGTCACCACCAACAACATCCTCGGCCTGGAAATGGTGCTGATCACCGGCGAGATCATCCGCCTCGGCGGCAAGCATCTCGATGCCGGCGGTTATGACCTGATGGGCGTGATCACCGGCTCCGAAGGCCTGCTCGGCGTCCTCACCGAGGTCACCGTGCGCATCCTTAAGAAGCCGGAGACCGCGCGCGCGCTGTTGATTGGTTTCAAGCGCACCGAAGACGCCGGGGAGTGCGTCTCGCGCATCATCGGCGCAGGCATCATCCCCGGCGGCATGGAGATGATGGACCGGCCGGCGATCCACGCGGCGGAGGATTTTGTGCACGCCGGCTATCCGCTCGACGTCGAGGCGCTCCTGATCGTGGAGCTCGACGGCCCCGCCGCCGAAGTCGATCATCTCATCGGCCGGGTGGAGAAAATCGCCAAGGACTGCCTGGCGGTCACCTGCAAGGCGTCCACCTCCGAGGAAGAGCGCCTGTTGTTCTGGGCCGGCCGCAAGGCGGCGTTCCCCGCGGTCGGTCGCATTTCGCCCGACTACTATTGCATGGACGGCACCATCCCGCGCGCGCGGCTAAGACAAGTGCTCGCCCGCATCCGGGTGCTGTCGGACAAATACGGCCTCCGCGTCGCCAACGTATTCCACGCCGGCGACGGCAACCTGCATCCGCTCATTCTTTACGACTCCAACAAGCAGGGCGAGCTGGAAAAGGCCGAGCAATTCGGCGCCGACATCCTGAAGCTTTGCGTCGAGGTCGGCGGCGTGCTCACCGGCGAGCACGGCGTGGGCGTGGAGAAGCGCGACCTCATGGGCGCGATGTTCAGCGAGACCGACTTGCAACAGCAGCAGCGCCTCAAATGCGCCTTCGACGACAAGGGCCTGCTCAATCCCGGCAAGGTGTTCCCGACCCTGCACCGCTGCGCCGAGCTCGGCCGCATGCACGTGCATGCCGGCAAGCTGCCGTTTCCCGACATCCCGCGGTTTTGATGTTGATCGGCTTGCTTTGCCGGCCGCGACCATGTCCCAACAGACTTTGGGACCATGGGAGAAGTCACACGGTCTGTTTCATACGTTCTGTTTCATAATGGGGTCATGAATCAGCTCGACGCGGTCATCATCGGCGGCGGCCACAACGGCCTCACCTGCGCGGCCTATCTCGCCAAAGCGGGGCTCTCCGTGCGCGTGCTCGAGCGCCGCAACGTGGTCGGCGGCGCCGCCGTCACCGAGGAGTTTCACCCGGGCTTTCGCAATTCGGTCGCCGCCTACACGGTCAGCCTGTTGCAGCCGAAGATCATCCGCGAACTCGAACTCGAGCGCCACGGGCTCAAGATCGTCGAGCGGCGGGCGCAGAATTTCCTGCCCACCGAGGACGGCCGCTATCTGCTCACCGGGGAGGGCCGCACCCAGAAAGAAATCGCCAAGTTTTCCGCCGCCGATGCGGAACGCTACCCTGCTTATGCCGCGGAGATCGCCGCCGTGGCCGACGTGCTGCGCGACCTTGTGCTGCGGGCGCCGCCCAACATGTCCGACGGCATGTCGCTTGCCGAAATGCTCAAGGCCCTTGCGTTCGGCAACCGCCTGCGCCGCCTCGATGGCAGCACCCGCCGTGCGCTGCTCGACTTATTCACGAAGTCGGCCGGCGATTATCTGGACTCCTGGTTCGCCGCCGCGCCGGTAAAGGCCCTGTTCGCCTTTGACTCCATCGTCGGCAATTTTGCCTCGCCCTACACGCCCGGCACGGCCTATGTGTTGCTGCACCATTGCTTCGGCGAGGTGAACGGCAAGCGCGGCACCTGGGGCCACGCCGTCGGCGGCATGGGTGCGATCTCGAATGCAATCGCACGCGCCGCCGCAGAACACGGCGCCCGCATCGACACCGGCGCCGAGGTGCGCGAGATCATCGTCGAGCGCGGCCGGGCCGCGGGCGTCGTGCTCGCCGGCGGCGCAAGCGTCCGCGCGCGCGCGGTCATCGCCAACGTGAATCCAAAGTTTCTGTTCGAACAACTCGTGCCGCACGGTGCCCTGCCGTCCTGGGTCGCCGAGCGCATGGCGCGCTGGAAATGCGGCTCCGCCACCTTCCGCATGAATGTCGCGCTCGCGACGCTGCCGAATTTTGCCGCGCTGCCCGGCCGCGAGGTTGGCGATCACCACACCGCCGGCATCATCCTGGGCCCGAGTCTGGCCTATATGGACCGCGCCTTCCACGATGCCGCCACCGCGGGCTGGAGCCGGGCGCCGATCATCGAAATGCTGATCCCGTCCACGCTCGACGACAGCCTCGCGCCCAGGGGCGCGCATGTGGCGAGCCTGTTCTGCCAGCACACGGCGCCGAAGCTGCCCGACGGCCGCTCCTGGGACGATCACCGCGAGACGGTCGCCGACCTGATGATCGACACGGTGGAAAAATTCGCGCCCGGATTCCGCGCCAGCATCGTGGGGCGGCAGGTGTTCTCTCCGCTCGATCTTGAGCGCGAATTCGGCCTGCCGAACGGCGACATCTTTCACGGCGCGCTGACCCTCGACCAATTGTTCTCCGCGCGCCCGATGCTTGGCCATGCCGACTACCGCATGCCGCTGCCCGGCCTCTACCTGTGTGGCTCCGGCGCCCATCCCGGCGGCGGGGTCACCGGCGCACCGGGGCACAACGCCGCCCGCGCTGTGCTCCGCGACCTGCGCGGCCTTCTCGCAGCTTGGCGGCGTTGATCAACCGCCGAATTTGTTGCGGATGATGGCGCCGATCACGTTGGCGTAGTCGTCGGTCCACGGCGCCACGCCCTCTGCCTCGATCCGCTCCCAACCCTCCCGCTTCGGCAGATCGCCGAGGTCGGCCGCATCCCGCGCCAGCGCCACCACGATGGCGCTGGCGTGGAAGGTTTCGACGAAGCTCTGTTTCACCCGGTCGCGTTTGACATAGGCCGTCAAACCTTCGGCGGCGCCCACCGCCGCCACCACCCGCGCAAGCTCCATGTGCCGGTTCGAGACGTGGAACGCCATCACCCCGTGCGGGGTCAATCGCGACAGGTAGCTGCGCAGCGCCTCGCGCGTGAGCAAATGGATCGGGATGGCGTCGGAGGAGAAGGCATCGATCACGATCAGGTCGTAGCGGCCCGAGGCGGCTGCGAGCGTGAGCCTTGCATCGCCGATCACGATTGCCGCATCCGGGGCGCAGGCGGACAAGAAGCGGAAATAGCGCTCATCGCGCGCGATGCGGACCACTGCCGGATCGATCTCGAAGAACGTCCAGCGTTCGCCATCGCGACGATGGCAGGCGAGCGTGCCGGCGCCGAGCCCGACGATGGCCACCTCGGCGAGGCGGCCGCGGGCGTCGCGGGTGGCGGCCACCACGTCCGAGAGCGGTCCGCCGACGTAGTAGTAGGTGAGGGGTTCCGGCCGCCCGGTCACCGACTGGCCTTTAGCGTCGCGCACCCGCATGGCGCCGTGCATGGTGGTGCCGTGCATCAGGACGTGGTGCGTCCGGTTCGGGCTTTCGCGGATCTGGTGCACGCCGAAGAAGCTGCGCGTAGTGAGCAACTGGTCGTCCGTCGGCTGCCACAGGCGCGTCACTGTCAGCACCAAGACGATCAGTCGGAAATAACGCGCCAGCCGCCGCGCGTTGAACAACATGATCGCTACCAGCACGACGAGGATCCCGCCGAAGACGTAGTTGGAAACCTCCGCGCGCACGAGCGCCTTCAGGTCGAAGAGGATCGCGACCACGGCGAGCACGGCCGTTCCGATCAATCCCGGTCCGGCGTCGCGCAGGAACGCGCGCCAGCCGCCCTCGAACATGCCCGGCAGCAGCAACAGCGCCGCCGCGATCAGGATCGGATATTCGTAGGTGTTGTTGAACAGGTTCGGCGCGATCAAGCCGGCGAACACGCCGCCCAAGGCGCCGCCGAAGGCGATCCAGAGGTAAAACTCCGTGAGCCGGGTGCGGTGCGGTCGTGTGCGATAGGCCTCGCCGTGACAGCACAAGGCGACCAGCACGAACACGAAGAGATTGAGCGCCACCATAATGAACCAGTATTTCTGATCGCCGCCGAAGGCGCTGATGGCGAGCGGCGCCGCCGCATAGGGCAACAGCCGCTGCACGGTGGCGTGGGTGATCCACGGCCGTTCGCGGAACACCGCAACGAAGGTCAAGAGGTAAAGCGCGAGTGGTATCACCCACAGGAACGGCGCCGCGGCCAGGTCGGTGCTGATATAGGCCGTCACCGCGATCACCAGGCCGGACGGGATGGCGGCGAGCGCGGTCCAGGACAAACATTGCCTGATGGCGGGCGGAGCGCCGCTCTCTTCGTGCTCCGCGGCAGAAGCCGTTGTCCGCCCCGCGGCCAGATAGGCCGCGGTCGCCACCAGCGCCGCCAGTCCGAAGAATCCCGCCGACCACAGCGAAATCTGCGTTTGCAACGGAAACAGCGGTTCGATCAGGAACGGATAGGCGAGCAGCGCGGCAAACGAACCCAGGTTCGAGGCCGCATAAAGAACGTAAGGATTGCTGGCTTGTTTATGTCCGGTGACGGAGAACCAGTGCTGCAACAGCGGCGCGCTCGCCGACAGCGCCACGAACGGAAGCCCGATGGAAGCAAAAAACAACCCGGCGACCCACAGCGCCACACCGTGTTCGGGCGGAAGGTCGAACCCCTTGGCGATGCCGAGCGGCAGCGTGGCTCCTACCACACCGAGGAATACAAGATGCACGATCGCTGCCCATCCGGGCCTGAGGGCGCGCGACACCAAATGCGCATACAGGTAGCCCAGGAACAGCGCCGTTTGGAACACCACCATGGCGACCGACCACACCTGCGGCGAACCGCCGAGCCGCGGCAGCACCATCTTGGTGAACATGGGCTGGATGGCGAAGATCAGGAGCGCGGACAGAAACAGCGCCGACGCGAACAGACAAGGGATAAATCGGCGCGTAGGCGCCACCTCGGGCACCGGTGAAGTTTGGGCAGCTTCGTCGAGAGAGGCCATGGGCGTGATCCGTCGCAGAAGCCTAGTTTCTTGCCATTAATTCGCGCTTACCGGCGACAAATCTCGCGGCTGCCCCCACATCGCCAACAGAATTCGCGATAAACAAACGCTTGCGACGCCGGGCTGCAGCCGCCTCTTGCCAATCCCCCCATTGGCCTGAAACGATAGCCATCAGTTTGGTCCGGCGGCCCCACTCGAAAGGTGCGGAGAGACGAAGATGGCGGAAAATGGCAAGAACGGCACACGGCTTGCGGGTCCACGATGCATCGCACTCGTGGGCCCGTTCCAGAGCGGCAAGACCACGTTGCTCGAAGCGATCCTGGCGCGCACCGGTGCCATCCCGCGCCAGGGCACGGTGGAGGCCGGCAACACCGTCGGCGACGCCGGCAAGGAGTCGCGCGACCACAAGATGAGCGTAGAGCTGTCCGTCGCCACCACCAATTTCATGGGCGACAGCTACACCTTCGTCGATTGTCCGGGATCGGTCGAATTCGTGCACGATATGCGCGCGACGCTGCCCGCTGTGGATGCCGCAGTGGTGGTGTGCGAAATGGACGACAAGAAGGTGCCGCAGCTCCAGCTCATCCTGCGCGAGCTGGAGGACCAGAACATTCCCCGCTTTCTGTTCCTCAACAAGATCGACAAGGCCAACAGCGATGTGGTCGATGCGTTGCAACTGCTGCAACCCGCCTCCCGCAACAAGCTTCTGCTGCGCCAGATTCCGACTTTCAAGGATGGTCTCATCACCGGCTTCGTTGATCTCGCGCTTGAGCGCGCGTTCGTCTACAAGGAATATGCGCCTTCCGAAGTGGTGCCGCTGGAGGGCGACGTTCTCGACCGCAAGAAGACGGCACGGTTCTCCATGTTGGAGACGCTGGCCGACCACGACGACGAGCTGATGGAGCAGTTGCTCGAGGACATCGAGCCGCCGCGCGACCGGGTGTTCGACGATCTCGCCCGCGAGCTGCGCGAGGGCCTGGTGTGCCCGGTGCTGCTCGGCTGCGCCACCCGCACCAACGGCGTGCTGCGGCTGCTAAAGGCCTTGCGCCACGAGGCCCCCAACGTCGAGGCGACTATCAAGCGGCTCGGGGTGAATTCCGGCAGCGAATCGGTCGGCTACGTGCTGAAAACCATGCATACCGCGCACGGCGGCAAGATGTCGATCGTGCGCGTGCTTGCCGGCCAGATCGGCGACAGCACCGTTCTGTCTTCGCCGGAACGCGAAGTAGGCCGCGTCGGCGGCACCTTCAAGCTGATGGGACTGCAGACAGAAAAGCGCGGGCCAGCCGCGGTCGGCGAGACGGTGGCGCTCGCCAAGCTCGATTACGCCAAGACCGGCGACACCCTCTCCACCGGCAAGCAGCCGCACAAGCCGCTGATCGAGGTGAAACCCTATCCGCCGGTGCTCGGACTGGCGATCGCCGCCAAGGACCGCAAAGACGACGTCAAGCTCGGCCAGGCGCTCAACAAGCTGGTGGAGGAGGATCCCTCGATCATCGTCGTGCACAATGCCGAGGCGCAGGAGATCGTGCTGTGGGGACAGGGCGAGATGCATCTGCGCGTCGCCGCCGAACGTATTGCCGACCGCTTCGGCGTGCCGCTCGTCACGCGCCGGCCGACCATCGGCTATCGCGAAACCATCAAGAAGGGCATCGTCCAGCGCGGCCGCCACAAGAAACAGTCCGGCGGGCATGGCCAGTACGGCGACGTGGTGCTGGACATCAAACCGTTGCCGCGCGGCTCGGGTTTCGTGTTCGAGGATCACATCAAGGGCGGCGTGGTGCCGAGCAACTACATTCCGGCCGTCGAGGAGGGCGTCAAGGACGGACTCAAGCAGGGGCCGCTCGGCTTCCCGGTGGTCGACGTGCAGGTGAAGCTGATCGACGGCTCCTACCACACGGTCGACTCGTCCGACCAGGCGTTTCGCATGGCCGGCCGCGTCGGCATCGTCGAGGCGCTGCCGCAGTGCCAGCCGGTGCTGCTCGAACCGATCTATTCGGTGGAGATCGTCTGCCCGTCTGATGCCACGGCCAAGATGAACGCGATCCTCTCCGGCCGCCGCGGCCAGATCCTGGGCTTTGACACCCGCGAGGGTTGGCCCGGCTGGGACGTGGTGCGCGCCAAAATGCCGGAATCGGAAATCAGCGATCTCATCATCGAAGTACGCTCGGCCACGGCCGGGGTGGGCACGTTCTCATTCAAGTTCGATCACATGGCGGAACTGCACGGCAAGCAGGCTGACCAGATTGTCGCGGCGCGCAAGGCGGCGGCCGCGGCGGCGTAACATTTGCGGCGGCGCGGGCGAACCCGGGGTGGAGCGAAGGGCTTCGCGCAGGTGTGACTTGTGTTTGATCCCTCAGGCACTTACGTCGTTGAGGAGAGATTCGGAGGATAGCCATGCACATCATCCGCCGCCGCGGCTGGGAGATTCCTGAGCGTCTGGCCACTCCGGAGCGCTATTTCTTCGACCGCCGCGCCTTCATGGGCGCCGCCATCGGCGCCGCCGCCGGCAGCATCGTGCCGGCGTCCGCGATCGCCCAGCGCGTCGCCGACCTGCCCGACCCCACCGCCGATCTCTACCCGGCCAAGCGCAACGAGAAATACGTGCTCGACCGTCCGGTCACGGATGAAAAGGTTAACGGCACTTACAACAACTTCTTCGAGTTTAGCCCGGACAAGAGCATCTGGCGCGCCGCTCAGGCGCTGAAAACGCGGCCCTGGACCATCAAGATCGACGGCATGGTCGAGCGCGAGTTCGAGATCGGCATTGACGATCTGATCCGCAAGATGACGCTCGAGGAGCGACTGTATCGCCTGCGCTGCGTGGAACGCTGGGCCATGGCCATCCCGTGGACCGGATTCCCCTTTGCCAAGCTTGTGGAACTGGCCAAACCGAAGTCGGAAGCCAAATACGTGCGCATGGAGACCTTTCTCGACAAGGCCGTGGCGCGCGAGCAGCGCAAGCTCATGTACCCCTGGCCCTATATCGAGGGGCTCACCATCGAGGAGGCCACGAACGAGCTCGCCTTCCTCGCCACCGGCGCTTACGGCAAGCCGATGCCCAAGCAGCACGGCGCTCCAATCCGTCTTGCGGTGCCGTGGAAGTACGGCTTCAAATCAATCAAATCGATCGTCCGCTTCACCTTCACCGACAAGCGTCCGGTCAGTTTCTGGGAAGATCTGCAGCCGCATGAATATGGCTTCTGGGCCAACGTGAATCCGCAGGTGCCGCACCCGCGCTGGAGCCAGGAGATCGAGGAATTGATCGGCACCGGCGAGCGGCGGCCGACCATGCTGTTCAACGGCTACGGCGAATTCGTCGCCCACCTCTACAAGGGCCTGGAGAACGAGCGCCTGTGGGCGTGATCGCGGCCGGCATTCACGCCGAACCTACCTTGCTCTTCGACGTCCAGGAGCTGCGCAGCATGCAGCGAAGCGGGGTGCTGCGCTGGAGACCCGGACCGTAAAGGACTCCGCGCCCCGAATGGGACGCCCGGTCGTCCTTCGCCCAACAAAAAGCCGGGCCCGCGAGGGCCCGGCTTCAGGTTGTCGGCGTAGAGAGCCGACACTCACCTTCCAGAGGGGAACCGCTGAGTGCATCGGTTGCTTGGTCTGGGGGGATGCGCGCAACCAACGCTTCAGCTTGAAATTATGTATGCCGGTTGGCAGCACGCTCCACAACGCGAAGTGTCGCATGCCAGCCATGCGAACCGGGCAAGTGAATTGTCACATGCGAATGACGGCCCCCTGCGGCGTCCCGCCTCGCGCAAAGTCGCGACCGCATAGGCTGCGCGTGAGTGAAAGGTCGGTTGCATATCCGCGTGGCAATGAAATTGACTTTCGCCGTCATTCACGACAAGCGCGGGCATGACGATTCAACTTGAACGAATGACGCGCTAAAGCGTGATGAAATGATATTGGCATGTCCCGGATGCGGTGCAGCGTGAGCGCGAAGCGCGAACGGTGCACTGCTGGTCCGGGACCGCCAAGGGCTATGTCTTGCGGTGTCCGCGGTTTTGTGCGGTTTCAGGGATTGATCCCCTTGGCGGTCCCGGTTCAGCAGCGCACCGCTCCGCTGCGCTCCGCGCTGCGCTGCGCCCGGGACACGAGTCGATCTTCAGGTTGCGCTGCGCTCAGGACACGATTCAATCTTAAGTCATCATGCGTTAGC